>NZ_JBIVAL010000006.1:294045-532957 GCF_044745505.1 Streptomyces sp. NPDC086989
GTCACTCCGCCGCCCCCCCCCCCCCCCGGCGGCGGTCTACAATCACCCCCCCGCTCTTACGGGGGGGGGGGCGGTGGTGGGGGGGGCGGGGCGGCCCCCCCCCCCCGGGGGGCGGGGCCCCACGCCCGTTTCCGTGGTCCGTCCGCCGCTATTCGAGGCTCGGGGCGAGCCGGTCCGGCTTGTGCGCAGGGTGTTCGCGCAGTTTGTCGTGGAGCCGGCGGGTCTCCTCGGTGAGCCGCTGGGGGCCGCTGAGCGGCGGGACCCCCGAGACGCTGGCGCCGGGCGCGACGGGGGGCTCGTACTGGCGGGGCGCGGTCACGGTGGTGTACGCGGTCGCGACGGCGATCACGGCCGTCAGACCGAGGAACGCGCGGGTCCACCGCGTGACACGGTGTTCGGCGGCCATGCGGACGACAGCCGCGGGCCGGGGCTCCAGCCGGACGGCCGGTGTGACCGCGCCGAGCCGCTCGCGCAGCACCGCGGACTCCTTCCCGGGCGGCGCGGCGGCCAGTTCCGGGATCCGGTCGGCGAGGGCGGCGTGCGCGCACAGCAGGCGGTTGCCGGCGGTGGCGGTGGTGGCCTCCGTCTCGGCCGCGGTGTCGGGCAGGTCGAGGCCGACGCCGTCGTAGAGCAGCACGGTACGGCGGTGGGCCGCGGGGAGCGCCAGCATGGCGTCCATCAGGATCCGGTCGGCCGGGGCTGCGGGGGCCTTGTCGGGGTGCTTGTGGGCGCGGCGGAACCGGTGCCAGGGGGAGAGGGCGTACTCGTACACGGCCGCGCGCACCCAGCCGACGGGGTCGGGATCGACGGCCACCTCGGGCCACCGCGCCCAGGCCTGCTGGAACGCCTGCTCGACGGCCTCCTGGGAGAGGCTGCGGCGTCCGGTGAGCAGGTACGCCTGCCGCGTGAGGGCGGGGGCGGCGTAGTCGTACATCGCGTCGAACGCCTCCCGAGGCCCGGGCGGCCGCTCGGGCCGCGGCGGGACCGGCTCCGGCGGGGCCGGGTCGGGGGCCGGGTCCGGGTCCGGGGGGCGGACGGGCGACCAGGAGGCCCCGGGGCCGGGCACGCCGATGCCGCCGGCGGCGGCCCTGGCGGTGAACCCGGCACCGTGCCGCGGCAGGGCGCCGGATTCGGCCGGGACGGGCGGCCGGGGCTGCGGCCCGTGCCCGCAGATGCCGAAGGGCCGGTAGGCCGCCGCCATCCGCGACGCCCTCCCCTCGACCCCGTCCGACCCGACGTCAGCCGCCGCGCACGCCGGGCCGGGTGCACCGGCGCCCATGTGGCCGGGCGCCGGCGCCACGCCGGGGGCCGGGGAAGCCGCCTCCGGTGAGCCTGCGCCCCCCGCCGGCGGGAGGTCCGCGTCCGCCGCCCCGGGGGATCGCCCGCCGCGGGCGTCGGGCTCAAGGCCCTGAGGCGGTGTCAGGGCGGTGGCCGCGGCCGGGGTCCCGGGCAGGGGTCCGGACGGCGGCGGCGCGGGCGCCGGAGCGGTGGCCCGGGGCGCGGGGTCCTGAGGCGGCGTCATGGGCAGGGCGGGAGCAGGGCCCTCGGCCGGGGCCGGGGCCGGAGCAGGGGCCTCGGGCGGTGGGGGCGGGGCGGTGAGGGAGGCCAGGAAGAGGGTGTAGGCCGCGCGTTTGCGTCCCCGGGGGGCCGTGCGGCCCGTCTCCCAGGAGCGGACCGTGGTGACGGTCACGCCCACCGCCGCCGCGACGTCCTCGTACGTCAGGTCCGCCGCCTCGCGCAGTCTGCGGCGTTCCTTGGGCGAGGGGAGCTTCGGCTCCTCGACGCTTGCAGTCATGCCACACTCCCCTTGACCTGCCGACAGACCCGGGCGGAAAAGTACATAAAGCGTATATTGAGCGACACCACGGACATTCGCCTGTTACCCGCCCATAGCGCGTGTCGTTGGCACCATGGCGGAGTGACCCAAGTGACCGAACGCGGGACCCCTTTGCCGACGGCCCGGCGGGCCGCCGCCGGGCGGCGCCGTTCGCCGGCCGCCGCCGCCTGTGTACTGGGCGGGGCCATGGCCGCCGGGCTGGGGCTCGGCTTCCTGGCCGTGCTCGTCATCGTGCTGTGGATCAGCTCCCCGTACCCCGACAGCGGCCCGGGCGGAGCCCTGCACCTGGCCGCCGGGCTCTGGTTGCTCGCCCACGGGACCGAGCTCGTCCGCTACGACACGCTGTCCGGGGTGCCGGCGCCCGTCGGAGTGACCCCGCTGCTGCTCGTCGGGCTTCCCGCGCTGCTGATGCGCCGCGCAGCCCGCCTCGGCAGCGCCTCGGGCGACGGCCGTGACGGCGGCGAGGAAGGGGACGGCGACGAGATCCTGCCCGCCGGCGCCGTCTTCTCGGCCGTGACCTGCGGATACCTCTGCGTCGGATCGCTCGTCACCGTCTACGCGGCCGGCGGCCCCATGCCCGCCGACCCGCTGAGCGCCGCCTGGCACGTACCGCTGGTCGCCGTGCTCGCCGCCGCCGGCGGGGTGTGGGCGGCCAAGGGGCGTCCGGCCGGCCCGCTGTCGCACCGGGTCCCGGAAGCCGTGCGCCGGGCCGTCGCCCGTCCCCGCTACGCGGTCGCGCTGCGCGCCGGAGCCGCGGGGACCCTCGTCCTGCTGGGCGGCGGCGCGCTGCTCGTCGGGGCCTCGCTCGCCTGGCACGCGGCGGAGGTCCAGGGGTCCTTCCTGGCGCTGACCGGGGTCTGGTCCGGCCGCTTCGCGGTGCTGCTCCTCGCGCTCGCACTGCTCCCGAACGCCGTGGTGTGGGGCGCGGCCTACGCCCTCGGTCCCGGATTCGACCTCGGCGCCGGCGCGACCGCCACCCCGCTGGGCTTCGCCGGATCGCCCGCGCTGCCGAGGTTCCCGCTGCTGGATGCGCTGCCGCCGCAGGGGCCGGGGACGCTGCTGACCTGTGCGGCCGCGGGGGTGCCGCTGGTGGCCGGGCTGGCGGTCGGGTGGTTCGCGGTACGCCGGGCGCGTGAAGTCCGGTACCGGGAGACCGCCCTGACGGCGGCTCTGGGCGCGCTGGTGTGCGCCCTGCTGATGGCCGGACTCGCGGCGGCCGCCGCGGGGCCGCTCGGTTCGCGGGGGCTGGCGAGCTTCGGTCCGGTGTGGTGGGCGACCGGGGCGGCGGCCTTCGCCTGGACGCTGGTCCCGGCGGTGCCGGTGGCGGTGGCGGTGCACTCCTGGCGGACCAGGCCCGCCCGGCAGCAGGACGCCCTCGCGACGGAGGCGGAGGACGACTGGCACGACAGCGGTGTACGGGAGCTGCGCTGGGAGGCGCTGCGCCGGGCCGCGGGCTCGCTGATCCCCGACCTGGCCCAGGACGCCCCGCCGCCCCCGCCGGAGCCGCAGCCGGAGCAGGGGCACGGGCCGGAGCACGGGCACGGGCCGCGGCCGGAGCAGGGGCACGGGCCGGAGCACGGGCACGGGCCGCGGCCGGAGCAGGTACAGGGGCACGGGCCGGAGCCGGAGCAGGTACAGGGGCCCGGGCGGGAGCCGGTGCCCGTGCCGACGGTGCCCGAGACCCAGGCCGCCGCCACCGTCCCCGCCAAAGCCCCTCGCCGGCTCACCGTCATGACGGGGCTTCACCTGGACCTGACGGCGGTTCCGGCTCCGGCGAAGCCGGCGGCGCCGCCGGCCGAGCCGCCCCGGCCCGCCGTGGCACCGGTGGCCGGCGCCCGCGTGCTGGCCCGCCGCAAGCCCCCGGCCTGACGGTGGGGGCCGCGGGGCCGCGCCGCCGCTGCTACCGCTGCACCTTCAGAATCTTGCCGAGCACGCTGTCCGGCAGCAGGTCGTTGCACTGGAGCTCCGCCGACTTGGTGAGAGCGTCCTCGCGGCAGACGTAGAAGTCCTTGTAGGCCAGCTGGAGGCCGTACGAGGTCATGGCCAGCAGGATCGCCAGCGAGGCCGTGACCAGGCCGCCGATCGCCGCCGTCCGCTGGGGGCGGGCCGCCGGTCCGAGGGCCGCCAGGCCGCCCTGGGCGGCGGGGGCGGCCGGAGCGCCGGAGGTCAGGTCCTCCGCGGCGGTCCGGGTGGCCGCCGCCGGCTTTCCGCGCAGGCCGCTGATGCCCCAGTACAGGGCGAGTGCACCGAGCAGCAGCCCCACCGACGGGATCCCGAAGATCCCGAAGAAGAAGCCCCACATCCCGGCCAGCAACGCGTACCGGGCGCGCCGCTGGACCGGGTCCGTCGGGTCCCAGCGCACCGGCCCGCCGGAGGCGGAACCGGGGTCCTCGCCCGGGCAGCCTCCGCCGTCGCCCCCGCTGCGCGGCTGCCACGGCTGGTCGGGCCGGCCTTCCGGGGGAGCCGCGAAGGGGTTGTCGTCGGTGGAGGAGTCGGGCTGGCGGCGGTCCGGCATCGAGTGCGTTACTTCCCCTGTGTCGTGGACGTCGTGGACGTCGTGGCGTCGGTCGTGAGCGTCGTATGCGGCTTGTATGCCAGACGCTACCCCTCACCCGTCCCCCCGTCCCTCGGGGGCTGTCCGGTGTGCCGGTATCGTTGCAGGCGGTCGGCGGCTTCGTAGGGTCCCCCGTATACGAGGGCATCCCGTTTTCGTCCGATCACACAAGATGTACGGAAGCATTCCCGCAGAAAGGGCCTCCCATGGCCGCCTCCCGCCTGGTCGTGCTGGTCTCCGGTTCCGGCACCAACCTCCAGGCCCTGCTCGACGCCATCGACGCCCATCCCGGCGGAGCCGAGGGCTTCGGTGCCGAAGTCGTCGCCGTGGGGGCCGACCGCGAGAACATCGTCGGCCTGGAGCGGGCCGAGAAGGCGGGCATCCCCACGTTCGTGTGCCCGGTCAAGGCGTACGGGACCCGTGAGGAGTGGGACGCCGCACTGACCGGGGCGACCGCCGCCCACGAGCCGGACCTCGTCGTGTCGGCCGGGTTCATGAAGATCGTGGGCGCGTCGTTCATCGGCCGCTTCGGCGGCCGCTTCATCAACACGCACCCCGCCCTCCTCCCCGCCTTCCCCGGCGCCCACGGCGTACGGGACGCCCTCGCCTACGGAGCGAAGGTCACC
This sequence comes from Streptomyces sp. NPDC086989, assembly GCF_044745505.1. Taxonomy (NCBI): domain Bacteria; kingdom Bacillati; phylum Actinomycetota; class Actinomycetes; order Kitasatosporales; family Streptomycetaceae; genus Streptomyces; species Streptomyces sp. NPDC086989. Next base: position 299,063 of record NZ_JBIVAL010000006.1, read on the forward strand.
GGCTGCACGGTCCACTTCGTGGACGCCGGCGTGGACACCGGTCCGATCATCGCCCAGGGTGTGGTCGAGGTCCGGGACGAGGACGACGAAGCCGCTCTGCACGAGCGCATCAAGGAAGTCGAGCGCCAGCTGCTCGTCGACGTCGTGGGGCGCCTGGCCCGGCACGGCTACCGCATTGAGGGACGAAAGGTAACGATCCAGTGACCGCCGTAGAGAGCAGCACCACCTCGTCGAAGCGACCGATCAGGCGCGCGCTCGTCAGTGTCTACGACAAGACGGGACTGGAGGAGCTGGCCCGCGGTCTGCACGAGGCGGGCGTCTCGCTCGTCTCCACCGGCTCCACCGCCTCCAAGATCGCCGCTGCCGGCGTGCCCGTGACCAAGGTCGAGGAGCTCACCGGCTTCCCCGAGTGCCTGGACGGCCGGGTCAAGACCCTGCACCCGCGCGTGCACGCCGGCATCCTCGCCGACCTGCGCCTGGAGGACCACCGGCGCCAGCTCGCCGAGCTCGGCGTCGAGCCGTTCGACCTCGTGATCGTCAACCTGTACCCGTTCCGGGAGACCGTCGCCTCGGGCGCCACCCCCGACGAGTGCGTCGAGCAGATCGACATCGGCGGTCCGTCGATGGTCCGGGCCGCCGCCAAGAACCACCCCTCGGTCGCCGTCGTCACCAGCCCCGCACGGTACGCCGACGTCCTCGCCGCGGCCCAGGGCGGCGGCTTCGACCTCACCGCGCGCAAGCGGCTGGCGGCCGAGGCCTTCCAGCACACCGCCGCGTACGACGTCGCCGTGGCCTCCTGGTTCACGAATGCGTACGCCCCGGAGCCGGAGGCCGTCCTGCCCGAGTTCCTGGCCGGCGCGTGGGACCGCAAGTCCACCCTCCGCTACGGCGAGAACCCGCACCAGGCCGCCGCCCTCTACACCGACGGGCAGCCGGGCGGGCTCGCCAACGCCGAGCAGCTGCACGGCAAGGAGATGTCCTTCAACAACTACGTGGACACCGAGGCCGCCCGCCGCGCCGCGTACGACCACGACGAGCCCTGCGTCGCGATCATCAAGCACGCCAACCCGTGCGGCATCGCCGTGGACCAGGACGTGGCCGCCGCGCACCGTAAGGCCCACGCCTGTGACCCGCTGTCGGCCTTCGGCGGCGTCATCGCCGTCAACCGCCCGGTGACCGTCGAGCTCGCCGAGCAGGTCGCGGAGATCTTCACCGAGGTCATCGCCGCCCCGGCGTACGAGGACGGCGCGGTCGAGATCCTCGCCAAGAAGAAGAACATCCGCGTCCTCAAGGTCGACGGCACCCCGCACCAGCCGGGTGACCTGAAGCCGATCTCCGGCGGCGTGCTGCTCCAGCAGAGTGACACGTTTGAAAAGGGAAGGGGCCAGGCCGAGGGCGACGACCCGGCGAACTGGACTCTTGCCACCGGCGACGCCCTCTCCCCGGAGGAGCTCGCCGAGCTCGCCTTCGCCTGGAAGGCCTGCCGGGCCGTCAAGTCCAACGCGATCCTGCTCGCCAAGGACGGTGCCTCGGTCGGCGTCGGCATGGGCCAGGTCAACCGCGTCGACTCGGCGAAGCTCGCCGTCGAGCGGGCCGGCGCCGAGCGCGCGCAGGGCTCGTACGCCGCCTCCGACGCCTTCTTCCCCTTCCCCGACGGGCTGGAGATCCTGACCGCCGCCGGCATCAAGGCCGTGGTCCAGCCGGGCGGTTCGGTCCGTGACGAGCAGGTGATCGAGGCGGCCAAGGCGGCCGGCGTGACCATGTACTTCACCGGGACCCGGCACTTCTTCCACTGAGCCGGTACCGCCACCACGGCGAAGGCCGCCATCCGCAGCGTGTGCGGGTGGCGGCCTTCGCCGTGGTGCCGGTGCGCTGCCGGGATCAGTAGCGCGGGCGGTTGAACCAGGCCACCGAGTCCTTGTTGACCGCGGCGATCAGGATGACCACGCCGATCGCGAGGCCGATGATGCCGCCCAGCACGCCGGCCGGCGTGCTGCCGTTGTTGCCGCTCATGTTCGTGAAGTTCGCGAGGCTGCTGAGCAGGAAGAGCACGGAGTAGACGATCGTCGTGATCCGCGTGGCGTTGCCGCCCTTGGCGAACTTCACGCCGAGCACGATCGCCCACACGGCGAACCCGATGGCGATCAGCGCGATGACGGCGATCAGGCCGGCCGCCATCTGGCCCGAGGAGCTGCTGCCGAGGCCGCTGGCCGAGTCGGCGCTGGAGAGGAAGGCCGCACCCAGCAGGGCGAACGCTCCGACGATCAGCTGCAGGCCCGCGATGATGAAGAGCAGTACGCGGGCGGTCTTCAGCACACCCGGCATCTGCATGGGCATGCCCGGGTAGCCGCCGGGGCCGGCCGGGTAGCCCTGGTTCGGGTAGCCCATCGGGGCCTGCTGCGGGTAGGCGTAGCCACCCTGCGGCGGGATGCCCTGCGGGGCCTGCTGCGGGTAGCCGTAGCCGGGCTGGCCCTGCGGGGCCGGCGGCTGCTGCCCGTACGGGTTGTTCGGGTCGCCGAAGCTCATCTTGGGGTGTTCCTCCGTGGAAGTGCGGGGACGCACGGCACGCACGGAGGAGATACTGCGACGTTGCGGTCCGCCCCCCCGGCACTGCCCGCGGCACTCTTTTCCGTCATCGTGGTCCGATCGGACCGGAGTTGTCCAGCGGCCGTGCGACGGGCCCGTCACTTGTTGTGCAAGTGCAATGAATGGTTCAAGCCTGTGACAGAAGCGCGGCCCGGGCCCCACGACTGGAACCGGGGGCACCCCATCCGGGAGGATGGGGGCATGACCGCCCAGATTCTCGATGGCAAGGCCACCGCCGCCGCGATCAAGTCCGAACTGACCGCCCGCGTGGCGGCGCTCAAGGCCCGGGGCATCACCCCCGGTCTCGGCACCCTGCTGGTCGGCGACGACCCGGGCAGCCGCTGGTACGTCAACGGCAAGCACAAGGACTGCGCCGAGGTCGGCATCGCGTCCATCCAGCGCGAACTGCCCGCGACCGCCTCCCAGGAGGACATCGAGGCGGTCGTACGGGAACTCAACGCGAATCCGGAGTGCACCGGCTACATCGTCCAACTCCCGCTGCCCAAGGGCATCGACACCAACCGGGTGCTGGAACTGATGGACCCGGCGAAGGACGCCGACGGCCTGCACCCGATGTCGCTGGGCCGGCTGGTGCTGAACGAGCCGGGGCCGCTGCCCTGCACCCCGTACGGGATCGTCCAGCTGCTGCGCCACCACGACATCGAGATCAACGGCGCACACGTGGTGCTCCTCGGCCGTGGCATCACCGTCGGGCGCTCCATGGGCCTGTTGCTGACCCGCAAGTCGGAGAACGCCACCGTGACCCTGTGCCACACCGGCACCCGCGACCTGGCCGCCCAGCTGCGCCAGGCGGACATCATCGTCGCGGCCGCGGGCGTCCCGCACCTGGTCAAGCCGGAGGACGTGAAGCCCGGTGCGGCCGTCCTGGACGTGGGCGTCAGCCGCGACGAGAACGGCAAGATCGTCGGCGACGTGCACCCGGGGGTCGCCGAGGTGGCCGGCTGGATCTCCCCGAACCCCGGCGGCGTCGGCCCGATGACGCGGGCGCAGCTGCTCGTGAACGTCGTCGAGGCGGCGGAACGGACGTCGACCAGTGCGGGCTGAGCACGAAGCGGAGGCCGGGACCGGCGCGGAGGCCGGTCCCGTCCCCGGCGGCCCTGACGCCGCTCCCGGTCCCGCCACCGGGGCCGAAGGCACGGCGGCCGTGCCTTCAGCCCCCGCAGCCCCGGCCGGCGCACCCCCGGCCGGCGCACCCCCGGCCGCCGCAGGCCCGGCCGGCGGAACCCCGGCCGCCGGAGCTGCGGCCGGTCCGGAGGCCGCCAAGTCGCGCCGGTTCCCGTCCATCACCCAGGACACCGCCCGCCCCGAGGGTCACGGCCGTGCCGCCCCCGGGGACGCGCTCGCGGCCCGCCAGTGGCCGATGCTGAGCGTGCTCGCCGCGACCGCGATCGGCCTGCTCCTGACCGCCCTGGGGCATCCCCGGGCCGGCTGCCTGGTGATCGGCGTGGCGCTGATCTCGGCCTCCGTGCTGCGGCGCGTGCTGCCGTCCGTGGGCATGCTCGCGGTGCGCTCCCGGTTCACGGACATGGTCACGTACGGGCTGCTGGGTGTGGCGATCACGCTGATCGCACTGGTGATCGAGCCCAAGCCGGTGCTGCACCTCCCGTTCCTGGAGAGCGCGGTCCGCTTCACCGTCCGCTGAAACCCGCCGTCCGCTGAAACCCGCCGTCCGGTGAAACCCGCGGCTGAATCCCGCCGTCCGCTGAAACGGTCTCCGTATCGCCCGCCGGGGCACTCGTACACCCGTCCGGGGGGTGTCGGAGGGTGGAAAAGCGGGGGGAAATGCCCCTCCGTGCCTTCGAACTCCCGGTCCGTGTGCCATGCACCACACAGACCGGGGGATTGGGGCGCCGGAAGGTCGGATAGCCTGACGCCGGATGTCTCTTCACGTCAAGATTCGCAGGGGAGCGGCGTCCGCCAGCACATGGGGCAGCGACGCCCCACCGCCAGCTGTCTAACGGAGAAGGCCATGACCCGCACTCCCGTGAATGTCACCGTCACCGGCGCCGCCGGCCAGATCGGCTACGCGCTGCTCTTCCGCATCGCGTCCGGCCACCTGCTCGGCGCGGACGTGCCGGTCAAGCTCCGCCTCCTGGAGATCCCCCAGGGCATGAAGGCCGCCGAGGGCACCGCCATGGAGCTCGACGACTGCGCCTTCCCGCTGCTCAAGGGCATCGACATCTTCGACGACCCGAACGCGGGCTTCGAGGGCGCCAACGTCGCCCTGCTCGTGGGCGCCCGCCCGCGCACCAAGGGCATGGAGCGCGGTGACCTGCTCTCCGCCAACGGCGGCATCTTCAAGCCGCAGGGCGCCGCGATCAACGCGCACGCCGCGGACGACATCAAGGTCCTGGTCGTGGGCAACCCGGCCAACACCAACGCGCTCATCGCGCAGGCCGCCGCTCCGGACGTACCGGCCGAGCGCTTCACCGCGATGACCCGCCTGGACCACAACCGCGCGATCTCGCAGCTCGCCAAGAAGACCGGCGCCGACGTCACCGACATCAAGCGCCTCACCATCTGGGGCAACCACTCGGCGACCCAGTACCCGGACATCTTCCACGCGGAGATCGCCGGCAAGAACGCCGCCGAGGTCGTCAGCGACGAGCTGTGGCTCGCCGACACCTTCATCCCGACCGTCGCCAAGCGCGGCGCCGCGATCATCGAGGCCCGTGGCGCGTCCTCGGCCGCCTCGGCCGCGAACGCCGCCATCGACCACGTCCACACGTGGGTCAACGGCACCGCCGCCGGCGACTGGACCTCCATGGGCATCCCGTCGGACGGCTCCTACGGCGTCCCGGAGGGCCTCATCTCGTCCTTCCCCGTCACCTGCAAGGACGGCAAGTACGAGATCGTCCAGGGCCTCGACATCAACGAGTTCTCCCGCACGCGCATCGACGCGTCCGTGGCGGAGCTCGTCGAGGAGCGCGACGCGGTCCGTGAGCTCGGCCTGATCTGATCCGATCCGATGCGGCCGGCCCGATGCGGCCGGCCCGATCCGGAACACCCGAAGGGCCCCGGCGCACCGCGCCGGGGCCCTTCGGCACGATCCGCCCCGTCCCGTGCCCGACCGAGGGGAGTTCCCGGTGGCCGGACCACTCCCGGGTGGCCGGCCCTACGTGAACATGCCCGGCTTGTAGTGGCCCGGGACCATACGGGTGGTCACCGCGAAGCGGTTCCAGGCGTTGATCGTCACGATCGCGGCGATCAGCCGGGCGAGCTCCTTCTCCTCGAAGTGCTCCGCGGCGTTGTCGAACACCTCGTCGGGAACGAAACCGTCGGTCAGGACGGTCACGGCCTCGGTCAGCGCGATCGCCGCGGCCTCCTTCTCCGTGTAGAAGTGGCGCGACTCCTCCCAGGCGCTGAGCTGGACGATCCGCTCGATCGTCTCGCCCGCGGCGAGCGCGTCCTTCGTGTGCATGTCGAGGCAGAACGCGCAGTGGTTCAGCTGCGAGGCGCGGATCTTGACCAGCTCGACCAGGACCGGGTCCAGGCCCTTCTTCGAAGCGATCTCCAGGCCCGACATGGCCTTGTAGACGTCGGGCGCGTGCTCGGCCCAGCCCAGGCGGGGGGTGTGTTCGGGGGCGTACGCGTCGGTGTGCTCGTGCGTGGTGGTCATGTCCCCACCCTAGGAAGCATGCGGCCCGCCGATATGGTCCATATCCATGACGGAATCATGGGCCACTTTCCGGGCCGGCGTCGGCGCGGACCTGCACCTGGACCTCGCCGCCGGACGCGGGCTGCGGGCCGGGCTCGTCGAGGCGCTGCGCGAGGCCGCGCGCAGCGGCCGGCTGGCGCCCGGGACCCGGCTGCCGTCCTCGCGGTCCTTCGCCGCCGATCTCGGGATCGCGCGCAACACGGTGGCGGAGGCGTACGCCGAGCTCGTCGCCGAGGGCTGGCTCACGGCCCGGCAGGGCTCCGGCACCCGCGTCGCGGAGCGGGCCCGGCCGCGACGGCCGGCCGGCGCCGCCCGGGCCCGGCGGCCGGCGCCGCACCGGCCCGCGTACAGCCTGGTGCCCGGCACCCCCGACCTGGGCGGTTTCCCGCGCGCCGGCTGGCTGGCGGCGGCCCGGCGGGCGCTGACCGACGCACCGAACGAGGCCTTCGGGTACGGGGACGACGCGCGCGGCCGGGTGGAACTGCGCGAGGCGCTCGCCGGGTACCTGGCGCGGGCGCGCGGGGTGTACGCGGACCCGGAACGGATCGTGCTGTGCGCGGGGTTCGTGCACGCCCTGACCCTGCTCGCGGGGGTGCTGCGGGCGCGCCGGGTACGGCAGGTCGCGGTGGAGGGGTACAGCCTCGACCTGCACCGGGAACTGCTCACGGGGGCGGGACTGCGGACCCGGCCGCTGACGGTGGACGCCGCGGGGGCGCGGACGCCGGACCTGACGGGGGAGTCGGGGGCGGTGCTGCTGACCCCCGCCCACCAGTTCCCCACCGGGGTGGCGCTGACCCCGGCCCGGCGGGCGGCGGCGGTCGACTGGGCGCGGACCACGGGCGGGCTGATCCTGGAGGACGACTACGACGGCGAGTTCCGCTACGACCGCCAGGCGGTGGGGGCGTTGCAGGGGCTGGATCCCGACCGGGTGGTCTACCTCGGCACGGCCAGCAAATCGCTCGCGCCCGGGCTGCGGATGGGCTGGATGGTGGTGCCGCCGGGGCTGCTGGACGAGGTCGTCGAGGCGAAGGGGCGGACCGACTGGACGTCGAGTGCGCTGGAGCAGCTGACCCTGGCCGAGTTCATCCGGTCCGGGGCGTACGACCGGCACGTCCGGGGGATGCGGCTGCAGTACCGCAGGCGCCGGGACGAACTGGTCGCGGCCGTCTCCGGCCGGGTGGCGGTGTCGGGCATCGCGGCGGGGCTGCACGCGGTGCTGGACCTCCCTGTGGGGACGCAAGGCCCGGTCCTGCGGGCCGCGGCCTGGCAGGACCTGGCACTGGAGACCCTGTCCCGCTACGTCCACCCGGAGGCGGGCCTGCTGCCCCGCGAAGCCCTGGTGGTCGGCTACGGCACCCCGCCCACCAGTGCCTGGACCCCGACCCTGGCGGCCCTGACCGCGTCCCTCCCCTGACGCCGCGCACGCCGCCGGCCCCGTCCGGGGCGGGGAGCCGTTCGCCCGCGGCGCCGTCGCCGGCCGGCCCCGGGCTCCGTCCGGTCATGCGTGCGCGGGGGTGGAGGGGGGCGGGGGTTCGCCGAAGCGGGCCAGGGCCAGGGCCCCTGCCACCGCGACCGCGAAGCCGAGGACGGCCAGCCACGCCAGGCCCTCGCGGGTGCGGTCGCCGAGCCAGACCACGCCCACCACCGCCGGGCCGATCGTCTCGCCGAGCACCATGCCCGCCGTGGCCACCGTCACCGAGCCCCGCTGGAGCGCCGAGGTGAGCAGCAGGAACGCCGAGCCCCCGCCCAGCAGCAGCGCGTACACCGCCGGGTTCGTGAACGAGATGCCGTCGATGAGGCGGACGGCGACTTCCACCACCCCGAAGCCCGTCCCCGCCGCCAGGCCCAGGACCAGCGCGCGGGAGCGGTCCGGGAGGCCGCCCGCCACCGCACCCACCAGCAGCACCAGCCCGGCCAGCGCCAGCAGCCCCAGCTTCAGCGCGAACGTCCCGGTCCCCGAGCCCTCCTCGCCCGACGCCAGCCCCAGCATCGCCAGGCCCGCGCAGACCACCCCCACCGCGCCCCATTCGGCCCCGCTCAGCCGTACGTGCAGCAGCCGCGCCGAGACCACCGCCGTCACCGCGAGACTGGCGGCCAGCGCCGCGCTCACCGCGTAGATCGGCAGGTGCTTCAGCGCGATGATCTGGAGCACGAAACCGGTCGCGTCCAGGCCGAGGCCCAGCACGTACCGCCACTGCCGGGCCGCCCGCAGCAGCAGCGCCGTGTCCACCCCGGAGCCCGTCCCCGGCTCCGCCGCCCGCGCGGCCATCGCCTGGAGGACCGACGCCGTGCCGAAGCAGATCGCCGCACCAAGTGCGCACATCATCCCGAGGAGCACGAATCGACTCTAGGTGATGGAGGTCATGAGGGGGTTTCGACGGCCGGATTCCATCGCTCCGCCGCCCCGTTCTAGTCTTGCCGCCATGGACGACAGCAGTGGAAGTGACGGCATGGCCCGACGCCGCATGCGCTCCGGCAGCGTGGCCCTCGGTGGTATGGGCCTGCTCGCCGCCGCTCTCGTGGCCTGCGGCAGCAGCAGCGAGCCGGACAAGCGCTGCGTGGACCGCGCCACCCTGGAGAAGCTGAACACCAAGGAGTGCAAGAGCGGCAGCGGGAGCAGCAGCCACGGCGCCTACTACTACGGCGGCTCCGTCTCCAACAACCGCGTCAGCGGCGGCAGCTTCGACAAGTCCGCCGTCACCCGCGGCGGCATCGGCGGCCACTCCGGCTCCAGCGGCGGCTGACCCGCGTGCGCCGTCACACCATCGAGCCGCGGCCCGGCTGGCAGAAGACCGTCGAGGAGCAGGGGCTGATCTACCCCCTCACCCGCTATCCCGACGACTCCCTGCGCCCCTACTGGGACGAGAGCGCGTACTACTCCTTCTCGCTCCCCGAGGTCGAGGCCCTGGAGGACGTCGTCGAGGAGCTGCACGCGATGTGCCTGGCCGCGGCCGCGCACATCGTCGAACACGACCGTTTCGCGGACCTCGGCATCACCGATCCGCGCCTCGCCCCGCTCATCGCCGAGTCGTGGCGCCGGCGCGCCGAACAGCCCTCCCTCTACGGCCGGTTCGACCTGCGCTACGACGGCTCCGGCAGCCCGGCCAAGATGCTGGAGTACAACGCCGACACCCCGACTTCCCTCGTGGAGGCGGCCAGTCCGCAGTGGTTCTGGATGGAGGAGCGCTTCCCCGGCGCCGACCAGTGGAACTCCCTCCACGAGCGGCTCGTCGAGGCCTGGCGCCGGCAGGCCGAACTGCTGCCGCCCGGCCCGCTGCACTTCGCGCACTCCGAGACCGACGAGCTCGGCGAGGACCTGATGACGGTCGCCTACCTCCAGGAGACCGCCGAACAAGCGGGCCTGGAGACCGGGGCGCTGTCCGTGGAACAGATCGGCTGGGACAGCCTGTCGGGCCGGTTCGTGGACCAGAGGCTCCGCTTCATCCGCAGCTGCTTCAAGCTCTACCCGTGGGAGTGGCTGGCCGGCGACGACTTCGGCCCGCAGGTCCTCGGTACGTACGACCACGGCGGCGGCTCGGGGACCACGGCGTGGATCGAACCGCTGTGGAAGATGCTGCTGTCCAACAAGGCGCTGCTGGCGATCCTGTGGGAGCTCTTCCCGGAACACCCGAACCTGCTGCCCGCGTACCTCGACGGCCCGCGCGAGCTCGCGGAGACCACCGGGTACGCGGCGAAGCCGCTGCTGGGCCGTGAGGGCGCCGGGGTCACCCTGCACCCGGTCGGCGGCGAGCCGTTCACCCCGGCCGAGGGGGAGACGTACGTCTTCCAGGCCCTGGCCCCGCTGCCCGACTTCGACGGCAACCGCGTCGTGCTCGGCGCGTGGGTCGTCGAGGAGGAGGCGGCGGGGCTGGGCATCCGGGAGTCGGCGGGGCCGGTCACGGACGAGTACGCCCGCTTCCTGCCCCACGTCATCCTCTAGCGCCCCGGCCCCCCGGCCCCCGGCCCCCGGCCGCCCGCGGCCCGTGCCGCCGCCGGGGGCGCGACCGGGGGCGCGGCCGGGAGCCGTCACGGCCCGGCGGCCGCGCCCGCGGTGGTCCGCCGCCGGCTCAGCCGGCCGCCAGGACGGCGCGCAGCTGGTCCAGGCCCCAGTCCAGGTCCTCCTTGCTGATCACCAGCGGGGGCGCGATCCGGATCGTCGAGCCGTGCGTGTCCTTGACCAGCACCCCGAGTTCCATCAGCCTCTCGGAGATCTCCCGGCCCGTGCCGTGCGCCGGGTCGATGTCGACGCCCGCCCACAGCCCCCGCCCGCGCACGGCGGTCACCGCGCCCCCGCCCACCAGCAGGTTCAGCTCCCGGTGCAGGTGGTCGCCCAGCTCGGCGGCGCGCTGCTGGTACTCACCGGTGCGCAGCATCGCGACGACCTCCAGGGCGACCGCGCAGGCCAGCGGGTTGCCGCCGAAGGTGGAGCCGTGCTCGCCGGGCCGGAACACCCCGAGCACGTCCCGGTCGGCGACGACGGCCGAGACCGGGACCACGCCGCCGCCCAGCGCCTTGCCGAGCAGGTACACGTCGGGCACGACGTCCTCGTGCTCGCACGCGAAGGTCTTCCCGGTCCGGCCCAGCCCCGACTGGATCTCGTCCGCCATGAACAGGACGTTCCGCTCGCGCGTGAGCTCCCGTACGCCCCGCAGGTACCCGGCGGGCGGCACCAGTACGCCGGCCTCGCCCTGGATCGGCTCCAGCAGGACGGCCACGGTGTTCGCGGTGACGGCCGAGGCCAGCGCGGTGAGGTCCCCGTACGGCACGATCTCGAACCCGGGGGTGTAGGGCCCGAAGTGGTCGCGGGCCTCGTGGTCCGTCGAGAAGCTCACGATCGTCGTCGTCCGGCCGTGGAAGTTGCCCGCCGCGACCACGATCTTGGCCTGTCCGTCCGGAACGCCCTTGACCTCGTAACCCCATTTGCGGGCCGTCTTCACCGCCGTCTCCACGGCCTCCGCGCCCGTGTTCATCGGCAGCACCATCTCCTTGCCGCAGAGTGCGGCGAGTTCGGTGCAGAACTCGGCGAACCGGTCGTGGTGGAAGGCCCGCGAGGTGAGGGTGACCCGCTCCAGCTGCGCCTTGGCCGCGTCGATCAGCCGCCGGTTGCCGTGGCCGAAGTTGAGCGCCGAATAGCCCGCGAGCATGTCGAGGAAGCGGCGCCCCTCCACATCGGTCATCCACGCGCCTTCCGCGGACGCCACGACGACGGGCAGCGGGTGGTAGTTGTGCGCGCTGTGCGCCTCGGCGGAACGCATCGCTTCAGCAGTTGTCGACACGGGGTCTCCGATCGTCGGTCGGGCGGGCCGGGCTGGCGGGTGGCACGGGTGACGAGGGTGGCGTCACCCGCCCCACCTTGTATACGGCTATACGTCGCTCGAATACCGGACGGGGAAACCTTTCTTGTGGAGCGCCCGCTAAGGTGAGCGGTACGCACGGCGACTGGCGTACGGGGAACCAACTCCGGGGGAGTCGTGCGCGCACGACCGCATACAGGGCCGCTCGCCTGGGCCTCGCGGGGACGAGATCTGACATCGACCCCGGAGGAGCCGCCATGAGCGCGAGCCGCCACCCCGCCCTTCTTGCGACCGACCCCGAGCTGGCGTCCTTCGTCGCCGCCGAGGAAACCCTGCAGGCCGAGACCCTGCGCCTGATCCCCAGCGAGAACTACGTGTCCGCCGCCGTGCTCGAAGCCTCCGGCACGGTGCTGCAGAACAAGTACAGCGAGGGCTACCCGGGCCGCCGCTACTACGAGGGCCAGCAGAACATCGACCGCGTCGAGGCGCTGGCCGTCGAGCGGGCGAAGGGCCTGTTCGGGGTGGACCACGCCAACGTCCAGCCGTACTCCGGCTCGCCGGCGAACCTCGCGGTCTACCTGGCGTTCGCCAAGCCCGGCGACACGGTGATGGGCATGGCCCTGCCCATGGGCGGCCACCTGACGCACGGCTGGGGGGTCTCGGCGACGGGCTCCTGGTTCCGGGGCGTCCAGTACGGGGTCACGGCCGGGACGGGCCGCATCGACTACGACGCGGTGCGGGAGCTGGCGCTGGCCGAGCGCCCGAAGATCATCTTCTGTGGCGGTACGGCCCTGCCGCGGACGATCGACTTCGAGGCGTTCGCGTCGATCGCACAGGAGGCCGGCTCGGTCCTGGTCGCGGACGTGGCCCACATCGCCGGCCTGATCGCGGGCGGGGCGCACCCGTCGCCCGTCGGGCACGTCGACGTCGTGTCCACGACCACCCACAAGACCCTGCGGGGGCCGCGCGGCGCGATGCTGATGTGCCGCGAGGAACACGCGAAGGCCATCGACAAGGCGGTGTTCCCCGGCCTCCAGGGCGGACCGCACAACCAGACGACGGCGGGCATCGCGGTGGCCCTGCACGAGGCGGCGCAGCCGTCGTTCACGGCGTACGCGCACGCGGTCGTCGCCAACGCGAGGGCGCTGGCCGGGGCGCTGCTGGAGCGGGGCTTCGACCTCGTGTCGGGCGGCACGGACAACCACCTGATCCTGATGGACCTCACGTCCCGGGGGGTCGCGGGCAAGGTGGCGGCGAAGGCGCTGGACCGGGCGGGGATCGTGGTGAACTACAACACGGTGCCGTTCGACCCCCGCAAGCCGTTCGACCCGTCCGGCATCCGGATCGGTACGCCGTCGCTGACCTCGCGGGGGCTGGGGACGGAGCACATGCCGGTGGTGGCGGACTGGATCTCCCGGGCGGTGGACGCGGCCGCGAAGGAGGACGAGCAGGCCCTGTCCGCGATCCGCGCCGAGGTGGCCGACCTGATGGCGGTCTTCCCGGCCCCGGGGCTCCCCCTGGCCTGACCCCTCCCGCCGCCCCTGCCCTCCCGCCGCCCCTGCCCGGGCCGGGCCCCCGGTCCTGGGGCGCCGGGCGGCCCGGCGTGCGGACGGATCCCCGGAAACGTGGCGGGCGGGCGGAGACGGGCGGCGCACCTGAGAGAATGAAGGCATGGCTTCTGATCGTCCTCGCGCGCTCTCCGGTATCCAGCCCACCTCCGGTTCGTTCCACCTCGGGAACTACCTCGGAGCGATCCGCCAGTACGTCGCCCTGCAGGAGACGCACGACGCCTTCTACATGGTGGTCGACCTGCACGCGATCACCATGCCGCAGGATCCGAAGGACCTGCGCGCGAACACCCGGCTCTCCGCGGCCCAGCTGCTCGCCGCCGGGCTGGACCCCGAGCGCTGCACGCTGTTCATCCAGAGCCACGTCCCCGAGCACGCGCAGCTCGCCTGGGTCATGAACTGCATCACCGGCTTCGGCGAGGCCAGCCGCATGACCCAGTTCAAGGACAAGTCCGCCAAGGGCGGCGTCAACAGCGCCAGCGTCGGCCTGTTCACGTACCCGATCCTCCAGGTCGCGGACATCCTGCTCTACCAGGCGAACGCCGTCCCCGTCGGCGAGGACCAGCGCCAGCACATCGAGCTGACCCGCGACCTGGCCGAGCGTTTCAACCAGCGCTACGGCCAGACCTTCACGCTGCCCGCCGCGCACATCGTCAAGGAGGTCGCGAAGATCTACGACCTCCAGGACCCGTCGATCAAGATGTCGAAGTCCGCGTCGTCCCCCAAGGGCTTGATCAACCTCCTCGACGAGCCCAAGGCCACCGAGAAGAAGATCAAGAGCGCGGTCACGGACACCGAGGCCGAGATCCGCTTCGACACCGAGAACAAGCCGGGCGTCAGCAACCTGCTCACGATCTACTCCACCCTCACGGGCGAGTCGATCCCGGCCCTGGAGGCCTCGTACGAGGGCAAGGGCTACGGCGCGCTGAAGACGGACCTGGCGGCCGTGATGGTCGACTTCGTCACACCCTTCAAGCAGCGCACCCAGGAGTACCTGGACGACCCGGAGACGCTGGATTCCATCCTGGCCAAGGGCGCGGAGAAGGCCCGCGCGGTCGCCGCCGAGACCCTGGCGCAGGCGTACGACCGCCTCGGCCTGGTCCCCGCGAAGCACTGACCGCGGGAGGCCCTGGCAATCCGGGGGGTGCTGGCCCCACACTGGGTCGGCAGGCCATACGCACCAGACGACGGAGGAGACATACGTGGGGACCGTAACGCTCGGCGTTTCGATCGCGGTCCCGGAGCCGTACGGCAGCCGGCTCCAGGAGCTGCGCGCCGGCTTCGGGGACGCCGCCGCGCACGGGATCCCCACGCATGTCACCCTCGTCCCGCCCACCGAGGTCGAGGCGGACCGGCTGCCGGCGATCCGCGCCCACCTCGCGGAGGTCGCGGCCGCCTTCGGGCCCTTCGGAATGCGGCTGGAGGGCACCGGCACGTTCCGCCCGCTCTCGCCCGTCGTCTTCGTCCAGGTCGTCGAGGGCGGTACGGCGTGCAGCCGGCTCCAGGGCCTGGTCCGCGACCCGGACGGGCCGCTCGACCGGGAACTGGCGTTCCCGTACCACCCGCACGTCACGGTCGCCCACGGGATCTCCGACGAGGCGATGGACCTGGCGTTCGCCACCCTCGCCGACTACGCGGCGCAGTGGACCTGCACCGGCTTCGCGCTCTACGAGCAGGGCTCGGACGGGGTCTGGCGCAAACTGTGCGAGTACCCCTTCGGCAGCGGCCCGGGGGTCCCGGCACAGCCGGGCTCACCGGCCGACGAGCAGGCGGAGGCCGCGGGCGCGGCGGGGACCGCGGGACGCAACTCCTGACGCAGGGGCCTGAGGGTCTGGCGGGCGTGGAACCGGAGCGTGCGCAGGACCAGGGTCCGGAACGGCCGTCCCCGGCCCGTCGAACGGGTTTCGCGAAAAGTCACAATCGACGACCGTAGTGCCCAATACCGACAATCCCGGCTATTTACATCGGCTCATTTACGGTGATCCCATGGACTGGCTGACGAAACTCCCGGTGATCGGCCCGCTGGTGGTGCGGGTGATGCGGACGCACGCCTGGCATGCGTACGAGCGCCTCGACCGGGTCCACTGGAGCCGTCTCGCCGCCGCGATCACCTTCATCAGCTTCATCGCGCTCTTCCCGCTGATCACCGTGGCCGCCGCCATCGGCGCGACGCTGCTCAGCCAGGAGCAGCTGGACCGGCTGCAGAAGAACCTCGCCGAGCAGGTCCCCGGCATCTCCGGGCAGCTCGACATCAACGGTCTCGTCGCCAACGCGGGGACGATCGGACTCGTCGCGGGCCTGTTGCTGCTGGTCACCGGCATCGGGTGGATCGCCTCGATGCGGGACTGTCTGCGCGCGGTGTGGCACAAGGACGACGAGGACCTGGGCAACCCCGTCGTCCGCAAGGGCAAGGACGCGCTCGTGCTCGTCGGCCTCGGCGGCGTGGGCCTGGCCTCGGCCGCCGCCTCGACCCTCGGCTCCAGCGCGGTCGGCAAGTTCGGCGGCTGGCTGGGCGTGCCGCAGAGCGGCGCGGGCGGGGTGCTCCTGCGCGTCGGCGCCTTCCTCGTCGGCGTCGTCGCGGCCTTCCTGATCCTGCTGTACGTGCTCACCCTGCTGCCCGGCGTCGAGCCGCCGCGCCGCAGCCTGATCCAGGCCGCCCTCCTCGGCGCAGCCGGCTTCGAACTGCTGAAACTGGTGCTCAGCGGCTACATGCGCGGGGTCGCCGCGAAGAGCATGTACGGGGCCTTCGGCGTGCCGGTCGCCCTGCTGATCTGGATCAATCTGATGGCGAAGCTGCTGCTGTACTGCTCCGCCTGGACGGCGACCTCCGCCCAGGGCGGCGAACGGTCCGCCGAGCCCGTCGGACCCGTGGAGCCCGTCGAGCCCGCGCAGCCGAAGGCCTAAGGGCTGTCCGGGCGCCCGCCGTCGCGGCGGCCGCGGGGACCCCGGGGCCAGCGGCGGTTGACGGCGTAGGCCCCGCCCGCGATCACGGCCAGTGCCCCGCCCGCGACCCCGAGCGCGGTGCCGATGCCGCCGCCCGCCTCCTCCCCGGCCGCCGAGGGCTTCCTGTGCTCGTGCATCTGGGCGGGGGAGCCGAAGGGGGAGGCGTCCGCGCTCTTCGGCGGGACGAGCTCGCCCACCGGCTTGACCTTGCCGATCGCCGCGAAGCCCCAGTCGAAGAGGTTGGCGGTCTCCTCGTAGACGGAGTTCAGCCCGCCCGCACTCGGGTTCATCACCGTGACCAGCAGCTTCTTGTCACCCTGCTGTGCCACGCCGGTGAAGGTGGAGCCGGCCATGGTGGTGTTGCCGTTCTTCACCCCGGCGATGCCCTTGTACGGGGACAGGCCGGACGCGCCCGTCATCAGCCGGTTGGTGTTCTGGATCTCGAAGTACTCGCGCGGCTTCCCGGGCTCCTGCTTTCCGGGGAACTTCGCGTTCGCCGTGCCGCAGTACTCCCGGAAGTCCTGCTTCTGCAGGCCGGAGCGCGCGATGAGGGTGAGGTCGTACGCGCTCGACACCTGCTCCGGGGCGTCGTACCCGTCCGGGGACACGACGTGGGTGTCGAGGGCCTGGAGTTCCTCGGCGTGCGCCTGCATGTCCTTGACGGTCTTGTCGATGCCGCCGTTCATGGCGGCGAGCACGTGGACGGCGTCGTTCCCGGACCGCAGGAACACCCCGAGCCACAGGTCGTGGACGGAGTACTCGAGGTCCTCCTTGACCCCGACCAGGCTGGAACCCGGGCCGACGCCCTCCATGTCCTGAGTCGTGACCTTGTGCACCTGGTCCTTCGGGAGGGCGGGCAGCACCGTGTCGGCGAACAGCATCTTCATGGTGGAGGCCGGCGGCAGCCGCCAGTGCGCGTTGTTCGCGGCGAGGACCTCGCCGGTCTCGGCGTCGGCGACGATCCACGAACGGCCCGTCAGGGTCGTCGGCAGCGCCGGGGCGCCGGCCAGCGGATTGACCTGGACCCCCGGCTTGCCGAGCAGGGCACCACCCACGGTGGACATCGACGCCGGCGGCGCGGCCGCCTTGGCGGGCTGCCCCTTCCCGTCCGTCGGCGGGGTGGGCGCGGCGTGCGCGGGAACCACGAGCATCGCGGGAACCAGCAGCCCGGCGGAAAGGACCGTCAGCGCGGTCTTCTTGGCAGACACGCAGGTGAAAGTACATCCCGATCGGCTGTCTGCCGTCCGGGACCGGCCAACGTGGCCGAACCACCCCCGGTACAGCCCACCCCGACGCGTCCGTCCTGGGGACCGAACCGATACTGGGGGCATGAAACTCAGCCGTTCCGTCTCCTGGTTCCTGCTCGCCTTCGGAGTGTGGAGCTGGTTCATCTGGGTAACTTTCGTCCGGAACCTGTGGAAGGACGCCAGCGGTCTGGCTTTCGACGCGGCGGGCGAGCCGACGGCCTACTTCTGGGTCCACCTTCTCCTGGCGATCGCGTCCTTTCTCCTGGGGACGGCCGTTGGTGTGATCGGGTTGCGCGGCGTTCTCGCGCTGCGGCGTGAATCACGGCGCGGTCCGGATTCGTCTGCATGAAGGTCGCGCTCTTCGCGGTGATCGCCCTGGTGGTCCTGGCGCTGCTGGTCCTGGTCCACCGCTGGCTGTGGGTCCGGCTGGTCCGCGATACGACGCGCCCGCGCGGCCCGGCCCGCCGGATCGGCACCGCCCTCGCCTTCGCACTGCCGCTCCTCTCCCTGGCCGCCCTCACCACGGGCCGCGCCGGGGCCCCTTTCCCGCTCCAACAGGCCGTGGCCTGGCCGGGTTACATGTGGCTCGCGGTGCTCCTGTACCTGTCGCTGGCCATGCTGGTCGCCGAACCCGTGCGCGCCCTGCTGCTGCGCCGCACGGCCCCGGCCGCACCGGCCCGCGTCCTCCCAGAGACCGCGCCGGCGCCGGCCGCACTGACACCGGGTCCCGCCGCGCCGGCCGGCGACCCCGCCTCTGCGCCCGACCCCGCCCCCGCCCCCGACGGCGTCAGCCGGCGGCGGTTCGTGGCGCGGGCGGTCGGCGGTGCCGCCGCCGCGGCCGCCGTCGGGACCGTCGGCTACGGCACGTACGGGGTCCTGCGCGGCCCGCGCGTCAAGCGGGTCGAGGTCCCCCTGGCCAAACTGCCCCGCGCCGCCCACGGTTTCCGGATCGCCGTCGTCAGCGACATCCACCTCGGCCCGGTCCTCGGCCGCGCCCACACCACCCGCATCGTCGAGACCGTCAACCGCACCCAGCCCGACCTCATCGCGATCGTCGGCGACCTCGTCGACGGCAGCGTGCACGACCTGGGCAGTGCCGCCGAACCCCTGCGCCTGCTCCGGGCGCGGCACGGCTCGTACTTCGTCACCGGCAACCACGAGTACTTCTCGGGTGCCCGGCAGTGGATCGAGCACGTCCGTGAACTCGGCCTCACCCCCCTGGAGAACGCGCGCCGGGCCCTCCCGTACTTCGACCTCGCCGGGGTCAACGACGTGCAGGGCGAGTCGGAGGGCCACGGCCCGGACT
This sequence comes from Streptomyces sp. NPDC086989, assembly GCF_044745505.1. Classification (NCBI taxonomy): domain Bacteria; kingdom Bacillati; phylum Actinomycetota; class Actinomycetes; order Kitasatosporales; family Streptomycetaceae; genus Streptomyces; species Streptomyces sp. NPDC086989. The sequence continues at coordinate 317,686 of NZ_JBIVAL010000006.1, forward strand.
TCGCGGCGGCGCTCGGCGACCGGGACCGGGCGCGCGCGGCCGTGCTCATGGCCCACCAGCCCGTCGTCATCCACGAGGCCGCCCGCAACGGCGTCGACCTCCAGCTCTCCGGTCACACCCACGGCGGCCAGCTCTGGCCGGGAAATTACCTCGCCGAGCTCGCCAACCCCACGGTCGCCGGCCTCGAACGCTACGGCGACACCCAGCTGTACGTCTCGCGCGGCGCGGGCGCCTGGGGACCGCCGGTCCGGGTCGGCGCGCCGTCCGACATCACGGTCGTGGAACTCGCCTCATACCATTCCTGACCGGGCGCAACCGGCAACGACCCGCCGTGATTCGGCCTTCCCGGGGCTGATTTTCCATGATGGGATGTCCGTTAATCGGACATGGGGATCCGGTTGACGGTATATCCATGGCATGGGTGGGGTGGGGTCAAGGATGAAGTCTGTCCGCTCGAAGGTCATCGCGGCGGGGCTGGTGATCGGCGTGGCCGGTGTCGGGGCCTGGCAGCTGCTGCCCGAGGAGGGCCGCGGCAGCGGGACCGCCCTGCGGGTCGGGACGAGCGACGTCGTCTCCTCCCTCGACCCCGCCGGGGCCTACGACGCCGGTTCCTGGGCCCTGTTCAGCAACATCTACCAGTCGCTGCTGACCATCAGGCCCGGCTCCGACACCCCCGTCCCGGACGCGGCCTCCGCCTGCAAGTTCGTGGGCCAGAAGCTCACCACGTACCAGTGCGACCTGCGCCCCGGCCTGAAGTTCGCGAACGGGCGCGCCGTGACGGCCGAGGACGTCAAGCACTCCTTCGACCGGATCAAGGCGATCAACTCCGACCAGGGTCCGGCGCCCCTGTTCAACACCCTCCAGTCGGTCAAGGCCGAGGGCCGCAGCGTCACCTTCGACCTCTCCGCGCCCGACGCCACCTTCCCCTTCAAGATCGCGACGGGTGCCGCCTCGATCGTCGACAAGGAGAAGTACCCGGCGAAGGCGCTGCGCCAGGACGGCAAGGCCGACGGTTCCGGCCCCTTCACCCTCGGCGCGTACCAGGCCGGTGCCGGCGCCGAGCTCAAGCCCAACGCGGCCTACCTCGGCCAGTCCAAGCCCGCCAGGACGGCCGTCACCGTCCGGTACTACAAGGACTCGGCCGAGCTCGACCAGGCCTGGAAGGACCACAAGGTCGAGGTCGCCCACCGCGACATGCCGCCGGAGGTGCTCGCCGGGCTCAACCCGGGCCTGAAGGACACCCGGTACCAGGCGTCGGGCGGCACCGAGACCCGCAGCATGGTCTTCAACGTCCGCCCGGGTTCCACCACGGCCCCGCTCGCCGTACGCCAGGCCATCGCCGCCGTCCTGGACCGCTCCAAGGTGGCCGGGGAGGTCCACAAGGGCACGGTGACCCCGCTCTACTCCCTCGTCCCGGCCGGTGTCGCCGCCCACGGCACGCCGTTCTTCGACGCTTACCCGTCGCCCAACGGCGCCACCGCCAAGAAGCTGCTCAAGGAGGCCGGGATCACCGCCCCCGTCTCCCTGACCCTGGGCGTGAACACGCGCGGCCCCAACGTCGTCGAGGCCGATGAGATCGCCAAGCAGCTCCGGTCCACCGGACTCTTCCAGGTCAAGGTCAAGGTCGTCGAACAGTGGGCCGACTTCCAGAAGGCCTACGCGGCGGGCGAGTTCGACGCCTACACCATCGGCTGGATCGCCGACTTCCCGGACGCGGACAACTTCCTCGCGCCGCTCGTCGGCGCCGACTCCAGCATGAACAACGGCTTCTCCGACAAGGCCGTCGACGGTCTCATCTCCCGCACCCAGTCCTTCTCGGACCGCGCCCAGGCCTCCGCCGACTTCCGCGAGCTCCAGAAGCTGGTGTCCCAGCAGATCCCGCTGCTGCCCCTCTGGCAGAAGAAGGACTACGTGATGTACCGCGAGGCCGTCTCCGGAGCCCAGTACCTCTCCGACGGCACCGGGGTCTGGCGCCTGTGGGAGCTCAACTGGCTCTAGCCGGTCAGTCCGCAGGGCGCCGGCCCCGGCGCCTGCGGGTGCCGGCACCGGGTGCGGAGTCGGTCTCGGCCTCGGGGTCGAAGCCGGGGTCGAAGTCGGCGTCCGGGTCGGAGGCCCGCTTCTTCTTCGACACCGCCGTCTGCGCCATCCCCGGCAGGAAGTCCGCGAACAGCTCGTGGACCTCGCGCACCAGCGGCCGCAGCACCCGGAACCGGGCCAGGACGATGCCCCGCGTCGTCAGCTGCGCGCCGCGCTCGGCGAGCCGCCGCGTCTTCTCGCTGTCCGGGGAGCGGTCGAAGACCCAGTACAGGACGAGCCCCATCTGCGAGAGCCACATCAGCTCGGGCAGTACGTCGGCCAGTTCGTCCGGGACCTTCGTCTTCGCGCCGGCCAGCACCTCGCGGTGCATGTCGATCGCCGACTTGCGGGCGGGTTCCGATTCGGGGGAGAAGGGGCTGAGCGGGCTCTCCGGGTCCGCCGCGTTCTTGAAGAACTGCGAGGCGAACTCGTGGTACGGAGCCGCGATGTCGAGCCAGCTCGTCAGCACGCCCGCGAGCCGCTTCTGCAGGTCGGTCTCGCTGTCCAGGATGGGCCGGACCGCCGCCTGGTGCGCGGCGCCGATCCGGTCGTAGAACCCCTGGACGAGGTGTTCCTTCGACTCGAAGTAGTAGTAGGCGTTGCCGACCGAGACCCCTGCCTCCTTGGCGATGGCCCGCATGGTCGTCTTGTCGAAACCGCGTTCCTGGAAGAGGCGGAGCGCGGTTTCGAGGATGAGCGTGCGGGTCTGCTCGCTCTTGGGAGCCTTCTGATCAGTCACGGTGTACGAGCCTAGCCGGGTACGGCGCAGTGGTCGTCACAGGCCGGTGCCTCCGGGTCCGCCCGCCCCTGCGGTACGCCCTCGGAACGTACCGCCTGGCGCCATGCCGAGGCCGTGTACATGGCGGCCCGGGCGAAGGGCCGGCCCGCCGGGGTGGCGAGCCAGTTCGCCTTCGGCCGGTGCTCCTCCAGCGCCCACAGGCACACGATGAAGGCATCGGTACCGCGCCACACCTGCCCCGTGTCCCCGATGACGGTGATCTCTCGGAGCGTCGCCGCGTGGTCGAGCTGCGGGTAGCGCTCCCGTGCCACCCGGGACCCGGCCGGCAGCAGCCGGAGCGGCACCAACTGGCGCCGGCCGAGGAGCCAGTGCCGGATGTGGACGCAGAGCGGGCAGTCGGCGTCGTACAGGACGGTCAGATACCGGGTGGCCGGTGTGCGCGCTGCCACCGGTCAGGCCCCGGCCGGAGCGGTCCAGGCGTTCGGGGCGACCGGCGGGGTCTGCTGACGCTCCATGATCCCGCGGCGGCGCATCCTGTTCAGCACCCACACGTTGCCGAGGTGCATGACGCCGAGGACCAGCAGGACGACGCCGAGCTTGACCGACAGGGCCTCGAAGAGTTCGCGCGCCGAGCCGATCGCGTCGTCCGAGCGCAGGTACAGGGTCACGAATCCGATGTTGACGAGGTAGAAGCCGACCACCAGGAGGTGGTTCACCGCGTCCGCGAGTTGTTCGTTGCCGTGCAGGACGTCGGCGATGAAGACGCGGCCGTTGCGGCTGAGCGTACGGGCCACCCATACGGTCAGGCCGATGCTGATGAGCAGGTAGATGACGTACGCGACGACGGTGAGGTCCATGCCCTCGCCCCCCTTGAACGTGTTCAATTCGCTGGCATGACTGACTGTAGACCTCTTTTTGAACAGGTTCAAGCGTTGTGCGGTGCCGCCCGCCGGTACGCCGGTACGGACCCGGATGGCAGGCAGGCTGCCCGGGTGGCAGCCTGGAGGAGAAGCCGCAGTGCCCGGGCCGGGCCCCATGTCGGTGTGCCCGCCGCCCGGCGCCGCCACCGCTGGAGGTGTCCTCCTTGAACAGGCACGCTTCGCTCACCCGGACCGCTCTGGGCCTCGCCGTGGCCGCGGCCCTGTCGACCGCACTCGTACCGGTCACGGCAGCGCCTGCGACGGCCGTCACCTGTGACGCCGCCGCCTCGGCCCGTGCCCCGACCAGCGGCAACGACACCGCCGCACGTACGGCGTTGATCTGCCTGATCAACGCCCAGCGCACCCAGCGGGGCCTGCCGGCCCTCACCGTCAACCAGGCCCTGACGACGGCGGCGCAGCAGCACTCCGCCGCCGCCGTGCAGCTGAAGTGGTGGGGACCGGGCAAGGACTCGCACCGCAACCCGCAGACCGGTTCGACGCCGCAGAGCCGCATCATGGCCGCCGGCTACTGCCCGAACCCCAGGTCATGGGCGGTCGCCGAGATCACGTACACGGGGTGGGGAGGCTCGGGAACCCCGCAGGCGGCGGTCAACTGGTGGGTGAACGTCAGCACGTACGGCCACCGCCAGATCGTCCTCGACCCCACGCTGAAGGAGATCGGCGCCTGGGCCCAGCCGGGAGCGGCCGACCCCGCCGGAGCGGGCGCGAGCCAGGCCGGCACCTACGTGGTGACGTTCGGCCGCTGCCAGCAGTGACCGGCGCCCGCCCCGCCGGTCCGGCGACTGCCCGTCAGATGCTGAGGGAGCGGGCGTAGTTGACCTGGTTCATCACCCAGGGGAAGGTGCTCGCGTCGACCGCCGGGATCATCGTGGAGTGGTGGCGGCCGCCGCTGGTGACCGTCACCTGGATGTAGCCGGTGGTGGTCTTCTCCTTCATGAGGAGGAAGAGCAGGCCGAGCAGGCAGAACAGGAAGAAGACGATCGCGAGCACCACCGCGTGCGTCGGGATCTTCGTCTCGGTGCGCGAGAAGTCCGTCGCGTTCCACATCGCGCCCTTGAGCGGCATCGGGCCGGACGGGGTGATGATCTGGTCCCCGGCGATGGTGATGTCCCCGAGGGCGAGCCCGGAGCCCCCGCCCGCCTGCGGGGCGCCCGGGTACGGCGGGGGCGTCATCGGGGGCTGGGCCGGGAAGCCCGCGCCGCCGACGGTCGGCTGGTACCCGGGCGCGGGCGGAGTGGCCGGGTACCCGTAGCCGGGGGCCCCCGGAGTCGCCGGATATCCCTGCGGATACCCGTAACCCGGGCCCCCGGGAGCGCCGTTGTCGCCTGAGTACGGATTCGGTTGCTGCTCGCTCATGTGCTCGATCTTTCCACAGCCCCGCCCGGGCACGTACCCGATCGGGCGAGGCCGTGCCTCCCGTGGGCTGCTGTCGAGAGCATCGTCGTAGGACGGGTGGGGGCCCCGCGGCCGGAGGCCGCGTGATCACCCGAACGGGCGAGGGCCCCGCCCCCCGGTGCCGGACCGGGGTGCGGGGCCCTCGTGCGAACGCGGACCGTCAGGTCAGAAGCGGCGCGTGATCAGGGCGCGCTTGACTTCCTGGATCGCCTTCGTGACCTCGATGCCGCGCGGGCACGCGTCGGTGCAGTTGAAGGTCGTGCGGCAGCGCCACACGCCGTCCTTGTCGTTGAGGATCTCCAGCCGCTGCTCGCCGGCCTCGTCACGCGAGTCGAAGATGAAGCGGTGGGCGTTGACGATCGCCGCCGGGCCGAAGTACTGGCCGTCGTTCCAGAACACCGGGCACGAGGACGTGCACGCGGCGCACAGGATGCACTTGGTGGTGTCGTCGAAGCGCTCGCGGTCCTCGGCGGACTGCAGGCGCTCACGCGTCGGCTCGTTGCCCTTGGTGACCAGGAACGGCATGACGTCGCGGTACGCCTGGAAGAAGGGCTCCATGTCGACCACGAGGTCCTTCATCACCGTGAGGCCCTTGATGGCCTCGACGGTGATCGGCTTCTCCGGGTTGATGTCCTTGATCAGCGTCTTGCAGGCGAGCCTGTTCTTGCCGTTGATCCGCATCGCGTCGGAGCCGCAGATGCCGTGCGCACACGACCGGCGGAAGGTCAGCGTGCCGTCGAGCTCCCACTTGATCTTGTGGAGACCGTCGAGCACGCGCTCCTTCGGGTCGATCTCGATCTGGAAGTCCTGCCACTGCGCCTCGTCCGAGATCTCGGGGTTGTAGCGGCGGATCCGGAACGTGACCGTGATGTATGGGGAGGCCGCAGCCGCCTCTTCCATCTTGTCGAGGGTGGGGGTAGCCATCAGTACTTACGCTCCATCGGCTGGTAGCGGGTCGTCACGACCGGCTTGTAGTCGAGCCGGACCGAGTCCGAGCCATCGGCTCCGACCTCGCGGTACGCCATGGTGTGGCGCATGAAGTTGACGTCGTCGCGGTTCGGGTAGTCCTCGCGGTAGTGACCGCCGCGGGACTCCTTGCGCGCCAGCGCGGACACGGCCATGACCTCGGCCAGGTCGAGCAGGTTGCCCAGCTCGATGGCCTCCAGCAGGTCCGTGTTGAAGCGCTTGCCCTTGTCCTGGACGGACACGTTCTTGTAGCGCGCGCGCAGCTCCGCGATCTTCTCGACCGCGGTCTTGATGGTCTGCTCCGTACGGAACACCATCACGTTCGCGTCCATCGTCTCCTGGAGCTCCAGGCGCAGGTCGGCGACCCGCTCCTTGCCCGTGGAGTTGCGCAGGCGCTCGACGAGGTCGACGACCTGCTGCGCCGGGTTCTCGGGGAGCTCGACGTAGTCGTTCTCCTGCGAGTACTTGGCCGCGGCGATGCCGGAACGCTTGCCGAAGACGTTGATGTCCAGCAGCGAGTTCGTGCCGAGGCGGTTGGCGCCGTGCACGGAGACGCAGGCGACCTCGCCGGCCGCGTACAGGCCCGGGACGACGGTGGTGTTGTCCGCCAGGACCTCACCCTCGACGTTCGTCGGGATGCCGCCCATGGCGTAGTGCGCGGTGGGCTGGATCGGGATCGGGTCCGTGTACGGCTCGATGCCCAGGTAGGTGCGCGCGAACTCGGTGATGTCCGGGAGCTTCGCGTCGAGCTGCTCCGGCGGCAGGTGCGTCAGGTCCAGGTACACGTGGTCACCGGCCGGACCGCAGCCGCGGCCCTCACGGATCTCGGTGTAGATGGAGCGCGAGACGACGTCACGGGAGGCGAGGTCCTTCATGACCGGCGCGTACTTCTCCATGAAGCGCTCGCCGTCCTTGTTGCGGAGGATGCCGCCCTCACCGCGGGCGCCCTCCGTCAGCAGGATGCCCATGCGCCAGATGCCCGTCGGGTGGAACTGGAAGAACTCCATGTCCTCCAGCGGCAGGCCGCGGCGGTAGCAGGCCGCCTGGCCGTCACCCGTCAGCGTGTGCGCGTTCGAGGTCACCTTGAAGAACTTGCCGGTGCCGCCGGAGGCGTAGATGACGGCCTTCGCCTGGAACACGTGGATCTCGCCGGTGGCGAGCTCGTACGCGACCACACCGGCCGACTTCTTGACGCCGTCTTCCTCGACGATCAGCTGGTCCAGGACGTAGAACTCGTTGAAGAACTCCACGCCCTCCTTGACGCAGTTCTGGTACAGCGTCTGGAGGATCATGTGGCCCGTGCGGTCCGCGGCGTAGCAGGACCGGCGCACCGGGGCCTCGCCGTGGTTGCGCGAGTGGCCGCCGAAGCGGCGCTGGTCGATGGTGCCGTCCGGGGTTCGGTTGAACGGCAGGCCCATCTTCTCCAGGTCGAGGACCGCGTCGATGGCCTCCTTCGCCAGGATCTCGGCGGCGTCCTGGTCGACCAGGTAGTCACCGCCCTTGACCGTGTCGAAGGTGTGCCATTCCCAGTTGTCCTCCTCCACGTTCGCCAGCGCGGCGGCCATGCCGCCCTGCGCGGCGCCCGTGTGGGAGCGGGTGGGGTAGAGCTTCGTCAGCACCGCGGTGCGGCTGCGCTTCGTCGACTCGATGGCGGCGCGCATGCCGGCGCCACCTGCGCCGACGATGACGGTGTCGTACTTGTGGATCTTCATTGTTTCGCCTCAGCCCCGTTGCCTAGCGGATGTTCGGGTCGAAGGTGAAGATCACCAGCGTGCCCAGAAGGATGGTGAACACCGTGGCGGTGTAGAGCAGGCCCTTCAGCCACAGCCGCGTGGCGGCGCGCTCCGCGTAGTCGTTGATGACGGTACGCAGGCCGTTGGCGCCGTGCAGCATGGCCAGCCACAGCATCAGCAGGTCCCAGCCCTGCCAGAACGGGGAGGCCCAGCGGCCGGCCACGAAGGCGAAGCCGACCTTGGAGACGCCGCCGTCCAGCACCAGCTGGATGACGAGGTGTCCGATGACCAGGACGACGAGGACGATGCCCGAGAGGCGCATGAAGAGCCAGGCGGCCATCTCGAAGTTGCCGCGGGTCGAGCGCGGCGTCTTGCCCGTGCGCTTGCGCGGGGCCTCGATGTACGGCGCCGGGTTGTCGACGTCGTAGAGGCTCACGCCCTCCACGTCACCGATGGCCTGGGCGGAAGAAGTGTCAGAAGACATGCGTGTCACTTCCCGAACAGTTCAGCAGCTGCGTGGCCGAGGACGGGGTACAGGGCCCCGCCCATCAGGATGATCCAGATGATCATCACGCCCCAGAGCATCTGCTTCTGGAGGCGGGGGCCCTTGGACCAGAAGTCCACGGCGATCACACGGAGACCGTTGAGCGCGTGGAACAGGATGGCGGCCACGAGGCCGTACTCCATCAGCGCGACGATCGGAGTCTTGTAGGTAGCCACGACATCGTCGTACGCCTCGGGGGAGACGCGGACGAGAGCGGTGTCGAGGACGTGTACGAACAGGAAGAAGAAGATGAGGACGCCGGTGACTCGATGAGCCACCCAGGACCACATTCCTTCCCGGCCGCGGTACAACGTTCCAGCCGGCACGGAAAACCCTCCGGAAGCGGGGCGGGGGCCAGCCGGCTTCTTTGTCGGTCGGGCCCGGCCGGGTACGGTCCTCCGGCCCCGGACATCGTAGCGACGCTTTGTCGGTTCCCTCGCGCCGGGTCCAGCGGTGTGATCAAACAGGCACGGACGGACTATCCCACAGGGGCGAATAGCCCGGAATCGGCGGCGGACGAACCGTCCGGTGAGTTCAGCCAATGCGTCAGGTCGGCGAGCCGCACCTGGGCGAGCCGGCGCAGCTCGTCCGCCGAGATCGACCGCTCCTCGTCCGCCTCCAGCCCCATCCGGCGCCGGATCGCGGCCAGCAGCTGGCCCGCCTGCTCGTCCGGAGGGTGCCCGTCCAGACAGATCACGAAGGCGTGGCCGAACTTGCGCTCGTACTCCGCATGGGCGGCGTCCAGCGCCAGGAGCGCGGCGTACGGCGCCCCGTGGTCCAGCTCCACCGGGAACTCCGAGGCCAGCGCCTCGCTCAGGTCCGCCTGGGAGAGGTCGTACGAGGCCTCGTCGGCGGCGGCCAGCAGCGCGCCCGGGTCCGGGTACGGCCGGTGGGCGGCCACCCGCTGCGCCCAGCGCCGGCTGCCGCAGCAGTGCAGCAGGACGGCCTCGGCGGCTTCGGCGGACAGGACGTTGAACCGCGCGAGTCCGCAACCGGGGGAGGGGTCGCAGGATCCCCCGGGCTCCTCTCCCAGGCGTGGCCCCGGGGAGGTGCGCCCATGGGCCTGTGCCGGAAGGTGGCTGGACAGCGGGGGCTCCTCGGGGCGTGGCGCGGGTGCACCGCCACGCTAGCGACGCCGGGCCCGGTGTGTCGTACCCATCCGAGGTTTTCACCCGGAAGTGAGCCGAAAGGATGATGGCGGCAGCGCCGGTGAGGGGGCGCGCCGGGCCGGGAGGGGGAGGAGGAAGACGACCGAGGCCGCCACCCCCCACAGGAGAGGCCCCGGTCGCCGTCCGATACGGGCTCGTGCGACAAGCCCGTATTTTTGTCAGCGTCACGAGTGCGTTTTCTGTCACACCCCGCTTCGCGCACGATCGGTTGCTCCCCGTACAACTCGTGGACGAAGGTACTTGAAAGCCGTAACGTGCTGATTTGCGCCACACGTACAGGACAGTGAACGGGTTGGGGACTTTGCTGGGGGACGACGCGGAGCTGACCGCCGCGGTGCTCGCGGCACAGGGCGGCGACGAGAGCGGGTTCCGTGCTGTGTACCGCGCCGTGCACCCGCGCCTGCTCGGTTACGTACGCACGCTCGTCGGCGACGCCGACGCTGAAGACGTGACCTCCGAGGCCTGGCTGCAGATCGCCCGCGACCTCGACTCCTTCACCGGTGACGCCGACCGCTTCCGCGGCTGGGCCGCCAGGATCGGCCGCAACCGGGCCCTCGACCACATCCGCATGCGCGGACGCCGTCCCGCCATCGGCGGCGACGAGACCGAGCTGACGGGCCGTGCGGCCGACAGCGACACCGCCGGCGAGGCGATGGAGGCCCTGTCGACCGGCCGGACCATGGCGCTGATCGCCCAGCTTCCGCAGGACCAGGCCGAGGCCGTGGTGCTCCGCGTCGTCGTCGGCCTCGACGCCAAGAGCGCCGCCGAGACCCTGGGCAAGCGGCCCGGGGCGGTACGCACCGCAGCCCACCGGGGCCTGAAGAAACTGGCCGAGCTGCTCTGTGCGGAGGGCGGCTTCCCGCCGGACTCCGGTACGGACTCGGACGGGGCCGGTCCGGTCGGCCATAATGCCGGTGGCCCGGCACGGGACGGCGGGGGCGCGAGGGATCTCGACGCCGTGCCCGCTCAGCGCGGCCGGGGGGGTGGCCTCGTGGAGAAAAGCGGTGTGACGCATTCACGTTGGCGGACGCAGAAGGACATGTGATGGCCGACGAGCGCAACAGGTGGCTGGACCGGGCGGCGGTGGAACGAGTGCTGCGCGGCGGTCAGGGCGTACCCGGCGCCGACCCCCGTGCCCGCGCGGCGGAGGCCCGCCTCCGGGCCGCCCTCGACGTGCTGGCCGGGCCGCGGCAGCCCGCCGGAGCGGAACTGCCCGGCGAGGCCGCCGCGGTGGCCGCCTTCCGCGCGGCCCGCACGGTGGCCGCCGCACCCGGGGCGTCTGAAATGGCCGGGACGCGCGGTATGCCCGCACCGGCCGGAGCCGACACCGCCCCCCTCGTGGAACTCGGCAGGATCATCCCGCTCAGCGTCCCCGCCCCCGCGCCCCGGCGCACCCGCCCCATGCGGTTCGGGCTGGTCGCCGCGCTGGCCGGGGTCGCCGTCGGCGGCCTGGCGGTCGCCGCCGGGGCCGGGCTGCTGGACCGGGAGACGCACGACACGGCCGGCCCCGTACCGGCGGTGTCCCTCAGCGCCGACGTGAGCCCGTCGCCGGCCGGCGACACCGCGGGCCCGACGCAGGCACCGGTGCGCCCCGAACCGCTCCGCAGCGCCGACGGCACCCTGCCCGGTCCGGGCGGCGGGCAGACGCAGGGCGCCGACTCGGGCGCCGTCCAGGGGTTCGGAACCGGAACGGGAACCGGCCCGGACGCGTCCGGCGGCGCCGCGGACACGGACGCCGCGGGCGGCAAGGACGAGAAGGACGGCAAGGACGCCCAGCTGGGCGGGGCGTCGTCGCTGAAGGACGCCGACAAGCAGACCCGGCTCCGGGCGGTGAACCTGTGCGAGGCCTACCGGTCGGGGCACATGACCTCCGACCGCCGCACCCGGCTCTCGAAGCTGGCGCAGGGGCTGTCGCGCATCCCGCACTACTGCGAGGCGCTGCTCGACGGGCCGCCGCCCCCGGGCGCCCCGCGCACCTCGGACGACGGGGGCGACGTACTCAAGGCGCCGACGCTGCCCCAGGCGAGCCCGGCGGTGTCCCTGCCCGCCGGCCAGCCGGCGCACTGACGCACCGGCGGCCGTCGTCCGGGTGGTCCGTGCCCGCTCCGTGCGCGGGCTCCCGGCCGCTGCACGAACAGCCTGTAACACTTTTCGAACCTGCGGCGCAGTACATAACGAGCCGACTGGTCATCGGCCGCGCACGAGCCGGGGTTCCCCCCGTACCCCTGGGCTCTGCGCACCCGGCGCGGGCGGGGTTCGTTCCCCCGGCCCTGCCCGCGCCCTTTACCTCTCCGACCGGATCCCCGGGGTCACCGGAACCGCCCGGGAGCGCCGGGCAGGCACCGGGATCCCGCGGTCACCAGTAGACGACGACCTTGTCGCCGACCTGAACCTGCTCGAACAGCGTCGCGAGCTTGCCCTTGTCCCGTACGTTCACGCAGCCGTGCGAGGCGCCGGCGTAGCCGCGGGCCGCGAAGTCGGCGGAGTAGTGCACCGCCTGGCCCTGGCTGAAGAACATCGCGTACGGCATCGGCGTGTGGTAGATCGTCGACGTCCAGTCCTTGGCCTTCCACTCCACCTTGAACTGGCCCTCACGGGTCGGGGTGTTCTCGGAGCCGAAGCGGACGTCCATCGTGGAGACGACCTTGCCGTCGATCATCCAGGCGAGCGTGCGGCTCTCCTTGCTGATGCACATGACGCGGCCCGTCATGCAGCGCGGGTCCGGCGCGGCGACCTCGTTGACGGTCGGCGGGCGCAGCTCGTCGGCGGTGGGCTTCTTGCTGAGGCTCTGGATCTTCTTCCAGGTGGCCTCGTCGACCGAGCCGGAGGCCGTCAGACCGTTCTTCTCCTGGAAGGACCTGACGGCGGCGGTCGTCTTCGAGCCGTAGAAGCCGGTCGGCGCGACCGTCATGTACTTGAGCTGCTTCAGGCGCGCCTGGAGCTCACGCACCTGCTCGCTCTCGTCGCCGTTCGCCATGACCGCCTTGACGGCCGGGGAGGGGGACGCGGACGGCGAGGCCGGCTCCGGGGCGGACTGCGAGGGTGAGGGCGAGGCGGAGGGCGAGGCGTCGGCCGGCTTGTTGTCCGCCGACGGGGAGGTCTCGGGGGTGGAACCCGCCGCGGACGCGGACGGAACCGAAGAGGCGGAGCCGGCCGGCTGCGCCTTCTGGGGCCCGCAGGCGGTCGCGGCGAGCGCGACGGCGGTGGCCACCCCGAGCGTGCGGATTATTACTCTCTGGCGGTGCATGGCAGTCCCCCGATTTCTACGTCGTGTTACCTAGGTGATGCCTGGCGGGCGTGGAGAGTTGCAGACGATCCGGGGATGTTGCGCCATTGTGACCAGCGGCCGTCAGGGAACGTCCGCAGCCGTCACGGGGAAGGCCGTGTCGGCCCGGGGGCCGTCTGCTCGATGGAGGGCGTGGTCGCATGGCGAGTACCGAGAGCGGGATCCCGATCGAACCCGTCTACGGGCCGGGGGATCTGACGGGGTGGGATCCCGAGGGCAAACTGGGAGAACCAGGGGCGTATCCATACACGCGCGGGGTCTACCCGACCATGTACACCGGCAAGCCGTGGACCATGCGGCAGTACGCCGGGTTCGGGACGGCGGCCGAGTCCAACGGCCGCTACCGGCAGCTCATCGCCGGCGGCGGCACCGGGCTGTCGGTCGCCTTCGACCTGCCCACGCAGATGGGCCACGACTCCGACGCGCCGCTCGCGCACGGGGAGGTCGGCAAGGTCGGCGTCGCGATCGACTCGGTCGAGGACATGCGGGTGCTCTTCGACGGGATCCCGCTCGACCGCGTCTCCACGTCCATGACCATCAACGCGCCCGCGGCGCTGCTGCTCCTCATGTACCAGCTGGTCGCCGAGGAGCACGGGATCGACGGCGGCCGGCTGACCGGGACCGTGCAGAACGACGTGCTCAAGGAGTACATCGCCCGGGGCACCTACATCTTCCCGCCCGGGCCCTCGCTCCGGCTGACCGCCGACACCTTCCGGTACTGCAAGGCCGAGATCCCCCGCTGGAACACCATCTCCATCTCCGGCTACCACATGGCCGAGGCCGGGGCCTCGCCCGCGCAGGAGATCGCCTTCACCCTGGCGGACGGCATCGCGTACGTGAGGACGGCACTCGCCGCCGGGATGGAGGTCGACGAGTTCGCGCCGCGGCTCTCCTTCTTCTTCGTCGCCCGCACCACCCTGCTGGAGGAGGTGGCGAAGTTCCGGGCCGCGCGTCGGATCTGGGCCCGGGTCATGCGGGAGGAGTTCGGGGCGCGGAACCCGAAGTCGCTGATGCTCCGCTTCCACACCCAGACCGCCGGGGTCCAGCTGACGGCGCAGCAGCCGGAGCTGAACCTCGTCCGGGTGGCCGTGCAGGCGCTCGGGGCGGTCCTGGGCGGCACGCAGTCCCTGCACACCAACTCCTTCGACGAGGCGATCGCCCTGCCGACGGAGAAATCGGCGCGCCTGGCGCTGCGGACCCAGCAGGTGCTGGCGTACGAGACGGACGTGCCGCACACCGTCGACCCCTTCGCCGGCTCCTACGCGGTGGAGCGGATGACGGACGACGTGGAGGAGGCGGCGCTCGCGCTGATGCGACGGGTCGAGGACCTGGGCGGGGCGGTGGCCGCCATCGAGGCCGGCTTCCAGAAGCGGGAGATCGAGCGGAACGCGTACCGCATCGCGCGCGAGACCGACGACGGCGAGAGGGTGGTGGTCGGGGTCAACCGCTTCGCGCTGGAGCAGGAGGAGCGGTACGAGCCGCTGCGCGTCGACCCCGAGATCGAGGAGCGCCAGCGGGAGGCGCTGGCCGCCCTGCGCGCGGACCGCGACAACGGGAGGGTGACGAGCGCGCTGGACGCGCTGCGCGAGGCGGCGGCCGGGACCGCGAACGTCCTCTACCCGATGAAGGAGGCCCTGCGCGCCCGGGCCACGGTGGGCGAGGTCTGCAACGCCCTGCGGGAGGTGTGGGGGACGTACGAGCCGACGGATTCCACATGGTGAAATCCAGCCACGTCAGGAGCGTCCCTATGGGACACTCCTGCCCATGCTGGGTGTCACCGATCTGCCGACCTACCTCGTCGGGCTCATACTGATCATTTTGCTGCCGGGGCCGAACTCGCTGTACGTGCTCTCCGTCGCGGCCCGTCGCGGCGTGCGCACCGGGTACAAGGCCGCCGCCGGGGTGTTCACCGGCGACGCCGTGCTGATGGTGCTCGCCGCCGCCGGGGCGGGGGCGCTGCTCCAGGCCAGCCCGGTGGCCTTCGGCATCGTCAAACTGCTCGGCGCCGGCTACCTGACCTGGCTCGCCGTCGCCATGTTGCGCGGGGCGTGGGCGCTGTGGCGTTCGCGGACCGAGCGGACGGAGCTGACCGAGCGGACCGAGCGGGCGGGGCAGGCCGACCACGCCGGAGCCGGCACGGCCGACGCGGCGGCCGTGGACGGCGGCGAGGGGGAGAAGCCGTACCGGCGGGCGCTGCTGATCAGCCTCTTCAACCCCAAGGCGATCCTGTTCCTCGTCTCCTTCTTCGTGCAGTTCGTGGATCCCTCGTACGCCTACCCGGCGCTCTCGTTCCTCCTGCTGGGCACGCTGCTCCAGCTCGGCAGCTTCCTCTACCTCACTCTGCTGATCTTCGGCGGAACCCGGCTGTCCGCAGCGTTCCGCCGCCGCAAGCGGCTCTCGGCCGGGGCCACCTCGGCCGCGGGCGTCCTCTTCCTCGGCTTCGCCGCCAAGCTCGCCGTCAGCTGAGGCCGCGCGCGGCGGTGCTCACCCGGTGCGGGCCGCCCGCAGCCGGCGCAGCCGGCGGACCACGCGGCGCACGGCCGGGCTCGCCGGCAGGAAGGACAGCTGGGCCGGGATGCCGCCGGGCAGCCCGAGCGTGGTCAGCCGACGCCGTGTGAAGTAGCGCCAGGTCCGGTCGTCCAGACAGGCGGCCAGATACCGTTCGGCCTCCGCGCGGCGTGACGCCAGGATCTGCGGCTGCATGGTGAACCCGACCGCGGTGAGCAGTCCGGTCAGCGTCCCCCCGACCTCCTCGGGGCCGGGCGCGCTCCAGCGGGCGACGGCCCGGGCGTCGGTGAGCGCGGGGAGCAGCGCGTCGACCAGCGTCAGCGGGATCCGGTTGCTGTTCTGGTACGGGGTGAGGCGGGCCAGTACGGCCTCGGTCCCGGTGCGCGCGACCGGCAGTCCGTACAGGGTGGCGGCGGTCAGCAACCCGGTGGAGAAGCAGCCGACGACCAGGGCCGGGCGCAGCCGCTGGTAGAGGGTCTCGGCGAGCACCGGGGCGGTCACGACGGTGAGGCGGGCGCCGAGCCGCCCGGCCTCGGCCTCGGCGCGGCGGGAGTACTCGGCGGGCGCGCTGGGGTGGGCTTTGAAGACGAGTTCGCGATGGCCGAGGGCGTGCGCGCCGCGGACCATCTCCACGTGCAGGTCCTCCTCCTCCTGCGGGGAGAGGAGTTCCAGGGCGGAGAGGTACTGGCCCAGCAGCAGCGCGGGGGCCTCGCCGGCGCCGGCCACCTCGCACGCGCCGGCCGGCCCGGGCCCGTCCGAGGGGAGTTCGGCGAGGACCTTCAGGAACTCGGCGGCCGGGACGAGTTCCGGCCGTACGTCGAACTCGGTGAGCAGCAGCGGTTCCAGTCCCGGCACCAGGTCCAGGTGCAGGACGCGGCGCACGCGCATGCCGAGCTGCGGGTCGAGGCGGAAGCGGGTGGGTCCGTAGCTCATCAGCCCGTCGGCGTAGACGTCGACGGCGGCGCCGGGGAAGAGCGTGCACAGGGTCCGGGCGGGCGGGACCTGGATGGACTCCACGATGAGCTCGACGCGGTCCTCGCCCAGTCCCCACACGGCCCGCAGCTGCCGCTCCCACAGGGGGACGTCCTCGGGGCGGGGCGCCCAGGTGCTCGGGTGCTGCGGGGCGATGGCGGCGTTCCAGTCGAGCACCTCGTCGAAGCGGGTGCGCAGGGCGGCGAAGCCCGGCATGTCGGCGAGGCCGGGGGAGATCTCGGCGGTGAGGGAGTGGTTGCTGGTGAGCAGGATGCGGCGGCCGGCCGGCGGGAAGCTGCCCGCGTCGATGCCGGCGGCGAGCGTGGCCATGCCGTAGAGGGTGGAGGCGAGGAAGATCTGGGTGCACGCGGTGCTCGGAGCGGCCATCAGGCAGCGGCTCCCGTTCGCGCCGGGCGGCGGCGCAGACGGCGCAGCAGGCCGGACCGGTCCGCGTCCATCGAGTTCAGAACATGGTCCAGGACGTCCTGGGGCATGCGTCCGAGGGCGGCCGTGCTCATCGAACGGAGTTTCTTGGCCACGGCCGGTTCGAACCTTTCGATGGACCCGATATGGTGCGCGATAATTGCACAATATGTTCGGACGGCTTTCGGCAGGAGAAGATCGCTGTCGTGATCCTCGGCCGTCTCCGCCAGAACCTGGTCGAATGCCTTGATGAAATCGAGCTGGCGCTCGTCCTTGATCTGCGTCAATGAGGTCGCCACGCCGCGCCGGTAGAAGATCCCCGGCTGCCCGATCGCCGCGAACGAGCGGGC
This sequence comes from Streptomyces sp. NPDC086989, assembly GCF_044745505.1. NCBI lineage: Bacteria > Bacillati > Actinomycetota > Actinomycetes > Kitasatosporales > Streptomycetaceae > Streptomyces > Streptomyces sp. NPDC086989. The sequence goes on from NZ_JBIVAL010000006.1 coordinate 334,788, forward strand.
CTCCCGGTGCAGCCGCCAGATCCACGGCCGGTCCTCGGCCGTCCGCAGCCCGTCGGTGAAGTGCAGCAGCCCGCGGTCCAGCAGGCGCCGGTGGTACATGCCGGCCCAGGCATACGGGTAGTCGACCGAAGTCGCCCGGGAAGCGGGCGGGATCCCGGCGCGCGGATCGCCGACGACCAGCTGCGGGCCGTAGGGGACACGCTGCACGCTGCGGCTCCGGCCCGTCACCTGGACATGGTCGTTGCGGACGAAATCGCAGTTCAGAGCCTCTATGATGGCCAGCGTGCGGGCGAGATGGCCGGGCGCCAGCCAGTCGTCGCCGTCCAGGAAGGCGAGGTATTCGCCCCGGGCCGCGTCCAGGCCGGTGTTCCGGGCCGTGGCCAGGCCGCCGTTGCGTCCGTGCCGGAGGAGCACCGCCCCCGGCAGTTCGCGCGCAGCCCGCTCCAGGAGTTCGGGCGTCCCGTCCGTGGAGCGGTCGTCGACGAGCAGGAACTCGAAATCGTCCCGGGCGTTGAGTTCGAGGCTTTTCAGGGCATCCGGTGCGTATGTCTGCACGTTGTAGAACGGCACGACAACAGAGAGCTTGAGCACCTGCGAGACATTAAGGCGCCGTCCGGCATTCACCATGGCTCGAATGCGGATTCCATGTGAACGACGCAGGGCGGGCGCGTTAACCGGTGCGGTTTCGCATTAAGTCGACGGGTTGTTAACCCGCTGTTGTGCGTTCGTTGGGCCGATCACCGAAATCGCGGAATAGCTTCTGCCGGGTGCCAGCCAGCAATCGCGCAGCATCTCGTACTCATCCCGGTTCTGCCCTTCGCATCGCCGTACTCGCCGATTCCGATACGCGTTGGAAATGGGGCGCACTCACCGCCCGCCGCCTCGCGACGCAGCCGCACCTCACCGGATACCTGCTCCGCGGCCGGGCCACCCCGACCGCGCGCCAGCTCGGCGAAGTGGGCGTCCGGGCGGACCGGCTCTCTGAGGTGACCTGCGCACAGTTCCTCGCGGAGGTCGAGCGCGAGCGGTACGACGTCCTCGTCCTCGCCCTCGTCGGCGGGGCCGTCCAGGCCGTGCTGCACGGGGTCCGCGCCCTGTGGCCCGAGCCGGCCGCCCGGCCCGTGCTCGTCACCGGGTACGTGGGCGTCGTGTACGAGAAGCTCGCCGACGGGCTGCTGCTGCGGCACGGCGCCGACCTCGTCCTCGCCAACTCCCGCCACGACGCGGGACGCTTCCGCGCGGTGTACGAGGGCGTCGGCGCCGACGCCGGCGCCGTCACGGAGACGGCACTGCCGTTCCTGGGCGGAGCGGCGTACGAGCGCGTCGGCGACCGCGCCCACACCGTCGTCTTCGCCGTCCAGCCGTCCGTGCCCGAAAGCCGCACCGACCGCGCCTACCTGCTGGAGCGCGCCGCCCGGCACGCCCGGCTGCACCCCGGGCGCGAGGTGCTGATCAAGCTGCGCAGCCGCCCCGGGGAGCACACCACCCACCTGGAGGAACAGCCGTACCAGCGGCTCGCCGAGCGGATCCCCGGCGGACTGCCCGCCAACTGCCGTCTGGTGTACGGGAACATGGGCGAGGTCCTGGACGGCACGGACCTGCTGGTCACCGTCTCCTCCACGGCCGCCCTGGAATCCCTGCACCGCGGCATCCCGACGGCCGTCCTCACCGACCTCGGCATCCGCGAGGTGCTCGGCAACCACCACTTCCTCGGCTCGGGCTGCCTGGCCTCCTGGGACCAGCTCGACGCCGGCCTGCTGCCGCAGGGCGACCCGGACTGGCTCGCCGACCAGGGCGTGACCGGCGCCGAGGGCGCCTTCGGAGCCGCCCGCGCCCGCCTCGACGAACTGCTGGGGCGCGGGGTGCTCCCGGCCGTCGCCCCCTTCTACACACGGGTCACCGCGCCCGGGTACCTACCCGGGATCCTGGCCCGGTACCACCTCGCCCCCGACGGGACCCCGCTGCCCGGCGCCGTCCGCGAGAGCGGTGGTCGGTCCCGGCTGCGCCGGCGGCTCCGTGCGCACCTGCGCGAGGCCGCCCGCGGGGTGTACCGGCACGGGGTGCAGCGCGTGGCCCCGATGATCCGCCGGCTGGGCGAACTGTGACCCGGCCCGCGGGCACGCCTGCGACGACCGCCGGGGACACCACGGCGAGCACCACCGTGCGCCCCGCCCCGGACCCGGCCGCGGGCTCCAGCGTGCGGCCCCGGGTGCTGGCGGTGATCCCGGCCCGGGGCGGGTCCAGGGGAGTCCCCGGCAAGAACCTCGCCGAGGTGGCCGGAGTCCCCCTCGTCGTACGGGCCGTGCAGGCCTGCCGGGGCGCCGCCACCGTCACCGACGTCGTGGTCTCGACCGACGCCGGGCCCATCGCCGACGCCGCCCGCGCCGCCGGGGCCGACACGATCCGGCGGCCCGCGGCGATCTCCGGGGACACCGCGAGCAGCGAAGCCGCCGTACTGCACGCGCTCGACGCCTTCGAGGAACTCCACTCCGTCACCGTGGACGTCGTCCTCCTCGTCCAGTGCACCAGCCCCTTCCTGACCTCCTCCGACGTCGAGTCGGTCGCCGCCGCCGTCGCCACCGGCGCGGCCGACTCGGCCCTGACCGTCGCCCCGTTCCACGGCTTCCTCTGGCGCGAGGCCGACGGCGACGCCGCCGGCGTCAACCACGACAAGGCCGTACGCCCCCGACGGCAGGACCGCCCCCGGGACCTGCTGGAGACCGGCGCCGCCTACGCCATGGACGCCGCCGGCTTCCGCAGCGCCCGGCACCGCTTCTTCGGGCGCACCCTGCCCGTCGCCACCGACCCCGCCCGGGTCCTGGAGATCGACGACCCGCACGACCTGGCCCGGGCCCGCCTCCTCGCCCCCCTGTTCACACCCCCTCCGCACCCCCGCGCACCGAACGAAGGACCTCAGCTGCCATGACCGTCGCCACCCCCAACTCCCGCCTGCGCACCTTCGGCTCGCGCACCGCCGGCCCCGGCCGCCCCGTCTACGTCGTCGGTGAGATCGGCATCAACCACAACGGCGACCTCGGCAACGCGTTCGCCCTCATCGACGCCGCCGCCGAAGCGGGCTGCGACGCCGTCAAGTTCCAGAAGCGCACCCCGGAGATCTGCACCCCGCGCGACCAGTGGGACATCGAGCGCGACACCCCCTGGGGCCGGATGACGTACATCGACTACCGGCACCGCGTGGAGTTCGGCGAGGCCGAGTACCGCTCCATCGACGAGCACTGCGCCAAGCGCGGCATCGACTGGTTCGCCTCCCCGTGGGACACCGAGGCCGTCGCCTTCCTGGAGAGGTTCGACGTCCCCGCCCACAAGGTGGCCTCCGCCTCCCTCACCGACGACGAGCTGCTGCGCGCCCTGCGCGCCACCGGCCGCACCGTCGTCCTCTCCACCGGCATGTCCACCCCGCGCCAGATCCGGCACGCGGTGGAGGTCCTCGGCAGCGACAACATCCTCCTGTGCCACGCCACTTCCACGTACCCGGCCAAGGCCGAGGAGCTCAACCTGCGGGTGATCAACACCCTCCAGGAGGAGTACCCCAACGTCCCGATCGGCTACTCCGGCCACGAGACCGGCCTGCAGACCACCCTCGCGGCGGTCGCCCTCGGCGCCACCTTCGTCGAGCGGCACATCACCCTCGACCGCGCCATGTGGGGCTCCGACCAGGCCGCCTCCGTGGAGCCCGGCGGCCTGACCCGCCTGGTCCGCGACATCCGCACCATCGAGACCGCCCTCGGCGACGGCATCAAGCGCGTCTACGACTCCGAGCTCGGCCCCATGAAGAAGCTCCGCCGGGTCCAGGGCGTACTCGCCTCGGTCTGAACCCGCGGCCCGTCCCGTACGACGCCCGCCCCGCCCCAGACGAGGAGTACGTGGTGACCCCCTCAGCCTCCACCCTGGCTTTCGTCGAGAGTCCGGTCCAGCTCCTGAACGTGCTGGAGTGGGCGCACACCGAAGCCGTGTCCCCGCCGGGCGGTGCCCCCCTGCTCGACGCGGTCCCCCGCCAGCCCAGCCGCGCCGCACGCGGCCCGGCCCCGCAGCCCGGGGCCGCCGACGGGACGGCCGCCGACGGGACGGCCGGCGCCCCGGAGCGTCCGGCCGGTGCGGCGGCCCGGCTGCGGATCGTCGTCCTGCCCCCCACCGACCCGATGTCCCGCGGGCAGCTGCGCCGGATGGCCGCTCTGGCGCGGGACGAGGGGTACGAGGTGCGCTGGCAGGAGGCCCGCGGCGGCCACCTCGCCCCGTTCAGGGCGCTGGCCGCACTCGCCCGGGACGTGCGCGCGGCCCGCCGGGTCGTGGTCGGGGACCCCTTCTCCCGCTACGTGCAGCTGCTGCTCACCCTCGTACGGGCCGAGGAGCTCGTGGTGGTCGACGACGGCACCGCCACCATGGAGTTCGTCGCCCAGACCGCCCGCGGCGAACGCCTCGTCCGCTGGCACCGGGTCGGCGGCGGAGGCCTGCCCGGCCGCGTCCGCGAGCTCGCGTACGCGCCGGTCTCGGCCAACGCCCGGCGCCGTTTCACCCCGGCCGCGGGTACGGGGCGGCGCGTCGAGGTGTTCAGCTCGATGCCCGTCACCGTCCACGGCGCGATGACGCTGCGCGTCAACGAGTTCGCCTGGACCCGGTCCCGGTTCGGCCCGCCGCGCCTGACCAAGGGCACCGACCTCGTCGGCACCTCCCTCGTGGAGACCGGTGTGGTCGACCCGGCCCGCTATCTGGACGCCGTACGCGCCCTGACCCTGGAGCACGGAGCCACCCGCTACTTCGCGCACCGCCGGGAGTCCCCGGAGAAACTCCGGCTGCTCAGCGAGGCGACCGGGCTGGAGATCGTCCGGCCGGACCTGCCGCTGGAGCTGATCGCCCGGCGCGGACCGGTCGGCCGAACGATCGTCAGCTTTCCGTCCACGGTCGTCCACACCCTGCCGTACGCGCTGACCGGTACCGGTGTGACCGTCGCCGTATGCGATGTCGACCCCGCCTGGCTCACGGGCTCCGCCTCGCCGCGGGCCCGCACCTTCCTCGCCGGGGTCACGGAGACCGCCCGTGATGTGCACAGACTCCCTGCCCAGACGGCCTCTGCGGCCGGATGAGCGCGCGAGTTTACCCCCGGGCGCATCCGGTCATGCGTCCAGAGGTCTGGTTTTTTTCCCCTAACGGCATGAACTTTTGGTGATCTCCGGCCAGTTGAGCCATCCGTGCGCCTACCCTTCAACGGGTGAACCAGTTGATGTCCCGCGAGTCCCAGACCGCCCTGCCCGGCACGCCCGACCGGCCCGAGCTGCCCGGCAAGCTTCCGGACCACCTGCGCGCCGAACTGATCGCCTTCCGCCGGGACTTGCACATGCACCCCGAGCTAGGACACCAGGAGTTCCGCACCACGGCGGCGATCAAGGCCCGGCTGGAGAAAGCGGGCCTGCGCCCACGCGTACTCAAGTCCGGAACCGGCCTCATCTGTGACGTGGGCACGTGGGACGGGGGCCGGCCGATGCTGGCCCTGCGCGCGGACATCGACGCCCTGCCCATTCCGGACACCAAGACGCACGTCGCGTACCGCTCGACCTTCCCCGACCGCGCCCACGCCTGCGGCCACGACGTGCACACCGCCGTCGTCCTCGGCGCCGGACTCGTCCTCGCCGACCTCGACCGGCAGGGCCTGCTGCCCCGCCCCGTCCGGCTGCTGTTCCAGCCCGCCGAGGAGGTGCTGCCCGGCGGGGCCACCGACGCCATCGCCGCGGGCGTCCTGGACGGCGTGGGCCGCATCATCGCGGTGCACTGCGACCCGCGGGTCGACGCCGGGAAGATCGGACTGCGGACCGGAGCCATTACGTCCGCCTGCGACAGGCTGGAGATCGCGCTCGCCGGTCCCGGCGGGCACACCGCCCGGCCGCACCTGACCACCGATCTCGTGACCGCCGCCGCACGGGTCGCCGTCGATCTGCCGGCCGTCCTGTCCCGCCGGATGGACGCCCGCTCGGGCATGTCGGTCACCTGGGGCCGGATCGAGGCCGGGCACGCCTGCAACGTGATCCCGATGCACGCCGAGCTGTCCGGAACGATTCGCTGCCTCGACATCAACGCCTGGCACGAGGCACCCGACCAGATCCACGCCGCGATCGACGAGATCGCCGCAATGCACCGCGCCAAGTCGGAGATCACCTACGTGCGCGGGGTCCCGCCCGTCGTCAACGACCCGGTGATCACGGAGCTGCTGCGGGAGTCGATGGCGGCCCGGCTCGGCAAGGAGTCGATCGAGGACACCGAGCAGAGCCTCGGCGGCGAGGACTTCTCCTGGTACCTGGAACACGTGCCGGGAGCCATGGCCAGGCTCGGTGTGCACGCCCCGGGCGCGAGCGCCAAGCGGGACCTGCACCGGGGCGACTTCGACGTGGACGAGTCCGCGATCGGGGTGGGCGTGGAGTTCTTCACGGCCGCCGCCCTGCTCGACGGACGTCGATCCCGGCCGATCGGGTAAAAATTCTTACAACATCTGAGCGCCTGCGATCACACCTGTCCGGCCCTTGGTACACAAGGGCCGGACAGGTGGAGAGTTACCGTTCGGTCACTGTCCGATTCACGACGATCCGATAACGACTCATGAACGGGCCTTTAACTGACATCTACGCGCGTTACGATCGCCGCGAAACCAGCGCCGGTCGTGGCGCTTCGGTCAGGTTTTGAAGGAGCCTCCCCTTGCGCCGGATCACCAGGATCGCCACCGTGGGCCTCGCGTCCGCGGCGCTGGCCCTCTCGGCCACCGCCTGTGGCGGAAAGAAGTCGTCGGACACCTCCTCCTCCCCCTCGGAGTCGGGCGGTGCCAAGTCCGTTGCCCTCGCCTACGACATCGGCGGCCGTGGTGACCAGTCCTTCAACGACGCCGCGTACGCGGGTCTCGAGAAGGCCGCGAAGGAACTGAAGGTCAAGACCGCGGAGGCCGAGCCCACCGAGGGCGAGAGCGAGGCCGACAAGGTCCAGCGCCTCACCGAGCTCGCGCGCAAGGGCAACAACCCGGTCATCGGCGTCGGCTTCGCCTACGCCCCGGCCATCAAGAAGGTCGCCGAGAAGTTCCCGAAGACGACCTTCGGTCTCATCGACGACACCTCGGTGACCGGCCCGAACATCGCGAACCTGGTCTTCAACGAGGAGCAGGGCTCCTACCTGGCCGGCGTCGCCGCCGCCAAGGCCTCGAAGACCGGCACGGTCGGCTTCATCGGCGGTGTCGAGGTTCCGCTGATCAAGAAGTTCGAGGCGGGCTTCACCCAGGGCGTCAAGGACACCAACCCGAACGCCAAGGTGCTGTCGGCCTACCTGACCCAGCCGCCGGACTTCACCGGTTTCGCCAAGCCCGACCTCGGCAAGGCCACCGCCAAGGGCCAGCTCGACAGCGGCGCCGACGTGATCTACGCCGCCGCCGGTCTCGCCGGTTCGGGTGCGATCGAGGCCACCGCCAACGCGGGCAAGTGGGCCATCGGCGTCGACTCGGACCAGTACAACCAGGCCGGTCTGTCGAAGTACAAGGACCACATCCTGACCTCGGTCACCAAGGACGTCTCCGACGCGGTCTACAACGAGATCAAGTCGGTCCAGGACGGCACCCCGGCGACCGGTGAGATCCGCTACGGCCTGGACAAGGGCGGTGTCGGCCTGGCCGACTCCAACCCCGAGTACAAGAAGATGGCCGACGTCATCGCCGCGGTGGAGAAGGCCAAGGCCGACATCATCGCCAAGAAGATCACCGTCAAGACCGCCCCGTAAGGCCGTCCCTGACGTGAAGTAACGGTCTCGGGGTCCGGGAACGCGGTCTCAACCGCTCCCGGGCCCCGAACCGCGTCCGTGAGGCTTGTGACCTGCATGGTCACAAGTTTTCACTTTCGACAGTGCTACGCGCGTAGAGGCATCGTGGACGCGATACCTTCTCTCCCCGCCCTGTCCCCCTGCCACAAGGCTTTTAAAAGCTCCTTTCGCGCCAAGGAGAGTGCGTCATCAACGCGTCCAGCCCCCCCGCCGTAGAACTCAACGGCATCACCAAGCGCTTCCCAGGCGTCGTCGCCAACAAGGACATCGCCATCACCGTCCGCAAGGGCACGGTCCACGCCCTCATCGGTGAGAACGGTGCCGGCAAGTCGACCCTGATGAAGATCCTCTACGGCATGCAGAAGCCGGACGAGGGCACCATCGCCATCGACGGGGAACAGGTCTCCTTCAACAACCCCGGCGAGGCCATCGCCCGCGGCATCGGCATGGTGCACCAGCACTTCATGCTCGCCGACAACCTCACCGTCCTGGAGAACGTGGTTCTCGGCGGCGAGAAGCTGTACGGCATCGGCGCCAAGGCCCGCAAGAAGATCATGGAGATCTCGGACGCCTACGGCCTCGGCGTGCGCCCCGACGCGCTGGTCGAGGACCTCGGCGTCGCCGACCGGCAGCGCGTGGAGATCCTCAAGGTCCTCTACCGCGGTGCGCGCACCCTCATCCTCGACGAGCCCACCGCGGTGCTCGTGCCGCAGGAAGTGGACGCGCTCTTCGACAACCTGCGCGAGCTCAAGGCCGAGGGCCTGACCGTCATCTTCATCTCGCACAAGCTCGGTGAGGTGCTGAAGGTCGCGGACGACATCACCGTCATCCGCCGCGGCACCACGGTCGGCACCGCCGACCCGAAGACCGCCACCACCAAGCAGCTCGCCGAGCTGATGGTCGGCAGCGAGCTGCCCACGCCCGAGACCCGCGAGTCGACGGTCACCGACGTGGCGATGCTCAAGGTCCAGGACCTGCGCCTGACCGACACCGACCCCGACGGCGTCGTCCGCGAGGTGCTCGCCGGCATCGACTTCACCATCCACAAGGGCGAGGTCCTCGGCATCGCCGGTGTCGAGGGCAACGGCCAGACGGAGCTCATCGAGGCCCTCATGGGCATGAGCCTGCCGGACGGCGGCGTCATCACCCTCGACGGCAAGGACATCTCCGGCGCGCCGACGCGCAAGCGCCGCGAGGGGGGCATCGGCTACATCCCCGAGGACCGCCACCGCCACGCCCTGCTGCTGGAGTCCCCGCTCTGGGAGAACCGCATCCTCGGCCACGTCACTGAGGCGCCCAACTCCAAGCGCGGCATCCTCGACCCGAAGGCCGCCCGCAAGGACACCGAGCGGATCGTGCGCGAGTACGACGTCCGCACCCCGGGCATCGAGGTCACCGCGGCCTCCCTCTCCGGAGGCAACCAGCAGAAGCTGATCGTCGGCCGCGAGATGAGCCACGCCCCGAAGTTCCTCATCGCCGCCCACCCCACCCGCGGTGTGGACGTCGGCGCGCAGGCGCAGATCTGGGACGCGATCCGCGAGGCCCGCCGCGAGGGCCTGGCCGTGCTGCTGATCTCCGCCGACCTGGACGAGCTGATCGGCCTGTCCGACACCCTGCGCGTCATCTACCGCGGCCGCCTGGTCGCGGACGCCGACCCGGCGACCATCACGCCCGAGGAGCTCGGCACCGCCATGACGGGTGCCGCCCGCGGACACCTGGAAGCCACCGACAACCCTTCCGCCGCTGCCGACGGTGACACGACGGAGGACGAGGCCCGATGAAGAAATTCGACAAGGACCGGCTGCTCCTGGCGGCCGCCGGCCCGGCGCTCGCACTGATCAGCGCCTTCGTACTGACCATGATCGTGCTGGCGGCCTCGGGCGTGGACCCGATCGAACCGCTGCGCATCATGGTCGAACAGGCCGGCTATGAGGACATCCAGGTCCTGATCGTCAACCAGGCCGGCATCTACTTCCTGGCAGCCCTGGCCGTGGCCATCGGCTTCCGGATGAACCTCTTCAACATCGGCGTGGACGGCCAGTACCGTCTCGCGGCGGTGATCTCCGCCGTGGTCGGCGCCTCGGTCTCGCTGCCCGGGCCGCTGCACATCCTGCTGATCGTGCTCGTCGCCATGGTCACCGGTGCCTTCTGGGCCGGCATCGCGGGCATCCTCAAGGCCAAGCGCGGCGTGAGCGAGGTCGTCTCCACGATCATGCTCAACGCCATCGCGACCTCCCTGATCGCCTGGCTGATCCTGCCGAAGAACCTCGGTGTCCAGCCTGCGGGCTCGAACGACCTGACGACCGGCGACATCCCGGAGTCGGGCTGGTTCCCGGCCCTCTCCCTGCCTGGTGGCGACATCTACGGCTTCACCTTCGTGGCCTTCGCCCTCGGCATCGTCTACTGGTTCGTGCTCAACCGGACCCGCTTCGGCTTCGACCTGCGGGCCACCGGCTCCAGCGAGTCCGCCGCGCAGGCCTCCGGCGTGGACGCCAAGAAGATGATCATGACCGCGATGCTCATCTCGGGCGCGGTCGCCGGCCTGACCGGCATGCCGCTGCTGCTCGGCGAGTCCCACACGTACAACCTGTCCTTCCCCCTGGGCATCGGCTTCACCGGCATCACCGTCGCGCTGCTCGGCCGCAACAACCCGATCGGCATCCTCTTCTCCGCGTTCCTGCTCGCCTTCATCAAGCAGACGTCCGCCGGGCTCGACCAGAACGGCTACGCCCAGGAAATCGGCGTGATCATGCAGGGTCTGATCGTGATCGCGGTCGTCGTCAGCTACGAGCTCGTCCGCCGCTACGGCATCCGCCGCCAGCAGCAGAAGGTCGGCCAGGAGCTGGCCGCCGGGCACGCCCTCAAGACCGACAACAAGGAGGTCGCGGCGTGAGCACCAGCACCGTTTCCGCGACGAGCGCCGCGCCCAAGAAGGGCGGCGGCCGCCGCAAGCTCACCCTGCCCTGGATCCTGTTGATCAGCGCGGGCGGACTCGCCCTGATCTCGCTGGTCCGCGTCATCTCCGGCGCCCAGGACCTGACCTCCGTCGGTCAGATCTCGGGCACGATCCAGCTCGCCGTGCCGATCGCCCTCGCGGGCCTCGGCGGCCTGTGGGCCGAGCGTGCTGGCGTGGTCAACATCGGCCTCGAAGGCATGATGATCCTCGGCACCTGGTTCGGCGCCTGGGCCGGCTACCAGTGGGGCCCCTGGACCGGTGTGCTCGTGGGCATCATCGGCGGCGCCCTCGGCGGCCTGCTCCACGCGATCATCACGGTGACGTTCAACGTCAACCACATCGTCTCCGGTGTGGCGGTCAACATCCTGGCCGTCGGCTTCACCCAGTACCTGTCGAACTTCACCTTCGACAAGGTCCCGGGCGGTTCCTCCAAGCAGTCCCCCCGCATCGACCCGATCACGGAGATCACCGTCCCGGGGTTGTCGGACTGGATGGCCACGCTCCAGGCCAAGCACTGGTTCCTGATCTCGGACATCGCCGGTGTGATCGGCGGTCTGGTCACCAACCTGTCCCTGCTGACCGTCGTCGCGATCCTGCTGATCCCCGCCACCTGGTGGGTGCTGTGGCGCACCGCCTTCGGTCTGCGCCTGCGCTCCTGCGGTGAGAACCCCGTCGCCGCCGAGTCCCTCGGCGTCAACGTCTACAAGTACAAGTACATCGCCGTGATCGTCTCCGGCGCGATGGCCGGCCTCGGCGGCGCGTTCCTCGCGATCGTCTCCACCGGCATCTACCAGGAGGGCCAGACCGGCGGCCGCGGCTACATCGGTCTCGCCGCCATGATCTTCGGCAACTGGATGCCGGGCGGCATGGCGCTGGGTTCGGGCCTCTTCGGCTTCACCTACAGCCTCCGGCTGCGCGGTGGCGCCGAGAACGTCCACGCGATGCTGCTGCTCCTCGCGATCCTCCTCGTCGCGGTCGTCGTCTGGCAGCTGTACAAGCGCAAGCACTTCCAGGCCGCCATCGCCGCTGCGTGCGCCGCCGGTCTGTTCGTCTGGTACACGCTGACCGACTCCGTCCCGAGCCAGTTCGTCGACGCCGCCCCGTACGTCACGACGCTCCTCGTGCTCGCGCTGTCCTCGCAGCGGCTGCGGATGCCCAAGGCCGACGGCCTGCCGTACCGCAAGGGCCAGGGCAAGTGACCGACGTGGACTGGGAAGCCCTGCGCGCGGCCGCCCGGGACGCCATGTCCCGCGCGTACGCCCCGTACTCGGGCTTCCCGGTCGGTGTCGCCGCCCGGGTCGACGACGGCCGCACCGTGGTCGGCTGCAACGTGGAGAACGCCAGCTACGGGCTCGGCCTGTGCGCCGAGTGCGGGCTGGTCTCCTCCCTCCAGGCCACGGGCGGCGGCCGCCTGACGCACTTCACCTGCGTCGACGGCAAGGGCGAGATCCTCGTCCCGTGCGGCCGCTGCCGCCAGCTGCTCTTCGAGTTCGGCGGACCGGAACTGCTGGTGGAGACCCCGAACGGGATCCTCCCGCTGGCCGAGATGCTGCCGCAGGCCTTCGGGCCGGACCACCTGAGATAGCCGTGCCGACGGCCCTTCGCCCTGCCGGGCGAAGGGCCGTCGCACTTCTGCGGACCCCTCTCCTCACCCCCTCTCTATGCGCGTAGAAGGAAGCACCACATGGACGTCATCTCCGTCATCCGTACGAAGCGGGACCGCGGCGAGCTGAGCCCGGAGCAGATCGACTGGGTCATCGACGCGTACACGCGCGGTGTCGTCGCGGACGAGCAGATGTCGGCGCTGGCGATGGCCATCCTGCTGAACGGCATGAACCGGGCCGAGATCAAGCGCTGGACCGCCGCGATGATCGCGTCGGGCGAGCGGATGAACTTCGACTCCCTTTCCCGCCCGACCGCCGACAAGCACTCCACGGGCGGCGTCGGCGACAAGATCACCCTCCCGCTGGCCCCGCTCGTCGCCGCCTGCGGCGCGGCCGTGCCGCAGCTGTCGGGCCGCGGCCTCGGCCACACCGGCGGCACCCTGGACAAGCTCGAGTCCATCCCCGGCTGGCGCGCGCTGCTCTCCAACGAGGAGATGCTGCACGTCCTGGACACCACCGGCGCGGTCATCTGCGCGGCGGGCGACGGCCTGGCCCCCGCCGACAAGAAGCTGTACGCCCTGCGCGACGTCACGGGCACGGTCGAGGCCATCCCGCTGATCGCCTCCTCGATCATGTCGAAGAAGATCGCCGAGGGCACGGGCTCGCTCGTCCTCGACGTGAAGGTCGGCACCGGCGCGTTCATGAAGAACATCGAGGACGCGCGCGAGCTCGCCTCCACGATGGTCGCCCTCGGCACCGACAGCGGCGTCAAGACGATCGCCCTGCTCACCGACATGTCCACCCCGCTCGGCCTGACCGCCGGCAACGCCCTGGAGATCCGCGAGTCCGTCGAGGTCCTCGCCGGCGGCGGCCCCTCCGACGTGGTCGAGCTGACCATCGCGCTCGCCAAGGAGATGCTGGACGCGGCGGGCATCAAGGACGCCGACCCGGCCAAGGCCCTGGCCGACGGCTCCGCCATGGACGTCTGGCGCCGGATGATCGCGGCCCAGGGCGGCGACCCGGACGCGGCCCTGCCCGTCGCCCGCGAGCAGCACGTGGTCACCGCCCCCGAGTCCGGCGTCCTGACCCGCCTGGACGCCTACGGCGTGGGCGTCGGCGCCTGGCGCCTGGGCGCCGGCCGCGCACGCAAGGAGGACCCGGTGCAGGCGGGCGCGGGCATCGAGCTCCACGCCAAGCCGGGCGACACCGTCGTGGCCGGACAGCCGCTGATGACGCTGCACACGGACACCCCGGAGAAGTTCGACTACGCGCTGGCCTCCCTGGAGGGCACCTACGACATCGCCCCGGCCGGCACGGCGTTCACCGCAACGCCGATCGTCCTGGACCGCATCGCGTAGGACCGTCCGCCGAGCCCTTCCCCGCCTCCCGCGCCCACGGCGCCGCAGGCGGGGGAGGGCTTCGTCGTGCCGGGCGGGCCGGCGCCGGCGGGCACCGATGAGTTCCGCACCGCGGTCCGGTCATCCCCTCATGGAGATCACCCGACTCGTGCTGCCCGGACCCGGCCCGACCGCACGCGACGCCGTGCTGCTGTGCGCGCACCTGGCCCGGCTGTACGACGACGGCGCGCAGGCGGTGGTGTGCGACGCCTCAGCCGTCACCGCGCCGGACCTGCGCGCCGTCGAGGCCCTGGCCCGGCTGCGGCTGACCGCCCGGGGACGGCCGCTGCGGGTGGACGGCGCCCCGCCCGCCCTACGCGCCCTGCTCGGCCTCGTCGGACTCGCCGAGCTCCTCGGGGAGCCCGAAGAGCGGGAACCAGCGGGCGGTGTCCAGGAAGGCGTTGAGCCCGACGATCTTGCCGTCTGAGATCTCCAGGACCTGGAGCGCCCACGGCACGTGCCCCCGCCCCCCGTCCGCCCGCGGCCGGTACTGGCCGAACGCCGGCAGGCCGTTGGCCGTGGTCGGGACCAGGCGGGAGCCCTTGCAGCCGATGCCCTGGTTCAGGTGCCAGGCCGCGATGTCCGCCCGGCCCCGCAGCCACAGGTCGAACGGCGGCATCGACAGCACCGCGTCGTCGTGCAGCAGGGTGGTCAGCCGGGAGATGTCGTACGCCTCGAAGGCCGACAGGTACTGCTCCAGCAGCTTCACCTGCTCCGCGTCCAGCGGGTCCGCCGCATCGCTCTCGCGCACCCGCGTCGCCGACATCGTCGCCCGGGCCCGCTGGAGGGCGCTGTTCACCGACGCCACCGTCGTCTCCAGCAGCGCCGCGACCTCGTCCGCCCTCCACGCCAGCACCTCGCGCAGGATCAGCACCGCCCGCTGCTTGGCCGGCAGGTGCTGGAGCGCCGCCACGAACGCCAGCCGCACGGACTCCCTCGCCAGCGCCATCTCCGCCGGATCCGCGGTCTGCGGCAGCACCCGCCCGTCCGGGACCGGCTCCAGCCAGGTCACCTCGGGCCGCTCGTTCAGGATCGCGGAGGCCTGGTGCTGCGGGGCGCCGAGGTCCATCGGGCGGGCCCGCCTGTTGCCCGCGCTCAGCTGGTCCAGGCAGACGTTCGTGGCGATCCGGTACAGCCAGGACCGCAGCGAGGAGCGGCCCTCGAACTTCGCGTGGCTGCGCCAGGCGCGGACGTACGTGTCCTGCACCGCGTCCTCGGCGTCGAAGGAAGAGCCGAGCATGCGGTAGCAGTAGCCGGTGAGCTCGACCCGGTAGCGGTCCATCGCCGCATCCAGGTCGGACTCCGGGGCGGTCGCGGTGCCGGTCGCGAGGTCACTCATGGCTGTCGTCCCCCAGTAGATCCGATACTCCGCAAGCTACCGGAGGGGTCCGACAACGGCAGCCGGAAGCCGTTCCCGCAGCAGCCGGAAGCCGTTCCCGCACGACGTGCTACGTGCCGGGCTTGCGGCCGTAGACGAACACGTCGTCGCCCTTGGCCAGCAGGTTCCAGTACGCCCTCGCGTCCGCGAGCCGCATGTTCACGCAGCCCCCCGACCCCGGCGGGTTCCACATGCTCTTGTCGACGGAGTGGAAGGCGATCCCGCCGTCGAAGAACTGCGCGTACGGCATCGGCACGTCGTAGATCGTCGACCAGTGGTCGATGCTGCGGGAGTAGATCCGCTTCAGGCCGGTCCGGGTCTCGGTGCCGTCCTTCCCGGTGCGGACCGGGACGGGCCCGTACTTCAGCACGGCGCCGTCCTGGACCCAGCTGAGCTGGCGCGTCAGGTCGACGCACGCGATCCGGCCCAGGTCCACCGGGCACTTCCCGTCCCGGTTCGGCGTGCTGTCCGCCGCCCGCTGCGCCAGCATGACGCTCATCGCCTGCCAGGTCAGCGGCCCGGCGTACCCCGCGGTCGGGGTGATGCCGTGCTGCGCCTGGAACGCCCTGATCGCCTGGCAGTCGGCCGCGGACTGCGCCCCGTCCACCGGCCGCCCCAGGAACTGCTCCACCTGCCGCTGGTACGGCCCCGTGGTCGTGTTGCACGAGCCGGCGGCCTGCGCCGTCCCGCCCCCGCCGGCCACCAGTGAAGCCGCGAGCGCCACCGCCCCGCACACCGCCGCCGCACGTCGCCTCGTAGGCATCCGCATGCCGTACTCCCTCCCACTCCCGCCATTCCTGCCCGGCGGAGAGGGCCAACGCGCCGGAGCCCGGGGCGGCTTGCGCCTCCGGGCTCCGTAAATCACCTCGTACCGATGCCGTACGGACGGATCCGCGAGCGGCGTACCGGACCGCTTCAGCGAGCGGCTGCCAGCACACCCGGGCGGCGCTGCGCCCGCGCCGCGTGCGAGCCGTACAGGGTGATCGACACGACGCCGAGCACCGCCAGCAGCGCGATGCCCACCGTGGCCGCCCAGCCCGCCGAGTGGTAGGCGAGCGCGCCGAGCGTGCCGCCCGCGCTCGACCCCAGGTAGTACGCCGACTGGTACAGCGCCGAGGCCTGCGCGCGCCCCGACGTCGCCGTCCGGCTCACCGCCGCGGACGCCACGGCGTGGCCCGCGAAGAAGCCGGCGGTGATCAGGACCAGCCCGGCCAGGATCGCCGCGAGCGAGTCCGACAGGGACAGCAGCAGCCCGAGCGCGGTCGTGGTCACCGCCAGGTACAGCGCCCCGCGCCGCCCCGCGCGGGCCACCAGCTGCCCGGCGGCGGCCGAGGAGACCGTGCCGACCAGGTAGACGAGGAAGACCGACCCGATCACGCCCTGGCCCAGGGAGAACGGCTTCTCGGCGAGCCGGTAGCCGATGACGGTGTACACGGCGCCGAACACGGTCATGAACAGCGCGCCGATCCCGTACAGCCGCAGCAGCAGCGGATCGCGCAGGTGGCCGGCGACGGTACGGCCGACCGCGCGCGGGTTCAGCGAGGCCGGCCGGAAGAACCGGGCCCGGGGGAGCATGACCAGGAAGGCGCCCGCGCAGGCCAGCGCCATGACGCCGACCGCCAGCAGCCCGCCGCGCCAGCCCCAGGCCTGCGCCGCCCAGCCGGTGACGAGGCGGCCGCTCATGCCGCCGATGGAATTGCCCGCCACGAACAGGCCGATCGCACCCACCAGCGCCTTCGGCTTGACCTCCTCCGCCAGGTACGCCATCGCGGAGGCCGGGATGCCGGCGATCGCCGCACCCTGCACGGCGCGCAGCGCCACCAGCCACTCCAGGTTCGGCGCGAACGGCACGAGCAGCCCGACGCCGACCGCGACCAGCATGGAGACCGTCATCATCCGGGTCCGCCCGAAGCGCTCGGAGAGCGCGCTGAGCGGCAGCACGAACAGGGCGAGGGCGCCGGTGGCCGCGGACACCGTCCAACTGGCCTGACCCGCCGTCACCCCGAAGCCCTCGGAGATCGCGGGCAGCAGCGCCTGGGTGGAGTAGAGGAGGGCGAACGTCGCGAGTCCGGCGGCGAAGAGCGCGAGGCTCATGCGGCGGTAGCCGGGGCGGCCGGGGGAGTGCGGTTCCGGTGTGGCGGGGGACGACGGGGTGGAGGCACCCGTGATGACGGGCGCCCCGGTATGAGCGGAAGGCATGCAACGACCGTAGACCCGCCTCGTTTCATGCGTCCAATGCACAGAATCGCGATAATCGATCCACTGGCGCATCAGCACAGCTCAGAAGGGTGCCTGTCGATGAACCGTTACGTAGAAGACACGGAAGTGACAGGGTTGCTCGCCCCTAGGCTGGCGTACTTCGCCGCCGTCGCCCGGCACGAGCACGTCACCCGCGCCGCGCACGAGCTGGGCGTCCCGCAGTCCACCCTGTCCCGGGCCATGGTCCGCCTCGAACAGGACCTAGGCGTCACGCTGTTCGCCCGCAAGGGCCGCACCGTCGCCCTCACCACGGCCGGGCGCACCTTCCACGCCTCGGCCGAGCGCGCCCTCGCCGAAATCGCCCGCGCCGCCGAGTCGGTGCAGCAGGACGCCGACCCGGCCTGCGGGAAGGTGGCGTTCGGCTTCCTGCACACCCTCGGCCCCGAGACCGTACCCGGCCTGATCCGCGCCTTCCGCGCCGACCACCCGCGCGTGCGCTTCTCCCTCGTGCAGAACTACGGCGAGGCCATGCTGGAGAAGCTGCGGGCCGGCGAACTCGACCTCTGCCTGACCTCACCGCTCCCCGACGCCCCCGACCTGGTCGCCCGCCGCCTCGACGAGCAGCGGCTGCGGCTCGTCGTCCCCGACGACCACCGGCTGGCCGGCCGCAAGCGGATCCGCCTCGCCGAAGCCGCCGAGGAGACCTTCGTGACCCTGGAGGCCGGCTACGGGCTGCGCCGCATCACCGACGACCTCTGTGCGGAGGCCGGGTTCACCCCCCGGGTGGCCTTCGAGGGCGAGGAGGCCGAGACCCTGCGCGGCCTGGTCGCGGCGGGACTCGGCGTGGCCCTGCTGCCGCCGCCGGCGGTGGCCCGCCCCGGCGTGGTCGAGCTGACGGTGACGGCCCCGCGTGCGGTCCGCGAGATCGGCGTCGCCTGGCTCGACGGCCACCCCGACACCCCGCCGGTCGCCGAGTTCAAGCGGTTCCTGCTGTCCCGGCGCGGCCGGCTCATCCCGGAGCTGCACGGCGGCCCCGCGCAGCCGGCTCAGGATGCGCCGCCGGCCGCCCCGGCGGCGTCACCGGGCACGGCCGAGGCGCGGGGAGGCGCCGCCGGTGAGAGCAAGTAGCCCGCCTGGAAACGGGACTTGGCGCCCACAGCTCGCATGATCTCCGCGATGTGGCGCTGGCAGGTCCGCTCCGACATGCCCAGCCGGCGCGCGATCACCTTGTCCTCCAGCCCCTCGGACAGCAGCCGGACGATCGTCTGCCGCAGCTCGTCCGAGAGCGAGCGCGCCGCGTCCGGGCCCACCGTCGTCGGGAACGGCTCCGCCGCCACCCACGCCCTTTCGAACGCCGACGTCATGAAGTGCACCACCGCCGGCTCCCGCACGACGAGCGCCGCACCACTGCGGTCCGGCACCGACATCAGGCCCGTGTGGCCGTCGAAGACCAGCATCCGCATCAGCCCGTCGCCCAGCGTCCGCACCTGCGCGCCCAGCGCCGTCACCCGCTCCACGTACGCCGCGGTCGGCCGCGAGTAGCGCGCCGTGTGCTGGTAGATCGTGCGCATCCGCACCCCGCGCGCCAGCAGCGACTCGTCCCGGCCGATCGCCTCCTCCAGCGTCTCCAGCGGCCGTCCCCCGCCCGGCTGCGAGGTCAGCAGCTCCTTCTCGCACGCCGCGACGAGCTCCGCGATCAGCGCGCGCACCGCCCCCAGGTCGGTGACCAGCTCCAGCTCCGCCCGCCCCGCCCCGTTCCGCTCCAGGTGCGCCGCCCCCGCCTCGTACGCCGGCACCAGCGTCTCCAGCCGCCCGCGCAGCCGGTCCATCTCGTCGTGGGTCTCCCGTACGAGCAGCGCCAGCGGGGCCAGCGCCCGGGCCGCCGCCGCCCGGGGTGCGACGGCGCTCCACCGGTCCGGGCCGCCGCCGGGGGCCCGCTGGAGCAGGTGCGCGGCGGCCAGCTCGGTGATCGCCGCGGCCGCCCGCGCCCCGAGGGCCCCGGTCGCCTCGGCCTCGGCGAACGAGTGCCGCTCGACGGCGTACGCGTACAGCCGCCGGGCGGCGCGGCTCAGGTCGCCCCCGGACGGCGGTTCGGCTTCGTCGGCTGGCATATGCGTATTCGTCCCGGATTGCTGATGTTTATAAACCCCTCGTGTTCCCGCAAGGCGGCAAGACGACGCCCGAAAGGGCCCCTCAGGCATATGCCGAAAGGGCACAGTGGCCACACCGGGTGAAGGGGGAGACGCGGTGACGGGGGAGCGGGAGCGGGTGAGCGGGACCGGGCGGGGGCCCACGGCGGTCCTGCTGAGCCCGCGCCCCGCCATGGTGGCCGCCGCCCGACGGGCCGGCGCCCACACCGTGGTGGTCGCGCCGGGGGCGCCCCCGGCCGTGGCCTGGGGACGTCCGCCGGTGCCGTCCGACCGTGAGGGGGCGGAGCGGCGGGTACCGGCGGACTGGCGCGACCACCGCCGCCTGATCGAGGCCCTCGGCCGGCTGGACGCGGTCCGGCGCGGGCACGCCCGCGTCTTCGGCTGCGACCCCGCCGCCGCACTCGCCGCCGCCCGCGCCAACGAGGCCCTCGGCCTGCCCGGCACCCCCGCAGCGGCCGTCACCGCGCTCATGGACAAAGCCGCCCTGCGCGCCCGCTCCAACGCCCTGCACGCCGCGCGGCCCGTCTCGTTCGTCCGCTGCGGCCGCGCCGCGCTGCTCCCCTTCCTCGCCGGCCTGATCGGCTTCCCCTGCGTGGTCAAACCCCGCGCGGGCGCCCTCGGCGAGGGCGTGCGCCTGTTAGCCGGCCCGGCCGACGCGCAGGCCGCCGTCCGCGACTACCCCGAGGTCACCGACCTCCTCGTCGAGGAGTACCTCGAAGGCCCCGAACTCGCCGTCGAAGCCCTCTCCCGGGAGGGCCGCCACCGCATCCTCGGCTGGACCCGCCGGATCCCCGCACCGGGGACGGCCGCCACCACCGCCACCGGGCACGCCCTGCCCGTCGCGCTGCCCGCGGGCACCGCCGAGGCCGTACGCGCCCTCGTACGCGGCGTCCTCGACCTCGCCGGCCACCGCGACGGCCCCTCCCACACCGAGGTCGTCCTCACCCCGGACGGCCCCCGCCTCATCGAGGCCCACGCGCACCCCGGGGCCGAGGAGCTCGTCCAGCTGCTCCGCCTCGCCCACGGCACCGACGTCCTCGCCCTCGCCCTCGCCGCCGGGCTCGGCCTGCCCGAACCGGTGCACCACCCGCGCACCGCCCACGCCGGGCTGCGGTACGTGGACTTCGCGCCCGGCACCCGCATCGAGCGGGCCCACCCGGGGCCGGCCGCCGCCCGCGCCGTGCCCGGCGTGGTCCGGGTGCGGCTGGAGGTCCCGCCGGGCACGACGGTGCGCCGGACCCCGACCGGTTCGCTGCACCACGCCCACGTCCTCGCCGCCGCCCCGACGGCCGCCTCCCTGACCCGCATCCTGGACCGGGCCGCGGCACTGCTCGGGCGAGCAGGACCCCTCACCCCCGATTCACACGGGATTCACGTACCGAGGCCACCGTGGAGGGATGGCCCTCACACGACGTGAACTCCTGGCGAGCGGTGCGAGCACCGCCGCCGCAGCCACCGCCCCGCACGTCAGCGCCCCCACCCCGGACACCCGCGTCCTGCGCGGCACCATCCCGCCGGGCGCCCCGGACTTCGTCGAGGTACCGCTCGACGTGCCGTCCGGCGTCCGCGAGTTACGGGTGTCCTACACGTACGGGAAACCGCCCGTACCGCCCGGCACCCCGGGCAACGCCCTCGACATCGGCATCTTCGACCAGCACGGCACCGCCCTCGGCGGCCGCGGCTTCCGCGGCTGGTCCGGCGGCGCCCGCAGCGAGTTCTTCCTGCGCTCCGACGACGCCACCCCCGGCTACCTGCCCGGCCCGATCGGCGCCGGCCGCTGGCACCTGCTGCTGGGCCCCTACACCGTGGCCCCGCAGGGACTCCCGTACGAGATCACCGCACGCTTCACCTTCGGGACGCCGGCCCCGGCACCCCGCCCCGCGTACCCGCCCCAGCGGGCCCGGGGCCGCGGCCGGGCCTGGTACCGAGGCGACTGCCACATCCACTCCACCCACTCCGACGGGCGGCGCACCCCGGCGGAGATAGCGGTCCTGGCCCGCGAGGCAGGCCTGGACTTCATCAACTCCTCCGAGCACAACACCCACAGCGCGCACGCCGCCTGGGCCGACGCGGTCCCGCCGGACCTGCTGGTCCTGACCGGCGAGGAGATCACCACCCGCACCGGGCACGTCCTGGCCGTCGGCACCGACCCGGGCACCTTCGTCGACTGGCGCTACCGGGCGCGCGAGGGCCGCTTCGGCCGGTTCGCGCGTACGATCCGCAGCGCGGGCGGCCTCGTCGTACCCGCCCACCCGCACGCCACCTGCATCGGCTGCGCCTGGAAGTCCGGCTTCGGCGAGGCCGACGCCGTGGAGGTGTGGAACGGCCCCTGGACCCCGGACGACGAGGTCTCCCTGGCCTCCTGGGACGCCACCCTGAGCGGCGCGGACGGCGCGCGCTGGCTGCCGGCCGTGGCGAACAGCGACTTCCACCGGGACCCGGACCGCATCGGCGGCCCCCAGACCGTGGTCCTCGCCGAGGACCTCACCCGCCGGGCCGTCCTCGCCGGGATACGCGCCGGCCGGGCCTACGGGGCGGAATCCGCGCGGGTCACGGTCGCCTTCGAGGCGGTCGGCGGGCGCGGGGAACACGCCGGCATCGGCGAGTGCCTGCGGGCCGCCCCCGACGCGGACGTGCTGATCCGGCTCACCGTCACGGGCGCACCGGACGCGGAACTGCGGCTGATCACCGACCAGGGACCGGCCGTCACGGCGCCGGCCGGTGCCACTCTGGAGTGGCACACCACGCCCGCCCGCTCGGCCTACGTCCGGGCCGAGGTCCGCCACCCCGCCACGTCCCCGCCGCTCCCGGGCGCCCTGGCGGCCTTCACTAACCCGGTGTGGCTGCCCACCGGCTGAGTCGGCGGGGAGGGGGAGGGCGAGGGGCTCAGGAGGCCGGCTTCGCGTACGTGCCGTAGCCGGTCCAGTCGAGGGCGACGCACGGCTCGTCGCCCACGACCCAGGCGTCGTGCCCGGGATCGATCTGCATGAAGTCACCGGGGCCGTACTCCTCGCTGGCCCCGTCGTTCATGACGACCTTGATGCGGCCGCTCACCACGTATCCCGTGTGCGCCGCCTCGCAGCTGTCCGTGCCGGCCAGCGGCTTGATGTGCTCCGACCAGCGCCAGCCCGGCTCGAACACCGCGCGGCCCACGGCGCCGCCCGTGGTCTCGATGACGTCGAGCCTGCCCTTGCCGTCCTGGAACGGACGGGTCTCGTCCGCCTGGTCGAAGCTCTTGCGCACGATCCCGGCCATCCCGCATCGCCTCCCGCGGAGAAAGAGCCCCGAGTGCACTCCCCACTCTACGCTCGGGCGCACCGGCCATCATCCCCGCGCAGAGCCCGTGACAGCGCCGCGGGACCTGCCGCTCAACCCCGCAGCGAACGCCCGAAACCGGAGGCGAGCGGCATCCGCAGCCCCAGTGGCGGCGGCGCCGCCAGCGCGTCCGTCACCGGCCGCGAGTACCGGCCCGAGAACATCGCACCCAGGACGAAGTCCACGGACAGCGCCACGACTTCCGCCTGGAACCCGCGCAGCCGGTGCCCGTCCGAGTGAACCTCGAACCGGCACGTGGAACGGTTCGCCTTCTTCGCCCGCGCCGCCAGCCGAAACGATGCTTCCGGATCGCTGCTCGCGTCGTTCGTCCCGTGCACGATCAGCACCTGCCGCCCCGACAGCTGTTTCACCGGTTCCGGGGAGTCCGGCGCGGTCACCTCGCCTAAGGAAGGGGCAAGGGCCAGCACCGAGTTGACGGCGTCGTGGCCCGCCGCCCGCAGCGCGGCCCGGCCGCCCGCGTCGTACCCGGCCAGGCACACCGGCACGTCCCCGTACCTGCGCAGCACCTCGTCGGCGGCCCACCGGGCGTCGTCCTCGCGGCAGGCCCCCCTGCCGTGCAGCACCGTGTGCGCCACCAGGCCGTCCGCCCCGCCCGCCCGGACCAGTGCCCGCGCGAGCGGGCGCACCGGACCGGGGGACCATCTGGACGCCCCGGGAAGCAGGAGGACCACTCCGTTGACCGTGACCGTGCTGCCCGTCGACTGAGAGCCGTTCGCGCCGGCCGCCCGCCCCAGGCGGGTCCCGCGCGCCGGCGGCGCATGCTGTGCCATGGCGGAACAGTCTCAGACTGACAGGTGTACGCGACCCGTCCGTACGGTCTCTGTTACGTATCGACGCCCGTCGTCACCGCGCGGCTCTACGCGCGTAGGAGTAGAGTGCCCGGATGACGAGCGAGACTCCCAACCTGCCGACCCCGGACCAGATCCGCCGCTCCCCGAAGGTGCTGCTCCACGACCACCTCGACGGCGGCCTGCGGCCCGGGACCATCATCGAGCTGGCCCGCGAGGTCGGTTACGAGAACCTCCCCGAGACCGACGCGGACAAGCTCGGGATCTGGTTCCTGGAAGCCGCCGACTCCGGCTCCCTGCCGCGCTACCTGGAGACGTTCGCGCACACGTGCGCCGTCATGCAGACGAAGGCGGCCCTGTTCCGGGTCGCCGCCGAGTGTGCCGAGGACCTGGCCGAGGACGGCGTCGTGTACGCCGAGATCCGCTACGCCCCCGAGCAGCACCTGGAAGCCGGCCTGACCCTCGAAGAGGTCGTCGAGGCAGTGAACGAGGGCTTCCGCGAGGGCGAGCGCCGTGCCAGGGCCAACGGCCACCGCATCCGCGTCGGCGCCCTGCTCACCGCGATGCGCCACGCCGCCCGTGCGCTGGAGATCGCCGAGCTGGCCAACCGCTATCGGGACAACGGCGTGGTCGGCTTCGACATCGCCGGCGCCGAGGCCGGGTTCCCCCCCACCCGCCACCTGGACGCGTTCGAGTACCTCAAGCGCGAGAACAACCACTTCACCATCCACGCGGGCGAGGCCTTCGGCCTGCCGTCGATCTGGCAGGCCCTGCAGTGGTGCGGCGCCGACCGCCTGGGGCACGGCGTGAAGATCATCGATGACATCGAGGTCGCCGCCGACGGTTCGGTGAAGCTGGGCCGGCTGGCCTCGTACGTCCGGGACAAGCGCATCCCCCTGGAGATGTGCCCCACCTCGAACCTGCAGACCGCCGCGGCCGCCTCGTACGCCGAGCACCCGATCGGTCTGCTGCGCAAGCTGCACTTCAGGCTGACGGTCAACACCGACAACCGCCTGATGAGCGGCACCAGCATGAGCCGCGAGTTCGAGCACCTGGTCGACGCCTTCGGCTACACGCTCGACGACATGCAGTGGTTCACCGTCAATGCGATGAAGTCCGCGTTCATTCCTTTCGATGAACGACTGGCCATGATCAATGAGGTCATCAAGCCCGGTTATGCGGAGCTGAAGTCGGAATGGCTGTTCCAGCAGACCGCTTCGACCAGCGGTTCCGTGTCGGCCTAGGCGAGGGCATGACAAAGAGGAGGCGCCCGGGAAGAACAATTCCCGGGCGCCTTCTCGTATTTACGTATGTTTGCGGGCGGCGGTTTGAAGTGACTAGTTTGCGGAGCCGCTCATTTCCCCGTCGCAAGGACTCATCTTCATGAAGAAGTCAGCTGCCAAGACCCTCGGTGTCGCTGCGATCGGCGCCGCCTTCGTCGCCGCCGCCGCCGGCTCCGCCTCGGCCGCCGTGCCCGCGATCGGCCTCTCCGACGCGCTGGGCACCGTGACCGGCGCCGCCCAGGGACTCACGAGCCAGCAGCACGTCAACGCCGAGGACGGCCGGCAGTCCAGCGACCCGACCGCGCCGCTCAACGACCTCACCAACGCCGTCGGCCCGACCCTCGGCGGCCTGCCCATCGGCGGCGCCCTCGGCGGAAGCTGACCCCGCCGGATCCGTACGCGGATTCGTACGCGCGCGCACGTGGCGCACACCGGTTCGATCGGGTGTGTGCCACGTCGTGCCGTGTGCCACGATCACCACCAACTGCCCGCCGACCCACAGGGGTGTGAGGTTTCGGTCATGCGCTTGAAGGCACGAGTCACGGTCGGAGCGGCCACGGCCGCCCTGCTCCCCGCCCTCCTCCTGGGGGTCACCGGGTGCAGCAGCAAGGACGCCCCCGCGCCCGGCAGGACCCCCGACCCCAAGGGCTCCGCCCCCGCGGGCTCTTCCACCGCGCCCCCCGGCGGCGCCCCGAGCGGTCCGGCCGCTCCGAAGGCCGCCGCGAGCAAGCTGGAGCGGTCCGCACTCGAACAGGGCGATCTGGCCGACTACCAGGTCTCCGCACAGGGCAAGAACCCGAACGCCCCCGACGGGCAGCCACAGGCCGACCGCAAGGCCTGCCAGCCCCTGGCCGACATCATGGGCGACAAGCCCGACCCGGCCGCCCGCGAGACGGTCAACCGCGGGATCGGCTCCCAGAAGCAGGTCGGACTGGCCGTCTCCGCCTCCGTCAGCTCCTACGCCGAGAGCGACGCCAAGGCGCTGACGGCCCGTCTGCGGTCCGCTGTCGCCGCCTGCGCCACGGGCTTCACCGCCACCGTCGAGAAGCAGAGCGGCACCTACCGCGAAGTGCGGCCCGCCGAGTACCGGACCACCGGCGACGAGACCGTCAGCTGGACCACCACCGCGGCCGCCCAGGGCGTCTCGGCGCAGGTCCACGTGGTCGTCGTACGCCAGGGCGACACCGTCGTACGCCTGATGGCGCTCAACGTCGCGGGAGCCCGGCAGAAGGTCCTGGTCCCGCACGAGGTGACCGACAAGCAGCTGGAGAAGGTCCGCGGCGCGGGCTGAGCCGTCTACCAGGCGCCGGACGGGGACTTCTCGTTCGGCAGGAGCACCCACAGCGCCAGGTAGATCAGGAACTGCGGGCCGGGCAGCAGGCACGAGACGACGAATATCAGGCGCATCGTGTTCGCGGAAATTCCGAAGCGGCGCGCCAGTCCGGCGCAGACGCCGCCGATCCAGCGGCCGTCACGGGGGCGGGCAATGGCGCTCATGGGTTCTCCTCTGTGGCATCCGGCGGGGTTTTTCCCCGATGCCTCAATACTCCCGCGGCACCGCCGACAAAACCTCGGTCCAGGGTCCCAGCCCGACCCTGGTAATTCTCGGGGTGGACCCCTGAGAAGCTGGCTGCGACCGCCGGGAACGCCGCATCCGCGCCCGCAGCGCAGGTACGACGGCCACGTGCGCGAGCACCACGCCCAAGGCGTTCAGCAGCACCGAGTCCACGTCGACCACCCGCCCGGGGACGGCGCTCTGCAGCATCTCGATGCTGAGCGAGACCAGCACGCCCGCGGCGGCGGTCCGGCCCAGCGAGGACCACGCGGCCAGCGGCGAAGGCGCCAGGCTCCCGTTGACGAGCGGCAGCAACACCCCGAGCGGGGCCAGCAGCGCCAGCCCCTCCCCGATCCGCCGGGCCGCCTCCAGCGGCCCGTACCCGAGGTCCGCCCGGATCCCCTCCAGCGGGCTCAGATTGGCCGCAGCCGCCCACGGCACGTCCAGGGGTCGCAGAGTGAGCCAGCCGACGAGGAGGAGGTGCGCGACCAGCAGACCCCCGCCCAGGAGCCGGAGCCGGAAGTGAATGGCGGTGGCGGCACTGCGGCCGACCTCGTTGCGCTGCACACATGCGAGGACGCAGCCCCCGGTGGCCGCGGTTCCGGCCGGATCCGGTGAGCGGACGGCATGTGACGATCCGATCGGATGAAAGTGCGGCGGGTCGGCTCCCGGCCCGCCCCGCCCGCCCCCGACGAGGCGCACAGTGGGCGCGGCCCACCCGGGACGACCGAGGGAGAACAGCCATGCCGGCAGGACGCAGCGCACCGCGCGGCAGAACCAGAGGGGCCGGCGCACGACGGCCCTTGCGCACGATCGTCGCGGGGGCCTGCGCGAGGGCCCTGACCGCGGCACTCGCCGGCCTGGGCATCCCCAGGAACTGAGGGCCGGCCCCGCGACCCGTGGCCGCAGGGGAACCCGGGACGGCCCTCAGGGCACCCGGGTCAGCGGACGGCGAACAGCACGATCAGGAGCACGGCGCCCACGACGGCGGGCGCGATGATCTCGTAGGACCACCGCACGCGCACGCTGCCCTGGGCGCCCTCCCGCGAGGCACCGCGCTCGGCCAGCTCGCGCAGCTCGTGCACCACCCGGTCCGCCTGGGCCGGCTGCGGCCCGGTGGCGGCGCCCGCATCGGCCCGTCCGGGCGCACCCGGGACCGTGCCGTTGACCGCGCCGCTGCGGCCGAGCTGCCGGTTCGCCTTCTTCCGCTCGCGCAGCGAGACCGGGACGGACCACAGCTGGTACTTCGAACCCTCGGCCAGCACCTCCGCCGAATATCCGGCGCGCACCGCGTCCACGGCGCCCCAGGGCAGCTCGATGACCCGGAAGGGGTTCCGTACGCGCAGCCGGTCGGCGTTGGCGAAGACGGCCGGGCGGATCGTGAACGCGACGATCAGCGGTACGGCCAGCAGGGCGACCGCCGCCGCGAACCACCGGGAGCTCCCCGGACCCCGCACGAGGGCGTCACCGCACAGCCACGCGACGAGCGCGAGCAGCAGGACTCCGGTGACGACGGCCATGGAGGAGCGGTAGACCCGGTCGTCGTACACCGGCTCGTCAGTGGGCTGCTGGCTGCTCATGCGCCCGATTCTGCCTCACTGCGCCGCAGCGGCGGACCAGCCCACGAGATCGGCGTGCGGCTCCGCGGCGGGCAACGGGGTGACCGGCGCCGCGGCCGGGGCGGGCGGTGGCGCGGCCTGCGCGGGTGCGGTGGTCGCGGCGACGTGCGGCGGCGTGGGCGCGGCCGGGGCACCGCCGCAGCCGGTCAGGGCGGTGAGGGCGAGCGGACCGAGCAGGGCGGCGGCGAGCGGGGCGCGGAGACGGCGGGCCACGGGGACGCTCCCGGGGGAAAACGGGCCCGGCGGGCCGCCGCAGAGGGCGGCCCGCCGGAGGCAGGAACGGGAGGCAGGAACGGGAGGCAGGAACCGGAGGCAGGAACGGGAGGGAGGCCGGCCGGGAGGCCGGGTGGGTCAGCCCCGGCCGCGGGTGGCGCGGCGGGCGCGGGCCATCAGGGCCACACCGACCCCGGCGAAGATCGCGACGAGACCGGCGCCGGCGGCCGCGGTGGTGCTGTTGCCGGTGTCCTCGGCGGCGAACTCCGCGCCGGCGGCGACCCCGCCCCGGGGCACGACCACGGTCTGCGCCCCGCCCTGCGGCTTCACGTCGGCGGCCGGCTGCACGGAGACGGCCGACTGCACGACGGCGGCGGGCTTGGCGGCGGCGGGCTCGGCCTTCGGCAGCAGGTAGAGGGCCGGGGCGCCCCCGCCCTGCGCCCGGACGGTCAGGCCGTAGCGGCCGTTGTCCGCCTCGGCGAGCTCGTACGCGGTGCCGTCGACGACCGCGCGGGGGCCGGACGGGTCCAGTGCGGCCAGCACGCGGCCCGCCCAGCTGTCGCCCGGCTTCCAGTCGGCGGAGACGGCGCGGATCCAGACCTCGGGGCCCTCGGCGCCGTTGCGCAGCACCGCGATGCGGCCCTTGCCGACGAGGACGGCCTCACCGTCGTAGCGGCCCTTGCCGGCGGTGACCGGGGTCTTCGCGGCGGCGGGGGTCTTCGGCTCCTCCGGGGCGGGCTCGACCCGGACGTCCGGGGTCCTCGGGGACGACGCCTTCGGGGACGACGCCTTCGGCAGCGGGAAGGACTTGGTGGCGCCCCCCTCGGTGACCGTCAGCACCGGGGCGGAGGTGTCCAGCCGGGTGAGCTTCAGGCTGAGCCCGTGGACCGTGTCACCGGAGTGCGAGCGGTCCAGCAGGGTCAGGACCCGGACCATGTAGGTGTCGCCCGGCTTCCACTGCTCGCCCACGGCGCGGATCCAGGCCTCCGGGCCCTCGGGGCCGTTGCGCAGCACCGCGACCAGACCCTCGCCGATGTAGACCGGCTCGCCCGCGTAGCGGTCGTCGTCCGAGACGGTTCCGTACCCCGAAGCCGTCGCGCTCTGCACGGGCGGCGCGGCGAACGCGGTCGTGGCCGCCGGCGCGAGCAGGGCCCCGGCGAGGGCGGCGGTGACGATCGAGGTGCGGAGGGCGGAACGCATAACGACTCCTGAAGCTGTTTCGAGGATAAGGGGGAGAGTCGCATGCCGCGTTTTCTCTGTCGGGCTTTCATCCGGTGAGGTCTGGCGGGCTGCTGAAAAGAAATTTACGGATCCTGTTCGACCGGACGATCGGGTTCCCGTCTTCGCCGTGTAACAGCAAAAGCGGAGGTCAGCGGTCCGCGCCTCGGGGTCCGACCGGATGCCCGCCGTGCCCGGATGTGGCCGGTCCCGCACAGATGTGCACCCGCGGGGGGTGACAGGCAGCTACGCGCGTAGATATGCTCATCTGGTGACCATGCCCACCACCCTCTCCGCATTCGCTGACGTGACGACGTCCGACAGCGCGCTGCGCCGCTTCCTGCACGGGCTGCCCGGCGTAGACGCCGTCGGCCTGGAGGCCCGCGCGGCCGCGCTCGGTACCCGTTCGATCAAGACCACGGCCAAGGCGTACGCCATTGACCTGGCCATTTCCATGATCGACCTGACCACGCTTGAGGGTGCGGACACCCCGGGCAAGGTCCGAGCGCTCTCCGCCAAGGCCGTCAACCCCGACCCGACCGACCGTACGACCCCCATGACCGCCGCGGTCTGCGTCTACCCCGACATGGTGGCCACCGCCAAGGCCGCCCTGAACGGCGCCGACGTCAAGGTGGCCTCCGTCGCGACCGCCTTCCCGGCCGGCCGCGCCGCGCTGCCCGTCAAGCTCGCGGACACCCGTGACGCCGTCGCCGCCGGCGCCGACGAGATCGACATGGTCATCGACCGTGGCGCCTTCCTCGCAGGCCGCTACCTGGAGACGTACGAGCTGATCAAGGCCGTCAGGGAGGCGTGTGTGCGCCCTGACGGGACCGCCGCCCGCCTCAAGGTCATCTTCGAGACCGGCGAGCTGTCGACGTACGACAACATCCGCCGGGCCTCCTGGATCGGCATGCTCGCGGGCGCCGACTTCATCAAGACCTCCACCGGCAAGGTCGGCGTCAACGCCACCCCCGCGAACACGCTGCTGATGCTCGAAGCCGTCCGCGACTTCAAGGCGCAGACTGGAATCCAGATCGGCGTGAAGCCGGCCGGCGGCATCCGGACCACGAAGGACGCCGTCAAGTTCCTGGTCCTGGTCAACGAGACGGTGGGCGAGGACTGGCTGTCCAACCACTGGTTCCGCTTCGGCGCCTCCAGCCTGCTCAACGACCTGCTGATGCAGCGCCAGAAGCTGAGCACCGGCCGTTACTCCGGTCCCGACTACGTGACGGTGGACTGATCACCATGGCATCCCTTTTCGAGTACGCACCGGCCCCCGAGTCGCGTTCCGTCGTCGACATCGCCCCCTCCTACGGGCTCTTCATCGACGGCGAGTTCACCGACGCCGCCGACGGCAAGGTCTTCAAGACCGTCTCGCCCTCCTCCGAGGAGGTCCTCTCCGAGGTGGCCCAGGCCGGCGCCGCCGATGTCGACCGCGCCGTCCGGGCCGCCCGCAAGGCCTTCGCGACGTGGTCCGCGCTGCCGGGCTCCGAGCGCGCCAAGTACCTCTTCCGCATCGCCCGGATCATCCAGGAGCGCAGCCGCGAGCTCGCCGTCCTGGAGACCCTGGACAACGGCAAGCCGATCAAGGAGACCCGCGACGCGGACCTCCCCCTCGTCGCCGCGCACTTCTTCTACTACGCGGGCTGGGCCGACAAGCTCGACCACGCGGGCTACGGCCCGAACCCGCGCCCGCTCGGCGTCGCCGGCCAGGTCATCCCGTGGAACTTCCCGCTGCTGATGCTCGCGTGGAAGATCGCCCCGGCGCTCGCGGCCGGCAACACGGTCGTCCTCAAGCCCGCCGAGACCACTCCGCTCTCCGCGCTGTTCTTCGCGGACATCTGCCGCCAGGCGGGCCTGCCCAAGGGCGTCGTCAACATCCTCACGGGCTACGGCGACGCGGGCGCGGCCCTCGTCGAGCACCCGGACGTCAACAAGGTCGCCTTCACCGGCTCGACCGCGGTCGGCAAGGCCATCGCCCGCCAGATCGCCGGTACGGACAAGAAGGTCACCCTGGAGCTGGGCGGCAAGGGCGCCAACATCGTCTTCGACGACGCCCCGATCGACCAGGCCGTCGAGGGCATCGTCACCGGCATCTTCTTCAACCAGGGCCAGGTCTGCTGCGCCGGCTCGCGCCTGCTGGTCCAGGAGTCGATCCACGACGAGCTGCTGGACTCCCTCAAGCGCCGCCTGAGCACCCTGCGCCTGGGCGACCCGCTCGACAAGAACACCGACATCGGCGCGATCAACTCCGCCGAGCAGCTGGCCCGGATCACCGCGCTCGCCGAGACCGGCGAGGCCGAGGGCGCCGAGCGCTGGTCCCCGGCGTGCGAGCTGCCGTCCGCCGGCTACTGGTTCGCCCCGACGCTCTTCACGAACGTCACCCAGGCGCACACCGTCGCCCGCGACGAGATCTTCGGCCCGGTGCTGTCCGTGCTGACGTTCCGCACGCCCGACGAGGCCGTCGCCAAGGCCAACAACAGCCAGTACGGCCTGTCCGCCGGCATCTGGACGGAGAAGGGCAGCCGCATCCTCGCGGTGGCCAACAAGCTCCGCGCGGGTGTGGTGTGGGCCAACACGTTCAACAAGTTCGACCCGACCTCGCCCTTCGGCGGCTACAAGGAGTCGGGCTTCGGCCGCGAGGGCGGCCGCCACGGTCTGGAGGCCTACCTCGATGTCTGAGACCTCTCTGCGTCTGAACGTCTTCAAGACCTACAAGCTGTACGTCGGGGGCAAGTTCCCCCGCTCCGAGAGCGGCCGGGTGTACGAGGTGAGCGACTCGAAGGGCAAGTGGCTGGCCAACGCGCCCCTGTCCTCCCGCAAGGACGCCCGTGACGCGGTCGTCGCGGCCCGCAAGGCCTTCGGCGGCTGGTCCGGCGCGACCGCCTACAACCGCGGACAGATCCTCTACCGCATCGCCGAGATGCTGGAGGGCCGCCGCGAGCAGTTCGTCCGCGAGGTCGGCGAGGCGGAGGGCCTGTCCAAGTCGAAGGCCGGCGCGGTCGTCGACGCGGCCATCGACCGCTGGGTCTGGTACGCGGGCTGGACCGACAAGATCGCCCAGATCGTGGGCGGGGCCAACCCCGTCGCCGGGCCGTTCTTCAACCTCTCCACCCCCGAGCCGACCGGCGTCGTCACCGTCATCGCCCCCCAGGAGTCCTCGTTCCTGGGCCTGGTCTCGGTGATCGCCCCGGTGATCGCGACCGGCAACACGGCGGTCGTGATCACGTCGGAGAGGGCGCCGCTCCCGGCCCTTTCCCTGGGCGAGGTGCTGGCCACCTCCGACCTGCCCGGCGGTGTCGTCAACATTCTGTCCGGCAAGGCCGCCGAGATGGGCCCGCACCTGGCCTCCCACCAGGACGTCAACGCGATCGACCTGGCGGGTGCCGACGCGGCGCTGGCCAAGGAGCTGGAGATCGCGGCGGCCGACAACCTCAAGCGCGTCCTGCGTCCACAGCCTGTGGACGACTGGAGCGCCGACCCGGGCACGTCGCGCATGACGGCGTTCCTGGAGACCAAGACGGTCTGGCACCCGACGGGTTCGCTCGGCTCGGGCGGATCCTCGTACTAGCAGGTCACCCGCACGCAGAGGCCCCGGCAGCGTCTTGGCACGCCGCCGGGGCCTTCGCGTTCCCCGCCCCGCTACCTCGGCAGCAGCGGCCCGAGCAGCGAGGACGCCGCCGCGTCGGGCAGCTCCCCGACGGACGGGCCCTGCGTCAGGATCCCCGTGACCATGGTGGTCCCGACCGCCGGGAAGTCCGCGACCCTGGTGGCCACGCCGTTGTCGAGCGGGTCCACGCCGGTGTGGGCCAGCGGATTCACCTTGAGGTTCGCGATCGGGTCGGTGACACCGGCGAGGGCCGCCGGAACGGAGAGCTCACCGGCCTGGGCGCCGCCCGCGGCCATGGCCAGGGCCGCACCGGCCATGGAGAGCGTGATGCCTGCGGAGCGCAGCGTGGAGCTGCCGGGGGCTGCGTGACGTGCCATGGGGTTCCCGCCTGAGGTCGTAGTCGCGTGCGCACGCAGCGTAGTTGAGGTGTGATCCTGGATACCAACCGGCCACCGGAGGCATCCCCTGCGCGGGGGAATGGTTCACACTGGTGTCCCGTGAGCTCCTCCTCTCCTCTGCCTACGCGTGTCGTCCTGTTGACCGGGCCCTCGGGTTCCGGGAAGTCCCGGCTGGCCGCCCGTTCCGGGCTGCCGGTGCTGCGCCTGGACGACTTCTACAAGGAGGCCGACGACCCGTCGCTCCCCCTGGTCGAAGGCAGTTCCGACATCGACTGGGACTCCCCGCTGTCCTGGGACGCGGACGCGGCGGTCGCCGCCATCGTGGAACTCTGCGCGGCGGGCCGTACCGAGGTGCCGGTGTACTCCATCGCCTCGTCCTCCCGTACGGGTACGGAGACGCTGGACATCGCGCGCACCCCGCTGTTCATCGCCGAGGGCATCTTCGCGGCCGACATCGTGGCCCGGTGCCAGGAGGCGGGACTGCTCGCGGACGCCATCTGCCTGCGCGGGCGCCCTTCGACGACGTTCCGGCGACGGCTCGCCCGCGACCTGCGCGAGGGCCGCAAGTCGCTGCCGTTCCTGCTGCGCAGGGGCTGGCGGCTGATGCGGGCGGAGCGCGGCATCGTGGCCCGGCACACCGCCCTCGGCGCGCACGCCTGCGCCCGTGACGAGGCCCTCGGCCGCCTGGCCGCCTGCGCGGCCGGCCGCCACCGGACCGCGGCCCCGGCCCGGACATGAGGAAAGGCGGGACCCCGCGGACCCCCGGCCGCTTGATCCCGCCTTCCCGTCCCCCCCATCGGCCTCCCGTCCCACCCCCGTAGGACGGGCCCCCTGGCCCATGGTCTGTGGTGTGCCGCGCTACGCGACGAGCTCCTCGAAGGACTCCGACTCGTCGCGGCCGAAGCTCAGCACCTCGTCGTCCCGCAGCCGCCGCAGCGACCGCCAGATGCTCGACTTCACGGTGCCGACGCTGATCCCCAGGATCTCGGCGATCTCCGGGTCCGTGCGGCCCTCGTAGTAGCGCAGCACCAGCATCGTGCGCTGCGGCTCCGGGATGCGGGCCAGCGCCTGCCACAGCACCGCGCGCAGTTCCGTGCCCCGCATCGCGTCCGTGTCGGAGGCCGTCTCCGGCAGCTCCTCCGTCGGGTACTCGTTCAGCTTCCGCCGGCGCCACGCGCTGATGTGCAGGTTCGTCATCGTGCGCCGCAGGTAGCCGCCGACGGCCGCCTTGTCGCTGATGCGGTCCCAGGCGCGGTACGTGGAGAACAGGGCGCTCTGGAGCAGGTCCTCGGCCTCGTAACGGTCACCGGTCAGGTGGAAGGCCGTCGCGTACAGGGCGGCCCGCCGCTCCCGGACGTACGCCGTGAACTCGGCCTCCGAGGTGGCGGACAGCTCGGGAACGGGCTGCGCCGGAACGGAGGACCGGTACGTGTTCGCGTCGATGGCCACCGTGTGCGCCGGCCGCGGACGGGCGACCGTCGCCGAGCGGACACCTGCCCGGCGGTTCACATCGTGCAGCCGCGTGACAACCGCGCTGGTGCTGGTGCTGTGCAGCGTGTTCATCTCGCGCCCCCCGTCGTGGAGTCTGTCTGCTTCGGATCCCGCTCTGTTGCGTTGGTAGAAGACTGCCCGGCCGACTTAACCGGGGTGTCCGCCGACTGTCACAGGCCTGTCACAGCGGCCCCCGTGCGATCCCTGCGACCCGACGGTCGAACTCCCGACGGTCGATGGGACAGAATGAGCCCGTGCCTTTCCTGTTGCTGATCGAGGACGACGACGCCATCCGCACGGCCCTCGAACTCTCCCTGTCCCGCCAGGGCCACCGTGTGGCCACTGCGGCGACGGGCGAGGACGGCCTGAAACTGCTGCGCGAGCAGCGGCCGGACCTGATCGTGCTGGACGTCATGCTGCCCGGGATCGACGGCTTCGAGGTGTGCCGGCGGATCCGCCGCACCGACCAGCTGCCGATCATCCTGCTGACCGCCCGCAGCGACGACATCGATGTCGTCGTCGGCCTGGAGTCGGGCGCCGACGACTACGTCGTCAAGCCCGTCCAGGGCCGCGTGCTCGACGCCCGCATCCGGGCCGTCCTGCGCCGCGGGGAGCGGGAGGCCAGCGACTCGGCGGTCTTCGGGTCCCTGGTCATCGACCGGGCCGCGATGACGGTCACGAAGAACGGCGAGGACCTCCAGCTGACGCCGACCGAACTGCGGCTGCTGCTGGAACTCAGCCGCCGGCCCGGGCAGGCCCTGTCCCGCCAGCAGTTGCTGCGGCTGGTCTGGGAGCACGACTACCTCGGCGACTCCCGGCTCGTGGACGCCTGCGTACAGCGGCTGCGCGCCAAGGTCGAGGAGGTACCGTCCTCGCCCACCCTCATCCGCACCGTGCGGGGTGTCGGCTACCGGCTGGACTCGCCACAGTGATCAGAGCCCTGTTCGCGGGCCGGCGCTGGACCAGCCTGCGGCTGCGGCTCCTCATGGTGTTCTCGCTGGTCGCGCTGGTCGCCGCCGTCTCCGCCTCCGGCATCGCGTACTGGCTCAACCGCGAGGCCGTCCTCACCCGTACCCAGGACGCGGCGCTCGGCGACTTCCGCCAGGAGATGCAGAACCGGGCCGCGGCGCTGCCCGCCGACCCGACGCCCGAGGAGATGCAGCGCACCGCCGAGCTGATGGCGGGCAGCAGCCCCGGCTACAGCGTGCTGCTGGTCGACGAGCGCAAGGACGGCCGCAAGGTGTTCGGCGCGGCCGGTCCCGACTCCTTCGGCCTGGACGACGTACCGGGCTCGCTCCAGCGCGCGGTGAACGACCGGCAGAAGGCCACGGCCGCCAACGACTCCGAGTACCACATGTACTGGCAGCGCACGAAGCCGCGCGGCAACCCGTACCTGGTCGGCGGGACGCGGATCGTGGGCGGCGGGCCGACCGGCTACATGTACAAGTCCCTGGCGCAGGAGCGCGACGACCTGAACGCGCTCGGCTGGTCGCTGACCATCGCCACGGGCCTCGCGCTGCTCGGGTCGGCGCTGCTGGCGCAGGCGGCGGCCCGGACGGTGCTCAAGCCCGTGCAGCGGCTGGGGGACGCGGCGCGGCGCCTGGGCGAGGGCGAGCTGGACCACCGGCTCGACGTGTCGGGGACCGACGAACTCGCCGACCTGTCGCACACGTTCAACAAGACGGCGGAAGCGCTGGAGAAGAAGGTCGCCGACATGAGCGCCCGCGAGGAGGCCAGCCGGCGCTTCGTCGCGGACATGTCGCACGAACTGCGCACGCCGCTGACGGCGCTGACGGCGGTCGCCGAGGTGCTGGAGGAGGAGGTCGAGGACCTCGATCCGATGATCGCACCGGCGGTCGGCCTGGTGGTCAGCGAGACGCGGCGGCTGAACATCCTGGTCGAGAACCTGATGGAGGTCACCCGCTTCGACGCGGGGACGGCGCGCCTGGTGCTGGACGACGTGGACGTCGCCGACCAGGTGACGGCGTGCATCGACGCGCGGGCCTGGCTCGACGCGGTCGAACTGGACGCCGAGCGGGGCATCGTGGCGCGCCTCGACCCGCGCCGGCTCGACGTCATCCTCGCCAACCTGATCGGCAACGCGCTCAAGCACGGCGGCTCGCCGGTGCGGGTGTCGGTGGTCGTCGAGGACGACTGGCTGTCGATCGCGGTCCAGGACAACGGGCCGGGCATCCCGGAGGAAGTGCTGCCGCACGTCTTCGACCGGTTCTACAAGGCGAGCGCGTCGCGTCCGAAGTCGGACGGCAGCGGGCTCGGCCTGTCGATCGCGGTGGAGAACGCGCACATCCACGGCGGTGACATCACCGCGGCCAACGGGCCCGGGGGCGGCGCGCTGTTCACGCTGAGGCTGCCGGTGGACGTGGGGAAGGTGATTGCCGGTGACGCGGACGCGTAGGGCGCTGGTGCTGCTGGCCGTGGCGGGCCTGGTGTCCGGGTGCGGGATCAGGGCGACGACGGTCCCGGTGGACGTCGGTGCGGCGCCGTCACGGGTGTCGTGCGACACGCCGGTGCCGCAGACCGGGGTGCAGGGGTTCCGCGCCACGGTGGAACTGGTGTGCGGATCGCAGCTGGTCGGTGTGGAGCGGGTGGTGCCGGTACCGGAGAAGAAGCCGGTGAAGGATCCCGTGGTGCTGGTCGCCGAGGCACTGCTGGAGGCGCTGGAACGGAACCCGTCGGAGGAGGAGCGCGACGCGGGCTTCACCACCGGTGTCCCGGAAGGGCTGACGGTCGCCCCGGCGCGGACGAACGACCCCGCGGGGACGATACGCATCAGCCGCAAGCCGGAGGACCTGTCGCCGGTCGCGCTGGCGCAGGTGGTGTGCACGCTGGCGGGCAGCGAGGCCGTGTCGGCGGGGCCGGGCCCGGTGGTCCTGGGCGGGCCGGACGCGGACCCGCCGCGGGAGTGGGAGTGCACGGAGGCGGTCCGCAGCCGCCCCGAATCGGTGCCCACCCTCGGAGAACTGGTCCGCCCCTCGCCGTCCCCTTCCTGACGCCCCGCCCGCCCGACCCGTCCCAGGCGGCCCGCCTCTCCTCCC
Organism: Streptomyces sp. NPDC086989; assembly: GCF_044745505.1. Classification (NCBI taxonomy): domain Bacteria; kingdom Bacillati; phylum Actinomycetota; class Actinomycetes; order Kitasatosporales; family Streptomycetaceae; genus Streptomyces; species Streptomyces sp. NPDC086989. The sequence continues at coordinate 372,842 of NZ_JBIVAL010000006.1, forward strand.
CGCGGCCGCCGGACCTTCGGCCGGAGGGAACCCGCCGTGCGCGCCGCCCGGCCTCGGCAGGGCGTCGCCCGCCGCCTGAGGCAGCGGCCGCGGGAACGGCAGCGGCCCCCCGGGAGGATCCCGGGGGGCCGAAGTGGCCCCGGCCCCCGCCGGACGGGACGGGGGTCGGGGCGTGGTGCGCTGCACCCGACGGACGGCGTCGGCGCAGCGGCGTGGAGCCGGGGCCCTGGGGCCCCGGCGCGGAGTGGATCAGATGCCGGCGGCTGCGGAGAGGTCCTTCTTGATCGCGTCCAGGATCTCCTGGCCACGGGCCCGGGCCGGGACGAGGTCCGGGGCGTCGGCCACCGGCACCACGACCTCCAGGTAGCACTTCAGCTTCGGCTCCGTCCCCGAGGGCCGCACGATCACCCGGGCCTTGTAGTCGCCCTCCAGGTGGTAGCGCAGGCCGTCCGTGGGCGGCAGCGTCGCCGTGCCCTGCGTCAGGTCCTCCGCCGAGGAGACCCGCAGGCCCGCCAGCGACACCGGCGGGTGGGCGCGCAGCGCGGCCATCGCGTCGGCGATGACCGACAGGTCCGACACGCGGACCGACAGCTGGTCCGTGTGGTGCAGGCCGTGCTCGATCGCCAGGTCGTCCAGCAGGTCGGTCAGCGTGCGGCCCTGCTCCTTGAGCTCCGAGGCCAGCTCCGCGACGAGCAGGGCGGCGGTGACGCCGTCCTTGTCCCGGACGCCCTCGGGGTCCACGCAGTAGCCGAGCGCCTCCTCGTAGCCGTAGCGCAGGCCCTCGACGCGGGCGATCCACTTGAAGCCCGTGAGGGTCTCCTCGTAGCCGACGCCCGCCGCCTCCGCGATCCGGCCCAGGAGGGACGAGGACACGATGGACTCGGCGAAGACGCCGGTCGCGCCCTTGTGGACCAGGTGGGCCGCCAGCAGCGCGCCGACCTCGTCGCCGCGGAGCATGCGCCAGCCGTCGAGGGTGGGGACGGCGACCGCGCAGCGGTCCGCGTCCGGGTCGTTCGCGATCACGATGTCCGGGTTGACCTCCGCCGCCTTCGCGAAGGACAGGTCCATCGCGCCCGGCTCCTCCGGGTTGGGGAAGGCCACCGTCGGGAACGCCGGGTCCGGCTCGGCCTGCTCGGCGACGAGCACCGGCGCCGGGAAGCCGTGCCGGGCGAAGGCCGCCAGCACGACGTCCTTGCCGACGCCGTGCATGGCCGTGTAGACGGTCCGCACGCCCCGGGGCGATCCGGGGGTCAGGACGGCGTCGGTACGGGCCAGGTAGGCCTCCAGAACCTCGTCGCCGAGGTCCTCCCAGCCGGATTCCGGGCGGGGGACCGAGGCGAGGGTGTCCACGCGCCCGATCTCCGCCGCGATCTCCGTGTCCGCGGGGGACACGATCTGCGAGCCGTCGCCGAGGTAGACCTTGTAGCCGTTGTCCCGGGGCGGGTTGTGGCTCGCGGTCACCTCGACGCCGGCGACGGCACCCAGGTGCCGTATGGCGTACGCGAGGACGGGGGTCGGCAGCGGGCGGGGCAGGACGGCCGCGCGCAGGCCCGCGCCGGTCATCACGGCGGCGGTGTCACGGGCGAAGTCCGCGGACTTGTACCGGGCGTCGTAGCCGATGACGACCAGGCCGCCGGCGTGGCCCTGGGCCTTCAGATAGGCCGCGAGGCCCGCCGCGGCACGGATGACCACCGAGCGGTTCATCCGCATCGGGCCCGCGCCGATCTCGCCGCGCAGCCCGGCCGTGCCGAACTGGAGGGTGCCGGAGAACCGGTCCGCCAGCTCCGCGGTGTCCCCGGCGTCGATGAGCTCCCCGAGCTCGGCCGCCGTCTCCGGGTCGGGGTCCTCGGCCAGCCAGGCCCGGGCCCGGGTGATCAGGTCGTCCTGTCCCTGTTGCTGCACTACTTCCGCCTTGTCTCTCGTGGCTCTCGTACGGCGCCCGGTGCCTCAGATGCGGGCGAGGACCTGGGTCAGCAGCTTGCCCATGCGCGCGGCCGAGTCACGGCCGGCCTGGAGCACCTCTTCGTGGTTCAGCGGCTCGCCGGACAGGCCCGCCGCCAGGTTGGTGACCAGGGAGATGCCGAGCACCTCGGCGCCGGCCTCGCGGGCGGCGATGGCCTCCAGCACGGTGGACATGCCGACCAGGTCGGCGCCCATGACGCGGATCATGTTGATCTCGGCCGGGGTCTCGTAGTGCGGGCCGGGGAACTGGACGTAGACGCCCTCTTCGAGGGTCTCGTCGATCTCCTTGCACATCGCGCGCAGGCGCGGCGAGTAGAGGTCGGTCAGGTCCACGAAGTTCGCGCCGACGATCGGCGAGGCGGCCGTCAGGTTGAGGTGGTCGCTGATCAGGACGGGCTGGCCGGGCTTCATGCCCTCGCGCAGGCCGCCGCAGCCGTTGGTCAGGACGACGGTCTTGCAGCCGGCGGCGACGGCGGTGCGCACTCCGTGGGCGACGGCGGCGACGCCGCGGCCCTCGTAGTAGTGGGTCCGGCCGAGGAAGAGCAGCGCACGCTTGTCGCCGATCTTGTACGAGCGGATCTTGCCGCCGTGGCCCTCGACCGCGGGCGGCGGGAAGCCGGGCAGCTCGGTGACGGGGAACTCGGCCTCGGGGGCGCCCAGCGCCTCTGCGGCGGGGGCCCAGCCGGAGCCCATGACGAGGGCGACATCGTGGGTTTCGGCGCCGGTCAGCTCACGCAGGCGGGCGGCTGCGGCGGTGGCGTCGGCGAAGGGGTCGGTAACAGATGCGTTCACGCAGACGAGCGTAGCCGCTGATTGCCTACGCGCGTAGATGGCGCAGCTCACGGTGTTCGGATCGTTGCCTTGTCGTTTCCGCCGAATCGTCCGTGACGTCTCGAACGCCGGACCCGCCCGACAGACCTCAGCAGGGGCGCTTGCGCAGTTCCATCACGTAGTCGTGCGGGGCGCCCGCCGATTCGGCCGCGTCGGCGATCTCACCGAGGTAGCGCGCCGAGGGCAGCCCGCCCTCGTAGCCGTTCAGCACGTAGCACCACGCCGCCTCCTCGCCGTCCAGCGTGTGGACGCGGATCCGCATCCGGCGGTAGATGTCGAGCCCGACGCCCTCCCACCGGTCCATGGAGTCCTCGTCCAGCGGTGCGATGTCGTACAGGGCGACGAAGACCTGGTGGCGGGGGGCCTCGACGATCGTGGCGAGGGCGCCCTCCCACCCCATCTGCTCACCGCCGAAGGTCAGCCGCCAGTCGTTGATCCAGCCCGTGCCGCGCAGCGGCGAATGCGGAGCGCGGCGCGTCATCAGCCGCGGGTCGAGGTTGCCGGCGTACGCGGCGTAGAGCGACATGGGGTCGAGGGTACGGGAGGGGCGGGTCGGGCCGCGTGCCCGGCCGTACCGCACGGATGGCCGGTCCGGGGGAGAAGCACCTTGAAGCGTGCGGGACAATGGGGCACGGAATGCATCCCCCGGGGAGAACCCCCGGAAGCCCCGGCCGGGGCGGCAGCCGGCCGGGTAGACGTGAGGCGGAGTTTTCGTGACCCGGATCGTGATCATCGGCGGCGGACCAGGTGGGTATGAGGCGGCCCTCGTGGGGGCCCAGCTCGGCGCGGAGGTGACCGTCGTCGACTGCGACGGCCTGGGCGGCGCGTCGGTGCTGACCGACTGCGTGCCCTCCAAGACCCTCATCGCGACCGCCGAGGTCATGACGACCTTCGACTCGTCGTACGAGGAGCTGGGCATCGTCGTGGCCGACGACACCCCGCCCCTGGAGCAGGCGGCGCGCGTCGTCGGCGTGGACCTCGGCAAGGTGAACCGGCGCGTCAAGCGCCTCGCGCTCGCCCAGTCGCACGACATCACCGCCTCCGTCACCCGGGCCGGCGCCCGCGTCGTACGGGGCCGCGGCAAGCTCGGCGGCCCGCAGGGCATCGACGGCACGCGCGACGTCATCGTCACCGCGGCCGACGGCACCGAGACGATCCTGACGGCCGACGCCGTGCTGATCGCGACCGGCGGCCACCCCCGCGAGATCCCCGACGCGATGCCCGACGGCGAGCGCATCCTGAACTGGACCCAGGTCTACGACCTGGACGAGCTCCCCGAGGAGCTCATCGTGGTCGGCTCGGGCGTCACCGGCGCCGAGTTCGCCGGCGCGTACCAGGCCCTCGGCTCCCGCGTGACCCTGGTCTCCTCCCGCGACCGCGTGCTGCCCGGCGAGGACCCGGACGCCGCCGCCGTCCTGGAGGACGTCTTCCGCCGCCGCGGCATGAACGTCATCGGCCGCTCGCGCGCCGAGTCCGCCAAGCGTGTCGGCGACCGCGTCGAGGTCACCCTCTCCGACGGCCGGGTCATCAGCGGCACGCACTGCCTGATGGCGGTCGGCGCGATCCCGAACACCAAGAACATGAACCTGGAGGAGTCCGGGGTCCGCCTCAAGGACTCCGGGCACATCTGGACCGACAAGGTCTCCCGTACGTCCGCTCCCGGCGTGTACGCGGCGGGAGACGTGACCGGCATCTTCGCGCTGGCCTCCGTCGCCGCCATGCAGGGCCGTATCGCGATGTACCACTTCCTCGGCGACGCGGTGGCCCCGCTGAACCTCAAGACGGTCTCGTCGAACGTGTTCACCGACCCCGAGATCGCCACCGTCGGTTACACGCAGGCCGACGTGGACGCCGGCAAGATCGACGCCCGTGTCGTGAAGCTGCCGCTGCTGCGCAACCCGCGCGCCAAGATGCAGGGCATCCGGGACGGTTTCGTGAAGATGTTCTGCCGTCCCGGCACCGGGATCGTCGTGGGCGGCGTGGTCGTGTCGCCGCGCGCCAGCGAGCTGATCCACCCCATCTCGATCGCCGTCGACAACAATCTGACGGTCGAGCAGATCGCAAACGCGTTCACGGTGTACCCCTCGCTGTCGGGTTCGATCGCCGAGGTGGCGCGCCAGCTGCACACGCGGAAGGCCGCCGGCGAGGCGTAGCCGAGGCAACCGCCCCACGTCACAAGGGGACTTGGGGCGGTCCGTCGGAGCGTGGAGTGACGTTCACTCAGCCGCCCCGCCGCGTATACCACTCGTCACCCGGTTTTACGGACAACTTCGGTATTCCGGCGCAAGGAGCTGAAACAAGACGGTCGTTGGGGTTACTGTCAGTTTCGTGTTCGCTGCAGAACGTCGCCAATTGATTCTCGAAATGGTGCGGGCCAACGGAGCGGTATCGCTCCGGGAGCTCGCCCGCGTCGTCCAGACCTCCGAAGTGACCGTACGGCGGGACGTGCGGGCGCTGGAGGCAGAAGGACTCCTCGACCGCCGACACGGCGGTGCGGTTTTGCCGGGCGGTTTCACGCGGGAGTCCGGGTTTCCGCAAAAGTCCCATCTCGCGACGGCGGAAAAGACCGCCATTGCCGATGTTGCGGCCGGCCTCGTGGAAGAGGGCGAGGCCGTCGTCGTCGGCGCGGGCACCACGACCCAGGAGCTGGCCCGCCGGCTCGCCCGGGTGCCCGGACTGACCGTCGTCACCAACTCGCTGCTGGTCGCGCAGGCCCTGGCCCACGCGAACCGGGTGGAGGTGGTCATGACCGGCGGGACCCTGCGGGGGTCCAACTACGCGCTGGTCGGCAGCGGTGCCGAGCAGTCCCTCCAGGGGCTGCGGGTGTCGCGGGCCTTCCTCTCCGGGAGCGGCCTGACCGCCGAGCGCGGACTGTCCACGTCCAACATGCTCAGCGCGAGCGTGGACCGGGCGCTGGTGCAGGCCGCCGCGGAGGTGGTGGTCCTGGCCGACCACACGAAGCTCGGCACCGACACCATGTTCCAGACGGTGCCGACGGACGTGATGACCCGACTGGTCACGGACGAGCCGCCGCCGCACGACGACCGGGCGGCGACGGAGCTCCAGGCGCTCGCCGACCAGGGAGTGCAGATCACCGTGGCCGGAGCCGTGGCCTCCGGCGGCGAGGGAATGGTCGGACGCCGCCCGCGCCGGGAATCCCCCCTCCCGGTCCAGCGCCGCGGCGGGCCCTCGGCCCAGCTGCGCAGCGCGCCCGCCTCCATGCTGGAGCAGCAGGCCGCGGGCGACCGGCCCCGCGTCGCCGACATGCGGCGCCGCTGACCGACGGCCGCTGACCGACGGCCGCGGGTCGGCGTCTGCCGGCCGTCGGCCGCGGGTCGCTGCTTTCGCGCCGCAGCCGTGGGCCGCTGCAGTCTCGCCGTGGGCCGCTGCAGGCCGCTGCGGGTTCGCCGCCGGCTGTGCGGCGCCGCCCGGTGGTCGTCGGCCGTGGGTCGGTGGCTGCTCGAAGGCGGCCGTCGGCTGCGGGGCGCGGGGGTTCCCCGGGAACGCCGGAGGCCCGGCACCCCTCGGGGTGCCGGGCCTCACGGGGTCGAGGACGTCAGTCCTTGATCTCGCAGATGGTGGCCCCGGAGGTGAGGCTCGCGCCCACCTCGGCGGTGAGGCCGACGATCGTGCCGGAGCGGTGCGCGTTCAGCGGCTGCTCCATCTTCATGGCCTCCAGGACGACGATCAGGTCGCCCTCGTTGACCTGCTGGCCCTCCTCGACGGCGACCTTGACGATCGTGCCCTGCATCGGGGACGCGAGGGTGTCGCCGGAAGCCGCCGGACCGGACTTCTTCGCCGCCCGGCGCTTGGGCTTGGCGCCGCCCGCGGCGGCCGTGCGGGCCAGGGTCATGCCCAGCGAGGACGGCAGCGAGACCTCCAGGCGCTTGCCGCCGACCTCGACGACCACCGTCTCGCGGCCCGGCTCGTCGTCGGCGTCCTCGGCCGCGGGAGCGGTGAACGCCGGGATCTCGTTGACGAACTCGGTCTCGATCCAGCGGGTGAAGACCGTGAACGGGCTGCCGTCCGCCGGGGCGAAGGCGGGGTCCGTGACGACCGCGCGGTGGAACGGGATGGCCGTGGCCATGCCCTCCACCTCGAACTCGGCCAGCGCACGCGCGGCGCGCTGCAGGGCCTGCTCGCGGGTGGCGCCCGTGACGATCAGCTTGGCGAGCAGCGAGTCCCAGGCCGGGCCGATGACCGAGCCGGACTCGACGCCGGTGTCGAGGCGGACGCCCGGACCCGACGGCGGGGCGAACTTGGTGACGGTGCCCGGGGCCGGCAGGAAGCCGCGGCCCGGGTCCTCGCCGTTGATGCGGAACTCGAACGAGTGACCGCGCAGCACCGGGTCGCCGTAGCCGAGCTCCTCGCCGTCGGCGATGCGGAACATCTCGCGCACGAGGTCGATGCCGGAGACCTCCTCGGTGACCGGGTGCTCGACCTGCAGGCGGGTGTTGACCTCCAGGAAGGAGATCAGGCCGTCGGCGGAGACCAGGAACTCGACCGTGCCGGCGCCGACGTAGCCGGCCTCCTTCAGGATCGCCTTCGAGGCGGCGTACAGCTCGGCGTTCTGCGCCTCGGACAGGAACGGCGCGGGAGCCTCCTCCACCAGCTTCTGGTGGCGGCGCTGCAGCGAGCAGTCACGGGTCGAGACGACGACCACGTTGCCGTGGGAGTCGGCCAGGCACTGGGTCTCGACGTGCCGCGGCTTGTCGAGGTAGCGCTCGACGAAGCACTCGCCGCGGCCGAACGCGGCGACGGCCTCACGGACGGCCGATTCGTAGAGCTCCGGCACCTCTTCGAGGGTGCGGGCGACCTTCAGGCCGCGACCGCCACCGCCGAAGGCGGCCTTGATCGCGATGGGCAGGCCGTGCTCCTTGGCGAACTCGACGACCTCGTCGGCACCGGAAACCGGGTCCGGGGTGCCGGCCACGAGCGGGGCGCCGGCGCGCTGGGCGATGTGCCGGGCGGCGACCTTGTCGCCGAGGTCGCGGATGGCCTGCGGGGGCGGGCCGATCCAGGTCAGGCCCGCGTCGATGACGGCCTGCGCGAAGTCGGCGTTCTCGGAGAGGAAGCCGTATCCGGGATGGATGGCGTCCGCGCCGGAATCGGCTGCGGCCTGCAGGACCTTGGAGATGTCCAGGTAGCTGGCGGCCGGGGTGTCACCGCCCAACGCGAAAGCTTCGTCGGCCGCGCGGACGTGCAGAGCGTCCCGGTCCGGATCGGCGTAGACGGCTACGCTTGCGATTCCGGCATCCCGGCAGGCCCGAGCAACGCGGACAGCGATTTCGCCACGGTTGGCGATGAGCACCTTGCGCACGATGGCTCCCTCCTTGAAACAAGCTGAGTTTAGGGACAGCCCACACGGCGTTTCGACCCTTCCCTAGAGGTGACCTTGCCCACACGGAGTGTGATTCGAGTCTGCCTCAAGCGAGGAAATCCCTTGTGGCGCCCCAGGTCAGGGGGATCCCCAACTGCACAGTAACCCCGTCACGCATCCGAGGTCTCTGTTCGGCGGGTCAGCGGGCCCCTGTGATTCTTTGTTGAGTCCCTACGAACGGCCCACACATTCTTTGCGTGATCCCCGGGCGGGGCCCGTTGCATAACGAAGCGGCCCGGCCCCCTTGTCCGTACGTTTACCCGTTAGTAGCCTCCAGGGCGTCGAACAGGCTTGTGGCCGGGGAGCGGTGGGAGGGGTGGGTTCGCCGTGGGCGTCGTGCTGCGCAGACTCGTGGCCGGGCTGGCCGCGATCGTGCTCGTCGCCGAGGCGGCGGTCCTCGTTCTGGTCCACCTGGTCCTGGGCCGCACCACCCGCAACCAGTCGATGTCGATCGCGGGCATGGATCCGGATGTCATGTCCACGGCAACGTATGTGATGGGGGCGGGCATCGGCGCGTTCCTGCTCCTGTGCGCCGTGCTCCTCGCCGTGGTCTGCGTACGGGACCGGGCCCCGGGAACCCTCGCGCGCGTCGTGCTCGTCACCGCCGCCGTCACCCACGGGCTGCTCGGCGCCGTCGCCGCCGGCCTGGTCGGCTGGGGCGCCTTCGCCGTGACGATGGTGATCCTGTGCCTGCTCGTCCTGACCCTGACGCTCTACGCGGCCCAGGACGAGGGCACAGCGGCCCCGGGGGTCACCGCAGCCCCCGGAGCCCCGGGAGGCCCTGGGGGAGCCCCGGCGGGCGCCCCGGGCGTCCAGGACGCCCCGCTCCCGCCGCACGGGGAGCTCAAGCCCACAAATCCGTGATGGCCACGCCCAATTCGGCCAGCAGGGAGCGCAGCAGCGGCAGCGACAGTCCGATCACGTTGCCGGGGTCGCCGTCGATGCCCTCGATGAACGGCGCCGACAGCCCGTCCAGGGTGAAGGCCCCGGCCACGTGCAGCGGCTCGCCGCTGGCCACGTACGCGGCCACCTCGGCGTCCGACGGCTCGCCGAACCGGACCGTCGTGGACGCCGTGGCCGAAACGCGCCGGCCGGTCGCCGTGTCGATCACGCAGTGCCCGGTGCGCAGTACGCCCGCCCGCCCGCGCATCGACTTCCAGCGCGCGGTGGCCTCCTCGGCGTCCGCCGGCTTGCCGAGCGCCTCGCCGTCCAGCTCCAGCACCGAGTCGCAGCCGATCACCAGCGCGCCCGCGGCCTCGTCCAGGGCCGCCACGACGTCCGCCTTGGCCTCGGCCAGCGCCAGCGCCAGCTCGGCCGGGGTGTCGGCGCTGAGCGCGTCCTCGTCGAAGTGACTGACGATCACGTGCGGGGCCAGGCCCGCCTGTCGCAGGAGGTTGAGCCGGGCGGGTGAGGCGGAGGCCAGGACGAGGGCGTGGGCAGCAGCAGTCATGCCCGACATCGTAGGGGCGCTCCGAACGCCCGCGCCCGGGGGAGGCCCGCGGCACAGAAGCCCGCGCCCGGGGGAGGCCCGCGCCCTGGAAGTCCGAGCCAGGCCCGCGCCCTAGAAGCCCACGCCCAGCACGTACACGACGACCAGCATCGCGAGGACGACCACCACGGTCATCCGCCGCACCATCGCCTGCACGTCCCGCATGTCCTGGGGCGGCTCGTCCTTCGGGTCTGACCAGAGCATGCACCGATCCTGGCCCCGCAGACCGGTGTGGCGCCTGAGTACGGGTACTCAGGCGCCACGGTCCGTTCACGCCATCTTCACGACCGGAAGGACTAGCCCGGCCAGTACGTACGGGCCCACGCGCGCGGCCCCGGCTGCGGCAGCGTCCGCCGCGCCACCCGGGCCGGAGCCGACCACGCGTCCGCCACCCGCGGTGCGCCCGGCGGTGCCGATGCCAGCGCCGCCGCGCGCGCTTGGACCACCGCCAGTGCGGCGGCCAGCTCCTCCGGCGTCGGATTCCCCTTGACGACCTTGATCACCACAGGACTGACCTCCTACAGGGGGATGTTGCCGTGCTTCTTCGGGGGCAGCGACTCGCGCTTGGTGCGCAGCTGGCGCAGCCCCTTGACCACGTGCGCCCGGGTCTCCGACGGCATGGTCACCGCGTCGATGTACCCCCGCTCGGCGGCCGTGTACGGGTTCAGCAGCGTGTCCTCGTACTCGGCGATGAGCCGGGCCCGGGTCTCCTCGGCGGTGCCCGCCTCCTCCGCCTCCGCGATGGCGCGGCGGTGCAGGATGTTGACCGCGCCCTGAGCGCCCATGACGGCGATCTGGGCGGTCGGCCAGGCCAGGTTCAGGTCCGCGCCGAGGTGCTTGGAGCCCATGACGTCGTACGCGCCGCCGAAGGCCTTGCGGGTGATGACGGTGATCAGGGGGACGGTGGCCTCGGCGTACGCGTAGATGAGCTTGGCGCCGCGCCGGATGATTCCGTTGTACTCCTGGTCGGTGCCCGGGAGGAAGCCCGGGACGTCGACGAACGTCAGCACCGGGATGTTGAAGGCGTCGCAGGTCCGCACGAAGCGGGCGGCCTTCTCGGAGGCGTCGATGTCCAGGCAGCCGGCGAACTGCATCGGCTGGTTGGCGACGATGCCCACCGGGTGCCCCTCGACGCGGCCGAAGCCGGTGAGGATGTTCGGCGCGAACAGCGACTGCGTCTCCAGGAACTCCGCGTCGTCGAGCACGTGCTCGATCACGGTGTGCATGTCGTACGGCTGGTTCGCGCTGTCCGGGATCAGGACGTCGAGCTCGCGGTCGGAGTCGGAGACCTCGGTGTCCGCCTCCTCCGGGAAGGCGGGCGGCTCGGACAGGTTGTTCGACGGCAGGTACGCCAGCAGGGACTTGACGTACTCGATGGCGTCCTTCTCGTCCCCGGCCATGTGGTGGGCCACGCCCGAGGTGGCGTTGTGGGTGCGGGCGCCGCCCAGCTCCTCGAAGCCCACGTCCTCGCCGGTGACCGTCTTGATGACGTCCGGGCCGGTGATGAACATGTGCGAGGTCTGGTCGACCATCACGGTGAAGTCGGTGATGGCGGGGGAGTACACGGCGCCGCCGGCGCAGGGCCCGACGATCAGGCTGATCTGCGGGATGACGCCCGACGCGTGCACGTTGCGGCGGAAGATCTCGCCGTACATGCCGAGCGCGCTGACGCCCTCCTGGATGCGGGCGCCGCCGGAGTCGTTGATGCCGACGAGCGGGCAGCCGGTCTTCAGCGCGAAGTCCATGACCTTCATGATCTTCTGGCCGTAGACCTCGCCGAGGGCTCCGCCGAAGACGGTGAAGTCCTGCGAGAACACCGCCACCGGACGGCCGTCCACCGTGCCGTAACCGGTGACGACGCCGTCGCCGTACGGCCGGGTCCTCTCCAGCCCGAAAGCGGTCGACCGGTGCCGGGCGAACTCGTCGAGCTCGACGAAGGACCCCTCGTCCAGCAGGAGCGCGACCCGCTCACGCGCCGTCAGCTTCCCCTTGGCGTGCTGCTTCTCCACCGCGCGCGCGGACCCGGCGTGAGTGGCTTCGTCGATCCGGCGCTGCAGGTCCGCGATCTTGCCCGCGGTCGTGTGCATGTCGATCGGCTCTGAGGGTTGTGACATCGGGGTCGCGGCTCCCTGTGTGGTGTCAACTGCCTGGTCAATTGATTGACTACTGCTGGCTACTGGTGCGTAGCGTATCGGCGGGCATGGCGCTCGGCAGTGCGGCGTTTGACACACCTACTGTGGGTTGCATGACGCCATCAGATGCATCAGGAGGAGCTCCGTCCGGAGCCGGGGACAGCCGCTGGTCGAGCCTTGAGCGGCCGCCGTTGAACGCCGCCGCACTGGAGCGGGCCCTCGTCGTCGACGGGGGGCTGTGGTCCTCCGTCGAGGTGGTCGCCGCCACCGGGTCCACCAACATCGATCTCGCGGCCCGCGCCGCGCAGCTGCCCGAGGGGGCCGTGCTCGTCGCCGAGGAGCAGACCGCCGGGCGCGGCCGGCTCGACCGGAGCTGGGTCGCGCCGGCCCGGTCCGGACTGTTCTTCTCCGTCCTGCTCAAGCCGGGCGACGGCGTGCCGCAGGAGCGGTGGGGCTGGCTGACCCTGCTCGCCGGCGTGGCCGCCGTGACCGGGCTGTCCCGGGCCGCCGGCGTGGACACCTCCCTCAAGTGGCCCAACGACCTGCTGATCACCGTGGACGGGGAGGAGCGCAAGACCGGCGGCATCCTCGCCGAGCGGGTCCCCGGGGGTCCCTCCGGGGCCGGAGGCCCTGGGGGAGGCGTCGTCATCGGCATCGGGCTCAACGTCACCCTGACCGAGGACGAGCTGCCGGTGCCGGAGGCCGGGTCCCTGCTCCTGGCCAAGGCCGCCGTCACGGACCGGGAGCCCCTGCTGAAGGCCGTACTGCGCTCCCTGGAGCGCTGGTACGGGGACTGGCGGGCGGCCGGCGGCGATCCCGCCGCCAGCGGCCTCCAGGAGGCGTACGCGGCGAACTGCGTCACCCTCGGCCGGCACGTACGGGCCGACCTGCCCGGCGGCCGCACACTCACCGGTACGGCCGAAGCGGTCGACGCGGACGGACGGCTGGTCGTCCGCAGCGCCGAGGACCGGCACGAGGCCGTGGGCGCCGGGGACGTCGTCCATCTGAGGTCGGTGCGCTAGCACGGCCGCGGCTGCGGGGAGTGGGGAGTGAGCTACGGCACACCTGCCGTATGGTTTAGGCGATCCCGGTCCTCCCGGTGATCACCCGGTTCGGCAGGGCAGTGCGCACGTAATGGACAGGAGGCGGCCCTTGACCGTCGACGACCCTACGTCCGGCGCGTCCACTCCCGGGCCCGGTCCGGGAACGCCCATCGGACGAGACCAGCACACTCCCCACCACGAGGTCGACCACACCGCACAGCCGACGGCGGACCCGCTCGCCATCCGGCTGGAGCAGCTGATCCTCGGAGCGGAGCGCCGGTACACCCCGTTCCAGGCGGCCCGCAGCGCCGGTGTCTCGATGGAGCTCGCCTCCCGCTTCTGGCGGGCCATGGGCTTCGCGGACATCGGGCAGGCCAAGGCCCTCACGGAGGCCGACGTACTGGCGCTGCGCCGGCTCGCCGGCCTCGTCGAGGCCGGGCTGCTGAGCGAACCCATGGCCGTGCAGGTCGCGCGGTCCACCGGGCAGACCACCGCCCGGCTGGCCGAATGGCAGATCGATTCCTTCCTGGAGGGCCTGACGGAGCCGCCGGAACCGGGAATGACCCGTACGGAGGTCACGTACCCGCTGGTCGAGCTGCTGCTGCCGGAGCTGGAGGAGTTCCTCGTCTACGTGTGGCGGCGCCAGCTGGCGGCGGCCACCGGACGCGTGGTGCAGGTGGCCGACGACGAGGAGATGGTCGACCGGCGGCTCGCGGTGGGCTTCGCGGACCTGGTCGGCTTCACCCGGCTGACCCGGCGGCTGGAGGAGGAGGAGCTCGGCGAGCTCGTCGAGTCCTTCGAGACGACGTCGGCGGACCTGGTGGCCGCGCACGGCGGCCGGCTGATCAAGACGCTCGGCGACGAGGTGCTGTACTGCGCCGACGACGCGGCGACGGCGGCGGAGATCGCACTGCGGCTCATCGAGACGATGGAGGCCGACGCCCAGATGCCGGAGCTGCGCGTCGGCATAGCGTTCGGGACGGTCACGACCCGGATGGGCGACGTCTTCGGGACCACCGTGAACCTGGCCTCGCGGCTGACGTCGATAGCGCCGAAGGACGCCGTGCTCGTCGACGGGGCGATGGCCGAGGAGCTGGGGCGCACGGGCGCGGCGCCGGTTTCCGAGAAGGAGGCCGAGGCCGAGGAGGGCGGCGGGACGTACCGCTTCGCGCTCCAGCCGATGTGGCAGCGGCCGGTGCGCGGGCTGGGCGTCGTGGAGCCCTGGTCGCTGACGCGGCGGAAGCCTAAGATCCCCGGGTAACGTTCGTTAACCGGGAGGGTCTCTGTGTCTGAGTTCGTGGCTGTGCGCCGGCATGACGACGGGGTCGCGGAGCTGGTCCTGGACCGGCCCAAGGCGATGAACGCCGTCTCGACGGAGATGGCGCGGGCCATCGGTGACACCTGTGCCGCGCTCGCCGCCGATGCCTCGGTACGGGTGGTCGTGCTCTCCTCGACGGCGGAGCGGGCGTTTTGCGTCGGGGCCGACCTCAAGGAGCGCAACTCCCTGACGGACGCCGAGCTGGTGCGGCAGCGGCCGACCACGCGGGGCGCGTACGGGGGCGTACTGGAGCTCCCGATGCCGACGGTCGCGGCGGTGCACGGGTTCGCGCTGGGCGGCGGCTTCGAGCTGGCGCTGGCGTGTGACGTCATCGTGGCCGACGAGACCGCGGTCGTCGGCCTGCCGGAGGTCTCCGTGGGCGTGATCCCGGGCGGCGGCGGCACGCAGCTGCTGCCGCGGCGCGTGGGTGCGGCGCGGGCGGCGGAACTGATCTTCACGGCGCGGCGGGTCGAGGCGGCGGAGGCGCTGGCGCTGGGCCTGGTCGACTCGGTGGTGCCGGCGGGCACGGACCGTGCCGAGGCGCTGGCCCTGGCGGCCCGGATGGCGGCCAACTCCCCGGTGGGCCTGCGGGCGGCGAAGCGCGCCCTGCGCCTGGGCCACGGGATGGACCTGACGGCCGGCCTGGAGATCGAGGACGCGGCCTGGCGGACGGTGGCGTTCTCCGGCGACCGCGCGGAGGGCGTGGCGGCCTTCAACGAAAAGCGCCGCCCGAACTGGCCGGGCCACTGACCCCGGCCCCACCCCACCCCCATCCCCACCCCCGTCGGCCGCCGGGCTGCTGATCCGCCGGTCCGCCGGTCCCGTGGGGCCGGTTTCCGTCGGGTGTTTGCGGGGCCGGGCGGGGCGTTCGGGGAGCGGTGGCGGTGGGGGGGAAACTCCCTAACCTGGGGTGATGGGAGTCGACGGGCGGCTGCGAGCCGTCGTGGGCCTGGCGCAGGCCATGGCCGCCGCATGCGCACCGCGGGACAGCGTCCGGGCGGCCGCCCGCGGGGCCCGGCTCGCGATGGACGGCTCGTTCGCCGCGATCTCCGCCTGGGAGCGGGAGCGCGGCCGCCTGCGGGTCCTCGTCAACGAGGGCGGGCGACGGGACGGGGAGGAGGAGTTTCCCGAGGACGAGTCCTATCCCGTCCACGACTTCCCCGAGATCACCGAGTTCCTGCACGAGCGGTGGGTCGGCGGCGGCGGCCCCCACGCCTGGGTGGAGAGCGCCGGCGGCGGCCGCCCCGGCCGGCGCGGCGAGGCGCTGCGCCGCCGCGGCCGCGGGAGCTGCGTCGTCGCGCCCATCGTGCTCAGCGGCCGCGCCTGGGGCGAGCTCTACGTCGCCCGCGACGAGGGCCTGGCCGGCTTTGACGAGGACGACGCCGAGTTCGCCACCGTCCTGGCGGCCGTCGTCGCGGCCGGCCTCGCGCAGAACGAGCGGCTCGAAGAGGCGCGGCGGCTCGCGTTCACCGATCCGCTGACCGGGCTGGCCAACCGGCGGGCCGTCGACATGCGGCTCGACGAGGCCCTTGAGGAGCACCGGCGCAGCGCGGCCGTGGTCAGCCTGGTGGTGTGTGACCTGAACGGCCTCAAGAAGGTCAACGACACCCTCGGGCACGCCATGGGGGACCGGCTGCTGGAGCGGTTCGGGTCGGTGCTCAGCCTGTGCGGGGCCATGCTGCCCGGCGCGCTCGCCGCCCGGCTCGGGGGTGACGAGTTCTGCCTGGTGAGCGTGGGGCCCGCGGCCGACGAGGTGGTGCGGGTGACGGAGGAGCTGTGCCTGCGCGCCGCCGAGCTGGAGCTGGGCGAGGGGGTGGCCTGCGGGGTGGCGTCCACGGGGGATCCGATCGGGCCGGTGAAGTCCTCCCGGCGGCTGTTCCGGCTGGCCGACGCCGCCCAGTACAAGGCCAAGGCGGCGCGCTCGGCGAAGCCGGTCGTCGCGGGCCGGGACACCGGCGTGGTCCGGATGGCCGATGCCGCCCAGCAGGAGGCGGCCGGTGAGCGCCGCCGTTTCCGGGGCCGGGCGACGTGAAGGAAGGCCGTGGTGTGCGCAGCGGCGTAAGGGGCCCTTGTGAAACTTGCTAGTGACATGAAGCGATTCAGTCCGTAGGCTGCTGAATATGGATATGCACACTGTCGTGGTGGGGACGTCCGGGACCACCGCCGAGGACGTCATCGCCGTCGCCCGCGGCAACGCGCGGATCGAGCTGTCCGGCGAGGCGCTCGACGCCCTCGCCCGTGCCCGCGAGATCGTCGACGCCCTCGCCGCCAAGCCCGAACCCGTCTACGGGGTGTCCACCGGCTTCGGCGCCCTCGCCTCCCGTCACATCAGCCCCGAGCTGCGCGCCCAGCTCCAGCGCAACATCGTCCGCTCGCACGCCGCCGGCATGGGCCCGCGCGTCGAGCGGGAGGTCGTGCGCGCCCTGATGTTCCTGCGCCTGAAGACCGTGGCCTCCGGGCACACCGGCGTCCGGCCGTCCGTCGCGCAGACGATGGCCGACGTGCTCAACGCGGGCATCACGCCCGTCGTCCACGAGTACGGCTCGCTCGGCTGCTCGGGTGACCTCGCACCGCTCTCGCACTGCGCGCTCACCCTGATGGGCGAAGGCGACGCCGAGGGTCCGGACGGGGTCGTGCGCCCCGCCGGGGAGCTCCTCGCCGAGGCCGGGATCAAGCCGGTCGAGC
This sequence comes from Streptomyces sp. NPDC086989, assembly GCF_044745505.1. Taxonomy (NCBI): domain Bacteria; kingdom Bacillati; phylum Actinomycetota; class Actinomycetes; order Kitasatosporales; family Streptomycetaceae; genus Streptomyces; species Streptomyces sp. NPDC086989. The sequence goes on from NZ_JBIVAL010000006.1 coordinate 389,682, forward strand.
TGAAGGAGAAGGAGGGCCTGGCCCTCCTCAACGGCACCGACGGCATGCTCGGCATGCTGGTCATGGCCCTCGCCGACCTCGACAAGCTGTACAAGTCCGCCGACATCACCGCCGCGCTGACCCTTGAGGCGCTGCTCGGCACCGAGAAGGTGCTCGCGCCCGAGCTGCACGCCATCCGCCCGCACCCGGGCCAGGGCGCCTCCGCCGCGAACATGGCCGCCGTCCTCAAGGGCTCCGGGCTGGTCCGGCACTTCCAGGAGGAGTCCGCCCCGCGCGTGCAGGACGCGTACTCCGTGCGCTGCGCCCCGCAGGTCGCCGGCGCCGGCCGCGACACCATGGCGCACGCCGCGCTGGTGGCCTCGCGCGAGCTGGCCTCCGCCGTCGACAACCCGGTGGTGCTGCCCGACGGCCGCGTGGAGTCGAACGGCAACTTCCACGGCGCGCCCGTCGCGTACGTCCTGGACTTCCTGGCCATCGCGGCCGCGGACCTCGGCTCCATCGCCGAGCGCCGCACCGACCGGCTGCTCGACAAGAACCGCTCGCACGGCCTGCCGCCGTTCCTGGCGGACGACGCCGGTGTCGACTCCGGTCTGATGATCGCCCAGTACACGCAGGCCGCCCTGGTCAGCGAGATGAAGCGGCTGGCCGTCCCCGCCTCCGCCGACTCGATCCCGTCCTCCGCCATGCAGGAGGACCACGTCTCGATGGGCTGGTCGGCCGCGCGCAAGCTCCGTACCGCCATCGACAACCTGACCCGGATCATCGCGATCGAGCTGTACGCGGCCACCCGGGCCATCGAGCTGCGCCACGGGCTCACCGCGGCCCCGGCCAGCCTGGCGGCCATCGCCGCGACGCGGGCGGCCGGTGTGGAGGGTCCCGGGCCGGATCGTTTCCTCGCCCCCGACCTGGCCGCGGCCGACGCGTTCGTCCGCGCCGGTGGCCTCGTCGCCGCAGTGGAGTCGGTGACGGGTCCGCTCGCCTGACGGGCCTGACGGGCCTGAAGGTCTGGTGACGCCGTGAAGGGCCGCCTCCGGGAAGTCTCCCGGGGGCGGCCCTTCGGCGTGCGCGGGCGTGTACGGGCGCCCTGCGCGCTCTGCTAAGCGCGTGAGCGGTGTACGGAGTACGTGACGAAACCGGCCCCGAGGCCGAGGCAGAGCGTGCCGCCCAGCAGGTACGGGGTGGTGTCGATGCCGCCGGTGTCGGCGAGCCCGAGGGTGACCTGGCCGGCGCTCTGCGGCCCGGCGGCCGCGCCGTCGGCGGGGTCCTCCTCCAGGCCGGTGACCGATCCGGGCCCGGCCGCGTTCGCGGACTCCGGCGCGTCGGCCGAAGCGGAACCGGACGCCGTGGAACCGGACCCCGAGGACCCCGGTGCGGTGGCGTTGGCCGAGGGGACGAACCAGAGGGCGGCGAGGAGGGTGGTCGCTCCGAGAGCGGTGAGCAGCGGTCGACGTGCGGACACGGTGCGATCCCCCTTGCGGACGCAGCGAATTGGCCGTGTGCGGTGATGCTACGGACAAGGGCGGGTCGCGGGAAAGTCGGGGCTTCCCCGGGCTTAGTCTCCGTCGTATGAACCCTTCTGACACATCACGGTACGTACGGCTTCGGGTGGATTTGGTGCTGGAGGTGCCTGACCCCGAGGCGCTCACCGGGGCCGCACTCGCGCACATCGAGGCCGACGAGTTCATGCCGGACGAGGAGCGCGGCCACGCCGAGTCGGCCGTGCGGGAGGACGAATCGGAAGCGCTCGCCTACCTCGTCGACCCCACCGACCTGGTCGTGGACATTCCCGGCGTGGAGCTGGCGCAGGCCTCCTGGAGCAGCGAGCCCGTCGAATACGACCCCGAGTCCATGGAGTGGGACCTGGGCGAGGAAGATGGGGACTACGAGGAAGAGACGACCGACAACGCCTGACCGTGGGGTTGCACACATTCAAACGGAATGTGGAACCGATCCGGGCCCGCAACGCGTTGACTGGTGGGAGGCAGGGGGCATGTCCCCCTGCCCCGATCGGGGCACCACCCGGCTGCGGGCCGGGGGGGAGCCCGGGGGTTCGGCAACGATGGAGTGGCGTGTGAGGACGGACAGGAAGCGTCGGAGAAGGTCCCTGGTGGCCATATCCGCCGTGCTCGGTGGCGTGCTGGTTCTCTCGGCGTGCGGCGGTGGCGACGACAAGCCCAAGGGCGGCGGGGACTCGAGCAGCAAGTCGCAGTCGGACGTGGACGCGGCCGCGGCCAAGGACACCTCCAAGGCCAAGATAACGATCACGCCGAAGGACGGGGCGACCAACGTCGGCCTGAACGACGCGACGAACGTCGCCGTCAGCGACGGCACGCTCACCGCGGTCGAGCTGAAGACCTCCGAGGGCGCGGCCGTGGCCGGCAAGATAGCCGCCGACGGCAAGAGCTGGAAGCCGGACGCCGCGCTGAAGCGCTCCACGAAGTACGCGCTGTCGGCGACCGCCAAGGACGCGAACGGCAAGGAGGCGCACGAGAACACCTCGTTCACCACCGTCTCCCCGGAGAACAGCTTCGTCGGTTCGTTCATACCGGACGACGGCCAGACCGTCGGCGTGGGCATGCCGGTCTCGATCACCTTCAACAAGCCGATCAAGGACATGAAGGCCGTCCAGGCGGCGATCAGCGTCACCTCCAGCAGCGGCCAGGAGGTCGTCGGGCACTGGTTCAGCCCGCAGCGCCTGGACTTCCGCCCCGAGCAGTACTGGCAGGCGGGCTCCACCGTCACGCTGAAGCTCGCCCTCGAAGGCGTGCAGGGCGCCCCCGGCGTCCAGGGCGTGCAGAACCGGACGGCCACCTTCAAGATCGGCCGCAGCCAGGTCTCCACGGTCGACGCGAAGACGAAGAAGATGACCGTCACCCGTGACGGCGCGGTCCTCAAGACCATCCCGATCTCCGCGGGCTCCCCGGCGAACCCGACGTACAACGGCCAGATGGTGATCTCCGAGAAGTTCAAGGAGACCCGGATGGACGGCTCCACCGTGGGCTTCAAGAACAGCGAGGGCAAGGGCGAGTACGACATCAAGGACGTGCCGCACGCCATGCGGCTGTCCCAGTCGGGCACCTTCATCCACGGCAACTACTGGGGATCGGACTCGATCTTCGGCAGTGAGAACACCAGCCACGGCTGCGTCGGTCTGAACGACGCCCAGGGTGCCAACGACCCCAACCAGCCCGCGGCCTGGTTCTACGACAACTCGCTCATCGGCGACGTCGTCACGGTGGTCAACTCGCCGGACAAGACCATCAAGCCGGACAACGGCCTCAACGGCTGGAACATGAGCTGGGCGGACTGGAAGGCCGGCACGGCTTCCTGACCAGGCCCGACGACGGCACGACGGATGGCGGGGAGCCCCTGGAGGGCTCCCCGCCATCCGTCGTGAAACCCACGTGTGCGGGGCGCGGACCCCGGCTAGGGTCCGTGATCATGACGATTCGCGCACTGACCACGCCCCCTTCGGCCGTCGAGGCGGAAGCCTGGCTCGCGGTCCTGACCGCCGCCCACGCGGTCGACCTGCCGCAGCTGCCGCCCCCGTCCCGGACGGAGGTCCTCGGACGGCTGCGCGTGGCACCGGCCCGCGGCCGCGCCGCACTGTGGGCGGCGGACGAAGGCGTCGCGGGCCTCCTGCTGTTCACCGACGAGGCCAACCGCCACACCGCCTTCCTCGACGTGCTGGCGGTACGCCCCGACGCGCGCCGGCGCGGTCTCGGCACGGCCCTGTGGCAGGGGGTCCGCGAGGAGCTGCTCTCCGAGGGCCGCACCTCGGTCTCCGCCCTCGTGGACCTCGGCGGCCCGGGCGAGGCCTTCGCCCGCTCCCTGGGCTTCGAGAACGTCCTGCCGATGGCCTGGTACGTCCAGGACGTCCGAGCCGCCCGGTACGCAGTGGCTGCCGCCCCGCCCCGGCCCGAAGTCCCGGCGGGCTACGACATGCTGTGCTGGCCCGGCCTCGTACCCGACGCCTGGGCGCCGGCGGCGGCCCGCGCCCACGCCGCGATGGAGGACGCACCGACCGGCGAACTCGACGAGCGCACCGAGTCCTGGACCGCGCAGCGCCTGCACGCGGCGCAGCAACTGGTCCTGGACCGCGGGGGCGACCTGACCACGGTCGCCGCGGTCACCCCCGGCGGCGAGGTGGCGGCGTACACGGAACTGGTCCTCCCGGACCCGCAGGGCCCGCGCGCCCTCCAGTACGACACGGTGGTCGTCCCCGCGCACCGGGGCCGCGGGCTCGGCCGCGCGGTGAAGCTCCGCATGCTCGCCGAGGCGGCCGCCCGCCACCCGTCCCTGCGCACGGTCGGCACGACCGTGGCCGACGAGAACACGCCGATGCTGGCGGTGAACGAGGCCCTCGGCTACCGCCGGGAGCGCGGCACGGGGTACTTCCAGCTCACGCTGTAGCGGCGGGGTCGCGCGGGCCCTGCCGGTCCCGCGGCCCCTGCGGCGCATTGCGGGCCCCCGCCTCCCCGGCGGGAGCCGACCAGGACGACAGCATGCGCAGGGCGTCCTCGGACGGGGAACCCGGCGCCGCGTGGTAGGTGACCAGGACCTGCGCCGAGTCGCCCGGCAGCACCAGAGTCTCGAAGGACAGCGACAGTTCGCCGACCAGCGGGTGCCGCAGCCGCTTCACCCCGTGCGTCTTGTTGTCCGCCAGCGTGTGCGCCGCCCACAGCCGGCGGAACTCCTCGTTCTTCACCGACAGTTCGCCGACCAGCGCCGACAGCTGCTCGTCGTCCGGGTGCTCGCCCGCGTACATGCGCAGACTGCTCACGACCCGGCAGGCCAGGCAGTCCCACTCGTCGTAGAGCTCGGCCGCCGCCGGGTCCAGGAACACCATCCGCACCAGGTTCCGCTCCTGCGGCGGCAGCGCCCCGAAGTCCCCGAACACCGCAGCGGCCAGCCGGTTCCACCCGATGACGTCCTGCCGCCGCCCCATCAGGTACGCCGGCACCCCGTCCATCGCGTCCAGCAGCGTCCGCAGCTCGGGGCGGACCGGCTCCTGCCGGTGGGGCTGCCGGCGCTTCCTGCGCAGCCGGGGGCTGGCCAGGTGCGTCAGGTGGGCCGTCTCCGTACCGTCCAGACGCAGCGCCCGCGCGATCGCGTCGAGCACCTCCGCCGACACGTTCTGACCGTGCCCCTGTTCGAGCCGCGTGTAGTACGCCACCGAGACACCCGCCAGCTGCGCCAGCTCTTCGCGGCGCAGCCCGGGAACGCGCCGGTGGCGCCCGTGGTCCGGCAGGCCCACGTCCGCGGGGCGCAGCCGCGCACGGCGGGAACGCAGGAACTCGCCGAGTTCGGCACGCTGATCGAGCTGGTCCATGACGCCAGTATCGCCGGGCGGGGCGGCCCGGCACGGCGCTGTGCCTGACCCCGTCAGGGGTAGGACCGCCGGTCCTAGGCAGAGCAGTGGTCTGGGTGCCGCGCGCCCGGCACGGCATCGTGGAGTGCACCGCAGATCGTCAGCGGATCTTCAGCAGTGTTTCGAGGAGCCTTCACCCATGTCCGTCACCCAGGTCGCCGCCTACGCAGCTCCCGCCGCCAAGGCGCCGCTGGAGCGCACCACCGTCCCGCGCCGCCCCGTCGGCGAGCACGACGTCCTCATCGAGATCAAGTACTCCGGCATCTGCCACTCCGACATCCACCAGGTCCGCGACGGCTGGGGCGAGGGCATCTACCCCATGGTCCCGGGGCACGAGATCGCCGGTGTCGTCGCCGAAGTCGGGCCGGGCGTCACGAAGTTCTCCGTCGGCGACCACGTCGGCGTCGGCTGCTTCGTCGACTCCTGCCGCACGTGCGAGTACTGCCTGCGCGGGCAGGAGCAGTACTGCGTCCAGGGCATGACCGGCACGTACAACGCCCGCGACAAGCAGGGCGAGCCCACGTACGGCGGCTACTCCACGCACCTCGTCGTCGACGAGGGCTACACCGTCCGCATCCCCGAGGGCCTGCCCCTCGACGTCGCCGCGCCGCTGCTGTGCGCCGGGATCACCCTCTACTCGCCGCTCAGGCACTGGCAGGCGGGCCCCGGCAAGAAGGTCGCGATCGTCGGTCTCGGCGGTCTCGGCCACATGGGGGTGAAGATCGCGGCCGCCCTCGGCGCCGAGGTCACCGTCCTCTCGCAGTCCCTGCGCAAGCAGGAGGACGGCCTGCGGCTCGGCGCCTCGCACTACTACGCCACGAGCGACGAGAGCACGTTCGAGAAGCTGGCGGGCAGCTTCGACCTGGTCATCTCGACGGTGTCGGCCCCGCTGGGCCTGGACGCGTACCTCGGCCTGCTGAAGGTCGACGGCGCACTGGTGAACGTCGGGGCCCCGGAGGAGCCGGTCGAGGTGAACCTCTTCTCGGTCATCACCGGCCGCAGGACGCTGGCCGGCTCGATGATCGGCGGGATCGCGGAGACCCAGGAGATGCTGGACTTCTGCGCCGAGCACGGACTGGGCTCGGAGATCGAGCTGATCCGCGCCGACGAGATCAACGACGCCTACGAACGCGTCCTCGCCAGCGACGTCCGCTACCGCTTCGTCATCGACGCGTCCACGATCTGACCCGCCGCGAACGGCCCCGGCGCCGCCGCCCACAGGGGTGAGGGGCGGCGCCGGGGCCCGGGGTGGCTCAGCCGTCGGCCCTGGCCACGCCGATCGGGCAGGAGACGCCCGTCCCGCCGATGCCGCAGTATCCGTCCGGGTTCTTGTCGAGGTATTGCTGGTGGTACGCCTCCGCCGGCCAGAAGGGGCGTTCCGCGGCCGGGAGGACCGCCGTCGTGATGTCGCCGTGGCCCGCGGACGTGAGGACCTGCTGGTACGCCGAGCGGGAGGCCTCGGCCTGCGCCTGCTGGGCCTCGGAGTGGGTGTACACCGCCGAGCGGTACTGGGTGCCGACGTCGTTGCCCTGGCGGAACCCCTGGGTGGGGTCGTGGGACTCCCAGAACAGCTTCAGGAGCTCGGCGTACGAGACCTGCGCCGGGTCGAAGACCACGCGGACGACCTCGGTGTGACCGGTCAGGCCCGAGCAGACCTCTTCGTACGTCGGGTTCTCGGTGTAGCCGCCCTGGTAGCCGGCCAGCGTGGTCCACACCCCCGGGGTCTGCCAGAACTTGCGCTCCGCGCCCCAGAAGCAGCCCAGGCCGAAGTCGGCCACCTCCAGGTGCGCCGGGTAGGGGCCGGCCAGCGGGTTGCCGAGCACGGTGTGCTTCTCGGGCAGGCCGAAGAGCGGCTCCGCGCGGCCGGCCAGGGCCTCCTCGCGGGTGGGGAGCTCGGGGGTGCGGCGGTACGAGAACATGGATTCCCTCCTTGTGGTTCTCGTGTAACGGGCGGGGGCGGGCCGGGATTCCCCCGTGCCCGCCCCCGCCCGTGACGTCACCGGAGCGTCATTTTTCGCGTCCTGCCCGCGCGGCGCTCAGGACTCCAGCTCGGTGACCCGGACGGCCCAGTTCCGGGCGTGCAGGTACCGGCCCCGCGGGGAGCCCGCGTAGATCCAGGGCAGGGCGCCGATGTGCCCGTCGATCAGGCGGAACTGCTCCACCGCCTCGGCGTCCCGCTCCTGCCAGAACAGCAGCCACGCCAGGATGTGCCGCAGGCGCACCGCCCGCCGGTCGGCCGGGTCGGCCGCGGCCAGGTCCGCGAGCGCGGCGTCGACGGCGGCGACGACCTCCGGCTCCCTGAAGAACGTCTCCGGGCGCAGGTCCTCGTCCCAGCTCTCCTGCTCCACGAACGCGATCAGCGGGAGCAGCGACAGCAGCTCGCCCGGGGCGCCGCCGGCCGCCGCCCGGCGGGCGAAGTCCATGGCCAGCTCGTGCGAACCGCGCCACTTGGCCGACCAGTACTGCTGGGCCGAGGTGTGCGCCGACAGGTGCTTCGGATCCCGCGCCACCACCTCCGACCAGAGCTTCTCGTACTGCTCGTGGGGGTAGCCGAGGCCGTAGCCGATGGGCAGCTCCACCACGTACGGGACCGGGTCGGCCGGGTCGGCGAGGCGCTGGGCCTCCTGCGCCGCCGTGCGCGCCTTGAGCAGCAGCTCGTGGAAGAGCCGGAACTGTTCCTGGGTGGTCCGGCTGCCGGCCTGGCTGCCGCGGACGTTCCAGGCCACCTGCACCGCGGTGTCCGCCTCGACCAGCGCCGCGGTGGGATCCGCCGGGCGGGCCGCCTGCCAGGCCAGCAGCCAGGCGTCGTCCTGCGCGGCGACCTCGGAGAGGGCCTGCACGCGCTGCCAGCGCTCCTCCCAGTCGCTGCCGGCCTCCGCCACGTACGCGGCGCCCGCCTCCCAGTCACCGGCGGCGACGGCGGCCGTGGCGGCGGTCCGCCCGGCCGGTACGGGCTGTGCGTTCTCGGTGTCGAGGTCCTCCTCCGCGACGAAGCCGAGCGCGACGACCGCGGCCGCCTCGCGGGCCTTCTTCTCGGCCTTGGCGGCCTCCTCGCGGTCGGGTGCGCCGGCCGGGGCGGGGGCGGCGGGGGCCTTCTTCCTCCCGGTCCGGCCGGTGAAGTACTGGTACGCACCGCCGATGACCAGCGCTACGAGGACGAAGATCAGCTTGTCGGTCACGGGGCGAGCACCAGCTTTCGCAGCGGTTCGGTGTCGGGGCGGTCGGCGACGGCCGCGTCCAGGGCGCCGGCCAGTTCCTCGGCGAACGCCTCGTGGGGGTAGCGGAGCGCGGCCGAGTCGCTCCAGGACAGCTCCCAGCGGGCCCGGCCCTGCCCGGTCAGCTCGATGCCGGCGAGCTGGTTCACGGCACGGCGCAGCACCGGGCGGGCGAACTCGCGGGCGGTGCGGCCGGTGGCGGCGGCGGCCTCGTCGGACTTCGGGAGGCGGTCGCCGATCCGCCAGAGCACGGCCGGGTCCGCGTCGATCGCGTCGAGCAGGGGGCCGAGGCCGGGGCCCGCGCCTTCGGCGGCGAGGGCCTCGTGGAACTCCTGCGCGCCCTGGGCGACGTACCGGGTCATGCTCTCGTGGACGAGGTCCGCCCAGTCCAGCCGGGTCAGGGCCAGTGCCTGCGGGGTCAGGACCGCCTGCTCCAGCGCGGCCAGCGCGGCCTCGGGCGAGGCGAGCAGCTGCAGCGAGGGGCGGGCGGCCTGGCCGCCGCGGCCGTCGTCCGGCAGGGCCTCGATGCGGGCCACGCGTTCGGCGAGGGCGGGGTGGGAGTCGTACGGGGACGCCGGCTCGGTGGACAGCTCCCGGCGCAGGTCCTCCAGCTCCTCCGAACGGGCGTCGAGGAGCTGGCGCAGGCCGCCGTAGACCTGGCCGGGGAGCGGTAGCAGGCCGGCGCCGACGCCGAGGGTGGCGTAGGAGTCCATGTAGAAGCCGTGTGCGGGGCCGAGGGCGTTGAGCTCGCGCAGCGCGGAGGCGGCCGAGTCCCGGCCGGCGACGCGGACCGAGGCGAGGTCGGCGGCGAGTTCCTGGCGGCGGCTGCCGGCGAGGGTGGCGCGCATGTAGAAGTGCCCGTACGCCGTGTAGATCTTCGCCATGGCCCGGTACATGGCGCCCTGGCCGGAGGTGTCGACCTCCTTGGCCTTCTTGCCCTTCGCGAGCCGCTTCTCGGCGGCCTTCTCCTGCCGGGCGCGCTCCTTGGCGACCTTGCTGTCGGCGCGTTCGTGGAAGTGCCCGATGGTGCGGATCAGCTGGGCGCGGCCGCGGGCGATCAGCGGGGTGAGGCGGGTGTCGAGGTTGGCGTAGTGGCCCATCTCGTGGGCGAGGACGGCGCGCAGCTGCATCTCGTCCAGGCCGGTCATCAGGGGCAGGCCGAGGTAGAGGCGGCGGGTGCCGGGCAGCAGGCCGAGCAGCCGGGCGTCCTCGCTGACGGCCGCGTTGACCTCGTCGATCAGCAGGATCTCGTCGGGGGCGCGGGTGCCGACCTGGGCGGCGATGTCGCGGACCGTCTGCCACAGGACGGGTTCCTGCTGCTCCGTGACGGGGACGCCGGGCAGTGGGTCGCCCTTGGGTGTGCGGAGCATGAACATGCCGCGCACGATCGGGACGGCGAGGACCACCGAGACGATGAGGATCTTGCCGGCGACACCGCCGTGCAGCCAGGTGACGGTGGCCCAGTCGGCGGCGGCGAGCACGGCCAGCAGGATGAAGCCGAGCAGGTAGAAGCCTGCGAGCAGGACGAGGGCGCGCAGCGCGCGCAGTGAAGCGCCCATGTAGGACGGGTCCCCCCGGGAGACGGTGCGATGTTTACGCGCACCTTATGCGGGGTGGACGGGTCTGACGACGGCAGGGGTGCACCCGGCTCCGGCCCTCGGGGCGGGGTGCGCGGGTGCGTCCTCCTATGTCCGTTCCCGGCGCCGTTCCCGCAGGTCCGGCGGGTCAGTGCGGCAGCGTTGCCGGGGAGCCGCCGTTGGCCTCGTAGCCCGCCACCGCCAGCGCGCGGTACACCGCGTACTGCGCCGCCGGGTCCGGGGAGGCCGACCACGGCAGGGCGCCGACGCAGCCGTCGATGTGGCGGACCTGCTCCATGGCCTCCGCCCAGCGCTCCATCGGCACCAGGCACCACAGCAGCATGTGCCGTACGTGCGCGAGCATCGGGTCGTCCGGGCGCGCGGTGTGCACCGCGTACAGCGCGCCCTCCACCGCCCGGGTCACCACCGCGCCCTGCCAGAAGTTCGTCAGCACGACCTCCGGCACGTGCTCGTACACCGCGAACAGCGGCAGCGCGGCCAGCAGCGAGCCCTGCGGGGCGCGGGCCGCCGCCGCGTGGGCGAAGGCGTCCGCCTTCTCCCGCGAGCCGTGCCACTTCTCGCACCAGTAGTGCAGCGCGGCCAGGTGCGCGCCCATGTGCGCCGGCGCCACGTCGATCACCTTCGCCCAGAGCGCGTCGAACTCCGCCTCCGCGTACCCGAGCCCCCGAGCGACCGCCAGCTCCGTGATGTACGGGACGGGGTCGCGCGGCGCCAGCAGCGCCGACTTGCGGCACGCGTCCCGGGCCTCCTCCAGGATGATCCGGTGGTCCGTCGAGCCCACGCCGCCCGAATGCCGCCACGCCTGCTGCACCAGCAGTTCGGCGTGCACCTGCGCGCCGCCCGCGTCCTTCTCGGCCTCCAGCCGCCAGGCCTTCAGCCACCGCGCGCCGACCCCGGGCTCGGCCACCAGCTCCAGGGCCGCGGCCCCGCCGAAGGCCTGGACGCGCTGCCAGCGCAGCTCGCCCTCCTTGGGGGTGCCGGCCAGCAGCTGGGACGCGGCCTGCCACCGGCCGGTGCGCTGCACGGCCTCCAGGGCGTCCATCAGGTCCTGGTCCGGGCCCGGGACGCGGAGGTCGAGGTGTTCCTGGCGGGCGAATCCGTAGTTCTCCGGGTCGGCCGCGTCGGGGCTGCCCGGCGCGACCAGGCGTACGCCGCCGCCCCGCCGGCGCCGTATGTACGGGCTGAAAGCGGCCACGAGCAGGCCCATCGCGAGCAGGAACCACAGAATCTCCATGCCCCCCAGCGAACCAGACGCACCCGCGCAAAGGCCAATGCCGGACCGGCGGGTGTGCGGTGGGCGCGTCGGCGGCCGGGGCTTAGGCTCTGCCCATGAGCGACGACAGCCACGAGCACCAGAGCTTCGAGACCCGCGCGATCCACGCGGGCAACAAGGCGGACCCGCAGACCGGCGCGGTCGTGCCCCCGATCTACCAGGTGTCCACGTACAAGCAGGACGGCGTCGGCGGACTGCGCGGCGGTTACGAGTACAGCCGCAGCGCGAACCCGACCCGCACCGCGCTGGAGGAGAACCTCGCGGCGCTGGAGGGCGGCCGGCGCGGCCTCGCCTTCGCGTCCGGGCTCGCCGCGGAGGACTGCCTGCTGCGCACGCTCCTCGCCCCGGGCGACCACGTGGTCATCCCGAACGACGCGTACGGCGGCACCTTCCGCCTCTTCGCCAAGGTCGTCTCCCGCTGGGGCGTGGAGTGGTCGGTGGCCGACACCTCCGACCCGGAGTCGGTCCGGGCCGCACTGACCCCGAAGACGAAGGTCATCTGGGTCGAGACCCCGTCCAACCCGCTGCTCGGCATCACCGACATCGCCGTCGTCGCCGACATCGCGCGTTCGGCCGGCGCCAAGCTGGTCGTGGACAACACCTTTGCCTCCCCCTACCTCCAGCAGCCCCTCGCGCTCGGCGCGGACGTGGTCGTGCACTCGCTGACCAAGTACATGGGCGGCCACTCCGACGTCGTCGGCGGCGCGCTGGTGACCGCCGACGCGGCGCTGGGCGAGGAACTGGCCTACCACCAGAACGCGATGGGCGCCGTGGCCGGCCCCTTCGACTCGTGGATCGTGCTGCGCGGCATCAAGACGCTGGCCGTCCGCATGGACCGGCACGCGGAGAACGCGACGAAGGTCGCCGACATGCTGACCCGCCACCCCAAGGTGCACAAGGTCCTCTACCCGGGCCTGCCCGAGCACCCGGGCCACGAGGTCGCCGCCAAGCAGATGCGCAACTTCGGCGGCATGATCTCCTTCCAGGTCACCGGCGGCGAGGAGGAGGCCGTCGCGGTCTGCGCCCGCACCCGGATCTTCACGCTGGCCGAGTCGCTCGGCGGCGTCGAGTCCCTCATCGAGCACCCGGGCCGCATGACCCACGCCTCGGTGGCCGGCTCGGCCCTGGAGGTCCCGGCGGACCTGATCCGCGTCTCGGTCGGCATCGAGAACGCCGACGACCTGATCGCGGACCTGACCCAGGCCCTCGGCTAGCAGCGCCCACGCACGGGAGCAACGGCCGCCGGGCGGTGACTACCAGCCCTCCAGGGGCGGGGAGACACCGCTCGGCGGCACCTCCCACGGGCGGACCAGCCAGGCCCACACCGCGAAGGCAACCGCCGCCGCGCACAGCAGTGTCCAGCCGACGCGGCGCAGGGCCCGGCGGCGGCGCAGCAGCCGGCCCCCGCGGGCCGCGGCGCTCGCCGCGAGCCCGGCCGGGACCACCGGGTGGGGGCCCTCCAGCAGTCGCCTGACCCGGTCCTCCTTGCGGTCGGCGGCGCTCACGCGGCCTCCCGGGAGCGCAGCGCGGACACGGCCCTGGTGCACAGCGCCCGGACCCGGTCGACCGGCAGGCCCAGCTGGGCGGCCGTGACCTCCTCCGCGACGCCCTCGTACACGCGCAGGACCAGGACGAGCCGTTCCAGCGGGCCCAGCCGTGCGAGGAGCCCCGTACCGCCGTGGTGGTGCCGGCCGGTGCGGGCGAAGGCGGCGCACAGCTCCTGGCGGGTGTGGTCGTACGGGTCGTCGCCGCGCACCCGGCGCCAGTCGGCGTACGTACGGGCCAGCGCGCCGGAGAGCAGCCGGCGGGCGGCGACGGGCTCGTCCTCCGGCTCGGCCGTCAGCAGGACGGCGACGTGCAGGAGCCGCCCCGCCGCGCCCGCGACGAAGGCTTCGAACTCCGCGTAGTCGCGCCGCCCGTGGTCGTCCACAGGCCTCATAGTGCGGGCAGCGGGACCGCCCCGGTCAAGAGGTCGGACGGCCCCGGCTCACCCGGGACGTCAGGAGGCGGGACCGGCCTCGGAGGCGGCGCCCATGAGCTCCGACAGCGAGCCGTTGAAGCGGGTCAGCAGCGAGGTGAAGGACACGCGTTCGTCCTCGGTCCAGCCGTCGGTCACGCGGGCCATCAGCTCGCGCCGCGAGGAGCGGACCTCCTCCAGCCGGGCGAGGCCGCTCGGGGAGAGCGCGAGGACCACGGCCCGCCCGTCCTCCGGGTGCGAGGTCCGCTTGACCAGGCCGCCGTCGACGAGCGGCGCGACCTGGCGGGTGACGGTCGAGGAGTCGATGCCCATGCCGCAGGCGAGCGCCTTGACGCCCATCGGGCCTTCCAGGTCGAGCCGGTTCAGCAGCAGGTACGCGGCGCGGTCCATCGAGTTGCGCGCCTGGCCGACCCCGCCCAGGCGGGTCTGCTCGGCACGCCGGGCGAAGACGGCCACCTGGTGCTGGAGCGAGTCGAGGAGACCGGCTTCGGCGGGCGCCTCGGCCGCCGTGGGCAGGTCGGAATTGGCCGGGGTGGAAGGCATGGCCGTGAGCTCTCTTCGCGTGGGGCCGACAAGGATGGGGGACAGAGTACGCGGCCGTCGGGCGCCCCGTACGCGTCGTACGAGAACTGATACGGGCCGTGCGGAGCGAGTCCCCGGGGCCGTCCCGGATGGCGGGATTTCGCCCCCTGTGGGCCCCTCTGGCGCGGTCCGCGAGGGCTGCGAGACTGGCGGCATGAACTACCGCGTGCCCGTGCCCGTCCCGCAGGTCATCCTCGACGACGTCCGGGGGGCCCAGAAGATGCTCTCGGGCGTCGCCCGGGTCACGCCGATGGAGAACAGCCGGCACCTCTCCGCCCTCACCGGCTCCCCGGTGCACTTCAAGTGCGAGAACCTCCAGCGGACCGGCTCCTTCAAGCTCCGCGGCGCCTACGTGCGCATCTCCGGCCTGCGCCCCGAGCAGCGGGCCGCCGGCGTAGTCGCGGCCAGCGCCGGCAACCACGCGCAGGGCGTCGCCCTGGCCTCCTCGCTCCTCGGCGTCCGCTCGACCGTGTTCATGCCGGTCGGGGCGCCGCTGCCGAAGGTGGCGGCGACCCGGGAGTACGGGGCCGAGGTCCGCCTGTACGGGCAGGTCGTCGACGAGACCCTGGCCGCGGCCCAGGACTACGCGGACCGCACCGGGGCGGTGTTCATCCACCCGTTCGACCACCGGGACGTCATCGCCGGCCAGGGCACGGTCGGCCTGGAGATCCTGGAGCAGTGCCCGGAGGTCAGGACGATCCTCGTCGGCATCGGAGGCGGCGGCCTCGCGGCGGGCATCGCGGTCGCGGTGAAGGCGCTGCGGCCCGACGTCAAGGTGATCGGCGTCCAGGCGGAGGGCGCCGCCGCCTACCCGCCCTCGCTGCGGGTCGGGCATCCCGTCTCGATCGACGAGCCGGCCACGATGGCCGACGGCATCAAGGTGGGCCGGCCCGGCGACGTCCCCTTCCGCATCATCGCGGAGCTGCTCGACGGCGTCCGCACCGTCTCGGAGGACGCCCTCTCCAGCGCCCTGCTGCTCTGCCTGGAGCGCGCCAAGCTGGTCGTCGAGCCGGCCGGGTGCAGCCCCGTGGCCGCCCTGCTGAGCCGGCCCGAGCTGTACGGGGGCGGCGGCCCGGTGGTGGCGGTGCTGTCCGGCGGCAACGTCGACCCGCTGCTGCTCCAGCGGATCCTGCGGCACGGCATGGCGGCGGCGGGCCGCTACCTCTCGCTGCGGCTGCGCGTGGCCGACCGGCCGGGGGCGCTGGCCGGACTCCTGGGGGTGCTGTCGGCAGTGGACGCGAACGTGCTGGACGTGAGCCACGTACGGACCGACCCGCGGCTGGGGCTCACGGAGGTGGAGGTGGAGCTGCGCCTGGAGACGAAGGGACCGGAGCACTGCGCCGAGGTCGCGCGGTCGCTGCACGCGGCCGGTTACACGGTGATGAGTTAGCTGGTGATGAGTTAGCTCTCGTCCACGTTCGTCCCCTCCGCCGGAGGACCACGTGTGCGGAAACGGTGATACGGGTGTGCGGAAACCGGCCGGGTGTGTGAGACTCCCGGCCACATTCACATGGGGTGGGAGTCTCTCCGTGCACATTCGCGTCAGGCCGCAGACGGCGGCAGTCATCACTCTGGCCGCGTCGGCGGCCCTGGTCCTCGCGGGCTGCTCGTCCGCCGACGGCTCCGGTTCGTCGGCGCCCAAGGCCGGCTCCGCCCAGTCGCAGCCCGCCAAACCCTCCGCGAAGCCCACGGCCAAGGCGACCGGAGCCCCACTGAGCCGGGACGCCGTGGACGAGGAGGTCAGATCGTCGCTGCGCGCCGCGGGCCTGGACCCCGAGAAGGGCAAGGGCTCGGGCGACACGAAGGGCACGAAGAACGCCAGCCTGGTCGACTGGACCGCGGTCCTGAGCACGCAGCAGGCGGACTGGGCCCTGCCGCGGTTCGGCGAGCAGCTCCAGCACCTCGGCTGGCGGGAGACGGCCCCCCAGAGCTACGAGAAGACGGACTGGGTGCTGCTCATCGGCAGCACGAAGCAATCGACCGCGGCGACCCTCAAGTCGGGCGAGAGCCTGCTCACCGTGAACGTCACCTACCTCGGCGCGGGCTGACGCGCGCCCGGGCGGTGCGGCCGTCCGCCCCGCCCCCGGCCCGGCCCGCCCCGTTCGGCCGATCGGGTGACCGGGCGACGTCCGCCCGGCGCCCATAAGCTTTGCCTAGGAAAGTCCGGTCAGCCGGCCCGCTTCCCCCAGGGAGAACCCCTATGCCAGGCGCCATCTACGCCGAAGGCCTGGTCAAGACCTTCGGCGAGGTACGGGCACTGGACGGCGTGGACCTCGATGTCCCCGAAGGCACCGTGCTGGGCCTCCTCGGCCCCAACGGCGCAGGCAAGACCACGACCGTGCGCGTCCTGACCACCCTCCTGCGGCCCGACAGCGGCAAGGCCGTCGTCGCCGGGATCGACGTCCTCAGACACCCCAACGAAGTCCGCCGCGCGATCGGCCTGTCCGGCCAGTTCGCCGCCGTCGACGAATACCTGACCGGCCGCGAGAACCTCCAGATGGTCGGCCGGCTGTACCAGATGTCCGGCAAGGCGGCGAAGGCCCGGGCCGGCGAACTGCTGGAGCGGTTCAACCTCGCCGACGCCGCCGACCGCACCGCGAAGACCTACTCGGGCGGCATGCGCCGGCGCCTGGACCTCGCGGCCGCACTCGTCGTCCGGCCGCCCGTGATGTTCATGGACGAGCCGACCACCGGCCTCGACCCGCGCAACCGCCAGCAGCTCTGGGACGTCATCCAGGAACTCGTGGCCGGCGGCACCACCCTGCTGCTCACCACCCAGTACCTGGAGGAGGCCGATCACCTCGCGCACGACATCTGCGTGGTCGACCACGGCAAGGTCATCGCCCGCGGTACCTCCGACGAGCTCAAGGCCCGGACCGGCGGGGAGCGCGTCGAGGTCGTGGTCCACGAGCGCGACCACATGGCCGGGGCCCGCGCCGTGCTCGCGGGCTTCGGCAAGGGGGAGACCACCGTCGAGGAGCACATCCGCAAGCTGACCGTCCCGGTCACCGGAGGCGCCAAGCTGCTCGCCGAGGTCATCCGCGAGCTCGACTCGCGCGGCATCGAGATCGACGACATCGGCCTGCGCCGGCCGACCCTCGACGACGTGTTCATCTCCCTCACCGGCCACGCGGCCGCCCTGGCCGAGGAGGAGCGCGGCGAGACCGGCACGGAGGCCGGCAAGCCCCGCCGCGGACGCAAGGCCCAGGCGCCGGCCCGGGCCCAGGCACCCGCCGAGGCCCAGGCGCCGGCCGAGGCTCAGGCGCCGGCCGAGGCCCAGGCGCCGGCTCAGGCACCCGATCAGGCATCGGAATCGGAAGCGGAATCCCAAGCGGAATCCGGATCGGCGCCGGCGTCGAAGGAGGCGGCGAAGTGACCACCCCCTCCCCGACCCCGCAGCTCGCGGCGCCCCGCCCGCGCGGCGGCGTCGTCCAGGGCGTCAACGACTCGCTGGTCATCGCCAAGCGGAACCTGATCAGGATGTCGCGGATCCCCGAAATGATTATTTTCGGGATCATCCAGCCGGTCATGTTCGTCGTGCTCTTCAGCTATGTCTTCGGCGGCTCGATCAGCGTCGACGGCAACACCTCGCCCGCCGCCTACCGCGAGTTCCTGATGGCCGGCATCTTCGCCCAGACCGTCACCTTCGCCACGGCCGGCGCCGGCGCGGGCATCGCGGACGACATGCACAAGGGCCTGATCGACCGCTTCCGCTCACTGCCGATGGCCCGCGGCGCGGTCCTGACCGGCCGCACCCTCGCCGACCTCGTCCAGACCAGCCTCACCCTGGTCATCCTGGCCGCGGTCGCCCTGCTGGTCGGCTGGCGCACCCACACGAGCGCCGCCGAGGTGCTCGCCGGCTTCGCCCTGCTGCTCCTGCTCGGCTACGCCTTCTCCTGGATCGGCGCACTGATCGGCCTGTCGGTGCGCACCCCGGAGGCGGCCACCTCGGGCGGGCTGATCTGGCTCTTCCCGCTGACGTTCATCTCGAACGCCTTCGTCCCCTCCGACAACATGCCGACGTTCCTGCGGACCCTCGCGGAGTGGAACCCCTTCAGCGCCACCGTCCAGGCGGCCCGTGAGCTGTTCGGCAACCTCCCGCCGGGGTACGAGGCCCCCGCGGCCTGGCCCATGCAGCATCCGGAGCTCGCGTCGCTCCTGTGGTCCGTGCTGATCGTCGTGGTCTTCCGGACCCTCTCCGTCCGTAAATACCGCTCGGCGACGGTCTAGCGGCGGCGTGCGCGTGCACGCGAAGGCCCCCGCCGGAGGGATCCGGCGGGGGCCTTCGCGATGTCCTGGCGGACCGGGGTGGTCAGCCGGTGAAGGGCTTGACGTCGAGGATCCTGACCGAGGCCTTCTTGCCGTTCGGCAGCTCGTACTCGGCGTCCTCGCCGATCTTCTTGCCCATCACACCGGTGCCCAGCGGCGACTGCGGGGAGTAGGTCTCGAAGTCCGAGGACGCGTACTCGCGCGAGGCGAGCAGGAACGACATCGTGTCGTCCTCGTCGCCGTCGAAGGCGATCGTGACGACCGTGCCGGGCGCGACCTCGCCGTCGGAGGCGGGCGCGGTGCCGACCTTGGCGTTCTCCAGGAGCTGCGTCAGCTGGCGGACGCGGAGCTCCTGCTTGCCCTGCTCCTCCTTGGCCGCGTGGTAACCGCCGTTCTCTCGCAGGTCGCCCTCCTCGCGGGCGGCGGCGATCTTGGTGGCGATCTCCGTGCGTGCGGGACCAGAGAGGTAGTCCAGCTCGGCCTTCAGCTGGTCGTACGCCGCCTGGGTCAGCCAGGTGACGCTCTCGCTCGTCTGGGTCACGGGTGCTCCTCGTCGGTACAGGGGACTACAAAGCCGCCAGCGGCGGGCGAAACCACGAGCCTAACAATTCGGGAAGAAAAGGGGGAGGACACCATGTGTATGAAGTGTGTCATTGGGCCGGTGAGCAGGAAAGAGATCAGTTTTGCGCGGGCGTGGTGCCCGCCGCCCGGCAGCCCACCAGTTCGATCATCGTGGCGCGGCCGGTGGTCTTCAGCGACAGCATCTCGTCCACGCGCGTGCCCTTCTGTGCGAAGGTGAAGTCGGCACGGCCGACCTCGGCGTGGTCCTCGTTCTGGGAGCTCAGGGTGCACACCCCGGTGACCCCGGCGTCCTTGCGCACCTCCAGGTGCACCTTCACCTCGGAGGCCGAGACCACCTGGAACTTGATCACCTCGGCGCTGACGGTCTGACCGGCCACGTAGTCCCAGCCGATCCAGCCGACCAGGCCCAGCAGGCCGACGCCCAGCACCGACCCGACGATCTTGAGTTTCCGGTCCGCACGCTCGTCCGCGGACCGGCCGTACCGGCCCTCGGGGAGCCCCTCGCGCACCGCGCTCATTGATCGTTCCTTTCGGAGGGCCGGAGTCCACAATCCCGGGGGCAGCCCCGGAATTTTCCACCCCCCGATTCGGTCACTATAGGAGGCGTACGCCCTGACGACTCAAAGAGGATCCTGTCTTGACCGAGCAGCTTCGACTGATGGCCGTCCATGCCCACCCCGACGACGAGTCGAGCAAGGGCGCGGCCACCATGGCCAAGTACGTGTCCGAGGGGGTTCCCGTGCTGGTGGTGACCTGCACGGGGGGAGAGCGCGGCTCGATCCTCAACCCCAAGCTCCAGGGTGACAAGTACATCGAGGAGAACATCCACGAGGTCCGCGCCAAGGAGATGGACGAGGCGCGCCAGATCCTCGGCATCGAGCAGGAGTGGCTCGGCTACGTCGACTCCGGCCTGCCGGAGGGCGACCCGCTGCCCCCGCTGCCGGAGGGCTGCTTCGCCCTGGAGGACGTGGACGAGGCGGCCGGCCGCCTGGTGAAGAAGATCCGCGCCTTCCGGCCGCAGGTCATCACCACGTACGACGAGAACGGCGGCTACCCGCACCCCGACCACATCATGACCCACAAGATCTCGATGGTGGCGTTCGACGGGGCCGCCGACACCGAGAAGTACCCGGAGGCCGAGTTCGGCCCGGCGTACCAGCCGCAGAAGCTCTACTACAACCAGGGCTTCAACAAGCCGCGCACCGTCGCCCTGCACGAGGCGCTGCTCTCGCGTGGCATGGAGTCCCCGTACGGGGAGTGGCTGGAGCGCTGGAAGGAGTTCGAGCGGAGCGAGCGGACGCTGACCACGCACGTGCCGTGCGCCGACTTCTTCGAGATCCGTGACAAGGCGCTCATCGCGCACGCCACGCAGATCGACCCGGACGGCGGCTGGTTCCGCGTACCGATGGAGATCCAGAAGGAGGTCTGGCCCACGGAGGAGTACGAGCTCGCGAAGTCGCTCGTGGACACGTCCCTCCCCGAGTCCGACCTCTTCGAGGGCATCCGGGAGAATGCGTAGCCATGAGCGCTACACACGCAGCACTGACCGAGCTCCTTCCGCTCGCGGGTGACACCTTCGACAAGAACAAGGTGACGCCCGGAGTCCTGGGCTTCATCGTGTTCGCGGCCCTCGCCCTGGCGGTGTGGGGTCTGATGAAGTCGATGAGCCGGCACATGGGCCGGGTCGACTTCAAGGAGGCCCCGGAGCCGGCGGCGGCGGGCACCGGTTCCGCCCCGGACCGCACCCCCTAGCCCGGCCGCGACGCCGCCGCGGCGGACCGTCCCGCTCCGCGCCGCGCCGCGCTTCCCCTGCCCGGGGTACGGGGCCGAGAGCGGCCCGCCGCGCAGCCCGCGGCGCCGGACCGACGGCACCGCGCCACGCCAGCTACCGGGCGGCCCACCGCGCCGGGCCGCGCGGGGCGGTCTACCGCGCCGAACCGCGCCGGTGGGGCTGCGCCGGGCGGTCTACCGCCGGACGGTGCCGGTCGGGCTGCGCCGGGCGGTCTACCTCGGCGGGCCGTGCCGGTGGGGCGGCGCTGGGCGCGCCCGGGCGATCTACCGTGCCGGGCCGTGCCCGTCAGAACTGCCGTGTGGGGTGGCCTACCGCGCCGGACCCTGCCGGTCGGGCCAGCCTGCGCCAGCTGATCCTGCGGCGCCCGGCCGCGCCAGCCGGCCCCTGACCGTGCCACCCGACGCCCGACCGCGCCGGCCGGGCTGAGCTGCGCCGCGCCGGGCGGACTGCCTCGTGCGGGGAACGTGGGGAGGGCCGCCATGCCGCGCCGACCGCGTCGACCGCGCCTGCGGCGCCGACCGTGCCAGCCGGGCCTGCGGCCCCCGGCCGTGCCAGCCGACGCCCGGCCGTGCCAGCCGACGCCCGCGCCACTTGGGCCTGCGGCGGCCCGTCGGGGCTGCCGGGTCGGGCGGGGTCTGCCGCGCCGGGCGGTCCGGGGGCCGGGCGGTCCGGGCGGGGGCCGGGCGGGGCCGGGGCCTGCGGGTCAGGCGGCCGGCCAGGACGGTGGCATCGGGACGCCCATGATCTCCCGGGAGTGCAGGTTCGGGACCAGCGCGAGCCGCCACGCCTGCCAGCCCTCCGCCGGGTCCACCCCGCGCCCCAGCACCACCGCGTACGTGTCCAGGCTGTCCTCCAGCCGCCCGTCGCGCATCGGATGCGGCGCCGCGGACAGCCGGGCCAGCTCCGCCCGGGCCTCGTCCACGCCCGCGCCACCCGGCAGCGCGTACGGCAGCAGCGTGCAGCGCAGGAAGCGGGCCCAGTCCTCCCCGCGCCGGTCCCCGTACGAGATGAACAGCCGGGCCGCCTCCTCGCACAGGCCCAGCGCCTGCGACACCCTGCCGTTGCCCCCGTCCACCACCGCCAGCTCCAGGCAGGTCCACGCCTCCCCGTGCGCCAGCCCGATCCGCCGGAAGTCCGCCCGCGCGTCCGTCAGCAGCTGCCGCGCGAACCCGGAGTTCTTCAGGTTCCCCGTCTGCGCCGCCCGCTGGTCGCGCGTCACCCGTCCCGAATGGTGCCGGGCGTGCGCCAGCCCGTACACGTCCCGCATCCGCGAGAACATCGTCCGGGCCCGCTCCAGTTCCCGGACCGCCTGATCGCGCTCGCCGCCCTCCTCCAGCGCCTGCCCGAGGTAGTACAGCGTCCACGCCTCCCCGCGCGCGTCCTCCTGCTCCCGGTGCCGGGCCAGCGCCTCGCGCAGCCGCTCCGCCGCCGGCCCCGGGTCCCCGTCCACGACCCGGGCCCTGCCCAGCTGCGTCAGCGCCCAGGCCTGGCCGCGCTCGTCGCGCGTGCGCCCGTACAGGTCCATGGCCAGCTTCAGCTCCGCCTCCGCCCGCGGCACGTCACCGAGCCGCAGGTACACCTGCCCCAGCTGGAAGTGCGCCCACGCCTCCCCGTGCACGCTCTCGCTCTCCCGGTGCAGCGCCAGCGACTGCTCCAGCAGCTGCATCGCCTCCGCCAGGTGCGCCCGGTCCCGCTCCACCGCCGCCAGGGCGTGCAGCCCCCACGCCCGGTCGCCGGCCAGCTTGTCCGGCTCCTGGAGCACCAGCGCCTCGCGGATGCGGGCCGCGGCCTCCGGGAGCTGCCCCTGGTGGTGCAGCGTGATGCCGAGCGAGATCAGGGCCATGCCCGCGCCCGCGTCCTGCTGGGCCTCCCGGTACTGGTCCACCACCGAGGTCAGCGTGGTCCGGGCCTTGTCGAGCTCGCCGAGCTGGCGCGCCGCGATGCCCGTACGCCACTGCACGGAGCGGACCAGCCGCCCCTGGCCGGGCCGGCCCCCGCGCGCGGCCTCCACCGCCAGCGTCAGCTCGTTGATCTCACCGAGCCGGTAAAGGTCGCCGCGCAGCAGGCAGAAGTCGCACAGCGCGCCCAGCAGGTCGAGCACCGCCTGCTGGTCCACGTCCTCCGAGTGCCGCAGCGCCGCCGTGATGAAGCTCGACTCGTCGTCCAGCCAGCGCAGCGCCGCGTCCAGCGAGGGGAAGCCGTGCCCGCCGAAGTGGTCGGCCCGCGTCGACATCTTCCCGTCGACCATCCGGATCACCGCGTCCGCGAGCTGCGCGTAGTTGCGGATCAGCCGTCCGTGCGCCGCCGAGGACTCGGCCCGGTCCTCGTCCGCCGCGAGCCGCGCCGCCGCGTACGAGCGCACCGCGTCGTGCATCCGGTACCGCTCCCCGCGGACGTGGTCCAGCAGGCCCGCCCGCGCCAGCTCCCGCAGTAACCGCCCCGCCTCCACCCGGTCCGCGTCGATCAGCGCCGCCGCCGCCGACGGGCCGAGCGAGGCCCGGCCGGCCAGCGTGAGCCGCCGCAGCAGCCGGCGCCGCTCCTCGGGCAGGCGTACGTAGGCCAGGCCGAGGGCGTCCTCCAGCGCCCCGGCGCCACCGGGAGCGGCCGGCCCGGCAGAGTCCGCGTCGACGGCGCCGAGCGGGGCCAGGACGCGCAGGGCCAGCGGGAGCCCCCCGCCGAGCGCGAGCAGCCCCCGCAGGGCCTCCTCCCCGTACGGGGACCCGCCGGACCCGCCGGCCGCCTCGGCCCCGGCGCGCACCAGCTCCGCGCCCTCCGCCTCCGGGAGCCGCTCCACCGGCAGCTGGTGCACCCAGGCCGCCAGGTCCGGCAGCTCCAGGGGCTCCCGCGCCGTCACCAGCACCAGGCTCTCCGACCGCTCCGGCACCAGCATCCGGACCTGCGCCGCATCCACCGCGTCGTCCAGCAGCACCGTCACCGGCAGCCCCTGGAGGTGCTGGTGGTACAGCTCCCCGAGGCGCCTGACCTGCTGCTCCGCCGAGGAGCCCTCGCGGAACAGCAGTTGCTCGCGCGGGGCGCCCAGCCGGTTCAGCAGGTGCAGCAGCGCCTCCCGGATCGGCAGCGGAGCCTCCCCGCTGAGCGATCCGCCCCGCAGGTCCACCACACAGGCCCCGCGGAACTGGTCGCGCAGCGCGTCCGCAGCCCGCAGCGCCAGGGCCGTGCGGCCCACGCCCGGCTCGCCGTGCAGCACCACGACCACCGGGCGGGTCTCCGTACTGGCCCGGGCCGCCTGCACCCACTGCGCGATCCGGGTCAGCTCCGCCCGCCGGCCCGTGAAGGAGGCCTCGGGCTGCGGGAGTTGAGCGAAGGACTGCTCCAGCACGCTGCGCCGCCGGGCCTCCGCGCTGCGGTCGGTCCCGCGCAGCCGGGGGACGGCCGTCCGGGAAGTCTCCCGTGGCGCCCGGGCCGCGGCCGCCACCGCGCGCTGCTGTTCCAGGAAGGGGCGGACCCCGCGCACCTCCAGCGCATTCAGCCACTGCAGCCTCAGCTGCTCCGGCCCGCCGGGACGGCCGCGCACCCCGGCCCGCCGGTTCGCCGCCGGCAGGTGCGAGGCGGTCACCTTGGCGACCGTGGCCGCCGCCCCGGCGACACCGGTGACGGCCCCGGCGGCCAGCGCCGTACCCGCCGACACGCCGAAGGACAGGTCGGCCCCGAAGGCGGCAGCCGCCGCGACCGCCGTCACGAGCAGCGCCGCGGACGCGTTCCCGCGCCGGAAGGCCTCGCCGAGGGACTCGTCCCCGGCCGTCGCCTCGTCCAGGGCCCGCACGTACGCCTCGTACTCCTCGGCGGCGCTCGCCGCGAGCGCGTCCAGTGCCTCCAGGCCGCGCGCCAGCAGCGCCGCCCTGTCGACCGGTTGCCCCGCCCCGGCAGCCCGCTGGGCCTCCTCGTCCACGGCCCGCTCCAACAGCCGCTCGGCCTCACCGCGATGGCTGTCCCGCATCGGCATCCCCCTCAAGAGAGCTCCGGCAACGTTCGCCAAGTGTCCGCCGTGACTGCCGCGAGCGCGAGC
Source organism: Streptomyces sp. NPDC086989 (assembly GCF_044745505.1). Lineage (NCBI taxonomy): Bacteria > Bacillati > Actinomycetota > Actinomycetes > Kitasatosporales > Streptomycetaceae > Streptomyces > Streptomyces sp. NPDC086989. The sequence goes on from NZ_JBIVAL010000006.1 coordinate 414,369, forward strand.
GAATCTGAGCTAGATCAGAGGGAGTTGGGACATCTTCGACTGCAACCGCGCATATATGTACGCCCGTCCCGGCAACAGCGTGCGCGCGTCGGCCGCGGCCACGAACGGCGTCGACGCCGCAGTCGTCACCGGTGCCGGTGAACCCGCGAACCGAGTGGTCTGCGGTCCTCACACCTCTCTGACGATCACGCGGCTGCCGCAGAGCCTCCCCCTGTGCTGCTTCGACGATGGTCAGCACGGACACGAGAACGGGGACTCCGGCCTGCCGGAACGCCTCGATCCGAGCGGCCATCCTGCGGCCGTTGCGCAGAAGCAGGGACAGTGCCTCGGAGTCGAGCACCAGAGAACGGGCCGGCTGCTCCTTCACGCAGCACCCCGCTCGACGTCCCCGGCGTTCTCGTCCCCGAACAGCTCGCGACGAGCCGCTTCGATCTCCTGCTCGGTCAGCGGGCCGTGATTACAACCGCGACTTCGGGTGGTCAGGCAGCCTTCCCGACCTCACCGGCCACAGGTCACTTCCGCGCAGCTGATCGCCGGACCGGCGGCGGTCTTGAGACGGCCGCCGGGTGGCCCGCCCGCAGGCTCGTTCGGCCGCCTGGCCCGTTGTGCCACGGGCAGGTCCTGTGGCCCCGTGCGCGAGGATGGGTTCATCCCGAACCGCCTCGCGAACGAGACCTCGCCCTATCTGCTCCAGCACGCAGACAACCCCGTCGACTGGTGGCCCTGGTCGCCCGAGGCGTTCGCGGAGGCGATGGAACGGGGCGTGCCGGTCCTGCTCAGCGTGGGCTATAGCTCTTGTCACTGGTGCCAGTGAAGGCACAGACCCAGTAGTCGATTGTGCTTACACGTCTCTGATGATGACGCGCTTGCCGCAGAGCTTCGACCAGTCGTCACGGTCGGAGGTCAGGACGATCACGGGGGCCGGGGCGCGGAGCGCGAGCGCGGCGACGAGGGCGTCGATCGCGTACTTGTGCCCGTGCAGCCCGCCCGCGTCCTGAAGCAGGGCCACTGCGGTCAGCGAGTCCTCCTGGCTGACCGATTCCACCCGCAGCCTCGACAGCACCCACTTCAAGCGCGTCAGATCGGTCTTCCCGTAGACGGCTTCGACAATGGTCAGGGCAGACACGAGGACGGGCACCCCGGCCTGCCGCGATGCCTCAATGCGCGCCGCCATCTTGCGGTCGTTGCGCAGGAGCAGAGAGAGTGCCTCGGAGTCGAGCACCAGCGAACGGGCCGGCTGCTCCTTCACGCAGCGCCCCGATCGAGATCCTGGGCGTTCTCGTCCTCGAACAGCTCGCGGCGAGCGGCTTCGATCTCTTGCTCTGTGAGCTCGCCGTGCACGTCCTCGTGGGACGCCACGATCTCGGCGAGCCCGTCCATGGCGAGCTGGTGCCTGACTGCTTCGGTGATGTAGCTGGACAGGCCGCGACGACCTGTTCGGGTACGGAGCTCAGTGACCAGCTCGGAGGGCATGGACACGGAGATGTTCTCGGTGCTCCCGGCTCGGGTCGGCTTCATGTCCAGAGTGTACGACAACCTTTATTACACCGCGGGCTGAAGAACCGATCCGCGGGCGCCGCCAGTACATCCGCGATCCGGATCGCGCGAGGTCGACAGTTTTCCGAAGCAAGCCCGACCGGGCTTTCCCCGTACTCTGAGGGTGAAGTGATGGGACAGGCCTCTCGGCTCGAGGACGGCAGGCGGGGTGGCCGCGACATGATGATCGACTACAACGTCAGCGATCATTGGCCCGCGGACGCGCCGGACTGGTTGAAGTCCCTCGTCTCGTCCCTCTACCGGCGCCACGGCGGAAGCACCGTTCTGCCTTTGACCGTGATCGTGGACGAGGTCCTTGAATGGCTGGAGCTCGCCAGCGGCGTCGACGCCTGGAAGAACTCGGCCAACCGTGCATCGTTGCGCAGCGATCTGGAGGAGTCCTTGCGGGCACTCGGTCCCGCGCTCCGGGCCCACATCGCCACACCGCTCGCCGATTTCCAAGCCGCCTTCGCGCGGCTCGTCAGCAGTCCCGGAGCTGTCTTGAAGCAGTCGCCGGGCACCCGCACCGATGCGGTCTGGACCGATCTCGCAACGGCCGGGAAGAACCTGCTCGCCGCGCTCGAATCCGACGAAGGTGCCTGCGTCAGCTGGGACGACCTGGTGGCCACGGCGCGGGACCGCACTCTGGCGGGTCGGGAGTACCGCCCGATCGCCGACCTGCTCTTCGACCAGTTGCGGAGGCGCGGCCTCAATGCGGAGGGGATCTTCAGGGGGCTTGTCTCCGTGATGGCGTTCGGCCGGGATCCTGACAACCCTCGGGCTGGTGAGAGGCAGGTACCGCTGCAGGAGCGCATCGCGAGTGCCCGGACGTACGTCGGCAGGCGTGCCGTGGCCGAGCCGGTCGTAGTGTGGCTCGGGTATCAGGGCCGGACGTTCCTGCACCTCTCGGCCGGACGGGTGTCCTTCCTGGACGCCCACTGGGCAGTGCCCAACGCCCAGCCAGGGAGGCAGGACTTCGAGCACAAAGCGGAGCTCTGGGAATTCGTCCGCCACGGTGACCTCTTCAAAGTCGCGGAGCTGGTCGACGAGGAATCCGACGTGGACTTCCTGGTCCGAGTCGACCTCGGTACCACCACGGCAGCCGAGGCCGTGGACCGCGCCGTCCGCACCGTCGAGACGATCATCGACGTCGCCATCCACAATGCAGGCGGGATCCGCCCGTACCTCGTCCAACACGGGCTCCTGTGTTCCGGTCGCCCAAGCTCGCAGAGTTTCATGCTCCCCGGACGCGAGACGGGTTTCCCTGACGACCACTATGGTGCGGGCGTCACCGCCAAGGCGATCGAAGAGCACGGTCCGCGCCTCGCTTCGGCGCTCGCCCGCGAAGACCTGCCCCGGTTCCTCGCCGCCGCGATCGAAGTGCAGACCACCGCTGACCATCCGTTCAGTCGTGACATGGCGATGCGCGAGCCTTCCGCAGCGGACATCCGCAGCGTCATCCCCCTCACGGACCGCGTGGTGCAACACGTCGCGGCGTACGCGGCACTCGCACCGGCCGAGGTGTTCGCTCTGCTCGGCGCGCGCTGGCCACATGCGCGGTGGCTCGCGGATGTGCGACGAGCCGTCGGGATGTGCCTGCTCGGCGGAGGAAACCGGAGTGGTCTGGTCAACGAGCTGACCCGGGAGTGGTTCGCGAACAGTCCGTCGCGCCCATGGATCCTGTTCGTCGCCGACCGCTCCGCCGATCTGCTCTCGCTCTGCCGCATTGAGCACGAGCGCGCCTGGATCACCCGGATGATCTCCAGCGTGAGCGATCACGCGGGATACCGGACCCTGGTCGAGCGGTACGCCGCTCAAGGCATCGTCTTGGAGGGGCGACGGAGCCGCGTGCGCAACGCTCTGGTGCACGGCAATCCCGCCGGTTTCGCGATCGTCGGGTCCGTGCGCGAGTACGCCGAGTTCCTCAGCGGTGGCGCGCTCAACATCGCCCTGGAGTCGTACATCGAGGGCGAAGCGCCTGCCGCAGCCCTCGCCCGGAGGACCGGCGAGTTCACTGCGATGCAGAACGGACAGGACGCCGCCGCCTACTGGAGGGCCCGGTCCGCAGCCCGGACGGCAGCGGGTACGTCCTCGGCGTAGGCACGCGCGACGACGGCCGAGGCGTACCCCGCAACCCCGTTTGCCTGTGGCGCACGGGCAGCGTTCGGGTCGGGTGCGCGAGGATGGGTTCATGCCGAACCGCCTCGCGAACGAGACCTCGCCCTATCTGCTCCAGCACGCAGACAACCCCGTCGACTGGTGGCCCTGGTCGCCCGAGGCGTTCGAGGAGGCGAGGGAACGGGGCGTGCCGGTCCTGCTCAGCGTGGGCTATAGCTCTTGTCACTGGTGCCATGTCATGGCGCACGAGTCCTTCGAGGACGAACTCACCGCCGTCTACATGAACGAGCACTTCGTCAACATCAAGGTGGACCGCGAGGAGCGGCCCGATGTCGACGCCGTTTACATGGAAGCCGTGCAGGCCGCCACCGGGCAGGGGGGATGGCCCATGACCGTCTTCCTCACCGCCGACGCCGAGCCCTTCTACTTCGGGACGTACTTCCCGCCCGAGCCCCGGCACGGGATGCCCTCCTTCATGCAGGTCCTCGAAGGGGTGCGGACCGCCTGGGTGGGGCGGCCCGAGGAGGTGGCCGAGGTCGCGCAGCGGATCGTACGGGACCTCACCGGGCGGCAGTTGGACTACGGGAAGGCCGGCGCGCCCGGTCCCGAGGAGCTGGCGCAGGCGCTGCTCGGGCTGACCCGCGAGTACGACGCCGTCCGCGGAGGGTTCGGCGGCGCGCCGAAGTTCCCGCCGTCCATGGTGCTGGAGTTCCTGCTGCGCCACCACGCCCGCACCGGCGCCGAGGGTGCCCTGCAGATGGCCGCCGACACCTGCGAGGCCATGGCCCGCGGCGGGATCTACGACCAGCTCGGCGGCGGGTTCGCCCGGTACTCCGTGGACCGGGAGTGGGTGGTGCCGCACTTCGAGAAGATGCTGTACGACAACGCGCTGCTGTGCCGGGTGTACGCCCACCTGTGGCGGACCACCGGTTCGGACCTCGCGCGACGCGTCGCGCTGGAGACCGCCGACTTCATGGTGCGCGAGCTGCGCACCGCCGAGGGCGGTTTCGCCTCCGCGCTCGACGCGGACAGCGAGGACCCGCTGACCGGCAAGCACGTCGAGGGGGCCTTCTACGCCTGGACGCCCGCGCAGCTGGCCGAGGTGCTCGGCGAGGCGGACGGGGCGCTGGCCGCCGCGTACTTCGGGGTGACGGACGAGGGCACCTTCGAGCACGGCACCTCGGTGCTCCAGCTGCCGCAGGACGGGCCGGTCGTGGACGCCGCCGTGATCGCCGGCATCCGGGAGCGGCTGTTCGCGGCGCGCGCCGCGCGGCCCGCGCCCGGCCGGGACGACAAGGTCGTCGCCGCGTGGAACGGTCTGGCGATCGCGGCGCTGGCCGAGTGCGGGGCGTACTTCGACCGGCCGGACCTGGTCGAGCGGGCCACCGAGGCCGCCGACCTGCTGGTCCGCGTCCACTTCGACGCGGCCGCCGGGCGGGCCCGGCTGGCCAGGACGAGCAAGGACGGGCGGGTCGGCGGCAACGCCGGGGTGCTGGAGGACTACGGCGACGTGGCCGAGGGCTTCCTCGCGCTGGCGTCGGTGACCGGCGAGGGGGTCTGGCTGGAGTTCGCCGGGTTCCTCGTCGACCTGGTCCTGGACCGGTTCACCGCCGAGGACGGCTCCCTCTACGACACCGCGCACGACGCCGAGCAGCTGATCAGGCGGCCCCAGGACCCGACGGACACCGCGGCCCCCTCCGGCTGGACGGCCGCGGCCGGCGCGCTGCTCTCGTATGCCGCCCACACCGGTTCGCAGGCGCACCGCAGTGCGGCCGAGCGGGCGCTCGGGGTGGTGCACGCGCTGGGTCCGCGCGTCCCGCGCTTCATCGGGCACGGGCTCGCGGTGGCCGAGGCGTTGGCCGACGGTCCGCGCGAGGTGGCCGTGGTGGGTCATCCGGAGGATCCGGCGCTGGCCGTACTGCACCGGACGGCGTTGCTGGGGACGGCTCCCGGGGCGGTCGTGGCAGTCGGTCTGCCGCGGGCGTCCGACGGCAGCGGGGGAGAGTTCCCCCTGCTGGCCGAGCGCACACTCGTACACGACCTTCCGACGGCGTATGTGTGTCGACATTTCGTCTGCGCGCGGCCTACGACAGATCCGGTCGAACTTGCGGACCAGTTGGGTGTGGTTCATCCCTGAATCGATCGGAGTACCGTCAATTCCGGTTGCGTGTCCGGCAGTTCGGAAACACGGTTTTTATCCGCGCGGCTCCTGAGTTTCATTTTCGCTGCCTAGTCTCATGTCCTGCGGGATCAGCTGGGGAGCCCGCGGAGTCGGCGCACCGGGGGGTGCGCCCGAGGGGGAAGCGGGGGCGGGCGGGCCGGGGGGCCCGCCTTGACCCCTGGGGGGTCTGCCGGGCGCCGTCGGGTGTCGCGGCATGTCTGTGGGGGACGTTTTGCTCACCTCTGTCGTCATCGTTCTGATTTCGTTCGCGCTGTTCTGGATGGCCGCGTTCACCCTGTGGTGGCAGATGCACGCGTGGCGAACGCCCGAGACGCTCGCCTCCACCCGGTTCGACCGTCCCGACGGCGAGGGCCGGCTGGCCTTCTCGCTCCTCCTGCCGGCCCGGCATGAGCAGGCGGTCCTTCGGCACACGATCGAGCGGCTGCTCGAATCCGGCCACGGCGACTACGAGATCATCGTCATCGTCGGGCACGACGATCCGGAGACCGCCGCCGTCGCCGCAGCCGCCGCCGCGCTGGCGCCCGAGCGCGTACGGGTCGTCGTCGACCACAACGAGACCAAGAACAAGCCGAAGGCCCTCAACACCGCCCTCCCGCACTGCCGGGGCGACATCGTCGGGGTCTTCGACGCCGAGGACCAGGTCCACCCCGAGCTGCTCTCCCACGTCGACCACGCCTTCCGCTCCACCGCGGCCGACGTGGTCCAGGGCGGGGTCCAGCTCATCAACTTCCACTCCAGCTGGTACAGCCTGCGCAACTGCCTGGAGTACTTCTTCTGGTTCCGCTCGCGGCTGCACCTGCACGCCGAGAAGGGGTTCATCCCGCTCGGCGGCAACACCGTCTTCGTCCGCACCGACGTGCTCCGCGAGGCAGGCGGCTGGGACCAGAACTGCCTGGCCGAGGACTGCGACCTGGGCGTACGCCTGTCCTCGGTCGGCAAGAAGGTGGTCGTCGCCTACGACTGCGACATGGTCACCCGCGAGGAGACGCCCGGCTCGCTGATGAGCCTGCTCAAACAGCGCACCCGCTGGAACCAGGGCTTCCTCCAGGTCTACCGGAAGAAGGACTGGCAGCAGCTGCCCGGCCGGGGCCAGCGCTGGCTGGCCCGCTACACGCTGATGACGCCGTTCATGCAGGCGGCCTCCGGGGTGATCATCCCGCTCAACTTCGCCGTCGCGGTCCTCCTCGACGTACCCGTCGGGATAGCGATCGTCACCTTCCTGCCGATGATCACGGCGATGGTGACGTTCGTCTTCGAGATCGTCGGCCTGCACGACTTCGGCCGCCAGTACGGCCTGCGCGTCCGCCTCGTGCACTACCTCAAGCTCGTCGTCGGCGGCCCGTTCTACCAGGTGATGCTCGCGGGCGCGGCGATCCGCGCGGTCTGGCGCGAGCAGCGCGGCCGCAACGAGTGGGAGCTGACCAGCCACACCGGCGCCCACCTCGCTCCGATCGGCGCCACCGCCGGCGTGTCCACCGCCGGCGCGTCCACCGCGATCCGAGAGGACAGCCACCAGTGACCGCCACCCTGCCCACGGCCACTGATCCCCGGCCCGGCCCCGCCACGGCCACCGCACCCCTGGTCCCGCAGCAGCGGACCCGTCCCGGCGGACTCGGGGTGCGGCCGCCCGCCCCGGCCCACCCCCTGCTGCGCCTGCGCTCCTCCCGCTCCGACCTGCTGCTGTGCGCGGTCGTCCTGCTCGCGATCGTCCTCGTCCAGGGCTGGAACATCACACGGTTCCCGACCCTGAGTGACGACGAGGGCACCTACCTCGCCCAGGCGTGGGCCGTCCAGCAGGGCGACGGCCTCGCGCACTACACGTACTGGTACGACCACCCGCCGCTGGGCTGGATACAGATAGCCGGGCTCACGTACCTGCCGTCCCTGTTCGTACCCGACTGGATGACCGTCGCGCCGATGCGCCTGTCGATGGTCGCCGTCTCCGCCGTCAGCTCCGTGCTGATCTACGTCCTCGCCCGCCGGCTGTGGCTGCCGCGCTGGGCGTCCGGGCTCGCGATGGCCCTCTTCGGGCTCTCCCCGCTCTCCGTGGTGCTCCAGCGGGAGATCTTCCTCGACAACCTCGCCGTGATGTGGATGCTGCTGGCCTTCTGCCTGGCCGCGTCCCCCAGCCGCCACCTGTGGCACCACTTCGGGTCGGGACTCGCGGCCGCCACCGCAGTCCTGACCAAAGAGACGATGCTGGTGGTGCTCCCGGCGCTGCTGGTGACGATGTGGCGTCACAGCCACCGGGACACCCGCAAGTTCGCCGTCACCGGCGCGATCACCGCCTGCCTGCTCATCGGGCTCTCGTACCCCCTGTACGCGCTGCTCAACAACGAGCTGCTGCCCGGCGCCGGACACGTCTCGCTGATCGACGGCATCACCTACCAGATGAGCCGGCCGGGCTCGGGCTTCATCCTCAGCCCCGGCTCCGGTTCGAACGGCGTGCTCCGGTCCTGGCTGTACTACGACACCGTCCTGCCGCTCGGCGGGCTGGCCGGGGCGCTCCTGCTGCTCGCCACCCTCAGGTGGTCGGTCACCGCCCGCGCGCTCGCCGGCCCGGCGCTCGCCGCCGTCCTCCTCGCCGCCGTCGCGATGAGGCCCTCCGGCTACCTGCCCGCGATGTACGTGATCCAGGCGCTGCCGTTCCTCGCGCTGGTCCTCGCCGGGGGCGCGGCGAGCGTCACGCACGCCGTGCTGAGCCGCCGCCGCGCGCCGGGGGAGCGCCGGCCCCTCACCCACGGGCGCCGGGTGCTGGTCGGCGTGCTCGCCGCGGCCGCCGCGGTGTACGTCCTGCCCCGCTGGTACGACGGCGACCGCACCGCGCTCACGGCCGACGCGAACGCCCCGTACCGGCAGGCCGCCGCCTGGCTCGGCCGCGAGGTCCCCGACCCGGCCCGCACCCGGGTCCTGGTCGACGACGCGCTCTGGCTGGACGCCGTCCACCACGGCTTCGAGCCGGGCCTCGGCGCGATCTGGTTCTACAAGGCCGACCTCGACCCCGCCGTCACCGGAACGCTGCCGGGCGGCTGGCGGGCCATCGACTACGTGGTCTCCTCGCCCACCGTCCGCCGGGACGCGGTGGACCTGCCCAACGTGAAGGCCGCGCTGGAGCATTCGGCCGTGGTGGCCGTCTTCGGCTCCGGCGAGGACCGCATCGAGATCCGCCGGACCGGCTCCGCCGACCGCCAGAGTGGGAGCTGATCCGCCATGAGCGAGGACCTGCGGACCCCGCGCGCCCTCAGCGATCCGGAACTCTCCATCGCGGAGGAGGGGCCGGCGGCGGGCAGCGTCACCCTCGTCATCCCGACCTTCAACGAGGCGGGGAACATCGGCGAGTTGCTGGCCCGGCTCGCCGACGCCCTCCCCACCGGCCCGGCCTGCGAGGTCCTGTTCGTGGACGACTCCACGGACGACACCCCGGCCGTCATCGAGAAGGCCGCCCTCGACCTGCCCTTCCCGGTCGCCGTCCTGCACCGCGAGAGCGCGGACGGCGGCCTCGGCGGCGCGGTCGTCGAGGGCGTCAGACGGGCGGACGGCGACTGGATCGTCGTCATGGACGCCGACCTCCAGCACCCGCCCCACCTGGTGCCCGAGCTCGTCGGCGCGGGCGAACGCACCGGCGCCGGACTCGTCGTCGCCTCCCGCTACCTGCCCGGCGCAAGCCCCGCCGGACTCGCCGGGAGCCACCGCATCGCCGTCTCGCGCGCCGCGACCTGGCTCGCCAAGGGGCTCTTCCCGCGCGCCCTGCGCCAGATCAGCGACCCGATGAGCGGCTTCTTCGCCATCCGCCGCCCGCTCGTCACCACCGACGCCCTCGCCCCCCTCGGCTACAAGATCCTGCTGGAACTGGCGGTGCGCTGCCGCCCCGACCGGGTCGCCGAGGTGCCGTTCGTCTTCCAGGACCGCCACTGCGGAGCGTCCAAGTCCGGGGCCCGCGAGGGGCTGCGCTTCCTCGCCCACCTCGCCCTCCTGCGCTCCTCGACCCCGCCCGCCCGGATGATCGGCTTCGGACTGATCGGGCTCTCCGGCTTCGTCCCGAACCTGTTCGCGCTGTGGCTGCTCACGCACACCGGGGTGCACTACCTGCCGGCCGAGATCGCCGCCAACCAGGCCGGGGTGCTCTGGAACTTCGCCCTCGTCGAAGCCCTGCTCTTCCGCGACCGGCGCCGCCACCGGCACTGGGCGGACCGGGTCGGGCGGTTCGCCCTGCTGGCCAACGCCGACCTGCTGCTGCGCATCCCGTTGATTGCCCTGTTCGTCGGGCGGCTGGGCATGCAGGTGCTGCCCGCCACCGCACTCGCCCTGGTCACCACCTTCGTCCTGCGCTTCGCGGCCACCGAGGCCCTCGTCTACATGCCGCGTCCCGCCCGTACCGCCCGTACCACGAAGAGCTGAGCCGCACCGCACAGAAGGGAACCGTCCATGCCAGCGAACTTCCGGCGGAGGGCCGGGCGGCGCGCCGCCGTGGCCGCCGTCGGGGCGATGACCGCGGGCCTGCTGTTCACCGCACCGCAGCAGGCCACGGCCGGACCGCCCAATCTGCTCACCAACGCCGGTTTCGAGACCGCGGGCGCCCCCGGCGACGACATGCCGTCCTGCTGGGAGAAGTCCGGCTGGGGCGACAACGACTTCACCTTCGCCACCGTCGCCGACGCCCACAGCGGCAGCAAGGCCATGAAGGTCTCGCTCACCCGCCGCCTCAGCGGCGACCGCAAGGCCCTGGTCACCGAGAACACTGCCTGCGCACCGACGGTCGTCCCGGGCAAGCAGTACGACCTGTCGGCCTGGTACAAGTCGAACACCCCGGACGTGTCGGTGACCGTGTTCCGCCACGACGCGACCGCGGGCTGGCAGTACTGGACCGACCTGCAGAACCCGCCGGTCAGCGCGGGATGGGCGCGCACACAGGTCCGTACGCCCGCGGTCCCGCCCGGCACCGACAAGATCACGTGGGGGCTCTCGGTCTACGGGGTGGGCACCCTCACCTCTGACGACTACGCGCTGGAGGAGGTCGGTGCGGTCCCGCCGCAGCCGGGCTGCACGGGCACGCCCGACGAGTGCGCCAAGGGCAGGTGGGAGGTGATCCCGGCCAAGAACCCGGTGCGTTCGATGCACGCCGTGGTGTTGCGTGGGGGCACCTCCCAGGCCGGAGGCGCTGGGGGAGGCAAGGTGCTGCTGATCGCCGGCTCGGGCAACGACATCGCCCAGTTCAACGCCGGCACGTTCACCTCGGCCGTGTACGACCCGGCGAACGGGTCGTTCAAGACGATCCCGACGCCGGTGGACATGTTCTGCTCGGGGCACGTGCAGCTGTCGGACGGCCGGGTGCTCGTGATGAGCGGGAACAAGGGGTACCCGTCCGCCGACGGCAAGACCGGCTACCAGGGGCTGAGGGACAGTTACGTCTTCGACCCGGCGACCGAGACGTACACGAAGACCAACGACCTGAACGGCGGGCACTGGTACCCGTCGGCGACGGTCCTCGGCAACGGTGACGTGATCACCTTCGGCGGGCTGAAGGAAGACTCGACGGGCAACGTGACCGCGGAGAGGTTCTCGGCGGCGCAGGGCAAGTGGCTGCCGCTGAACGAGGTCAACCAGACCTGGTCCTACTGGGGCCTGTACCCGTCGATGATCCTGATGCAGGACGGGCGGCTCTTCTACTCGGGCAGCCACACCTTCGGCAACGGCACCCAGGGCAGCGGCGCGTCGATCTACGACTACAACGCGAACACGATCACGGACGTGCCCGGACTGCGCAAGAAGGACGAGCGCGACGAGTCGGCGAGCGTGCTGCTGCCGCCCGCGCAGGACCAGCGGGTCCTGACCGTCGGCGGCGGCAACAACGAGTCCAACCCGGCGGCGAACCGGCTCACCGAACTGATCGACCTGAAGGCGGCGAGCCCCGGCTACACCGCCGGCCCCGACCTGCCGCAGGGCCTGGTCGACGTGGGAGGCGTCAGGCGGGCTCAGACCGGGGCCGAGGGCAAGATGTACGTGTCGGCCGTACTGCTGCCTGACGGCAAGGTGCTGGAGACCGGCGGCGGACTGCACGACCGGGCCGACCCGGTGTACGAGGCCTCGTTCTTCGACCCGGCGACCAACACGTACAGGGCCGGGCTGCCGGCCGACCCGATCCCGCGGACCTACCACTCGGCGGCGTTCCTGCTGCCCGACGGGCGGGTCATGGCGGTCGGCGACAACCCGGGCAACGGCACGTACAACGACAACGTGTCGATCTACACCCCGCCCTACCTCTTCAAGGGCGCCCGCCCGAAGCTCACCTCGGTGATCGACACGCAGTGGCTGTACGGGGACACGCAGCGCATCACCGTCGACCGGCCGATCGCCAAGGCGGAGCTGATCCGACCGGCGGCGGTCACGCACTCCTCGGACCCGAACCAGCGGTTCGTGGACCTGCCGATGTCCGTGGTCAACAACACGACCGTCGACCTCAACGTCACCAGCAACCCCAACCTGGCACCGCCCGGCTGGTACATGCTCTTCGGCGTCGACGCGAACGGCGTCCCGTCCCTGGCGACCTGGGTGCACCTGGGTGGCCCGTCGGCTCTCGCGGCCACGCAGGAGGCCCCCTCCCCGCACGTCCACGAGTTCGCGGACGCACCGCAGGCGGCCCCGCAGCAGAACCCCGCGAAGCGGGACTCGGTGCCCGTCGCCCCGGCCGTGGCCGGCTGCGACCGGCACTACGGCACGGTCAACCAGTGCGTCCCGACGAGGTTCCCGGCGGAGGTGAGGGAGACGACCAAGGCTCGCTGCGACTGGCTGGCCTCGCACCAGTACCCGAAGCGCATGAGGGTCAACGGCAGCGACCCCCTGCGCCTGGACCCCGACGGCGACGGCTACGCCTGCACCTGACCCTCACCGCCCGCACGCACGGAGCCCCGCCGCCGACCGCGACGGGGCTCCGCCTCGGTTCCCCCGCGACGAGGGCCGCTCCCGCGCCGCCCGCAACCGCCGCGTGCAGCTTGCAGGTCCACCCCGTCCGGTCGGCCTGGCCCCTCACACGGGCGGATTCAGTGCTGGTAGGCCACCAGGGAGATGCCGACGTAGTGGGCCACGAACGCGGCCAGGGTCAGGGAGTGGAAGACCTCGTGGAAGCCGAAGAAGCGGGGGGAGGGGTTCGGGCGCTTGATGCCGTAGATGACGCCGCCCGCGCTGTAGAGGAGCCCGCCGACGATCACCAGGACCAGGACCGCGACACCGCCGGTGCGCATGAAGTCGGGCAGGAAGAAGACCGCCGCCCAGCCCATCGCTATGTAGCAGGGGGTGTACAGCCAGCGCGGGGCGCCGACCCAGAAGACGCGGAAGGCGATGCCGGCCGCGGCCGCGGTCCACACCGCCCACAGGAGCGTCCGTCCGGTGGAGGGCGGGAGCAGCAGCACCGTCAGCGGGGTATACGTCCCCGCGATGATCAGAAAGATGTTGGCGTGGTCGAGACGCCGCAGGATCGCCTCGCCCCGGGGGCCCCAGGTGCCGCGGTGGTACACCGCGCTGACGCCGAACAGCAGGCAGGCCGTGAGGATGTACACGCCGCACGCGACCCTGGCCCGGGTCGACTCGGTGAAGGCCAGCAGCGCCAGGCCGGCGACGATCACTGCGGGGAACATCCCCGTGTGCAGCCAGCCGCGCATCAGCGGCTTGGCTTCCGGTGCCTCGGCAAGTGCCTCGGGTGCCTCAGTTGCGACCGGCACGGCGTCGACCGGCACGGCGGCGGCGTCAGAAGTCATGACCGCCATGCTACCTACGGGTGCGTAGGTTTCCGTTAGTGCGCTTTACGGAAGATTGACGGGAGTGGCGATGCTCACGTGAGAGGCCCCCTGGACATATGCGCACATCCACCGGATGATCAGATGAGTGCGGTCGGCACCGGATGAGCGGAGCGCGAAGCGTCCGGGTCGCAGCCCCCACGGGGCAAACACCAAACACACCCCTCAACAAGGAGCAATCGTGGCGCGCGACAACGCGGCTCCCACTTCCATCCCGACGACCCACCAGGAACTGATCTCCTGGGTGGACGAGATCGCAGCGATCACCGAGCCCGACCGGGTCGTCTGGTGTGACGGCTCCGAGGCCGAGTACGAGCGCCTGTGCGAGGAGCTCGTCGCCAAGGGCACGTTCAAGAAGCTGGACGAGGGCAAGCGCCCCAACTCGTACTACGCCGCCTCCGACCCGTCCGACGTCGCGCGCGTCGAGGACCGGACCTTCATCTGCTCCGAGAAGGAGGAGGACGCGGGCCCGACCAACCACTGGAAGGCCCCGGCGGAGATGAAGGAGCTCTTCGCGGGAGAGAAGGGCATCTTCCGCGGCTCCATGAAGGGCCGGACGATGTACGTCGTCCCCTTCTGCATGGGTCCCCTCGGCTCCGAGCTCTCCGCGATCGGCGTCGAGATCACCGACTCCGCCTACGTCGCGGTCGCCATGCGCACCATGACCCGCATGGGCCGGCCCGTCCTCGACGAGCTCGGCTCCGACGGGTTCTTCGTCAAGGCCGTCCACACCCTCGGCGCTCCGCTCGCCGAGGGCCAGGCCGACGTGCCGTGGCCGTGCAACACCACCAAGTACATCTCGCACTTCCCGGAGACCCGCGAGATCTGGTCCTACGGCTCGGGCTACGGCGGCAACGCCCTGCTCGGCAAGAAGTGCTACGCGCTGCGCATCGCGTCCGTCATGGCCCGCGACGAGGGCTGGCTCGCCGAGCACATGCTGATCCTCAAGCTCACCCCGCCGCAGGGTGAGGCGAAGTACGTCGCCGCCGCGTTCCCGAGCGCCTGCGGCAAGACGAACCTGGCCATGCTGGAGCCCACGATCCCCGGCTGGACGGTCGAGACGATCGGCGACGACATCGCCTGGATGCGCTTCGGCGAGGACGGTCGCCTGTACGCGATCAACCCCGAGGCCGGCTTCTTCGGCGTCGCGCCCGGCACCGGCGAGCACACCAACGCCAACGCCATGAAGACGATGTACGCGAACACCGTCTTCACCAACGTGGCGCTCACGCCCGACGGCGGCGACGTGTGGTGGGAGGGCATGACCGAGGAGGCGCCCGCGCACCTCATCGACTGGAAGGGCAACGCCTGGACCCCGGAGTCCGCCAGCCCGGCGGCCCACCCCAACGCCCGCTTCGCCGTCCCGGCCTCCCAGTGCCCGACGATCGCCCCCGAGTGGGAGGACCCCAAGGGCGTCCCGATCTCCGCGATCCTCTTCGGCGGCCGCCGCGCCTCCGCGGTCCCGCTGGTCACCGAGTCCTTCGACTGGAACCACGGCGTCTTCATCGGTTCGAACATCGCCTCCGAGAAGACCGCCGCCGCCGAGGGCAAGGTCGGCGAGCTGCGCCGCGACCCGTTCGCCATGCTGCCGTTCTGCGGTTACAACATGGGCGACTACATGGCCCACTGGATCAAGGTCGGGGCGTCCGCGGACGCCGCGAAGCTCCCGAAGATCTACTACGTGAACTGGTTCCGCAAGAACGACGCGGGCAAGTTCGTGTGGCCCGGGTTCGGCGAGAACAGCCGCGTCCTGAAGTGGATCGTCGAGCGCCTCGACGGCACGGCCGAGGGCGTCGAGACCCCCATCGGCATCCTGCCGACCGTGGACTCCCTGGACACCGACGGCCTGGACATCCCGGCCGAGGACCTGGACTTCCTCCTCACCGTCGACAAGGAGGTCTGGCGCGAGGAGGCCGCCCTGGTCCCCGAGCACCTGAACACCTACGGCGACCACACCCCCAAGGAGCTGTGGGACCAGTACCACGCGCTCGTCGAGCGCCTGGGCTGAGCCGTGCCCGCCCTGCCACCGCAGGGCACTCGAACGTGGGAGTCCCCGACCAAGGTGCTCCCACCGCTGTGGGAATCCCCGACCGAGGTTTTCCCATCGCAGCACACGTCCACCGCTGACCGACCGGCCACTGTCCCGGCCGTCGGCCGCCTCAGGAGCGTCCGCGCTCCTCGAGATAGGCCGTGTGCGTCTGCTGACGGCGGGCCTCCCTGTCCTGGAGGTCCGCCGTCAGGCGTTCCACCTCCTCGTGCAGCAGCGACAGCTGCCGCTCCAGGTGGCGTTCCGGTGACTCCCCGCCCGGGGTGAGCCGGGTCCACCAGCGGGTCCGGTTGTACGTGTCCACGCACTCCGGCACGTCCAGCTCGATCGCCCGCGACAGCGCGTGCACCGACTCCGGCCCGGCGGCCAGGACATCGGCCACCCACCCCGGCTCCAGCAGCGCCCCGTACCGGTCCATCAGCTCCGCCAGCCGCCCCGCGGCCGGATCGGGCAGCTCCACCCCGGCCACGTACTCCCGCAGCCGGCCGAACCGCTCCCGTACACCGTCCAGCTGCTCGGTGGGCCCCTCCGGCCGGGGCGGCTCCGGTGGCTCCGGCGGGGCGAGCAGCGCGCCCACGCCGTAGAGCCCGGCCACGACGAGCGGCCAGTACGCGCCCGCGGCCCCCATGACGGTCAGGCCCAGCCCGAGGACCCCGCAGGCGCTGCCCGCCAGGTTCCTCTTCGACTCCAGGTAGCGCAGGAGGCGCGTACCGGCCCCCCTACTGGTAGCCACGGATCTCCTCGAAGGCACCGCCCAGTGAACCGTTGCCGTCGGTGGCGTCGAAGAGCCGCCCGCCGGTCAGTTCGGTGATGTGGCCGAGCTCCTTGCGGTCCGAGTCGCCGAACAACACCGCGAAGACCGGTGTGTGCCTCTGCGTCTGCGGCAACCCGGCGTAGAAGGTGTCGAAGTCCTTCACCTTGTCGCCGCTGTGCCCGTCCGTCATCAGCACGATCGAGGTGAAGGCGTCCGCGTTGCCCCGGCCCAGGTGCTCGTACGCGGCCTTCAGGCTGCCGTACACGGCCGTACCCCCCTGCGGCCGGAGCGATTTCACATCGGCGCGGATCGCATCCAGCGCGGGCCCGGGACTGCCCGGCTCGACGACGTGCGTCAGCACCTTCTTCACCTTGTCGGCGAACGGCAGGAGCGTCACCTCCTCGCGGTCCCGGAACCGCCGCCCGGTCCCCGAATCGCCGGTACCCGTCAGCTCGGTGAGCGCCGACCGCAGCCGCCCGATGCGGTCCTCCTCCTCCATCGAGCCCGAGGTGTCCAGCACGTACACCGTCCGCGAGGGTCGGCGCAGCTCGTTCTCGTACGAGGCCAGCAGCCCGTCGGCGACCTGCCGGGTGCCGGGGAACGGCAGCTCGCGCCGCTTGTCCGCGTCCAGCCCGGCGGCGGGCTGCACCCCGGGCGTGACCGGCCGGCGGAACGTCTTCTCGGTGATCGCCTTCTGGGCCGCGGCGCCGCTGAGGTAGTCGGTCAGGGCCCGCCCCGACTCGCGGGCCCCGGCCGGGGCCGAGGTCAGCAGGGTCAGCGGGTAGTGGGCGGTGACCACGCCGTCGCGCGGCCGGATCACGGTCAGGCCCGCCTTCGCGTCCCGGTTCATGGACAGCAGCACCGACTCGTAGTTCACGAGCGCGTCCACGTCCCCGCGCCGGGTGTACGCGGTGGCCAGCCAGCCGGAGGAGCCCGAGGTCAGCCTCTGCCCGGCGAAGAACTCCTTCAGCCGGGGCCGGGCCGTCTGCACGTCCGCGTCGGTCAGCGCCGCCTGCGCGCCCGACAGCCCGGAGGCCACCGAGATCAGCGCGGAGAACCCGGAGTTGGAGCGCACCGGGTCGGTCATCCCGTACGTCAGCCTCCCCGCGGCCACGGCCTCGTGCACCGCGGACCAGGTGACCTCCTGCGGGTTCCAGCCGAGCCGGGCCAGCGCGTCCGCCCGTATCCCGAGCGCGACCGGCGAGGACATCACCGGCGTCTGGCTGCTGAGCTTGCCGGCGGCCTCGGGGCGCAGCCGGAGATAGTCGTTGGAGGACAGCCAGATCGCGTCGTACCTGCCGTCGGCCTTGCCGGAGGCGACCTGCTCGGCCGCGTCCAGGGTGCCGGACCAGGTGAGCTCGACACCGACCCCGGTGGCGTCCTTCGCGGCCTTCAGCACCGGCTCCATGTCG
Source organism: Streptomyces sp. NPDC086989 (assembly GCF_044745505.1). Lineage (NCBI taxonomy): Bacteria > Bacillati > Actinomycetota > Actinomycetes > Kitasatosporales > Streptomycetaceae > Streptomyces > Streptomyces sp. NPDC086989. The sequence continues at coordinate 432,208 of NZ_JBIVAL010000006.1, forward strand.
GCCAGTTCGCTGGAGGCCAGCACCCGCAGCCTGCCCTCCTGGTACTGCGACCGAGCCGGCTTCGCGGGCCCCTGCGAGGTGCAGGCCGAGGCCCCGAGCAGCGTCGCGGTGAGCGCGACGGCCGCGGCCAGCCGTCTGCGCACCGATGCGGTGCGGAAGCTCACCGGGCCCCGCCTTCCAGGACACCGGAGGTGCGGGTCCGGGCCAGGTACGCCGACGCGGTCCGGAGCTCGCCGGTCAGGGACTCGACGGTGGCGGCCATGTTCTCGGTGGCCTGCGCCTTGAACGTGTCGATCGCGTCCAGGGTCTGGTAGATCTGGGCGAAGGCCGAACGCAGCGTCTCCGCGCCCACCGCCGGGTCGGCCGCGATCCGCTGGATCTCGCCGCTCTGCGTGGACAGCATGTCCGCGTTGCCCCGGATCAACTCCTCGGTGGTGCCCCTCAGGGCGTTGACCTGCTCGATCACCCGGCGCTGGCTGTCGAGGGCCGAGGCCAGCATCACGGCGGTCCGCAGGGCGGAGACGGTGGTGGTGGCGGCCCGGTCGACGCCCTTGATCAGCTCGTCGTTGTTGCGGCGGACCACGTCCATCGCCAGGTAGCCCTGCGCGCACACCGCCAGCTGGGTCAGCAGGTCCTGGTGCTTGTTCCGGACCGGGAAGAGGAGGTCGGCGCGCATCACGTCAGCCGCCTGCGGGTCCGTGTGCTCCGCCTCGGCGATGCGCTGCGCGACGGCTCCGTCGAGGGCCTCGGTGAGGACCGCGTACTCCTGGAGCCTGCCCATGGTCTCCCACAGGCGCGCCCGTTCCGTGTGCAGGGCCGCGTTGTCGCGGCGCAGCTCGTCCTGGCCGCCGCGCAGCGCGCCCACGATCTTGTCGAGGGTGGTCTGCGAGGAGGCGTACCGGGCCACGTGGTCGCGGAACCTGTTGCCGCCGGGCAGCCTGGCCAGCAGAGCCCTGACGCCCTTGGCGGGCGTGTCCCGCGGGTCGAGGTCCTCCAGGGTGCGGCGCAGTTCGACCAGGGAGCCCGCGACCCGGGCCTGGGCGTCCGCGCCGTCGGAGCCGAGTGACCGTACGGCCCGGTCGAGCATCCGGTTGGACTGCTGGGCGGCACTGCGGATCTCGGCGGAGCCGAGAGCGGAGATCTCGCCGACGCGGCTCGCGAACTCTGGGGAGCGGGTGTCGATCCCGGCGAGCGAGCCGACGTACTCCCCGGCCCGGCGGGCCATCTCCTCGCGCACGCCGTCCTGGAGCGGGACGAGGCCGGAGGCCTGTTCCCGCCGGACGGGGGCGACGGGTTCGGGAGCGGTGAGGACGAGCGGGCTCTCCTCGGGTGGAGTCAGAGTCATCCGGTGGTCCCCCTACCCCTTCGCGCGCTCGGCCAGCGCCATGAGGATCTTGACGGTCGGTGCGCTGACCTGGCGGATGCCGGTCAGCTCCGGGTTGAGGTACGCGGCGTGCGCGGCGGTGGCCGCGGTGAACTCGGGCACGCCGTTCTGGGGCCGGAACCCGTGGCGGACGGCCAGCTCGCGCAGCTTCGGGTCGCCGGCGAGGAGGGTGCCGAGTTCCTTGGCGTTCTCGCTGATCGGCACGAAGGTGTGCGGGGAGTTGACGGTGGTGTCCGGGTAGAGCACCACCATGTCGCCCGGGGTCTGCTTCTGCTGGAGCAGGGCGGCGACCTGGGACTCGTACGCCAGGATCAGCGGTTCGCCGCTGCCGGAGACGAAGGCGCGGAACGGGTCGTCGGTGCTCGGCTCCAGGGCGCCCTGGACGGAGATCAGCTTCTGCATCAGCGGCGCGGTGCGGTCGATTCCGGCCTGGTCGGAGACCACGTCGTCGCCGTTGGCGACGTTCGAGGTGGCGGCGAGGAACAGGGCCCCGGAGTTGGAGGTCGCCGGATCGGTGGTCTTGATGAACACGGTGCCGCTCAGCTCGGGGTGGGCGGCCGAGCCGGACAGCTGCTGCCAGGTGCGCTTCTCGTCGGCGGCCTTGAGATAGGGGCCCATGAGGAGGGTTCCCGAGTTCTTGCCGGTCATCTTGGCGAGGCCGTTGCCGGCGAGCACCTCGGCGGCGTTGACGCGGGCGATGACCACGAGCGGGGAGAAGAAGGGCTTGGTGGTCTGGGCGCCCTTGACGCCGGCCGCGGCCTCGATCGCCGGGGCGGGTTCACTGCTGCCGGGGAAGGCGAAGTCGAACTCCTTGAGCGCGAGTTGGTCCATTGCCCAGGAGCCGGACGTTTCGGTCTTCACGGTGTAGCCCTTGTCGGCCAGGGCTTTGACGACGTCGGGGTCGCGGAAGTATGCGGACTTCTCGGACCCGATGACGCCTTTCACGGTCTTCGTTGCCGTGGTGGGGGTCTTCTCTCCTCCGGCGAGCGCGACGGCTGCCACGCCGCCGAGGAGGAGGACCGCCAGGGCGATTCCCAGGATGCGTCTCACAGGGGAAGCGTGCTCGCGGAAACCCACATTCCGAGCGAAGTCGAATGAACGTCAGGTGTCCAGGCGGTCCCACTTCGAAATGCTGTGTGGATCGGCCGGTGCTGGCAGGCGGGGCGGCAGGCCGGGAGGATCGTCCCATGGGCGTGAGCGCGTTGAAGTGGCAGGGCTGGGTGGTCGGCCTGACGGTCGTGGCCGGCCTGCTGGTGTTCGCCCCGCTGGGCCTGTACGTGTGGGCCAGCGGTGAGCCGGGTGCGGCGCCGCCGCGGCCCGCGGTGGAGGACGTACGGGTCACCGGGTGCCGGATCGACGCCGGGAGCCGGCGGGTGGTCGCGGCGGTGGACGTGGCGGGACGGCCCGGTGCGGTCGGCGCGTACGTCGTCACGGTGGAGTTCCGCGAGAAGGCCGATGCGGAGCCGGGCGAGCGGGCGGCCCAGGCGCTGGTGAGGATCCCCGGGGTGGCCCCGGGCGCGACGGAGCGCGGCGAGGCGGTCGGGCCGGTGTGGCCGGCCGCGACGGTGCCGTGGTGCGGGGTCGCCGCCGCCGAGTTCACGGCGGCGCCGTAGCCGCAGGGTCATGGCGCCCGGTCCGGAGCCTCCGCGGCCCCGGACCGGGGCCGGTCAGAGGCTGCCGGCCAGGTGCTGCGGGGCCAGGGCGGCGGCGTGGGCGTCCATGCGCTCGGCGGCCAGGATCGCGACGGTGGTGTCGGCGCGGGACGCGGCGACGACCAGTGCGCGGCCGGCGAGGTCGTGGGCCCGCTGGTGCAGGGCGGCGAGTTCGGCGGCGCCGGTGACGTCGGCGTGCGGTGCGCGGGCGGGCTCGGCGCCGCGCAGCCGCGTCACCTGGGCGGCGATCCGGGCGGCGGCGCCGTCGAGGCCGAGCTCGTCGGTGACGGTGAGCAGGGCGGCGAGATGACCGGCGAGCTGGGTGTCCAGCGCTTCGGCGCGGCTGCTCCGCGGGTATCCGGCCTGCGGGTCGCAGTGGTGGCCGCCCACACGGTGGACGACCGACTTGGTGCGGATCGGCTCGTACATGAGGAGGCCTCCTGTCTGGTCAGGAGGCCATCCTACATTGGATTGGTTCTAAAGTTGTGCTCGGTCCGGTATCTGGTACGCGGGGGCGGGCCCTAGGCCCTGTCGGCCTAGTGCTGGCCGTACCCGTCCAGGAACGTGCCGATCCGGGTCACCGCATCCGCCAGGTCCTTGGCGTTCGGCAGCGTCACGATGCGGAAGTGGTCGGGCTCGGTCCAGTTGAAGCCGGTTCCGTGGACCACCATGATCTTCTCGGCCCGCAGCAGGTCGAGGACCATCTGGCGGTCGTCCTTGATCTTGTAGACGGCCGGGTCGAGCTTCGGGAAGAGGTACAGCGCGCCCTTGGGCTTCACGCAGGTGATGCCGGGGATCTGGGTCAGCAGGTCGTAGGCCGTGTCGCGCTGCTCCAGCAGCCGCCCGCCCGGCAGTACCAGGTCGTTGATCGACTGCCGGCCGCCGAGGGCCGTCGCGACGGCGTGCTGCGAGGGCATGTTCGCGCACAGTCGCATGTTCGCCAGGATCGTCAGGCCCTCGATGTACGACGAGGCGTGCTTCTTGGGGCCGCAGACCGCCATCCACCCGGCCCGGTAGCCGGCGACGCGGTAGTTCTTGGACAGCCCGTTGAACGTGAGGGTCAGCAGGTCCGGGGCGATCGTGGCGGTGTTGGTGTGCGTGGCTCCGTCGTAGAGGATCCGGTCGTAGATCTCGTCGGAGCAGACGACCAGGTTGTGGCGGCGCGCGATGTCGGTGAGCCCGCGCAGCATCTCGTCGTCGTAGACGGCGCCGGTCGGGTTGTTCGGGTTGATGATCACGATCGCGCGGGTGCGGTCGGTGACCTTGCGCTCGATGTCGGCGAGGTCCGGCATCCAGTCGGACTGCTCGTCGCAGCGGTAGTGCACGGCGGTGCCGCCGGCCAGTGAGACGGAGGCGGTCCACAGCGGGTAGTCCGGCGCGGGGACGAGGACCTCGTCGCCGTCGTCGAGCAGCGCCTGCATCGACATCTGGATCAGCTCGGAGACGCCGTTGCCGAGGTAGATGTCCTCGACGTCCAGCTCGATGCCCTTGGTCTGGTAGTGCTGCATGACCGCGCGGCGCGCGGAGAGCAGCCCCTTCGCGTCCCCGTACCCGTGGGCGTCGCCCAGGTTGCGGAGCATGTCCTCGAGGATCTCCGGCGGGCACTCGAAGCCGAAGGCCGCGGGGTTGCCGGTGTTCAGCTTGAGGATGCGATGACCTGCTGCTTCGAGCCGCATCGCCTCTTCGAGGACGGGGCCGCGGATCTCGTAGCAGACATTGGCGAGTTTCGTTGACTGGATCACCTGCATGACGGGAGCTTACGGGCCGGACGGCCGGTCCGCCGGGGTATTGCGAGCAGGGACAGGGGGTGGGATATGTCCTGTTTCGCGCGATGGGAGGGTGCTGGTGGGGTCCACCCTTGGAAACGGCGGCCACCGGGCGCTCCGGCCTGCGGAATGGGTGAGTGCAGGGGTGCGGGCGAGCGGCGGTGTTGCACTCGTCACTTCGGGGTCACTTCAGGGCACCGCGGGGTCACCCGGGGTGCGGGCCGCGGCGTCGTTGTGTCAGTGGCTGCCCGTAGGGTCGCGAGTGGGGAGAGGGGGCACGACGTGGAGCAGCTGAGGATCATCGCGGGGGACGCGACCAGCCCGCAGGCCAAGGGGCCGAAGATCATCGCGCATGTGTGCAACGACATCGGCGGATGGGGCAAGGGCTTCGTGGTGGCGCTCTCGAAGCGCTGGCCCGAGCCCGAGAAGGAGTTCCGGGCCTGGCACCGCCGCCGCAGCGGCAATGACTTCGGCCTGGGCGCCGTCCAGCTGGTCCGGGTGCGGGAGGACGTCTGGGTGGCCAACATGGTCGGCCAGCGCGGCATACGCACGGGCAGCGGCGGCCCCCCGATCCGCTACGACGCCGTGGAGCGCTGCCTCACGGCCCTGGCGGGGCACGCGCTCGAGCGGGGGGCCTCGGTCCACATGCCGCGCATCGGATGCGGCCTGGCCGGCGGCAAGTGGTCGCGCATCGAGCCGCTGGTCACCGGGGCCCTGTGTGCCCGGGACGTGGCCGTGACGGTCTACGACTTCGCCTGAGCGCTCCGCCCGGGCGAATCCGGCCGGGCGAATCCGGCCGGGCGGCCCCGCCCGGGCGCGGGCGGGGCCGCTGGCGCGGGGCGGGCGCTACCGGGTGATGATCACCAGGGGGATCTCGCGGGGGGCCGCTGCGCTGCGGTAGTCGTCGAAGAGGGGCCACAGGGCCGCCATCGCCGGCCAGTAGACGTCCCGCTCCGCCGGGCACGCCGTGCGGGCCGTGGCCTGGAAGACGGCTCCGCCGACCTGGAGGCGCACCTCGGGGTGGGCGGTCAGGTTCCGGTACCAGGCCGGGTGCTCCGGGGCGCCCCAGTCGGCCGCGAGCACGATGTGCCGGTCCGCGTCGGTCGAGTAGATCAGCGGGGTCCGGGCGGTCCGGCCCGTGGCGCGGTCGAATGTGGTGAGCAGGAGCGTGGGGACCCCGTGCCAGAGGTGGCCGTCGAGTCCGCCGGTCGCCACGTAGTCCTGTACGTGGTCCCGCTCGCGGCCGGGCTTCGGGTCGGTGGGGTGGTCCCAGTCGATGGTGATCGTCTGCATGGCGGTGCCTCCGGAATCAGACCCCCCGCGCGGCTTAACGATCCTTCTCCGATTCTGGATGCGGTCGGCCGCAGTGGCGCGCCGTACCGCGGGTATCCGCGTTGTGCACCATGATCATCATCGGTGAAACTATGGACATGACAAGGGAAAAGACGGGCCGCATCATCGGCGCGACATTCGGGCTCGCCTTCGTCCAGGTGAACGCGGCCGCCCTGCCGACAGCCGCCGCCGTACCCCTGCGGGCGCTGGCGCTGATCGCCTTCCTGGCCGTGCTTCGCGGCGTGCGCCGCAGCCCCGCGCCCCTGCCGGCCGCGCGCGAGGGCGCCGGGGCGCCGTCGTACTTCGGCCGGCGCTACGGGTACGTGGTGGGCGCCGAGGTGATCGCCGGCGCGGCCGGGATCCTCGTCCTCAACGGGCCGCTGGACGCTCCGGACGCCGTGGTCGCGTGGATCGCGTTCGTGGTCGGAGTGCACTTCTTCGGGCTCGCGGCCGTCTGGCGGATGCCCGCGCTGAACCGGCTGGCCGCCGCGATGTCGGCGTGCGGCGCCGCGGGCCTGGTGCTGTGCGCCCTCGGCTCGCCCCGGGCGGCCGTCGCCGTGGTCGCGGGGATCCTGCCGGGAGCGCTGCTGCTCGGCTCGGTCCTGTGGAGCGTGCACCGCGAAGCCGCCGCGGCCGCCGGTGCCGCCGGGACTGCCGAAGCCGCCGGGGCCGCCGAGGCTCCTGCGGCCGCCTCCGGCAGCGCCCCGTAGGCAGGGGCGGCACACGTGTGGCCCCGGCCGGGGGATGCCCGGGCCGGGGCCGCCAGCAGCTTTCGTCCCGCGCCACCGCCCCGCTAGGGCAGGTAGCGCTCGATGACCTGCGGACCCTCCTTCTCGATCAGCTGGCGCGCCTTCTCGAGCCGCTCCGGAGTCGGCTCCATCCCCTGCACCATCACGAGGTCCTCAGGGTCGTACGGCCGCTCCCCGCCGCTGTACAGCTTGGCCGGCCGGTTGGGCTGCTGGTCCGATTCACTGTCCATCGGTTACCTCCTCGGAATGCCCCCCGATCCCCTCATCCTCCGGCGGCACGGCCATGAACGCACGTCGGCTACATGGCGGCGACGGCCGCCGCCGCGGTCAGGGCGGCGATGGCCGCGCAGATGCCGAGGTTGACCGTCCGGTGCTCCCAGAACACCGCGACGAACTCGCGCAGGGTGGCGCTCGGCCAGAAGTACGTGGCGGTGGGGGATCCCAGCACCTGGCCGTTGACCCCGGCCCTGCGGGCGGTCATCGCGGCCCGGAAGGCGTGGAAGTTGTTGGTGACGACCACGCAGCGGTAGCCGGGATCGGCCTCGGCCATGATCGTGCGGCTGAAGGCCAGGTTCTCCCTCGTCGTGCGGGAGCGGTCCTCCAGCCGTATCCCGTCCTCCGGGAAGCCCCGCGCGATCAGCCAGTCGGCCATCGCCCGCGCCTCCGAGAGCTTCTCGTCCGTCCCCTGGCCGCCCGAGACCAGCAGCAGCGGCACCCGGCCGCCGCGGGCCGCCTGGGCGGCGTGGATCTGCCGTCCCTTCTCCAGCCGGGAGGCCAGCAGCGGCGACACCCGCTCACCGCAGATCAGACCGGAGCCCAGCACCACCACGTAGTCGACGTCGCCGCGCACCGTGATCCGCGCATAGAGGAAGGCGTAGACGAGGAAGCAGAGGAAGAGGAAGGAGACGTAGCCGACGAGCAGGACCAGACCCGCCACCAACGTGTCCGCGACCCGGGAGCCCCGCCCGGCCACCCCGAGGACCAGCGCGATCAGCGCCAGGATCCCCAGCCCCGCCGCCATGGACAGCAGATTGGTCGGCCTGCGGCCCTCCTTGCGGACCATCGTCAGACCGTTGCGGATCAGGTAGCCCGCGAGGACGAGGGTGCCGACGGTCGGCACGGTGAGCACCACCAGGACCGCGAGCGCGTCCAGGGGTGACGGCAGCTCAGGTATCCGCAGCAGCACCCCGATCGACGCGCATATGAGGGTGAGGCCCAGGAGGACCGCGTTCCGGAAACGCCGGCGGTCCTCCCGCACACTCACGCAGAAGAGGAGGAAAAGCAGTGCGGCGGGGACAAAGGCGAACATGCCGCCCATCGTAGGCGGACGGTCCGGCACCTCGAAGGGGCCCGTCCCCCGCGGTCGTTGGGCCCGCGCCGGCAACGCCTGCCGCACGCAGGACGTCAGCGGCCGCGGTAGGGGGTCCTGCGGACCGAACGGCCGGCCCGCACGTCCGTCCTGCGCCCGTCGCGCATCACGAACCGGCCGTCGATCAGCACGTGCGGGATGCCGGCCGGCAGCGCGCGCGGGTGCTCGAACGTCGACCCGGCCGCGACCGTGTCCGGGTCGAAGAGGACCAGGTCGGCGCGGTACCCGGGGCGGACCGCGCCCCGGTCGGGCAGTCTCAGCCGGGCCGCGGGGCGGCCGGCCAGATGGGCCACGCACTCCTCCAGCGAGAGCACGCCGAGCTCGCGCACGTAGTGCCCGAGGTAGTGCGGGAACGTCCCGTACGCCCGCGGATGCGGTTTCGCGCCCTGGAGGATGCCGTCGGACCCCCCGGTATGGGCCCGGTGGCGCATGACCGTTCGGACGTTCTCCTCGTGGCCGACGTGCTGGAGGACGGTCGGCCCGAGCCGGTCCGCCAGCAGCAGCCGCCGCGCGTCCTCCCAGTCCCGCACGCGCGTGCCGACGGACGCCCCGTGCGCGGGGTCCGCAGTCCCCGAGATCTCGATCGTGGTCCAGTCGACGGGGACGCCGTGGCAGCCGTCCGACCCCGTCACCTCCAGCGCGTACCGGATCCGCTCGGCCTCGGCGTCGTCGCGCAGGCGGGCGAGGACCGCATCGGGGCCGCCCTCGTTCGCCCAGCCCGGGAGGAGCGCGACGAGGGTCGTGCAGCCGGGGGTGTACGGATAGGAGTCGAGCGTGATGTCGGCGCCGGCGGCGAGGGCCTCGTCGAGGAGGGCCAGGAGCTCGCCCGCCCGGCCCTCGTTCTCCGCGAAGTTCATGGTGGCGTGCGCGAGGTGCAGGGCGCAGCCCGCCTCCCGGGTCAGCGCGATCATCTCGGCGTACGCGGCGAGCGCGCCGCGCCCGTACGAGCGGTGGTGGGGGCAGTAGTAGCCGCCGTACGCGGCCACCACCCGGCACAGCTCGGTCAGTTCGGCCCCGGACGCGTACATGCCGGGGGTGTAGGTGAGCCCGGAGGACAGACCGACGGCTCCCTCGGCGAGGCCCTCGGCGACGAGGCCCCGCATCCGGTCGAGCTCGGCGGGCGTGGCGGGACGGTCCTCCCAGCCCAGGGCGTACGCGCGGACGGTGCCCTGGGGGACGAGGTAGGCGGCGTTGACGGCGATGCCGGCGCGGTCGAGCCGGTCCAGGTAGCCGCCCACGTCCCGCCAGTCGAACCGGACGTCGTCGCCCGCGCCGTTCCAGCCGGTGATGGCGGCCCGCACCCCGGCGAGGGTGCGGTCGTCGACGGGCGCGTACGACAGACCGTCCTGGCCGAGGACTTCGAGGGTCACGCCCTGGGCGGCCTTGGCGCTGTGGTCCGGGTCGCGGAGCAGGGCGAGGTCGCTGTGCGCGTGCATGTCGACGAAACCCGGGGCCAGGGCCAGGCCGTGCGCGTCGAGGGTGCGCAGACCGCCGGAGCGGATCCGGCCGATCTCGGCGATCCGGCCCTCGTGCACGCCGACGTCGGCGGTGTACGAGGGCCCGCCCGTGCCGTCGACGACGCGGGCCCCGCGGATGACCAGGTCCACCGGCGCGGCTCCGCTAGAAGAAGGTGCGCACGTAGTCGGTGACCGTGCCGTCCGCCTCCACCACCGGGATCAGCGGCCACTTCTCGAAGATCGTGCACGGGTGGGACATGCCGAGCGCCACCCAGTCGCCGACCTGCACGTCCTCGGCCGAGTCCGTCTCCAGCCAGGCGTGCTGATCGGACAGTTTGACCACGCGGACGCCCTCGGCCGGGCGCTCCGCGCCGGTGAGGGCGTCGCGGACCAGCTCCGCCTCCGGCAGCCCCAGGTCGTAGGCGACGTCGCGCTTGCCGGCGTTGACGAAGGCCTGCGTGGGAGAGGGCCGGGAGACGACCTGCGTCCAGAGCCGGAAGGCGGGGCGCAGGCCGCCCTCCTCCGGGATCCGGTTGAAGGGGGTCAGTCGCGTGTACCAGCCGTGGTCGTGGGAGACGTACGCGCCGGAGCGCAGCAGCCGCAGGACGGGCCGGGACAGCTCCGGAAGCTCGGCGAACACGTCGGCGACGGCGTCGAACCAGGCGGAGCCGCCGGCGCTGACCACGATCTCGTCGACGTCGGCGAACCGCCCGGCCTTGTCGAACTCGACGGCCAGCGCGGTGAGCCGGCGCAGGTACGCGTGGACCGAGTCCGGGTCGGCTCCGGGAACCTCGGCCTCGTACCCGGCGAGGCCGACGAGGCGCAGGGTGGCGGCCCCGGCCACGGCGTCGGCGACGGCCCGGCAGTCCTCGTCGGTCCGCGCACCGGTACGGGCGCCCTCGCCGGCGCCGAGCTCGACGACGACGTCGAGGACCTGGGACTGCCCCTGCAGGGCCCGGTCCATCAGCTGGACGCCGCGCACGGAGTCGACGTAGCAGACGAAGCGGAAGGCGGGGTCGGCGGCGAGCTCGGCGGCCACCCAGCGCAGCGCCGCCGGATCGACGAGCTCGTTGGCCAGGAAGATCCGCTCGATGCCGAAGGCGCGGTAGACGCGGACCTGGTGGGGGACGGCGGCCGTGATGCCCCAGGCGCCGTGGTCGAGCTGGCGGCGGAATAGCTGCGGCGCCATGCAGGTCTTGCCGTGCGGGGCGAACGCCAGGTCGTGGCGGGCGGCGTACGCGCCGAGGGCGGTGAGGTTGTGTTCCAGCGCCTCGGCGTCGAGGGTCAGCACCGGCGTGGTGAACCCGCCGGTGTACAGGTCCCGGCGCTCGGCGGCCAGCGCGCCGACGGTGAGGCCGAGGGAGGCGGCGTCCGGGGGGAGGCCCTTGAAGCGGTGGTCCACCGGTTCGGCCGCGAGGGCCTGTACGGGGTCACTGGGCATGTGCGGTGCCTCCCGGGGTCTTGCGCAGGGTGTTGCGACTGCTGCAACGGTCGTTGCGCGTGGTGCTGCAAGCTGTCTAACATCCCGCGTGACGGCGGGTCAACGTCCGCCCTGCCGCGGGGGACCGCGGCAGACCGGCCCGAGAGGACACGGCGTGAGTCAGTCGGTGGAGCGGGCCCTGCGGATCATGCCGCTGCTCGCGCGGGGTCCGGCGGCCCTCGGCGAGGTCGCCGCGGAGCTCGGCGTCCACAAGAGCACCGCCCTGCGCCTCCTGCGCACCCTCCACGCACACGGGTTCGTCTACCGCCAGCCCGACGGCCGCTACCGCCTCGGCGCCCAGCTCTTCGCGCTCGCCGCGGAGGCCGTGGAGAGCCTGGACGTCCGCACCGTGGCCCACCCGCACCTCGTGGAGCTCAACCGGCTCACCGGCCACACCGTGCACCTCGCCCTCCACCAGGACGACGAGGTCGTCTACATCGACAAGGTCGAGAGCCGCTACCCGGTCCGGATGTACTCCCGCATCGGCAGGCCCGTCCCGCTCACCGTCGCCGCCGTCGCGAAACTGCTGCTCGCCGACCTCCCCGAGGACGAGCGCCGCAGCCTCGCCGAGCGCATCGAATACCCCCGCTACACCGCGCGGTCCACCCCCGACGCGCAGGCCTTCCTGCGCGAGCTGGACCTCGTACGGGAGCAGGGCTGGGCCACCGACCTCGGCGGCCACGAGGAGTCCGTCAACTGCCTCGGTGCGCCCGTGCACGGGCCGGACGGGCGGGTCGCCGCCGCGCTGTCCGTCTCCGCGACGAGCGTGGTCGTCACCGCCGAGGGGCTGCTCGAACTGCTGCCCGTGGTCCTGAGCACCGCCGACGCCATCAGCCGCGAGTACTGCGGCTCCGTACGCAAGGACGACACCCCGTGACCGACAAGACCGCCATCACGCCCGTTACCCACACCACCCCGCCCGCGCGGTTCTCGCACGGCGTGCGCAAGGGGAACATCCTCCAGGTCGCCGGCCAGGTCGGCTTCCTCCCGCACGTGGACGGGCGGGCGCCCACCCCCGCCGGGCCGACGCTGCGCGAGCAGACCCTCCAGACCCTGGAGAACGTGCGCTCCGTCCTGGAGGCCGGCGGCGCGGGCTGGGACGACGTGATGATGATCCGGGTGTACCTCACCGACACCGGGCACTTCGCCGAGATGAACGACCTCTACAACGGCTACTTCGAGGAGCAGGGCCTGAAGGAGGCCCCGGCCGCCCGCACCACGGTCTACGTCGGGCTGCCCGCGGGCCTGCTCATCGAGATCGACGCCCTCGCCGTCCTCGGATAGCCGACGGCCCGCCAGGGGGGCGCCGGAAGGGGCGCCCCCCTGGCGGTGGGGCGCCCCCGGTCCGGGCAGCCGTCACACGCAGTACTGCGACTGCTTCCCGATCGAGCGGTACATGCAGTCCGCGTTCTCCAGCAGTTGCAGGACGGCGTCGCGGTTGCGCGCCGTCTCGCGGTCGATCACCTCGTCCGGCGGGTAGAAGCCGCCCCCGCCGCCCGTGTCGGACGGGTACATCTCGAAGGTGTAGGCGAAGACCTTCTGGTTGCCCCACAGCCAGTCGTCGATCGTCCCGTCCGTGATGTACAGGTCGCTCGACTGCTCCGGGGTGTAGCCGTTGCTGCGCGCCATGCTGGTGCCGATGGTCTTGTACACGGCGAGGTCGTCGGCCGTCATGCCCGGCGCGGTGTCGTTGTACGTCCAGCCGAACGGCCACAGCACCAGCTCGCTGTACGTGTGGAAGTCGATGGCGGCGGTGATCTGCTGCTTGCCGCCGACCACCCGGCTGCGCACGAAGTCCGCGACCACCTTCACCTCGGGGGCCGACTCGCCGGCCGCGCCGCGGTAGGTCTCGGAGCTCTTGCTGCCGCTGGAGCCGCCGCAGCAGCCCCACTTGTAGTCCCAGTTGCGGTTCAGGTCGGTGCCGACGTACGAGGAGCCGGAGTTCGGCTGCCTGTTCTTGCGCCAGGAGCGGTAGGAGCCGGTGGCGATGTCGTACTCGCCGCCGTCCGGATTGAGGTCCGGCACGATCCAGATCTCGCGGGCGTTGACCATGTCGGTGATCCGCGCGTCGCTGCCGTACTTGGAGCCGAACTCCTTGATCAGGTACAGCGCCATCTCGACGGTCAGGTGCTCGCGGGCGTGCTGGTGGTGCGTGAAGAGCACCTCGGGCTCGTTCTCGTCGGTCGCGACGTTGTCGCTGATCTTGATCGCGACGATGTCCCGGCCCTGGTACGACCTCCCGATCACCTTCTTGCTCATGATCGAGGGGTACTGGGCGATGCGCTGGTCGATCTCCGCGCTCGCCTCGGCGTAGTTGTGGTACATCGAGTCCTTGGACGGGAAGTCCATCGGGTTCGCCGCGACGCCCCGCTCCGAGCGGTCCGGTGGCCCGGGCAGGGCGGTCAGCGTGTAGCCGAGCGCCCGCAGCTGCCGGGCCTGCATGGGGTCGGCGCTGACGACGACCGAGCGGGCGTCGACCTCGTCGATCGAGACGCCCGTGCGGAGCAGGGCCGTTCGCTCGGCCGCCGTGGCCGGGCCCTTGATCTCGTACTGGGTGACCGCCTCGTCCTGGGTGGCGGTCGAGGGGGTCGGTGGCGGGGCCGCCGTCGCGCTCATGCCGTAGGCGGGTGCGCCGAGCGCGAGAGCGAGCAGGGCCGCCGTGACGGCGGCCCTGCGTCGGGTGTGGAGCCGCATGCGTTCTCCTGGGTGGAGGGTGGGGGTAGCCGTGCGGACGCGCACAGCGTGCTCTTGTGGCATGTCCCGGTCAAGAACTGCAAACCGGCCAAAATCTCGGGACGGCCACCCCCACACGTACCGCCTAGGGCAGGCTGTGAACCTTCGGACCCACCGCGTTGGACCAAGCGCCACCCGCCTTGGCGTCCCAGTTGGTCGACCAGGTCATCGCGCCGCGCAGCCCCGGGTAGGTCCTCGAAGGCTTGAAGGACCCGCAGTTCGTGCCCCTGGCCAGGCAGTCCAGCGCGTTGTTCACGACGGTCGGGGAGACGTACCCGCTGCCCGCGCCGCTCGGCGAGGCCGGCACGCCGATGCCCACCTGCGAGGGGTCGAGGCCGCCCTCCAGCTGGATGCAGGCCAGTGCGGTGAGGAAGTCCACCGAGCCCTGCGCGTAGACCTTGCCGTCACAGCCGTTCATCGAGCCGCTGTTGTAGTACTGCATGTTGACGACGGTCAGGATGTCCTTGACGTTCAGCGCCGTCTTGAAGTAGCCGCCCGCCGTGGACTGCATGTCGATGGTCTGCGGCGCCATGGTGAGCACGAGCGAGGGCCCCGCCTTGGCGGACAGCGAGCGCAGCGCCTGCGTCATGTAGGTCGGGTTGAGGCCGTTCTCCAGGTCGATGTCGATCCCGCTGAAGCCGTACTCCTGCATCAGCGCGTACGCCGAGTTCGCCAGGTTGTTCGCCGAGGCCGAGTCGTTCACCGAGATGGTGCCCCGCTCGCCGCCGATGGAGAGGACCACGGACTTGCCGGCCGCCTTCCTGGCGGCGACGTCCGCCTTGAACTGGGCCACCGTGTAGCCGCCGAGACCCGCCGAGTCGAGGTTGAAGGTGATGGCCCCGGGCGTGGCCGTGGCGTCGGCGAACGAGACGGCGATGATGTCGTACTGGGACGGGACGTCGGAGATCCTCTGGACGGTCGCGCCGTTGTTGAAGTTCTGCCAGTAGCCGGTCAGCGCGTGCCTGGGGACCGAGGGGTTCGGGTCCGGGTTCCCGCCGCCGGTCGTCGTGCCGGTCACCGCCGCCGACTTCGGCCCCTCGCCCGCCGCGTTGTACGCGCTCACCTGGAAGGAGTACGAGGTGGCCGAGGCGAGTCCGGTGATCGGGGCGGGGGAGCCGGTCACGGTCTTGACGCGCACGCCGTCCTGGTAGACGTAGTAGCCGGTGGCCCCGCCGACCGCGTTCCACGAAAGGGTGAGCCCGTTCGCGCTCTGGCCGGAAACGGCGGTCCCGGCGGGGGCGCCGGGGACGGACGGGCCGGGGTCCGTGCCGCCGCCCCCGTCCGGGCCGAAGACGCTGAAGTCGTCGACGACGTACGCGGGCTGCCCGTACCAGCCGTGCGTCCACACCGTGACCTTGGTGGTGTTCGCCCCCGTCGTGAACGTGGTCGACAGCTGCTGCCAGCCGCCGCCCGATCCCGGGGTCCAGGTGGACGTGTCCTGCGTGCCGGTCCCCGTCACGCCGAGGTAGACGTACGAGCCCTGCACCTGCTCGCTGAGCGTGTACGTCGAGTTCGGCTTGACCGTGACGGTCTGACTGCACTGCGCGTTGTCCTGTCCCGACGGAGTGGCCCTGAGGGCGGCGGCCCCGGCGTGGACGGGAGAGGAGACGACGGCCCCGCTGCCGGCGGTGCAGCTCCAGTCGGCGAGACCGGACTCGAAGCCTCCGTTGCGGGCGACGTTGACGTCGGCGGCCTGCGCGGTGCCGGTCGCGAGGGCGGTCAGCCCGCCTGCGGTCAGGGTGGCGGCGCCCAGCAGGGCGAGCGAGCGTATGTGGTTCACGTGGTCTCCGTGGGGGGAGAAGGGGATGTGAAAGGGGGTGGTGGAACACGCGGGCGAATGCCCGGGGCCGGGCGGTGGGGGAAGCCCCGTCGGCAGGTGCCGGCGCGCTGGCCCCAAGTTGGTCCAGACCAATCCCCCTGTCAAGGCTCTTTGCAATGTGGCTTGAATTGATTGGGCGTCCGATCCCGGTTGTCCGGTTTTCCCGCCACCTGTGACAGGGGCCCGCAGGACGGGAATCACCAAGGCCCTGCCCTGCCAGGGACGACGCGGATATGGTGCTGGAGCACGGGGGAAGGGCACCGATCGTTTGCGGTCGCGCAGGGTGCGCGTACGCGACGACGGCGCCGACGTATGGGGCGTACGGGGTGAACAGGGGGATTCGCGTGCCGACCGCCATTGCCGTCACCAGCGCCGATCTGGTGCTGCCGGCCCCTGACCGGCACACGCCGCCGGCCGTCGTCCTGCACCCGCCCGGACAACTCGACCTGGCGGGAGCGGTCGCCGAGACGAGCGCCCTGCTGGAGCGCCACGGCCACCTCGTGGCCGTCGTGCCGCCCTGGCTTCCGGCGACGACCGTCCAGCGGCTGCACACGGTGCGGGCCATCCTCGAGACGGACCGGATCGCCCTCCTCGACATCGATCTGCCGCCGCTGGCCACGGCCCTGCTGGTACGTCAGCTGCGCCAGCTCAGCGTCTGCGACTTCAGCCCCGGGCTCATCGCCTCCGCCGCCCGGCTGCTGTCCCACTACATCCACGCCGGGGCCCTGCTGGGCTCCGTCGCCAGACTGGACCGGGTCCCCGTCGGCCTCAAGGCGCACGCCCGCTCGTGGTCGCCGAACGCGCAGTTCGCCGTACTGGCCCACCCGACCCCGCACCTGGTCAAACTGACCGGCTCCGGCGGCGGCCACGGCGGCCGGGCGCACGGTGGCCGGGCCCATGGCGGGGGCTCGCACGGCGCGGGCGCGCACGGCGCACGTGCCGGACTGCCGCCCGGGCCCGCGTTCGCCACCCACCTCACCTTCGCACGCGGCCAGCTGGCCTCCGACTGGGTCGCGGCCGAACTCGCCCCCGCCTGGCGGGTCCAGGGCGTGATGGAGAACCCGCTCCCGGCCGACTCGCCCGTCTGGTGGGCCACGCCGAAGCTCGTGGAGTTCGCCGCCGCCATCCCCGACCCCGCCGTGCTCTACCAGCTCGTCGCCTCCGTCCGGCGCGAGCAGTGCCACTGGTGCGGCCTCGAACTCATCGGCGACCGGTGCGGGTTCTGCGCCGCGCCGCTGGCCGCACCGCCGCCGGCCGGGAACGGGGGCCGGACGACGCCCCCGGCCTTCTCCGGCGCCCCCGGACCAAGACACTGACCGCCCGAACGATCGAAGAACGGCGAGGTAGTACGGCACATGAACTCACGCCAGCGCCGCGGCGTCATCCTGCTGCTCCTGTCGGTCCTGTGCGCCCTCGCGGCGTTCGGCGGGGTCCTCGTGGTGATCGGCGACGTCAATTCCAAGGTCGGGGCCGAGGTCGTCGCCTACCGGGCCAAGGGCGACATCGCCCCGTACAGCCCGCTCACGCCGGGCCAGTTCGAGGAGGTCTCCATCCCCAGGCGCTGGCTGTCCGACACCGCCGTCACCGACCTCGGCCAGCTCAAGGACAAGATCACGCTCACCGCCCTGCGCAAGGGATCGCTGCTCCAGGCGGGCATGTTCGTCGACAAGCCGCAGCTCCAGCCCGGGGAGCAGGAGATCGCGATCATGATCGACGCCGCGACCGGAGTGGCCGGGAAGATCTACTCCGGCGCCAAGGTCAACATCATCGCCACCTTCAAGGGCGCCAAGGACACCGAGCCCTCGCGCTCGGTGATCATCGTCGCGAACGCCCGCGTCCTGAACGTCGGCAAGCTCACCGCACTCGACAAGGACAGCGACAGGAAGGGCCCCGCCGAGGCGGTCCCGATCACCTTCGCCCTGAACACCAAGGACACCCAGCGCGTCGCCTACGCCGAGTCCTTCGCGGAGCACGTACGCCTGGCGCTGGTGGCCCCCGGCACCGACTCCGCGCCCGGAGCGGGCGACCGCACGTACACCCTCGACGGGGACAAGTGAGGCCCGGATGACCACCCGAATCCTCCCCGCGGCCGGCGACCCGGACGCCGCCCGCGCCATCTCCACCCTCCTCAGCCAGCTCCCGGCGGCCGAGCCCGGCGCCCCGGTCCCCGACTCCACCTCGCTGCTGGACACCCTGGGCCGGCTGGCCGCCGAGTCCGTCGACGAACTGCCCGAGGTGGTCCTCGTCCACGAGCGGATCGGTCCGGTGCCCGCCCTCGACCTCATCCGCGAGGTCGCGCTCCGCTTCCCGGCGGTGGGTGTGGTGCTGCTGTCCTCGGACGCCGGCCCGGCGCTGTTCTCGGCCGCCATGGACTCCGGGGCGCGCGGTCTGATCGGGCTGCCGCTCGCGTACGAGGAACTCGCCGCCCGTGTCCAGGCCGCCGCGCAGTGGTCCGTGGGCGTACGCCGCCACCTGGGCCGCGGAGCCGACGTGTTCAGCGGCCCCGGCGGCAAGGTGGTCACGGTGAGCGGAGCCAAGGGCGGTGTCGGCACCACCTTCACCGCCGTGCAGTTCGCGCTCGCCGCGGCCGCCTCGGGACGGCGTACCGCCCTGGTCGACATGGACCTCCAGGCCGGCGACGTCGGCTCGTACCTCGACGTGCAGTTCCGCCGCTCGATCGCCGACCTCGCCGGCATCCAGGACATCTCGCCGCGGGTGCTGCAGGACGCCGTCTACGACGACCGGACCGGACTGGCCCTGCTGCTGGCCCCGGCCGAAGGCGAACGCGGCGAGGAGGTCGACGAACGCGCCGCCCGGCACATCGTCGCCGCCCTGCGCGGCCGGTACGAGCTCGTCGTCGTCGACTGCGGCACCCAGGTCACCGGCGCGAACGCGGCGGCGGTGGAGTCGGCGGACGTGGCCGTCCTGGTCACCACCCCCGACGTGGTCTCCGTCCGGGCCGCCAAGCGCCTGGTCCGGATGTGGGAACGGCTCCAGGTCCGCAAGGCGGAGGACACCGCCATGGTGGTCAACCGCTGGAGCAAGCACACGGAGATCCAGCCCGCGCTCATCGAGAGGATCACCAAGACGCGGGCCACCCGGACCCCGGTCCCGGCCGCCTTCAAGGAGCTCCAGGCGGTGGTCGACGCGGGCCGGCTGCAGGACCTGGACAACCGCTCCAGCGTCAAGCAGGCCCTGTGGACGCTGGCCGGCGAACTCGGCCTGCTGACACCCCCGGCCACGGCGGAACCCGGCGCCGCCGCCCCGGGGACCCCGGGCGCGGCCCTCGCCGTACGGACCCCCGGAGCGGTCGCCCGCGCGGCCGGCCCCTGGCTGCGCCGCGGCCGGGAGGGCTGACGGATGCCCGCGCGCAGACCCGTCCGGGGCGCGGCCCGGGGTGACCGCGGCCAGGTGGCCGTCGAGTTCGTCGGCATGGTGCCGCTGATCCTGCTGCTCGTGGCGGCGGTGTGGGAGTGCGTACTGATCGGGTACGCGTTCTCCCTGGCGGGCAACGCGGCGGACGAGGCGGCCCGGGCGGGGGCGGTGCACGGCGGCGCGGCCTGCGAGAGCGCCGCGGGCAGGCACATCGGCGGAGCGTGGGGCATGACGGCGTCGTGCGGCGCGTCCGGCGACGTCTACAGGGCGAGGGTCACGCTCAAGATCCCCGTCCTCTACCCCGGCCTGAACTTCGGCGAGATCACGGGCACGGGCGGCGCGGCGACCGAAGAGGAGGCGGGCTGACATGGGACACCGGCGGCGCATCCGCTCCGACGCCCGGCAGCGGGTCCGGCATCAGTTCCGGGTCCGGGATCAGTTCCGGGACCGGGGGCAAGTGGCCCTGGAGTACATCGGGTTCATCCCCGTCCTGCTGTTCGTCGCGCTGTGCGGGATCCAGCTCGGCTGGGTCGGCTACGTCCACCAGCAGGCCGAGACCGCCGCCCGCACCGCCGCACGCGTGGAGGCCCGCAACCCGGGCGCCGGGGCGGCGGCGGGGACGGCAGCCGTCAGCTCCGGCCTCGACCCGAGCGTCGAGATCGCCAAGGGTCCCGACGCGGTCACCGCGAGGGTCTCGATCCCGGTCAAGTCCATCGTGCCCGGCCTCTCCATCGATGCCGCCAGGGCCACAGCCGTCATGCCCAACGACGACCCGAGCGGAGCCCGTCCATGAGCCTGCGTTCCCGGGTCAACACCCCCGACGACCGGCACAGTCCCCGCGAGGACGGCCGGCTGGTCTCCGCGTACCGGGCCAAACTGCTGGAGGAGATCGACCTCGCCGAGATGTCGGCGCTCGCCCCCGCCGAGCGGCGGGCCCGGCTGGAGCGCGTCCTCGGGCACATCATCAGCCGCGAGGGGCCGGTCCTGTCCACCGTCGAGCGGGCGCAGCTGATCCGCCGGGTCGTGGACGAGGCGCTCGGCCTCGGCGTGCTCGAACCGCTCCTCGAAGACGCCTCGATCTCCGAGATCATGGTCAACGGCCCGGACCAGATCTTCGTCGAACGCGCCGGCCGGGTGGAGCAGCTGCCCCTGCGCTTCGCCTCGCACGACCAGCTGATGCAGACCATCGAGCGCATCGTCTCCACCGTCAACCGCCGCGTCGACGAGGCCAATCCGATGGTCGACGCACGCCTGCCCAGCGGCGAACGCGTCAACGTGATCATCCCGCCGCTGTCCCTGACCGGGGCCACCCTCACGATCCGGCGCTTCCCGCGCGCGTTCACCCTGCACGAGATGATCGGCCTCGGCTCGCTGGACGAGCAGATGCTCCTGCTGCTGTCCGGGCTGGTCCAGGCGAAGATGAACGTCATCGTGTCGGGCGCCACCGGCACCGGGAAGACCACCCTCCTCAACGCCCTCTCCGGACTGATCCCGGAGGGCGAGCGGATCATCACCATCGAGGACTCGGCGGAACTCCAGCTCCAGCAGGCGCACGTCATCCGCCTCGAATCCCGCCCGGCGAACGTGGAGGGCAAGGGCCGGATCACCATCCGTGACCTCGTACGCAACTCCCTGCGCATGCGCCCCGACCGCATCATCGTCGGCGAGGTCCGCGGCGGCGAGACCCTCGACATGCTCCAGGCGATGTCGACCGGCCACGACGGCTCCCTGGCCACCGTCCACGCGAACAGCGCCGAGGACGCCCTGATGCGCCTGCAGACCCTCGCCTCGATGTCCGAGGTGGAAGTCCCCTTCGAAGCCCTCCAGGACCAGATCAACAGCGCGGTCAACGTGGTCGTCCAGCTGACCCGCTTCGGCGACGGCTCGCGCCGCGTCACCGAGATCTCCATCCTCGACTCGCACGGCCGGGAACCCTTCCGAATCACCACCGTCTGCCGGTTCGCCGCACAGCCCATGGGCCCCGACGGCCGGGTCCACGGCCGCTTCGAGTACTTCCCGCTGCCCCGCCGGATCGCGGACCGCCTCTACATGAACAACCAGCCGATCCCGCAGGCCTTCGGGGTCGCCCTGTCCGACGACCAGCTCGCCACCCGCATCACCCGGACCGCCCTGTGAACCCATTGATCCTCCTCACCCTCGGCGCCACGCTGCTGGCCGGCGTCCTCGTGATCGCCGGCGCCCACGCCTACGCCGCCGGCCGCGCCCAGCGCGCCGCCCTCATCGAACGCCTCGCCACGGACGGAGCACCGCCGCCGACGGGCCGCAGGCGCCGCTTCGCCGGCGTGGACCGGCGCCTGCGCAAGACCGCGCTCGGCAAGCGGATCGAGGTGAAGCTGGCCGTCACCGGCCTGGACCTCACCCCCGGCGAGTTCTTCGTCTACATGCTGATGTCGGTGGCCGGCGTCTGGCTCGTCGCGGCCAGCTTCCTGGCGCCGTTCTTCGGCCCGGTGGCCGGCCTGATCGGCCTGTGGGCGGCCGACGCCTTCCTCAACTGGCAGCGGGCCCGCCGCACCGAGCGCTTCATCAACCAGCTCCCCGAACTCGCCCGCATCCTCGCCAACGCCACCCAGGCCGGACTGGCCCTGCGCACGGCCATCGCCATAGCGGCGGAGGAACTGGAGGCACCGGCGGGCGAGGAACTCTCGCGCGTCGCCGACCGCCTCGCCGTCGGCCACTCCATCGAGGAGTCGCTCGGCGAGATCGCGCAGCGGCTGCCGTCCCGGGAACTGGTCGTCCTCGTCTCCACCCTCGTCCTGTCCGCGCGGGCGGGCGGCGCGATCGTCGGCAGCCTGCG
Organism: Streptomyces sp. NPDC086989; assembly: GCF_044745505.1. Taxonomy (NCBI): domain Bacteria; kingdom Bacillati; phylum Actinomycetota; class Actinomycetes; order Kitasatosporales; family Streptomycetaceae; genus Streptomyces; species Streptomyces sp. NPDC086989. Next base: position 454,139 of record NZ_JBIVAL010000006.1, read on the forward strand.
CAACCTGACCGTGACGCTGGAGCAGCGCAAGGAGACGCGGCGCGAGATCCGCACCCAGCTGTCCCAGGTGACCGTGACGGCCTACCTCGTACCGGCCATCGGGCTGGGCTCGCTGCTGCTGGTCAACGTGATGATGCCGGGCGCGCTGGACCGGATGACCGGCGCGTTCATCGGCCAGACGGCGGTACTGGTGGCGATCGGGCTCTTCACCCTGGGATTCGTCCTGATCCGCCGCCTCTCGAAGATCGACGTGTGAGGGGGCGACGGACATGACCGCTCTGCTGCTGGCCCTGCTGCTGGGGGTGTCGGTCCTCGGCGTCTTCCACGGCATCCGCCTCTACCGCGCCGACACCAGACTGCCGAGCGACCTCGCGCTCGCCCTGGAGGTCGGCGCCACCCGTACGACCGCCGTCGGCTCGGCCGTCGACCGGCTCGGCATCCGATGGGCGCCGCTCGTCCTGCGCCTCATGGGCCCGAACCGGGTCGCCCGCAAGCGCCGCCAGATCGACATGGCGGGCAACCCGGCCGGCCTGACCATCGACCGGTACGCGGCGCGCCGCGCGGTCTACGGATTCCTCGGAGCCCTCGGCGCCTTCTCGATGCTGATCAACGGGCAGCTCGTACCCGCCCTGCTGATGGTCGCCTTCGGCCTCTTCTGGATCGAGGTCGGCCTGTGGTCGGCGATCAGGGTCCGCCGCGACCACATCGAGCGGACGCTGCCGGACTTCCTCGACGTGCTGGCGGTCGTGGTGAGCGCCGGGCTCGGCTTCCGGCAGGCGCTGGAGCGGGTCGCCGCCAAGTACGAGGGACCCTGGTCCGACGAGATCCGCATCACCCTCCAGCAGATGGACATGGGCGTCAGCCGCCGCCAGGCCTTCGACGAACTGCGCCGGCGCAACGACTCCGAGCAGGTCGCGCAGTTCGTGACCGCGCTCCAGCAGGGCGAGGAGCTGGGCTCGCCGATCGTCGAGACGCTGATCGCGATCGCCGAGGACATGCGCCGCACCGACGCCCAGAACGCCCGGCGGCGAGCCGCCCGGGCCGTCCCCAAGGCCACGTTCGCAGTCACGATGTTCATGCTGCCGGGCACGCTGATCCTGCTCGTGTGCGGCTTCGTGTACGGCGCGGACGTCGACTTCGGCGCGATGCTCGGAGGCGGATGAGCCATGGCCGTCCTCCACGTCCGGGCCGCCGCCCCGCCGGTGGGACGCTCCCCACGCGGCCAGGGGCCCGGCCCCTCCCTCACCCTCCAGGCCAACGCCCTCCAGGCCCTGTGCCGCCGGGTCTTCGCGTTCCGGATGGTGATGATCGGCCTGGGCGCGCCGCTCGCCCTGGGCCGCACGGCCCGCGGCGGGCCCACGTACCTCGTGGCCGGCGCGATCCTGCTCACCTTCATGCTCTCGTACGTGCTCTTCCGCGACTGGGAGCGCTTCGGGCCGCTGCTGCTGCGCCACCGCTGGCTGCTGGCCCCCGACCTCGCCTGCTGCGGGCTGCTGCTGGTCACGGCGACCCCGCGGTCACCCCTCGGCTTCGCCGTGCTCTGCTCGCCCCTGCTGGCCGGGCTGGTCCACGGATGGCGCGGCTCGGCGGTCTACGCGGCCCTGGCGGCGGTCGCGGTCGCCGCCCTCGCCGGCGGGGTGGCCCTGCCCGGCCTGTGTCTCCTGGCGGGCGCGGCCGGAGCCTCGCTGCGGGACCTCCTCTTCCGCTTCGGCTCGGCCAGCCAGGCCCTGACCGAGACCCGGGCCCGGCTGGCGGTCGCCGAGGCGGTGCGCGCCGAACGGGAGCACCTGGCCCGCGAGATGCACGACTCGGTGTCGAAGACCCTGCACGGCCTGGCCCTGACGGCGGACGCCCTCGCCCGCACCACCGACCCGGCGGCCCTGCGCCGGCAGGCCGACCTGCTGTCCGGCGCGGCCCGCCGGGCGGCGGCGGAATCCCGCGCACTCCTGACCGGGCTGCGCAACGAGGCCGGGGCCCCCGGGGTCTCCCTCCTGGGCGAGCTGCGCCGTGCCGCGGAGGCGGCGGGTGCGGAACTCCGCACGTCGGGGGTGCTCCCGCTGCTCCCCGCCCCGGTGGCGCACCACCTGCTCGCGGTCGCCACGGAGGCCCTGGAGAACGCCCGCCGCCACGCGGGAGCCACCCGCGTCAGGGTCTGGGCGGCCGTGGACAGCACCGACCTCACCCTCGGCATCGAGGACGACGGCCGGGGCCTCCCCCCGGACGCCTTGCACCGCAGCGGCCGCTTCGGGCTGCTCGGCATCACGGAACGCGCGACGGCCATCGGCGCCCGCCTCCACCTCGGAGCCCGCCCGGCCGGGCCGGGCACCCTCGTCCGCCTGGACCTCCCGCTGGCGGCCCTCACGGGGGAGGGCGGCCCGTGACCGCGCTGCGCGTCCTGATCGCGGACGACAACCCGGTGGTACGGGCCGGCCTGGCGTCGCTCCTGGCGACGGCGCAGGACATGGCGGTCGTGGCCCAGGCGGCGGACGGCCGCGAGGCCCTGAGCCTGACCCGACGGCACGCCCCCGACGTGATCCTGCTGGACGTGCGCATGCCGGGCGTCGACGGCATCTCGGCCCTGCCGCACCTCGTACAGCTGGCGCCCGTACTGATGCTGACGTACAGCCAGGAGGCGGAAGTCGTCCGTGAGGCGCTGCTCCTGGGCGCGGGCGGCTACCTGGTCCACGGCGAATTCACGCCGGAGGACCTGCTCCGCGCGGTCCGCGACGTCCACGAGGGCCGGGCCCAGTTCACGACGACGGCGGCGAGCGCCCTCCTCGCGGACCTCCGCACCTCTTCGCAACCGCAACGAAATGTGGCACGCTCTTCTGAGCGACTGCACAACACGGTTCTCTTCGGCCTGAGTTCGCGGGAGGTGGAGATCATGGATCTGATCGCGTCCGGGATGAGCAACCAGCAGATCGCGGCCACCTGCTTCATCAGCGAGAAGACGGTCAAGAACCACATCAACCGCATCTTCGCGAAGCTCCAGAGCACGAGCCGCAGCGAGGCGATAGCCCGCTGGCTGGGAACGGCCCGTCCGGGGGTGTCCGGCCATGGGTAGACGGAGTGCGCAGTGGGTCCGTAATTGGGCCCCGGGACCCTTGGTTATCACCGGTGACTCCCGTACGGTCCGCAAACCAGCAGCGGCACCGGCCCGGGAGGGGACCTCCATGTTGCAGAACACCCTGGCGAGGATGCGAAACCGCTACACCACCCGAACCACCCCCGACCGAGGCCAGACGGCCTTCGAATACCTGGGCATCATCCTGGTGGTGGTAGTGATCATCGGCGCGATCGTCGGCACGGGCATCGGCCAGGACATCACGACCAAGATCAAGGATCAGATCACCTCCATCACTGCGGGCAAGTGATCACCCATCGACTTGCTGACCGGGGTCAGGCCTTCCCCATCTACATCGTTGTGGTGGCGGGGCTGCTCTTCGCGGCGTTGGCGTTCTTCGTAGTCGGCATGGCCGGCGCCACCCGAAGCGATGCGCAGGGTGCCGCCGACGCGGCAGCCCTGGCAGCCGCGCGTGAAGCCAGAGACAGGGTGTTCCTGGGCCTCGACCTGCTCAGTCTCAAGCCCGCCGACTGGGAGGAGGTCGTCGACGGCGATCTCCTCAAGCGGGAAGGGGCCTGCGAGAAGGCGGTCGAGTTCGCCTCCTTGAACGACGCAACTGCGGAGTGTGAACCGGCACTCCCCGAATTCACGGTTGCTGTGACCACCAACGGCACGGTCGGGAATTCGGTCGTACCGGGGACAGGGGACGTACGGGGGAAGGCCACGGCCAGGGCCCGGATCAAACCGCGATGTTCGCTCCGTTCGGCTCCTACCCCCGCCCCCACGCCTACACCAGCACCAACAACAAGCCCATCACCCTCTCCTGGGGAGGGCAGTGTCACCTTCGTGTGCAGTGGGAAGACCCTCACGTTGGACCCCGCGAAACCAGGCCCGCTGTCGCAGCTGGCGAGGGCTCTCTTCAGCGTGCAACTGGTCGACTGACAGCGAACGACAGACAAGGAAACGGCGTAGATGAGCATGCGGCACATGGTGCAGGCCCGTGGGGGAGCGGCCGTGGTGGTTGCGGCGGCCTTGGCCCTCGTGCTGACCGGCTGCGGAGGTGGTGACGACGACAAGTCGACCACGCCTCAGAAGACATCCGCGGCTCCGTCCGGTGGCAATGCGTCCGCGCCTTCACCCAACGGAGGGCAGACGCCGGAGCCGACCCAGGTGCTCGCAACGGTGAGTGGAGAGAACGGCATCACCATGGTGATAAATTCCGCCGCTCGTGACGCGGGCGGCTTCCTCACTGTCAGCGGTCAGATCAAGAACTCGGCGGATAAGGACTTTACGGGTACCGCACCTTGGAGGGGCAGCGAACTCACCACCGGTGGCGAGTCGGTTGCCGGTGCCACGCTCGTCGACAAGGCCGGAAAGAAGCGGTACTACGTCCTGCGTGACACCGAAGGCAGGTGTCTGTGCACCACGGGCGTGTCCCGCGTGAAGGGGGGCGCGACCATCCCGTTCTTCGCGCAATTCCCCGCTCCACCCGCCGGCACCACGGAGGTGGACTTCAACCTGCCCACCTTCGCCACGGCCACCATCAAAATCTCCGGGTGACCCCATGAATAAACGCCACCGCGTCTCCGCCGCGACAGCCGTCGCCGGTCTCGTCATCGCAGGGGCTCAGTTCATCGGCGCGACGAGCGCCCACGCCGATGACGTCAAGCCGTCCCTGCCCCCCGGCACCGAGCCCTCCGCCGCCGCGCCCGTGCCCATCGACTCCAATGCGCCCGGGCTGAAGATCCCCCAGGGCGGGACCCTGGCTCCGATCAAGGTGCTCGACATCGCCGAGGTCGTCGAAGACCTCGGTGGTGAGCAGCGGCGGCAGGAGACCAATCAGTCCGTGATGATGGCCCTGCAGTCCGAGGTCCTCTTCCCGGAGAACAGCGCCGTCTTCAACGCCCAGGCCGCTGCCCGGATCCAGGCCATCGCCAACGAGATCAACTCCCAGAAGGCCACCCGCGTCCGGGTCTTCGGGTTCACCGACGACCAGGGCAGTTACGAGCACGGCCAGGAACTCTCCAAGCAGCGCGCCGACGCCGTCCAGGCGGAGCTCGCCAAGACCGTCACCGCCCCCGGCGTCATCTACGACGTCCGGGGGTACAGCGAGGACTACCCGATCGCCGACAACAGCACCGAGGAAGGCCGCAAGAAGAACCGCCGCGTCGAGATCACCTTCCCCCGCAGCACCGCCGCCGGCGGCAGCTAGGGCCTGTCATCAGCCTCCCGTCGGCCCCGCAGCGGTCATGATGGCCTGCCAGGGCGCCGAGTCGAAGATGAGCCTGATCGCGGTGATGCGGCCGTCGCGGAGACGGAAGTGCTCCGCCGTGCGCTGGGTGATGCCGACGGCCGGGGTGGTGTGGACGTCGTAGACCAGCGTGGCCTCGGTCTCGCCGTACAGCTCGCTGATCAGATCGACGCCGGTCACGATCCCGAGCAGCCCGTCCAGGCCGTCGAGGTGGCCGGTGGGGCTGTCGGAGGTGATGAACGGGCTGCGGAAGGTGAAGCCGTCACCGATCTGGGCGGCGGCCGTCGGCACATCGCCGCGGAACCGGGCGTCGTGGTACGCCCTGACCGTGTGCCGGGTGGTTGAGCCGGTGGTCATGTGGTCGGTCCTCCGTGTCGTCGGGTCAGGAAGCGGGCCGGTCGGGCTGGTCGGGCCGGTTCGTGGCCAGGTGCTGCTCGATGCGCTGCTGGTTCTCGACCAGGCGCAGGCACAGGTGCCGGAGCCGGGCGAGGTCGTCTTCGGTGAAGCCCTGGAACACGGCGGACATCGCGCGCTGGGTCGGTCTGCGGAAGGACGTCAGCCAGTCGTGGCCGGCCGGGGTGATCCGGGCCCGGACCGAGCGGCGGTCGTGCCGGTCCTGGACGCGCTGGGCCAGCCCGTCGCGCTCCAGGGTGTCGACGAGGCCCGTGACGTTGCGGGAGCTCACGCCGGCCGCGCGGGCCAGTTCACCGATGCTGAGCCCCTCCTCAGGGGCGGTGCTCAGCCGCGCGAGGACGTCGAGTGCCCCCGCGCTGAGTCCGCGCCCGCCCGCGCCCTGGGAGCGCAGCCGGTCGACCGCCTGTGAGGCCGAGCGGACGGCCGCTGCCGCCTCCAGGGCGAGCGTGTCGCCACCCGCGGCGAATGCCTGCATCGAGGCGCGCACGCCGTGGTCGTATAGGGAGCCGTCGCTGTCGCGGGCCAGGCTTCCGGAATTATGTACTTCCTTCATTATGAAGCAGCACTCTACGTTGCTGGGGACTGCGCCGCCAGAGCGAACGGCCCCCGGTGCGCGACTAGTTCGGTCGGTCCGTGACCGAGAGCAGGGTTGATGCCGCCTGTCGGGCGCGGTGGGCCGGTTCCGGGCCGGGGGTCAGGGCGGCCACCGCCGTCGCGCCCTCGACCAGGATCAGCAGCTGGTCCGCCAGCTCCTCGCGCCCGGGGCCGGTGAGCTCGGCCAGCAGTCCCCGCAGCTCCGCCTTGTGGCGGCGTACGACGTCCAGCACCCCGGCGGGGCCGGTGCCCAGCTCCCCGTACGCGTTCAGGAACGCGCAGCCCCGGAAGTCCGGCTCCGAGAACCAACGCGCCAGCCAGTCGAAGACCGCCCCGATCGCCTCGCCTGTGCCGGGGGCCTGTGCCACCGCATCGCGCAGGCTTGCCGTCCAGCGCTGGTCGCGGCGTTCGAGGTAGGCCGCGACCAGGGCTTCCTTGGCCGGGAAGATCTTGTAGAGCCGCTTGAGCGGTACTTCCGACGTGCTGCGGATGCGGTCCATGCCGACGGCCTGGACGCCCTCGGCGTAGAACAGCGCCTCCGCCGCGTCCAGCAGCCGGGTGCGGGCCTCTTCGTCGTTCATGACGGCAGCGTAACCCAGGACCCCTTGCGGCGAGAACGGTCGTTCTCTATCGTCGCCCTTCGGAGAGAACGATCGTTCTCTCTTCCTGTTCCCTCCTTCGGCAGAGGTGCACCCATGACCGCCCCCGTCCCCGTCCCCGCCCCCGACACCGCCGTGCGCCGGCCCGTGCCGCCGTTCACCGAGGAATCCGCCCTGGTCAAGGTCCAGGCCGCGGAGGACGCCTGGAACAGCCGGGACCCCGAGCGCGTGGCGCTCGCCTACACCGAGGACTCGGTCTGGCGCAACCGCGACCGCTTCCTCACCAGCCGCGCCGAGATCCGGGCGTTCCTCGCCGAGAAGTGGGAGCGCGAGCTCGACTACCGCCTCCGCAAGGAGCTGTGGGCGTACACCGGCAACCGCATCTCCGTCCGCTTCGAGTACGAGTGGCACGACACCACCGGCCAGTGGTGGCGCAGCCACGGCAACGAGCAGTGGGAGTTCGACGCCAACGGGCTGATGCGCCGCCGCGAGGCCAGCATCAACGACGTACCGATCAGCCCCGCGGACCGCCGCCTCACCTGAGCCGCCGCCAGGTGTGCCGTGCACCGGCCCGCGGTATGTCTGTGCGCGGGCGCTCGGGCCCCCTCGCGGCGGCTCAGGTGAGGAGACTCGGCATGGCACGGGCACGGGTGAACGGAGCGGACCTCCACTACGAGGTCGTGGGCGAGGGCGAACCCCTGGTCCTCGTCCACGGCTCGTGGGTCGACCACGAAACCTGGCGGCGCGTCGTGCCCCGGCTCGCGCAGTCGTTCCGGGTGCTGGTCTACGACCGGCGCGGCCACAGCCGGAGCGCCTGTCCGCCGGGCCGGGGCAGCCGGCGGCAGGACGAGGACGACCTCGCCTCGCTCATCGAGCTCCTCGGCCCCCCGGCCCACGTGGCCGGGAGCTCCTTTGGGGCTTCGACCGCGCTCGGCCTCGCCTCCCGCCGCCCCGAACTCCTGCGCACGCTGACCGCACACGAGCCGCCGCTCATGGACGTCGTGGATGACGAGGACCGCGAACTGCGCCTGCTGATGCAGGCCATGGAGGCCGCCCTCGACCGCGTCCTCGCGGCCCTGCGGGCCGGCGAGGACCGGGCCGGCGCCCAGCGGTTCGTGGACGACGTCGCCGTCGGGCCGGGCGGCTGGGAGCAGGTGCCGGAGCGGGTCCGCGAGACGTTCGCCGCCAACGCCTCCACCTTCGCGGACGAAATGGCCGACCCGGACTGGTCGCACATCGACCTCGCCGGCCTCCGCGACTACCAGGGCCCCGCCCTGCTGACCTTCGGCAGCGAGAGCCCGCCGTGGTTCCCGGTGATCGTCGGCAAGCTCGCGACCGCGCTCGGCCGGGCACGGATGCGGACGCTGGAGGAGGACGGCCACGTCCCCCACCTCACCCACCCGGACCGCTACGCCGACTCCCTCGCCGCCTTCATCCACTCCTCGGACCGGCCGCCGGCCGGGTGAGGTTCATCTGCCGGCTGCCCCCAGCCCCGTCAGGGCCCGGGTGACCAGGTCGGCCTGGTGGGTGGCGCCGCGGAGGTTGGGGTGCAGGACCGTGCACGCCTCCCCCTCGCCCGGGACCATCCGGCACAGGCCGGAGGGCGGGTCGCTCTGGGTGCCGGGGCCGGTCAGGTCGTCCTTGATCCCGTACATCCACCGCTGGTCCGGCCCGGCGCAGACGCCGTGCCCGGTGCTGGAGGCGTACGTGTCGACGTAGACGGCGCCGGCGCGCTCCGCCTGGCTGCGCAGGACGGCGTTGACCCGGCGCTCCAGGCTGTCGAGGAAGGACATGTCCCCCTTGGTGACGGTGCCGAGCTGGCGCCACGAGCCGAACGAGCAGCCGGCGCGGTCCGCGACGACGGCCGGATAGCCGACGACCGCCACCTTGGCGCGGGGCGCGCGGGTCCGGATCTCCTTCAGGGTGGTCGTGAAGTCCGCCTCCAGGGCGGTGAACCTGGCGTTCAGCGGGGCCGCGCCGGGACCCCGCGTGTAGTGGGTGGAGCAGGGGCTGCCGATCCCGAAGGCCGCCATGCCCTGCTCGATGCACCTCTTGACGATCTCGACGAACCCGACCGAGTTGCCGCCGATGCCGAGGGTGACGAGATCCGTGGCGGCGGTCACGGCCTTGATCTGGGCCGGCCGCGGCGCCCAGCCGGACCGGGGCGGGACGGACGGGGGACCGGTCAGCTCGGTCTGCGGCTCCAGGACCCCGGCTCTGACCTCGGCGGCGGCGCACGTGACGTCCGTCAGGTGCAGGTTGAGGCGGCGGGCGCTCTGCCGCGGATAGCTGGAGGCGGAACGGCCGCAGCCGTCATCGGTGGACCAGGGGCGGACGAACGAACCGGCGCTGTAGGAGTCGCCGAGGGCGGTGTAGTCGAGGGGGACGGGAAGCGGCGCGGCCGTGGCGGGCGTCGGGGCGGCGGTGAGGGCCATCAGGGCGAGCGCGCTCACCAGGGCCGACCGGGTGCGGGATGGCATGACGGTGTCCTTCGCTCGGGCGCCGTACGGCCGATCCGCGGTGCGCTCTTCACTGAAGGTAGCCGATTCGATTACTGAGAGTAGTCAACCGCCCTGCAAACCCCCGGATCGGGTGACGCGGGGGGCTTGGAGGCCGTCACAGGCCGGTTCGCGGCGAACTCGAATCCCGCCGGGCCGCGCCGGGCTGTGCCGCGCCGCGCCGCCGCGCCGGGCCGTGCCATGCCGCCGCGCCGCGCTGCGCCGGCCGACCCGGCGTCAATGGTTCTGGTGGGCCTGCGTGATGAGGTCCGTGGCGACCTCGAGGGCCGCCAGACGCGTCTCCTCCGGGTTGCCCTCCACGTGCTGGAGGAACATCATCCCCGCGTGCAGCGTGAACAGGGCGCTGACGCAGCGGACCTGGTCCGCCAGCGGCCCGTCCTCCGTGCGGAGCAGCTCGACCAGGGTGAACAGCCGGCGCTTCACCGTCTCGCCGATGCTCAGCTCCCGCATCGTCGCCTGGTTCTCCTGCATGAAGCGGTAAAGCGGCGCGCCCGCCGCCATCGCCTCGCTGTAGCGCCGCAGCACCTCGCGCTTGGTCTCCAGCGTCGGAGGCTGCTGCTGCGCCCACTCGATCAGCTCGTCGATCGGCCTGGTCAGGTCCTCGAAAACGCTGATGATGATGTCTTCCTTGGTCTTGAAGTGGTAGTACAGCGCCGCCTTCGTGACCTCCAGCCGCTCCGCGATCTCGCGCAGCGACGTCTTCTCGTACCCCTGCTCGGCGAAGAGCTCCAGTGCGACGTCCTGGATGCGCTGACGCGTGTTGCCGCGGCGCGCCTGCGGACTGCTGCTGGACATGGCTCTCCCCAAATTGCTTACTTGACGCCCGGCTAGTTACGGGTCTACCTTCCCCTAGTGTAGTGAACTAGCCGGGCGGCAAGTAAGGGCCCGGAGCAGGTGGGTAAACGGGGAGTGGACATGGCTGAAAAAACTAAGACGGCAGAGGTCTCCGGGGAGGTGAAGCCGCGCAGCGTCCGTGTCGTCCTCATGGCCCTCATGATCGCAATGCTCCTGGCCATGCTCGACAACATGATCATCGGTACCGCGATGCCGACGATCGTCGGCGAGCTCGGTGGTCTGGAGCACCTCTCCTGGGTGGTCACCGCGTACACGCTGGCCACCGCGGCCTCCACCCCCATCTGGGGCAAGCTCGGCGACATGTACGGGCGGAAGGGCTCCTTCCTCACCTCCATCGTGATCTTCCTGATCGGCTCCGCGCTCAGCGGCATGGCCCAGAACATGGGTCAGCTGATCGGTTTCCGCGCCGTCCAGGGCCTCGGCGCCGGTGGTTTGATGGTCGGCGTCATGGCGATCATCGGCGACCTGATCCCGCCCCGTGAACGCGGCAAGTACCAGGGCATGATGGCCGGCGTGATGGCCCTCGCCATGATCGGCGGACCGCTGGTCGGCGGCACCATCACCGACCACATGGGCTGGCGCTGGTCCTTCTACATCAACCTGCCGCTCGGCGCCGTCGCGCTCGCGATGGTCACCGCCGTCCTGCACCTGCCGAAGAAGAAGGCCCAGGGCAAGATCGACTACCTGGGCGCCGCGCTGCTGACGATCGCCATCACCTCGACCGTGCTGGTCACGACCTGGGGCGGCACCGAGTACGCCTGGGGCTCCGCGGAGATCATCGGCCTGATCGTCGTCGGCATCGTGTCGATCGCCGCGTTCCTCTTCGCCGAGACCAGGGCCGCCGAGCCCGTCATGCCGCTGCACATCTTCCGCAGCCGCAACTTCACGCTCATGTCGGTCATCGGCTTCCTCGTCGGCTTCGCGATGTTCGGCGGGGTGCTCTACCTCCCGCTCTTCCAGCAGTCGGTCCAGGGCGCCTCGGCGACCAACTCCGGCCTGCTGCTGCTCCCGATGCTCCTGTCGATGATGGTCGTCTCGCTGATCGCGGGCCGGATCACCACCAGCAGCGGCAAGTACAAGATCTTCCCCATCCTCGGCGGCGCCCTGATGGTCGTCGGCATGTACCTGCTGGCCACGATGGACACGGACACGACCCGACTGGTCTCGGGCGTCTACATGGCCATCCTCGGCGCCGGCCTCGGCTTCCTGATGCAGATCACCATGCTGGTCGCGCAGAACAGCGTGGACATGAAGGACATGGGCGTCGCGTCCTCCTCTGCCACCCTCTTCCGCACGCTCGGCGGCTCGTTCGGTGTGGCCCTGATGGGCTCGCTGTTCACCAGCCGGGTCACGGACACCATGAGCGAGCGCCTCGGCCCGCAGGCCGCCCAGGCCGCCGGCTCCGCCCAGCTCGACGCCGCCAGCCTGGCGAAGCTGCCGGAGGCGGTGCGCGACGCCTACCAGCACGCGGTCGCCGCCGGTACGCACTCCGCGTTCCTGCTCGGCGCGTTCATCGCCGTACTGGGCTTCGCGGCCGCCTGGTTCGTCAAGGAGGTCCCGCTGCGCGGTGCGGGTCCCCAGGCCGCGGGTGCGGCGGACGGCAAGGCCGCTCCGGCTCCGGCCGAGTCCTTCTCGCACTGACGCGTACGACACGGGCAGCCCGGCCCCGGCGGATTTCCCGCCGGGGCCGGGTTTTTGCATGCGCCGAAGCGGTTACAGGAGTGGCTGTGGTTTCGTCCCGTTTCGCATGGGGTCGAAATCGGGACGATCAAGGACCAAGGTTCTATTAACTGAATTTTATGGGGCAATGGGCGGGAACCCCTCTGCCTCACGGGTCGTCATGGAGGAGAGAGCGCACGGAAAACCGGTTGGGGAGGGGACGGTTCATGGGCTTCACGACGCGCACGAACGGGCAGGGCGGCATCCGCGCCGGGGCGGTCGTCGTGGCGGCGGCCGTCGCCGTCGCGGGGACGGCGTGGGGCGTGACGGCCCTCGTCGAACTTGGGCACGGACGGCAGGGGCAGGGGAACGCGGCGCTCCGTACCGGCGGCGGGGGCGCCGGTACGGACGACGGCGCCACGGCCGGCGAGGGCAAGGACGACGGATCGCACCGCGGCGAGGGCGAGGACGACGGCTCGCACCGCGGCGGGGGCAGGGACGACGGCTCCAAGGGAGGCGCGGCCCAAGGCGCGGGCGGCTCGCCGCACGCGGGGATACCCGACGGCATAGCCCACGCCTCCGAGAGCGGGGGCAACGCCGTCAACATCACCATCGACGACGGCCCCGACCCGCAGTGGACCCCCAAGGTCCTCGCCGTGCTGAAGAAGTACGACGTGAAGGCGACCTTCTGCATGATCGGGCCGCAGGCCAAGGCCCACCCCGACCTGGTCAAGCGCGTCGTCGCCGCCGGCCACCGGCTGTGCGACCACACCGCGGACCACGACACGGCGATGGACAAGAAGCCCGTCGCCTACCAGGAGAAGCAGATCCTGGACGCGAAGAAGATGATCGAGGACGCGGCGGGCGGCGGCGCCAAGGTGGAGTACTACCGCGCCCCCGGAGGCGCGTTCACCCCCGACAGCCGCCGCATCGCCGCCGCGAACGGCATGCGCCCGCTCGGGTGGAACGTCGACACCAAGGACTTCGGCAAGCCGGGCGTCGCCGCCATCGTCAACGCCGTCAAGAACGAGATCCGCAACGGCCCGACCGTCCTCTTCCACGACGGCGGCGGCAACCGCGCGCAGACCGTCGAGGCCCTCGACCAGGTGCTGGCCTGGCTGAAGCAGCAGGGCCGCCCCACCGGCTTCCCCGTGCGCACCGCCCCCGACGCCTCCTGACACGCCGTCCGGTGGCGAACGGGTGAGGGTCGTCGCACCGGCGCCGCCCGCGGTGTTCCCTGGTCGCGCACACAGCCCCACCCGCAGCCGCACCCGCCCGCCAGCCGCACCCGCCCCGCCGGCACCCGTACCGCCCCCGCACCCGTACCAGCCCCGCACCCGCCCGGCGGCGCCGGCCGCGCACCCGCCCCGTACGCAGCCCGTACGACCGCCCAGGAGGCACCGTGATCCCGTCGAGCCAGCTGACCGACCCCGCCGTCCGCGCCTTCGTCACCGCCGTCAACGCGGGGGACCAGGACGCCTTCCGGGCCGTCCTCACCGAGGGCGCCACCATGTCCGACGACGGCTCGGACCGCGACCTCGCCCAGTGGGCCGAGAGGGAGATCTGGTCCTCCGCCGGCCACATGGACGTCGAGGCCGAGGCCGACGGCGGCCGTTCCCTCGTCGTCAACTACCGCAACGACACCTGGGGCGAGATGCGCACCGCCTGGCGGTTCACCACCAACGGCGACGGGCGCATCAGCCGCTTCGAGACCGGTCAGGCCTGACCCGCGCCGTCCTGCCCCGCCGCCGCCCGCAGGACCGCCTCCGCCAGGCGGTCGTTCTCGGGGGCGGCCCCGCCCGGGAAGCCGAACCGGCGGCGCGTGTACCCGTACCCGATCCGCGTCGCCGGGTCCGCCCAGCCCAGCCCGCCCGCCGCGCCGCTGTGCCCGAAGACCCGGGGGCCCACCGCGTGCTGCCGCTCGAAGCCCAGCCCGAAGTGGTCCGTCTCCGCGGTCACCCGGTCCTCGCCCGGGGTGTGGGGCCGCGCGAACTCGGCCGCCGTCCCCGGCTCCAGCAGCGCTGGCCGGCCGTCCACCCCGCTGATCGCCGCCGCGTACAGGGCGGCGACCGCGCGCGCCGTGCCGATCCCGCCGGCCGACGCCGGGCCCAGCGCCTTCACCTTCGGGTGGTTGGCGTACGCCACCAGGTCCGTCGGCGTCCCGCGGTGCGCGTTGAAGGCGACCGGCAGCAGCTCAGGGAGCGGGGTGTCCGCCGCGGCGCGGGCGGCCAGCTGCTCCGGCGTCGGCAGCATGTCCAGGACCGGCTTCCAGCGGCCCTCCAGCTCCTCGGGCAGGCCCAGGTACAGGTCCAGCCCGTACGGGGCCCGGATCCGCTCCTCGAACACCTCCTGCAGCGACCGCCCGGTGGCCCGCCGGACCACCTCGCCGGTCAGCGCGCCGATCACCAGCGCGTGGTACCCGTACGCCGTCCCCGGCTCCCAGTACGGCTCCTGCGCGGCCAGCCGCGCCGCGACCACCGCGTCGTCCGCGAGCTCGGCGTAGTCGAAGCCCTCGGGGGTGTTGATCAGCCCGGACTGGTGCGAGAGCAGCTGCCGTACCGTCAGCCGCTCCTTGCCGCCGCCGGTGAACTCCGGCCAGTACGCCGACACCCTGCGCTCCAGGTCCAGTACGCCGTCCTGCACGAGCAGCGCCACCACCAGGTGCGCTGCGCCCTTGCTGATCGAGTAGACCCCGGTCAGGGTGGAGCCGTCGGTGTCCTCGCCGGCCCACAGGTCGACCACGCGGCGGCCGTCCCGGTACACCGCCAGCTGCGCCTCCGGGGAGTGCGCCTCGGCCGCGACGAACGCCTCGAACTCCTCGCGCACGGGCTCCCAGCCCGCCGCCACCGTGCCGTTCACCCTCACGCTCGCACTCACGCTCATCCGGGGCTCCCCAGTCCGTTCCGTACCGTCGCGTCCTCACGGGGAACGGAAGATGATCATGGGATATTCCGGTGAGCGCATCCCGTACGGGTGAAAGCGCCCCCGGCGTCGTTCCGGCCCGCCGCGGGCCCCCGTTGGACCGGGCATGAAGCGCACCCGCACCGCCGCTCTCGCCTTCGCGGTCACCGCCGTGGCGGCCCTCCCCGCCCTCTGCCAGGCCGCCACCGCGGCGGACGGCACGTACCTCCAGGACCCGTCCGGCGGCGAGAAGAGCATGAAGTCGCAGTGGACCAAGGACGAGATGCACAAGGTGGAAGGGCAGTTCCGCCTCTACCCCGGCGTGCAGTACAAGACGGTCACGCGCCCCGGACCCTCGGGCGCCCCCGAGTACGAGCGGAAGGCCGCCGACCCCAAGACCCTCGCGTGGCAGCCCTCGTTCGACTTCGGCTGGGCGGTGTCGGACTCGACGCTGGTGAAGAAGGCCGTGACCACCAAGGACGGCAGGCACCCGATCGTCGTGCACGCCGTACTGCGGCGCTCGTCGGACCACGCCAAGGCGGCAGAGGTGCACAAGGAGCTGACCGGACAGCCGGCGACGGGACGCGTCAGGGTCCCGGGCGGCAAGCGGGTCGCCTGCGACACGGGCGAGTACACGGTCGAGTGGTCGGTCACCCGCTCGGGCTACGGGACGCTCACGGGCACGCTGCCCTGGAACTCCAGCTGTGAGCAGTACCGGACGGCGTTCTCGACGGAGAACGGCAAGGTCTGAACCCGGCACGGGCACAGGGGGCGCGGAGCGGGCGCGGAAGAGGGGAGCCGGGGGAAGAGGGGGAGCGGGGGAAGAGAGGGGCCGGCCGCCCTGCGCACCTTGTGGGCGCTCGGCGGGCGACTGGTCCGCGGCCTTGGATCAAGAGCCGTGGCAGCCATTCTGCCGCACGGGATGGGATGCGGCAGGGGCGG
Source organism: Streptomyces sp. NPDC086989 (assembly GCF_044745505.1). NCBI lineage: Bacteria > Bacillati > Actinomycetota > Actinomycetes > Kitasatosporales > Streptomycetaceae > Streptomyces > Streptomyces sp. NPDC086989. The sequence goes on from NZ_JBIVAL010000006.1 coordinate 469,937, forward strand.
AAGTCCCGTGTCGGACCGGATGTTTCGACGTTTCTGCGTCCGGTGCCCGGCGCCGAACGGTCAGTGCTTCTTCCTGGTCTCCTCGGTCGCCTTCGCGGCGATCTCCTCCAGCACCTTCTTCGGGTCGCCGCCCGGCTCCACGGCGCGGCCGACGCTGCGCTTGATGGTGTCGCTGACCGTCACCCACGACGGGTCGTTCACCGGGTACAGCTGCGCCCCGCGCAGGGCCGTCAGGAAGAACTGGTCGTTGCTGTCGAGGCCGCCGCCGGACGGGGTGCGGGAGGCGGAGACGGTCGACGGCAGCAGGTGGTAGCGGCCCGCGAAGTCCGACAGGTTCTTGTCCTGGTAGATGAAGTCCAGGAACTTGCCGATCTCGGTGCGCTTGCCGTTCTGCTTGAACGCCATCATCCAGTCGGCGACACCCACGGCCGGCGGAGTCTCCCCGGCGCCGATCGTGTCGGCCACCGGCATGGGCGCGGTGCGGACGTCGATGCCCTTGGCCCGTGCCTCGTGCAGGAGTTGCGGGTAGCCGTTCAGCATGCCGACCTCACCGCGCACGAAGGCGGCGAAGGCGTCGGCGCGGTTCAGCTGCGAGGGCGGGACGGGGCCGGTCAGGCCGGCGCCCACCAGGTTGTCCTTCAGCCAGCGGAACGTCTGGATGTTCTGGTCGGAGGCCAGGTTGTAGTTGCCGCCGCTGTCGACGTAGCCGCCGCCGTTGCTGAGCTCCCAGATCATCGCCTCGGCGTGCGCCTCCTCAGGGCCCAGCGGCAGGGCGTACGGGTACTTCACGCCCTTGTCCTTGAGTGCCTTGGCGGCGGACTTCAGGTCGGACCAGGTCTTCGGCTCGCTGACGCCGGCCTGCCGGAAGAGGCCCTGGTTGTAGAAGAGGAGCCGGCTGCTCGCCACCCAGGGCAGGCCGTACAGGGTGTTCCCGACCGAACCGGCTTCGGCCAGCGGCTGGAGGAAGTTCGCCTCGGCGGTGACCGGTAGGAGTTCGTCCGCGGAATAGAGCTTGCCCTGCGCCGCGAAGTCCGAGTACGAGCCCATGAGGGCCATGTCGGGTGCATTGCCGGCCTTGACCATGCGGGAGACCTCGCGGTCGATGTCGGCCCACGGCAGGAGCTGGACCTCGACCTTGATGCCGGGGTTGGTCTTGGTGAAATCGGCCGTCACCTTGTCCCAGAACGCTTTGGAACTGGTGGCCTGGTTGTCTCCGTATTCGGCGGCGACCAGGCGCAGTGTGCCGCTGTCACCTGCGCTGTTTCCTGAACCGCTGCATCCGGACAGCGGGAGCAGCAGACCGAACACGACCGCGGTCGTGCCCGTTCCGAAGATTCTTCGTCGCACGGGTGTATTCCCCTGAATTTCTTTTGATTCCCGTTACTGCTTATGAGTTGCTCCGGGCCGGGGTGTCCGTCCACGACCCGTTGGCCGGAATTCTCTCCTGCGCGGGGGCGGTTGGTTCCATTGGGGCGGAACTTGTGGGCAATGCTCCAAGTGCGGCTTTTCCGGCTGGTGTTTTCCGATATGTGATCCACAAATCGGACGCGCGTAGACATGCCGAAACGCCCGGTTCCGGCACATTGGCTCCGCGGAACGGGTGGAGGGGTACGGATCAGGTCAGTCGGCGAACTCGCCGGCGTACGGGTCGGGCTCGCCCGTCTCCGGGTTGCGGCCCTCCTGCCAGCGGCGCTGGGCCTTGCGCCAGTGCACGAAACTGAGGTGCCCGCCGTCCCAGAAAGTGATGCTGACCGGACTCACGTCGAACTCGTCGGAGCAGAGCCGGAACAGGAACTCGGCCATGCCGTACGGGTGGACCGCGAAGGAGTCCGCGGTGTGCCGGCCGACCACCAGGACGGGCCAGCGGTCCGGATCGGGGTCGGTCGTGAGCCAGCAGAGGATGTCCGAGCCGCCGGTCACCCCCCACGCGATGATCGACTCGGGGTCCACGTCGAAGGCGGCCCGGCCGCCCTCCGCCTCCCAGAGCTGACGGGCGTTGGCGGTCTCCTCGGCCATCTCGGCCGGATCCCACTGGAGGCCGGGCTTGGGCAGCGGAAGGAGGATGCTGGCCTCGCCGTTGATGGAGCCCGCACCGAAGCGGCCCATGAAGGCGATGAAATCGGCCGGGAACCGGGTCCGCCAAACCGCTTCGGCGGCAGGCCAGTCGACGTCCTCGTCGGCACCGTGCGTCGCCGGCATGATCTGCTCCAGCGCCTTGATCCGCGCGTTCTCCGTCATGCCGCTCCCCTGAGACCCCAGCTCAACCGCCCCAACCTACCGCCGGGGCGGCGCGGGGCCTAGCCGTGGCCGCGGCGGCCGCCCCGGCCTTCGGGGACGGTGATGTCGAGCTGCGAGCCGACCCGCAGGCCCCATGCCGCCATGGCCCCGGCCTCGGCCTCCAGGACGTGCCGGGAGCGGAGCCGGGGGAGTCCGAGGCGGCCCGGGGCCATGGTGGTCAGGGCGATGACGCGCAGGCGGCGGTCGAGGTACGCCACGTCGATCGCGAACCGCATCCGGAACGTGTGCACGCTCCCGGCCGGGGTGAGGAGCAGGGCGGCGCCGGGGATGCCGTCGCGGCCCAGGAGCCCGCGGGTCCGGGCCCGGTAGGACGCCGCGATCTCCAGCGGCACCGGCGCCCGCCCCGGCCCGAGGCGGAGCAGGCCGTTGCTGGTGGTCATGGCCGCCAGGGTAGGGGCGGTTGGGCCCCCGGGCCCATGCGGGTGCCGGTGTCTGCGCCTACCTTCGGCGGATGGGGCTGGTCGTGATCATCGTTGCCGCGGTCGCCTACGGCGCGGCGGCGGGGCTGCTGTTGCCGCGGGCGGCGTACCGGTTGTCGGTCGAGCCGGGGGCCGGGTGGCGTGACCGCTGTCCCGAGGGCCACCCGGTCCCGGGCTGGCTGGGACCGCCCCGTTGCCGTCCCGCCCCCGCGGGGCCCCCGCCCCGCCCGTACCGGGCGGACGCCTCCGCGCAGCGGGACCCGCGGGGCGGCGCCGCCGGACGGCGGGAGCGGGACGCGGCCGCGGCCCCGCACGGGTACGGGGTGTCCGTGGTGGGGACCGTCCTCGGCTCCGGGGTGGTGTGCGGCGCCCTCGCCGCCGCGTGCGGGGGCCGGCCCGAAGGGGTCGTGTTCGTCGGGGTGGCGCCCGTACTGCTGCTGCTGGGGCTCGTCGATCTCGCCGTGCAGCGGCTGCCCGACGTACTGACCCTGCCCCTGGCGGCCGCCACCGCACTCGGCCTCGGCGCCGCCGCCCTCGTGCCCGGCGCCGGCGGGTCCTGGCGCGGCGCCCTCCTCGGCGGGGCCGCGCTCGGAGCCGCGTACCTGGGGCTCTTCCTGATCAACCCCGCCGGCATGGGCTTCGGCGACGTCAAGCTGGCGCTCGCCCTCGGGGTCATCCTTGGGTGGTACGGCTGGGGGGTATGGGCCGCCGGGGCCTTCCTCGGGTTCCTCTACGGGGCCCTGTACGGGCTCGGCCTTGTCCTGAAGGGCCCCGGCGGGGGTCAGACGGCCTTCGCGTTCGGCCCCTTCATGGCCGCTGGAGCCCTCACCGGAGTGCTGCTGGCCGGTTTCGGAGCGTAATCATCTTGCGCCGATGCACGCATAACGCTTTACGAAGGGTTATGGTGGAACCCCCCCCTCGGGCCGGTCCGTATCCCCCCCACGGACCGGCCCGTTTTTTGTTTCCACCAATCCCCGGGTGAAACCGCAGGTCAGCCCCGCTGGGCCCAGATGTTGGTGCCGGGGGTGGACACGGCGAAGGAGTCGATCTCCCTCAGCTCCTCCTCCGAGAGCGGCGCGCCGGCCAGTGCCGCCACGTTCTCCTCCAGCTGGAACACGCTCGACGCACCGATCAGCGCCGAGGTCATCCGCTCGTCCCGGAGCACCCAGTTCAGTGCCAGCTGCGCCAGCGACTGCCCGCGGCGGCCCGCGATCTCGTTCAGTCCGTGCAGGCGCCGGACGACGTCCTCCGAGAGCAGCATCGGGTTCAGGGACTTGCCCGAGGCGGCCCGCGAGCCCTCCGGGATGCCCTTCAGGTACTTGCCCGTCAGCAGCCCCTGCGCGAGCGGCGCGAAGGAGATGCAGCCCATGCCGGCGTCCTCCAGGGTGTCCAGCAGGCCGTCGTCCTCCGTCCAGCGGTTGATCATGGAGTACGAGGGCTGGTGGATGAGCGGGCGTACGCCCATCTCGCGCAGGATCCGCACCGCCTCGGCCGTCTGCTCGGCCGTGTACGAGGACACGCCCACGTACAGCGCCTTGCCCTGCTGCACCGCGGACGCGAGCGCGCCCATGGTCTCCTCCAGCGGGGTGTCCGGGTCGAAGCGGTGCGAGTAGAAGATGTCGACGTAGTCCACGCCCATCCGCTTCAGGGACGCGTCGAGCGAGCTCATCAGGTACTTCCGGCTGCCCCACTCGCCGTAGGGGCCTTCGTGCATGAAGTAGCCGGCCTTGGTGGAGAGGATCAGCTGGTCGCGGTACGACGCGAAGTCCTGCGCGAAGATCTTGCCGAAGTTGAGCTCGGCCGAGCCGGGGGGCGGGCCGTAGTTGTTCGCCAGGTCGAAGTGGGTGATGCCGAGGTCGAAGGCACGCCGCAGGATCGCGCGCTGGGTCTCCAGGGACTTGTCGTCACCGAAGTTGTGCCAGAGGCCGAGGGAGATGGCGGGGAGCTTGAGGCCGCTGTGGCCGGTGCGCCGGTACTGCATGGAGTCGTAGCGCGAGGGCTCTGCCCGATAGGGATTGTTATCAGTCACGTTGTCCTCCCTATCACGGACCTGTGACCGACCGAGTTGGGTACCCGATCCCGCCGCGCAGTAATGTGGCGGCCTCGGGGGAGGGACCGCATTTCTCACGGGGGCACTGCACGGAGGGGCTGGAAGATCGTGAAGCTGCGCGACCTGGTGTACAGGCTCTACGCACGCCGGGTGGAAGGCCGCCTCGACCATGACGCGGCGCCCAAGCACATCGGCGTGATCCTGGACGGGAACCGGCGCTGGGCGAAGGCGTCCGGAGGCACCACGGAGCAGGGCCACCAGGCGGGGGCCGACAAGATCTCCGAGATGCTGGGCTGGTGCACCGAGACGGACGTCGAGGTCGTCACCCTGTGGATGCTGTCCACGGACAACCTGGACCGGCCGGAAGTCGAGCTCCGCCCGCTGCTCAACATCATCGAGAACACGGTCCGGGGCCTCGCCGCGGACGGCCGCTGGCGCGTGCACCACGTCGGCAACCTCGACATCCTGCCCGGGCGGACCCAGTCCGTGCTCAAGGAGGCCGAAGAGGCCACCCGCGAGGTGGACGGGATACTGGTCAACGTCGCCGTCGGCTACGGCGGCCGCCAGGAGATCGCCGACGCGGTCCGCTCGCTCCTGCTGGAGCACGCGGAGAAGGGCACCTCCTTCGAGGAGCTCGCCGAGGTCCTCGACATCGACCACATCGCCGAGCACCTCTACACGCGCGGCCAGCCCGACCCGGACCTGGTGATCCGCACCAGCGGTGAGCAGCGGCTGTCCGGGTTCATGCTGTGGCAGAGCGCCCACTCCGAGTACTACTTCTGCGAAGTGTTCTGGCCCGCCTTCCGCAAGGTCGACTTCCTGCGCGCGCTGCGCGACTACGCGGCGCGCCACCGGCGGTACGGGACCTGATCCAGGCCGGCCCGGCCGCCACCCCGGGGCCCCTGCCGCCCCGGGGCCCTGCCTCCCGGGCGCCTGCCTCCCGGGCGCCTGCCTCGGGGCTCCCTGTCTCCAGGTTCCGGCCATGACCTGACGCCCCCTCGGGAGTCCCCGGGCCCCCTCGCGCATCGCCCCGGCAGCCCCTCCACCCCCTCCAGTCCTCGGGGCAAGGCCTTCACCAGGGATTCACCGAGCGTCCGTCATATGCCATGGCATGGCCGGGCCTGATCGGGGAATATCCCTTTCAGGTCGATGCCCGATCCACGGGTGTCGAGTCTCAGCGGACGGCATGGGGCCGTCCGCCCGGGAGGCCCTTTGCGCCAGGACGAACGTGCCATCGCACGGACGGAGTGGGAGGGCCGGAAATCGGCCCCTGCATGGGTGCCGATGACCGGTCCGGTCTTCATGGCCCGACCTCTTCCGAGGGGGTACGTCCTTCCGTGGTGACCAGCACAAAGCGCCGCCTGCCCGACAGGCGGACCTACGTCCTCGACACCAGCGTCCTGCTGGCAGACCCCAACGCGATCTCCCGCTTCGACGAGCACGAGGTCGTGCTCCCGATCGTGGTGATCACCGAGCTGGAGGCAAAGAGGCACCATCCCGAACTCGGCTACTTCGCCCGTCAGGCCCTGCGCCTGCTCGACGACGTCCGGGTTCGCTACGGTCGCCTCGACGCACCCATCCCGCTGGGCGATCTGGGCGGCACCCTGCGTGTCGAGCTCAACCACTCCGACCCCGGTGTCCTGCCGGCCGGCTTCCGACTGGGGGACAACGACTCGCGCATCCTCGCGGTCGCCCGCAACCTCCAGGCCGAGGGCTACGACGTCACGGTCGTCTCGAAGGACCTCCCGCTGCGCATCAAGGCCTCCTCCGTGGGGCTGCTCGCCGAGGAGTACCGGGCGGAGCTCGCGATCACCGATGCCGGCTGGACCGGCATGAGCGAGCTCGCGCTGTCCGGGGAGCAGGTCGACCTGCTCTACTCCGAGGAGCGGCTCTACGTACCGGAGGCCGCCGAACTGCCGGTGCACACCGGACTGGTCCTCCAGTCCGAACGCGGCAAGGCCCTGGGCCGGGTCACCCCCGACGGCAACGTGCGGCTCGTACGGGGCGACCGCGAGGCCTTCGGGCTGCACGGCCGCAGCGCCGAGCAGCGCATCGCCCTGGACCTGCTGCTCGACCCGGAGATCGGCATCATCTCCATGGGCGGCCGGGCCGGCACCGGAAAGTCGGCGCTGGCGCTGTGCGCGGGCCTGGAGGCGGTGCTGGAGCGCAGGCAGCACCAGAAGGTGATGGTCTTCCGGCCGCTGTACGCGGTGGGCGGCCAGGACCTCGGCTACCTGCCCGGTGACGCCAACGAGAAGATGAGCCCCTGGGCGCAGGCGGTGTTCGACACCCTCTCGGCGGTGGCCGGGCGCGAGGTCATCGAGGAGGTGCTGAACCGCGGGATGCTGGAGGTCCTGCCGCTCACGCACATCCGAGGGCGTTCGCTGCACGACGCCTTCGTGATCGTGGACGAGGCGCAGTCGCTGGAGCGCAATGTCCTGCTGACCGTTCTGTCCCGGATCGGGGCCAATTCGCGGGTCGTTCTGACCCACGACGTCGCCCAGCGGGACAACCTGAGGGTCGGCCGGTACGACGGAGTGGTCGCCGTCGTCGAGAAGCTGAAGGGGCATCCGCTCTTCGCCCACGTCACGCTCGCCCGCTCCGAGCGCTCCCCGATCGCCGCACTGGTCACCGAGATGCTCGAATCCCTGTAACCGGGAACGGGGGCAAAACCCCCATAGCGGGAGCGAGAGTTGGGGCCGCCCGGCAAAGGCCCGAGAGCCTAGCCGGGCGGCGTCGTGCTGCACAGGCCTTTGTCGAAAACAACGGCAGCATGCCAGGTGTGACCTTTCCCACGCAATGGAGAATTGCCTTGCGGCGCACGGGTCCGGCAGAGTCTGTTTTCCGTCAGGCCCCGCATACGGCACTCCCCCGGACTTCGTCCGGGGGGACCCCAGTACCTCCCGTGAGGTACGACCGCAGCACCACAACTCCACAGTCGTTCGCCGTATGCCGCCCGAGCTTCACGCGGCAGCCCCCGCAAGGGAGTTGCCCACGGGCCCGCGTCTCCAGTGATCGCAGCACCACGGAGGCCAGTGTCAAGGGGCACTATTGCGCCCGCCCGGTCACTGCGGACGCTGCTGGAAGGACACCGTGTGAGCCGGATCTCGGTCCGGGGATTCGCAGTGGCTTCGGCCACCGCAGTCACCACCGTCGGCGCAGTCGTGGGCGTTGCCGCTGGCGACCCCGCAGCTTCGAACGATCTCGAGACCACCGCGTCCGGGGCGACCCTCCTCAGCGACATCCCGGTCGGCGAGCAGGCGCAGGTCCAGAACGCGTCCCTGACGCAGCAGGCCGACGCCATCGCCCAGGGCGCCGACACCGACGCCAAGCGCGTCGCCGAGGAAGCCGCCCGCATCCAGGCCGCCGAGGACGCCAAGTCCAAGAAGGCCGAGGCGCAGAAGGCCGCCGACGAGAAGGCGAAGAAGGACCGCGAGGAGAAGGAGCAGATCGCAAGCCGCTCCGCCGCCCGCAGCGCCGGGGACTTCGCCGTCCAGAGCTCCTACACGGTCGCCCAGGTCAAGGACATCGCCCGCCAGATCGTTCCGGCCGGGCAGTTCCAGTGCTTCTCGAACATCATCAACGAGGAGTCCACCTGGAACTACAAGGCCGTCAACTCGTCCTCGGGCGCGTACGGTCTGGTCCAGGCCCTGCCGGGTTCGAAGATGTCCTCGGTCGCCGACGACTGGCGCACCAACCCGGCCACCCAGATCCAGTGGGGCCTCAACTACATGAACGGCCGCTACGGCAGCGCGTGCAGCGCGTGGAGCTTCCACCAGGCCAACGGCTGGTACTAGTACCGCTCAACCTCGAGGAGCCCCGCACCGTCATACGGTGCGGGGCTCCTCGCGTGTACGGTCTTTCGAGGTGGGTCCACGGGCGGGGGAGAGGAAAGACATGACGAAGAGGGCAGGCTGGATCGGCCGGCTCGGCAACAGGCTGAGCCGCATGGAGGCGCGGCTCAACGAGCGGCGGGCCGAGGTCGAGGCGGAGAACGCCGTCCCCGTGCCCGTGCCGGCCGTCGCCGCGGGTGTCCCGGCGGCTCCGGCCACCCCGTCACCCGGCACCGCCGCCGAGCACCCCGTACACCCCGGGCACCCGGCCCACCCGTACCCACCCGTCCAGGGCGGGCGCCCCGACCCGGTGAGCGTCGTCCCGTGGGGGATGCGGGTCGCCGCCGAGGTCAGCTGGCGGCTGCTGCTGCTCGCGGGGATGCTCTGGGTGGTGATGAAGGTGATCAGCGAAGTCCGCCTGGTCGTCCTCGCCTTCGCGGCCGCCCTGCTCGTCACCGCGCTGCTCCAGCCGTTCGTGGTGCGGCTGCGCCGCCTCGGGCTGCCGCGCGGGCTCGCCACCGCCGTCACCGCGATCCTCGGGTTCGTGATCATCGGCCTGGTGGGCTGGTTCGTGGTCTGGCAGGTCATGGAGAACCTGGACGATCTCTCCGCCCGCGTCCGCGACGGCATCAACGAGCTCAAACTCTGGGCACTGGACAGTCCGTTCCACGTGACCGAGAAGCAGATCAACGACATCGCGAAGAACCTCAGCGAGACCATCGGCACCAACACCGAGCAGATCACCTCCGCCGGCCTCCAGGGCGTGACGGTCCTCGTCGAGGTGCTCACGGGCATCCTGCTCGCGATGTTCTCGACGCTGTTCCTGCTCTACGACGGCAAGCGCATCTGGACCTGGGTGCAGGGCCTGGTGCCGGCCGCTGCCCGGCCCGGTGTCGCGGGCGCCGGTCCGCGCGCCTGGCGCACGCTGACGGCGTACGTGCGCGGCACGGTGCTCGTCGCCCTCATCGACGCCATCTTCATCGGTCTCGGCATCTACTTCCTCAAGGTGCCGATGGCGGTGCCGCTGGCCGTGTTCATCTTCCTGTTCGCGTTCATCCCGCTCGTCGGCGCGGTGGTCTCCGGGGCCCTGGCGGTGGTCGTCGCCCTGGTGACGCAGGGGCCGTGGACCGCGCTGATGGTGCTGGCCGTGGTGCTGGCGGTGCAGCAGATCGAGGGGCACGTGCTCCAGCCGTTCATCCTGGGCCGGGCGGTACGGGTGCATCCGCTCGCGGTGGTGCTGTCGGTGGCCGCGGGCGGCATGATCGCGGGCATCGGCGGAGCGGTGGTCGCCGTTCCGCTGGTCGCCGTCACGAACACCGTGGTCGTCTACCTGAGGGCCTACTCGCGCGACCAGCTCCTCCACGGCGCCGCCCCGGCCGGTCCCGGCCCGCACGGGTCGACGGCCGTGGAGCAGGCCCTCCATGACCCCGGGCATGATCAGCGAGCCTGAGCTCGACGGGCAGTGGGAGGCCGGCCGGCCGCCCGGCCCGGCGGTGGAGCCCGAGGCTCCGCGTGAGCGGGTACGGGGACCCCGCAGGGCCTGGTCATGGGCCCTCGGCGGGGCTGTGGCGGCCTCGGTCGTCTGGGCCGGTGTCCTGACGGTGCAGGATCGTTTCAGCGACGCCGCGCCGCGGATCGCCTACCGGCACGTCGAGGACCTGTGCAAGCTCAAGCTGCCCGCGGTGTCCGCGTCCACCACGCAGCTCACGGGGGACTACGGGCGTCACGAGGAGCACCCCGCGCTGGACTGGGCGTACTGCGCGCACGGCGCGCCGTACACCGAAGGCCGCTTGTCGTTCGATGCCGAGGTGCTGGTCCAGCTGCACAAGAAGGACGATCCCCGCACGGAGTTCGGTGCGGGCCCCACCGGCCTCGGGGGCATCGGGGCCATGGCCGGTTCGGGCGGCGAGGTGGAGCAGGTCCCCGGACTCGGCGAACGGGCGCTGCTCACCAGCCGGGTCGGCGGTTCACGGCTCGAAGTGCTCGACGGGGGCGCCGTCTTCAGCCTCACCGTTCAGTGGTACGGGGGGCCGGACACCGCGGACCCGGACGAGGACGCCGTCCGTGCGGCGATGCTCGAGGACATGCGCGCCCTCATGGCGGCGCTGCGGAAGTGAACGACAGGGCCCCCGCGGCCGGGAACGGCTGCGGGGGCCCTGGTGCGCGTACCGGGTTCTACTCGGCGGCGAGGGCGGCCTCGGCGTCGAGCGTGACCGCGACGGCCTGGATCACCGAGGCGATCTTGAAGGCCTCCTGGATCGTCTCGCGGTCGACGCCGGCCTTGCGCAGGACCTGCTCGTGCGAGTCCAGGCACTGGCCGCAGCCGTTGATCGCGGAGACCGCGAGCGACCACAGCTCGAAGTCGACCTTCTCCACGCCCGGGTTGCCGATGACGTTCATCCGCAGACCGGCCCGCAGCGTGCCGTACTCCGGGTCGGAGAGCAGGTGGCGGGTGCGGTAGAAGACGTTGTTCATCGCCATGATCGCGGCGGCGGACTTGGCGGCGGTGTACGCCTCCGGCGACAGCGCCGCCTTCGCCTCCGGCTCCAGCTCACGCAGGACGCGCGGGGAGCGGGCGGCGATCGCGCAGGACAGGACGGTGCCCCACAGCTGCTGCTGCGAGAGGGTGTCCTGGTTGCCGATGACCGAGCCGACGTTCAGCTTCAGGTCCTTGGCGAAGTCCGGTATGGCGGACTTGAGGGAGTCGAGGGACATCCGTCACTCACCGGCCAGCAGCGCGCCGGCGTCCAGGGTGCCCTCGCCCTTGTTCCAGTTGCAGGGGCACAGCTCGTCGGTCTGCAGGGCGTCGAGGACCCGCAGGACCTCCTTGGGGTTACGGCCCACGGAACCGGCGGTCACCATCGTGAACTGGATCTCGTTGTTCTGGTCGACGATGAACACGGCGCGCTGCGCGAAGCCGTCCTCGCCCTGCACGCCGCAGGCCTGCATGAGCTCGTGCTTGGAGTCAGCCAGCATCGGGAAGGGCAGGTCACGCAGGTCGGCGTGGTCCTTGCGCCAGGCGTGGTGGACGAACTCGGAGTCGCCGGAGACGCCGAGGATCTGGGCGTCGCGGTCGGCGAACTCGTCGTTCAGCTTGCCGAAGGCGGCGATCTCGGTCGGGCAGACGAAGGTGAAGTCCTTCGGCCAGAAGAACACCACGCGCCACTTGCCCTCGTAGGTCTTGTGGTCGATCTGGGCGAACTCGCTGCCGGCTTCCAGCGAGACGCAAGCGGTCAGATCGTAGGCGGGGAACTTGTCACCGACAGTGAGCACGTGCTCTCCTTGCGCGACGGGAAAGGGGTCCCTTTTGGGGGCTTTCCCTGAGGGGTTGGACGGTCTCACATGCTGGCACAGGCATCATTGATCGCGGAAATCGCAAAGGGTGGTCGCGCTGATCAGGCTTCCCTATCAATGTGCGCGCGGGCGCAGCTAGCCTTGTGGTCGGTGATCGGAGGTGCCTATCAGTGGCTGTCGGCAACAGGGGAGCGAAGCAGGCGACGCTCGCACAGCTGCGCGCGTTCGCCGCCGTGGCCGAACACCTGCACTTCAGGGACGCCGCCGCGGCCATCGGGATGAGCCAGCCGGCGCTCTCGGGCGCCGTCTCCGCCCTGGAGGAGGCCCTCGGCGTGCAGCTCCTGGAGCGCACCACCCGCAAGGTGCTGCTCTCCCCCGCGGGTGAGCGGATCGCCGCCCGGGCCCGGGCGGTCCTCGACGCCATGGGCGGGCTGCTGGAGGAGGCCGAGGCGGTACGGGCCCCCTTCACCGGGATCCTGAGGCTCGGGGTGATCCCGACGGTCGCGCCCTACCTGCTGCCGACCGTCCTCGGGCTGTTCCACCGCCGCTACCCCCGGATGGACCTCCAGGTGCACGAGGAGCAGACCTCCTCGCTGCTGGACGGGCTGGCCGCCGGGCGGCTCGACCTGCTGCTGCTCGCGGTGCCGCTGGGTGTCCCAGGGGTCACCGAACTGCCGGTCTTCGACGAGGACTTCGTCTTCCTCGCGCCCCGCGAACACCCGCTGGCCGGCCGCAAGGACATTCCGCGGGAGGAACTGCGGGGCCTGCAACTGCTGTTGCTCGACGAGGGGCACTGCCTGCGCGACCAGGCCCTGGACATCTGCCGCGAGGCGGGGCGGACCGACGGGGCGGACGTCACCACGACCGCCGCCGGGCTGTCCACCCTCGTACAACTGGTCGCCGGGGGAATGGGGGTGACCTTGTTGCCGCGCACCGCGCTGCGGCTGGAGACCGCCCGCAACGAGTACCTGGCCACGGGTTACTTCGCCGAGCCCGCGCCCTCGCGGCGGATCGCGCTGGCGATGCGCACGGGGACGGCCCGCCAGGAGGAGTTCCGGGCCATCGCCGGCGCCCTGCGCGAGGCCGTGCGCCCGCTCCCGGTGTGGCCCGCCGCGTAGAACGGACCTGTGGCCCGTCGCGCAGGGCGGACCCGCCGGGGCGGGCACCGAGGCCCGGCCGATCCGGACCGGTACGCCGGTCATCCGGGACGGCGCCGCACCGGGCGCGCGGGGCCGGTGGAGACGGCGCTGCGTCCGGCGGGCAGGGCGAGGACGGCCTTGGCGCGGAGCGTCGACCGCAGCGCGGCTCGGGCCTCCCGGGCGGGGGCCGGCCCTCGACTTCGGTGACGCCGGCGTCGGCGTCCCGCCCGCCCTGCGGCCATTCGTAGGGACTTTCGCCCCGCGCGCGACGGTTCGCCGCGGTGCCCGGGAGCGGCTGGCAGTTTGAGGGCAAAGGGCCCTGTTCCCGGAAGCTCTCGAAAGGCGCGCCATGCACGCACCCCCCACCGATGTCGCCGCCCTCCCGCCCCAGCAGTCGGGCGAGCCCGCCCGGACGGCCTCCCAGCCCTCCGGCGAACCCCTCGGCAAGGGGGCCGGGCCCGCCTGGTGGATGTGGGCCATGGCCTCGGGGCTCTTCCTCGTCTACATGCTGCTGTCGCTGCGCACCCATGAGCGGCTGCTGTCGCACAGCTTCGACTTGGCGATCTTCGAGCAGGCCGTCCGCTCCTACGCGGAGGGTCACCTGCCCGTCTCCGAGGTCAAGGGGCCGGACTTCCCCGTCCTCGGCGATCACTTCTCGCCGGTCCTCGTCACGCTCGCCCCCCTGTACTGGCTGTGGCCGTCGGCGCGGACCCTGCTGGTCGCGCAGGCAGCGCTGATCGCCGTCAGCGTCCTGCCGCTCGCCCAGTGGGCGCGCCGGGCGCTGGGTTCCACCGCCGCCCTGGTCCTCGGGGTCTGTTACGGGCTCTCGTGGGGCATTGCCAGCGCCGTCGGGTTCGACTTCCACGAATGGGCGTTCGCCGTACCGCTCCTGGCCTGCTCGCTCGCCGCGCTGGGCGAGGGACGGCGGCGCGCGGCGGCGTTGTGGGCGCTGCCGCTGGTGCTCGTGAAGGAGGACATGGGGCTCACCGTGGCGGCGATCGGCCTGGTCATCGCCTGGCAGGGCAGTCGTGGCAGCGGCTGGCGCACCGGCTGGCGCGGGCGTCGGCGGGGGATCGCCCTCGCCGCGGCGGGTCTGGTGTGCACGGGGCTGGCCATGCTGGTGTGGCTGCCGGCCCTCAACCCGAGCGGCTCGTACTTCTACGCCGCCTTCCTGGGCGGCGGCCCCGCGGGCGGTGCGGGTGGCGCCGGCGCGGCCGGGGGCGGTTTCGGCGCGCTGCTGCAGAAGCTCACCATCGGACTCGTCATCCCCGAGACCAAGGTGGCGACCCTCGCGCTGCTGCTCGCGCCGACCCTCTTCCTGGCCCTGCGCTCGCCTCTGGTCCTGATCGCCCTGCCGACCGTGCTGTGGCGGGGCGTCTCGGACTACCAGTCCCACTGGGGCACCGGCTTCCAGTACTCGCTCACGCTGATGCCGATCCTGTTCGCGGCCTTCATCGACGCCCTGCACCGGCGGGGCACGACGGCCGCCGGACTGCGCCGGTACCTGGCGGGGGCGGCCGGGGTCTGTGCCCTGCTGCTGCCCTCGCACGCGTTCGGGCAGATGCTCCAGCCGCCGTTCTGGGACACGGATCCGCGGGTGGCGGTGGCTCACCGGCTGATGGACCGGATCCCGGACGGCGCCAGGGTCCAGGCCTCGGACTACCTGGTGCCCCACCTGGCGGACCGGACGAGCGTGAGCCTCTACGGCTGGGCCGACAGCCGGCCCGACCCGGAATGGATCATGGTGGACACGGCGGTGGCCCCCCAACTGCACTGGCCGCTGTCGCCCGTGGCCGAGGCCGTCTCCCTCAACCAGGCCCGGCAGCGGGGGTACCGCACCGTGGCCGAGGAGAACGGGTTCGTCCTCCTGAGGCGGCCCTGATCGGTCCTGCGGCGATCGGCCCTGATCGGCCCTGGTCCGGTCCCCGGTCTGGTCCTGGTCCGGTCCGGGTCCGGTCACGCCCCGCGGGCCGTGCGGGCCGGTTCCCGGATCCGTGCCGTCAGGACTCGGGCGGGATGCGGGGCCGGCCGCGCGGCGGGATGGGCGCGGCCCCGCCCGGCAGCCGCCCGGCCTCGGCCAGGGCCCGCCGCAGCAGGAACTCGATCTGCGCGTTGGCGCTGCGCAGGTCCTCGCCCGCCCAGCGCGCGAGGGCGTCGTACACCTGAGGGTCGAGCCGCAGCAGCACCTGCTTGCGCGCCTGCCGCCCCGCCCGCGGGGCCTTCTCCCGCCCCCGGCCCGGCTGCGGGTCCTGCGGCTCGCCGGCGGGACTCACTGGTAGAGCGTGCCCGCGTTGACGACCGGCTGGGCGGCCCGGTCCCCGCAGAGGACCACCATCAGGTTCGAGACCATGGCGGCCTTGCGCTCCGGGTCCAGGTCCACGATGTCCTCCTCCGCCAGCCGGGTCAGGGCCAATTCGACCATGCCGACGGCCCCTTCGACGATCTGCTTGCGGGCCGCCACGACCGCGCCCGCCTGCTGGCGCTGGAGCATCGCGGAGGCGATCTCCGGAGCGTACGCCAGGTGCGTGAACCGGGACTCGATGATGTGGACGCCGGCGGCCTCGACCCGGGCGTGCAGTTCGAGCGCGAGCTTCTCGGTGATCTCCTCGGCGTTGCCGCGCAGCGACAGCCCGCCCTCCTCGTGCGCGTCGTACGGGTACTCGATCGCGATGTGCCGGACCGCCGCCTCGGTCTGGGTCTCGACGAACTCGGTGAAGTCCTCCACCTCGAACGTGGCCCGCGCGGTGTCCTCCACCCGCCACACCACGACCGCGGCCAGCTCGATCGGGTTGCCGTACGCGTCGTTGACCTTCAGGACGGCCGTCTCGTGGTTGCGGACCCGGGTGGAGATCTTCTCCCGCGACGTCAGCGGGTTGACCCAGCGCAGGCCGTCCGTGCGGATCGTCCCCCGGTAGCGGCCGAACAGCTGGACCACGCGGGCCTCGCCCGGCGCCACCGTGTTCAGTCCGCTCATCGAGACGACCGCGACGATGATCAGCAGCACGCCCGGCGGTATCAGGGACGCGTGCATGACGTCCCCGCCCGCGGTCACGCCCAGGGCTATCAGAGCCGCACCCGCCACCGCCCCCAACAGGCCCAGCAGCAGGGCCAGTCCACCGCCCACGCTGCGCGCCGTGAACTCCCGTACGCCTGCGGCGGGCGCCGTCGTCTTCGTCATGTTCTGCCCCGATTCGCTTGGTCGCGGCCGGTCGAGCCGTCTAGCAAAGTGATATCACTTTTTTGGGTCGCCGCAACCCTCCGGGCGTTCCGCGCGTCGGTTCCCTTGATGTGGGTGCTGATTCTCACGTCCGAAATGACCAATATTGGCCATGGTTGGCTGACCTTTGTCACAACCTGCGGTGTTAGCTTTCTGAGCTGACGTCGGGGGGGAAATCGAGCGGAGCGGGAGCGATGGGCCGAGCAGAAGCGCGTAAGGCGCAGCAGCGCAGTACGCGACGGGCGCCGCGCGGGCGCGCCACGGGGAAGGGGCGCACCGGCAAGCAGGCCGGCATACGTCGCTTCTTCACCTGGAAGAAGATCCTCGGGGCGTTCTTCGGGATGGTCCTGCTCGGCATGGGCGCCCTCGTCGCCCTGTACTTCTACGTGGACGAGCCCGACCCGAACGCCGACGCACTCACGCAGAGCAACGTCTACAAGTACGCCGACGGCTCGATCATGGCGCGCGACGGCAAGATGAACCGCGAGATCGTGCCGATCGGCCGGGTTCCCAAGGAAGTCCAGACCGGCTTCATCGCCATCGAGAACAAGTCCTTCTACCAGGACCAGGGCGTCGACTTCCTGGGCATCGCGCGCGGCCTGTTCAACACGGTCACCGGCAAGGGCACGGCCGGCGGTTCGACGATCACCCAGCAGTACGTCAAGAACTTCTACCTGAACCAGGACCAGACGCCGACCCGCAAGCTCAAGGAGCTGGTGATCTCCCTCAAGGTCGACCAGCGCATGGAGAAGCCGGACATCCTCGCGGGGTACCTGAACACCAGTTACTTCGGCCGCGGGGCCTACGGCATCCAGGCCGCGGCCCAGGCCTACTACGGTGTCGACGTCGACAAGCTGACCCTGGAGCAGGGCGCTTACCTCGCGGCCGTCCTCCAGGCGCCCAGCGACTACGACTGGGCGACCGCCGGCCCGAACGGCAAGCGGCTGGTCATGGTCCGCTTCAACGGTGTCCTCGACAACATGGTCGAGATGGGCGCCCTGGACCCCGCCAAGCGCAAGGAACTGAAGTTCCAGGAGCCGGTCAAGCCCAAGGCCGCCCCCGGAATGGAGGGCCAGAAGGGCTACCTGAAGCAGGCGGCCGACGCCGAACTGCGCAGGCAGACCAATATGACCGCCCAGATGCTCCAGGCCGGCGGCTGGGAGATCACCCTCAACATCGACCCCAAGAAGCAGGCCGCGCTGGAGAAGGCCGTGCAGGACGAGCTGGAGTCCAAGCTCGACCGCAAGGACCGGCCCGTCGACGCCGCCGTGCAGGCGGGCGCCACGTCCGTGGACCCGAAGACCGGCGCGGTCGTCGCGATGTACGGCGGCACCGGCCTCGGCGACCACTGGTCGAGCAACGCCCTGCGCCAGGACTTCCAGCCCGGCTCGACGTTCAAGCCGATCGTGCTCGCCTCCGCGCTGGAGAACCACGCGAAGACGCACGACGGCAAGCTCATCACGCCGAACGCGCTGTACGACGGCACCAGCAAGCGCCCCGTCGTCGGCAGCGACACCCCGTTCGCACCGCAGAACCAGGACAACGCGAACTACGGCGACCCGCTGCTGACCGTCCAGGCGGCCACCAACTCCTCCGTGAACTCGGTCTACGCCCAGATGATCGTGGACGTCGGTCCGCCGGCCGTGAAGAAGACGGCCCTCCAGCTCGGCATGAAGGACCGTCCGGGCTGGCCGGAGGACAAGCCGGCCATGTCGCTGGGCACGATGAGCGCCAACACCCTGGAGATGGCCGGCGTCTACGCCACCTTCGACGCCCACGGCAAGAAGATCACCCCGACGGTCATCAAGAGCGCCAAGCACGCCGACCGCGACTTCAAGCCGGTCGAGTCCGTCGGCGGCCAGGCCATCACCCGTGAGACCGCGGACACGGTGACCAAGGTGCTCACCGGCGTCGTCCAGGACGGCTCCGGCAAGGCCGTGCGCAGCTCGGCCTACGAGGCCGCCGGCAAGACCGGCACCACCGAGTCCAACGTGGCCGCCTGGTTCACCGCGTACACGCCCGAACTCGTCACCGTCGTCGCGATGTTCGGCGAGGAGCCCGGCACGGCCAAGCAGACCACCCTCACCGGTACCGCGGGCGGTGGCCGTGCGGGTGGTTCCAGCTTCCCGGCCGAGATCTGGAAGGCGTACACGCTGGCCGCGCTGAAGGGCGTGGACACCGGCGAGTTCGACCTCTCCGAGGCCAACATGGGCCCCACGATGGCGCCGAGCCGCAGCAGCTCCCCGTCGAGCTCCACGTCCGCCTCCACGCCGTCCGCACCGGTCTCGCCGTCGCAGAACAGCCCGGACCCCAGCAAGAGTTCGCAGGGCCCGAGCAAGAGCCCCTCGAAGAGCCCGGACCCGTCCAAGAGCCCGGACCCGTCGAAGAGCCCGGACCCGTCGAAGAGCCCGCCGCTCACGCTCCCGTAGCGGGAGCACAACGCCCTGACACACCGCCGCCCCGCAGCATCCGTGCTGCGGGGCGGCGGCGTGTCACGGCCGGGATCAGCGCCGGTCGTGCGCCCCCGGCAGCGGGAGCTCGAACCAGACCACCTTGCCGCTGCTCAGCCGGGTGGCGCCCCAGCGCCGGGCCATCCGGTTGACGAGGAACAGCCCGCGGCCGCCCTCGTCGGTCTCCCGGGCCCGGCGCTGGCGCGGCAGCTGCGGGGAGTCGTCGCCGACCTCGCAGCGCAGTACGTCGGTCCGCAGCAGGCGCAGCGTCACCGGCCGCTCCGCGTACCGGACGGCATTGGTGACCACCTCGCTGACCAGCAGTTCGAGCGAGTCCTCGAGCTCCTCCAGGCCCCACCGGGTCAGCGCGCGGCGGGCGAACCGGCGGGCCCGGCCCGGAGCGGTCTCCTCCGGGTCCAGGAACCAGTACGCGACGTCACTGGGCGCGATCCCGTCGAACCGGGCCGCGAGCAGCGCGATGTCGTCGTCCCGGTCACCGGGGCCGAGCATGTCCAGGACGTCGTCGCAGAGCGCCTCCAGCGGCGGCGGGTGGTCCAGGCCGGTCAGCTGGGCCGTGGTGGCGAGCCGCTCGCGCAGCTGCTCGATGCCGGTCCACACGTCGCGCAGCCGCGACTCCACCAGGCCGTCGGTGTACAGGAGCAGGGTGGCCCCCGCGGGGGCGTCCAGCTCCACGGCCTCGAAGTCCACGCCGCCGACGCCGATGGGCGCGCCGGGGGGTACGCGGAGCACCTCCGCGCGGCCCCCGAGGTGCAGCAGCACGGGCGGCGGGTGGCCGGCGTTGGCGATGGTGATCCGGTGCGAGACCGGGTCGTACACCGCGTACAGGCAGGTGGCCATCCGGTCGGAGCCCAGGCGCTGCGCCTGCTCGTCCAGGTGGTGCAGGACCTCGGCGGGCGGCAGGTCCAGCTGGGCCAGGGTCTGCGCGGTGGTGCGGAGCTGGCCCATGATCGCGGCGGACGTCATGGAGTGGCCCATGACGTCGCCGACGACCAGCGCGACGCGGCTGCCGGGCAGCGGTATCGCGTCGTACCAGTCGCCGCCGACCCGGGCCGTCTCGGCGGCGGGCAGGTAGCGCGAGGCGAGGCGGACCCCGGTGGGCTGGGGGAGGCTGTCGGGCAGCATGGTGCGCTGGAGCTCGTCGGCGATGTACGCCTCGCGGCCGTACAGGACCGCCTTGTCGATGCCGAGCGCGGTGTGCGTGGCCAGCTGGGCGGCGACCAGGAGGTCGTTCTGCTCGAACGCGGGCCGCTCGGGGCTGCGCAGGAACACCGCGGCGCCGATGACGCGGCGGCGGCCCCGCAGCGGCGCCAGGATGGCCCGCTGGCCGCGCGGTACGGGGTGCTCCGCACCGAGCAGCTCCGGCAGCGCGTCCTTGGCCCCGGCGGCGGACCCGAACACGGGCCGGACGCCGCGCAGCACTTCGGCGAGCGCCCCGCCGTGGCGGATCTCGCACAGCTCGGCCGCGGGCAGGTCACCCTGCGGGCCGACCATGGGCAGCTGGCTGAAGTCGAGCTCGCCCGCGGCCCCCGCGGCCCCGGCGCCCTCCGCTCCCGTCAGATCGTCGATCGGCCGGAGCCGGTCGGTGCGGCGCAGCCTTAAAACGACCGAGCCGACGGGACGCTCGTCGCCCACCGGCAGGGGATCCCGCAGGTAGACGAGGATGGCGTCCGAGAAGGTCGGCACGGTGGCCCGGCACAGGCCGAGCACGATCTCGTCGAGGTCGATGCCGCGGGCGATCCGCCGGGTCGCGGCGCCCACGAACCGCAGCCGGTCCCCTTCGCGCCGGGCCACTGCGCCGTCCGGAGCCGGGCCGTCGGCGCCCGCGGACACCGCGTCCGACGCCCCGCCGGCTCTGTCGACGGCGGTGCCGGTGCCGGAGGTACCGGGGGCGAGGCCGGCCGTGCCGGTGCCGTCCACGTCCGCGTACCCGTCCCCGTCGGCGTCGACGGGGACGGGTACGGGCGCGGCGGCGGGCGCGGTGGCCTCCGCCCCGGCCGTGCGGGGGCGCGCCGTGGGCCCGGCCCCGTCCGGGGCGGGCTGTTCGGTGCGGGGGTGCGGGCCGCCCGGCAGCGCGGCCGCCGGCCGGTCCTGGCCGTCGGCGGCCCGGCCCGGGGCCTCGCCCCGGGCCTCGTGGGCGCGCCCTGCGGCCGGGTCCCCGTCCGGGGCGCTCGCCCCGTGCGCTGCGTTCCGTGCGGCTTCGCCGTCGCGCCAACGGGAGCCGCCCGCCGCGGTGTTCCGGGCCGCCTCGGCGTCCCGGCCGCGGCGGCCGGCCGCGCCCTGGGCGGCGGCCGCGCGGGAGCGGCCGCGGGCCGGGCGGGGGCTGCCGTCCTGTGGGGCGGCCGCGCCCTCGGCACGAGGGTGCGGGACGTCCGAGCGGACGGGTTCGTCGCCGGGCGCGGCCGCACCGCGTACGGCTTCGGCCGCGGGGACGGGGGCCTTGCCGTGGCCCAGTTCGTCCGCACCCGCGCCGCGCGCAGGCACGGCGGGGCCGCCCGGGGCCGGTGTCGCGGCGGCCGCGGCAGGCTGCGGGCCCTCCTGCGAGGTGGGGTACTCCGTCACGCGTGGAATTCCGTCCGTTTGCGCTCGATGTGCGCTGCACTCAACTCGGTCAGTCGCGGTATACCCGCTCAGCGGCGGGGGCACCATCGCCCGCGGTTCCGCGTCCCGCTCGTTACCTCTCGCTCTGCGTTGACCTCCGGTCAAGTCCCGCGTACGGCACGACATTTACGGATGTGCAGCCGGGCGCCCCTCTCGCGCGCGACCTGCGGAGGCAGATCTTACGTTTGAACCCCGGGGGCGCATCAAGGGTCTCATGAGGTCATATGCGCCGGGGTGCGGTCCCAGTCCTCGGGCAGGGCCGGAACGTCCCATGCGGAATCCGGCCGCCAGTCCTGCCAGCCGTCGGAGAACGGCGCCCCCCACGCCTTGATCACGTCAACCGCCGCCCGCCCAGCGGCCTGCACCCGGCGGGCCTGTTCCGCGTCCATCAGACCGGACTGCTGGGCCTGCGCGAACTCGTCCTCGTCGAGCCACCTCCAGGTGCGGTCCGGGTAGACGGAGATGTCCAGGAAGTGGTCCACGGAGTCAACCCCGCCGGACCACCGCGTGCGCGGCTCCTCCAGGTTCACGTACCAGTTCTTGAACCGCCAGCCGTGCTCCCAGAACAGCCACACCGACCAGGGGTCCCCGGGCCGGGCCAGCTTCAGCACGCCGGCGCCGAACCAGCGCGCCCGTACGGTGGTGCGCGGCGCGGTGTACCGGGTGGCGAGCGGTTCCTCGTGGACGGGGGTGCCGTCGGCCAGCACGGGCTTGACGCACTCGGTGCCCGGGGCCATCCACACCGCCAGCAGCTCGTCGGTGTCCTGCACCACGGTCACCGGACGGCAGATGTGGACCGCGCCCTTCAGGTCCGGGGCGAGATCGCGGTAGCGCCACAGGATCTGCTCCCCGGGCCGCCAGCGGGTGCCCTGCGCGTCGTCGCCGCCCCCGCGGCCTCCGGTACCTGTCATGCGCAGATCTTAGGGCTGAGGCCCCCGCGCCCGCTGCGGTGCAGGTCACGGAGGTGCGCGGGGACGAGAAACGACCGAATCCGGCCCCAGTCCGGAAACGTTTTCAGGGCCGGGTCATCCGCAGGACGTCGAGCGCCTCGTCCAGTTGTTCCAGGGTCAGGTCGCCGCGGTCCACGTAGCCGGACTCCAGCACGACCTCCCTGATCGTCTTCCGCTCGGCGAGCGCCCTCTTGGCGACCTTGGCCGCCTCCTCGTAGCCGATGTACCGGTTCAGCGGGGTCACCACGGAGGGGGAGGACTCGGCGAACTCCCTGGCCCGCGCCTCGTTGGCGGTGATCCCGTCGATGGTGCGGTCGGCCAGCAGACGACTCGCGTTGCCCAGCAGCCGGATCGATTCCAGCAGGTTCTTGGCCATCACAGGGAGCATCACATTGAGCTCGAAGTTGCCCGCTGCGCCCGCCACGGCGACGGTGGTGTCGTTCCCGGTCACCTGTGCGGCGACCATGAGTACGGCCTCCGGGACCACCGGATTGACCTTCCCGGGCATGATCGAGGAGCCCGGCTGGAGATCGGGCAGATTGATTTCGGCCAATCCCGTGCGCGGCCCCGAGGCCATCCAGCGCAGATCGTTGCAGATCTTGGTGAGGGAGACGGCGATCGTACGGAGCATCCCCGAGGTCTCCACCAGCGCGTCCCGCGCTCCCTGGGCCTCGAAGTGGTTGCGGGCCTCGGTCAGCGGCAGCCCGGTCGCGGCGGCCACCTCGGCGATCACGGCGGCGGAGAACCCGGGCGGGGTGTTGATGCCGGTGCCCACCGCGGTCCCGCCCAGCGGCAGTTCCGCGAGCCGGGGCAGGGCCGCCCGCAGGCGCTCGATGCCGTAGCGCACCTGGGCGGCGTACCCGCCGAACTCCTGGCCCAGGGTCACCGGCGTGGCGTCCATCAGGTGGGTCCGGCCGGCCTTGACCACCTCGGCGAACTCCTCGGCCTTGCGCTCCAGCGCGACGGCGAGGTGCTCCAGGGCCGGGATCAGCTCGCGGGTGACGGCGGCGGTCGCGGCGATGTGGATGGACGAGGGGAACACGTCGTTCGAACTCTGCGAGGCGTTGACGTGGTCGTTGGGGTGGACGTCCCGGCCGAGCCGCTCGCCGGCCAGGGTGGCGATCACCTCGTTGGTGTTCATGTTGGACGAGGTCCCGGACCCGGTCTGGAACACGTCGACGGGGAAGTGCTCGTCCCAGCGGCCCTCGGCCACCTCGGCGGCGGCGAACCGGATGGCGCCGGCGACGTCCTCGTCGACCACCCCCAGCTTCGCGTTCACGGCCGCTGCCGCCGCCTTGATGAGCGCGAGGGCCTCGATGTGGGCGCGCTCCAGGCGCTGCCCGGAGAGGGGGAAGTTCTCCACCGCGCGCTGGGTCTGGGCACGCCATTTGGCGTGCGCGGGGACCCGTACCTCGCCCATCGAGTCGTGCTCGGTCCGGTAAAGGTCCTGGTGGTCCTGGTTCTGATCGTCAGTCATGTGCGTTGCCTCCTGAAAAAGTTGAGCAATTGTCTTGTTCGAAGTGTTCCCAAGTCCCCTACCGGCCAGTAAATACCGGGGGTAACACCGACAGGGGAGACGTTCATGACACGTGTACGTACGAGACCCGGGCTCAGATCTACCCTCGCCGCCGTCGCCGCCCTCGCGGCCGCCCTCGGCGGTCTCGGCGCCATCACCCCCATGGCCCACGCGGCGACCGGCGCCGCAGCCGCCGTCACCGGCGCCGCAGCCGCGGCGACGCCGCTCCCGCCCGAACTGGAGGCCGTCCGCGCGGCGGAGGCCACCAAGATCTACGGCGACCCGGCGATCCGCCCGCTGAACGAACGCAAGACCGGCCTGATCTCGCTCGGCGACAGCGAGATTTCGGGCGAGGGCGTCGGCAACTACGACCCGGCGACCAACACGGCGGCCAACCAGTGCCACCGCTCCCCGGACTCCGCGATCCACCGGACCGGCATCCCGGCCGACCTGACCTTCAACGTCGCGTGCTCCGGCGGCTACACCGGCAACATCCGCATCGGCGGAAGCAAGCAGTACGCCGACGAGCTGGTGCAGAGCGACAGCCTCGCCATCAAGGCCCGCAACACGAAGATCAAGATGGTGCTGCTCGTCGCCGGCGCCAACGACGACCTCCAGTTCGGCCCCGTCATGACCGACTGCGTCACCCGCTGGGTGCTCAGCCAGGGCACCTGCGAGCCCAAGTACGGCCCCAGCTGGCAGGCGCGCGTCGACGGCCTCGCACCCAAGGTCGAAGCCACCGTCGCCGACCTCAAGACGGTCATGCGCGACGCGGGCTACGCCGACTCCGACTACAAGCTGGTCGTGATGGGCTACCCCAGCCCCATCGGGCCCGACTTCTACGACAACCCGAACTTCCCCGGCAAGCTCCCCGGAGGCTGCGCCGGCTACGACTCCGACGCCGCCTGGGGCCGCAACCACGCCGTACCCGCCTTCGAGAAGGGCATGCGCCAAGCCGCCCTCGCCTCGGGCGCGACCTACCTGGACAACTCGCGGCTCTTCCAGGGCCACGAGGTGTGCATGGAGGACGCCTGGGCCCGCGGCCTCTACCTGGACCTCGGCGACCACTTCCCGTGGGACGAGAACACCGCCCGCCAGTCCTTCCACCCCAACTACCGCGGCCACGGCGCGTTCGCGTCCTGCCTGACCCAGCTCTACAACTCCGGCCTGCGCGAGGGATCCTGCGCCGACCCCGCCAGCACCGGCACGCCCGTACTCCAGGCCGGGGCCTGGGACGACCTGTACCGGCCGCTGAAGAACGAGGCGACCGGCAACTGCCTCGACGCCAACGGCGGCTCCAGCGCCAACGAGACGGCCGTCCTCGGCTGGGACTGCCACGGCGGCCGCAACCAGGGCTGGTGGTACGACTCCGCGAACAAGTCCGTCCACGTCGAACTCACCCACGACCGCTGCCTGGACGCCCCGGGCGGCAACTACGGCGCCGGTACCGGCCTGATCCTCTGGAACTGCCACGGCGGCGCGAACCAGCAATGGGCCCGCAACGGGGCCACCCTGCGCCCCGCCGCCGCGTCCGGCATGTGCCTGACCGTGGCCGCCGCCCACGACCGGCTGCGCCTGCAGACCTGCAACGGCTCCGCGAACCAGCGCTTCGCGTAACCCCGCCCCGCACGATCCGGACCCCCCACACCCGGCCGGCGCGACCGGCCGGGTGCCGCCCCAGGGGCTCACAGCCTGCCCAGGTACTCCCGTACCTCCCGCGGCCGGTTGGTGATCAGCGTGTCCACGCCGAGACGCAGGCACAGCTCCACGTCCTCCGGCTCGTCCACCGTCCACACCCGCACCCGCAGCCCCTGGGCCTTCAGCCGCCCCACCAGCCCCGGATCCCGGCGGACCAGATCGATACCGGGCCCGGCATGGCCCGCGAACGGCGGCCGCGGCGGCCGCAGCGCCCGCTCGATCAGGTACACGGCGGGCAGCCCGGGCGCCAGCCGGTGCAGCCGCGTCAGCGCGTTGCGGGAGAAGCTCATCACCTCGACACGGCCGTCCGCGCCGTCGGCGAGCCCGTGGTCCTTCAGCACCCGCACGAGCTCGGCCTCCAGCCGGCCGCCCGCCCGGGTGGGGTGCTTGGTCTCGACGGCCAGCCCGACGGGCCGGTCCGCGGCCAGCGCCTCCTTCAGCAGGTCCTCGAAGAGCAGCACCTGCGCCCCGCGGTGCGCGTCGCCCTTCCAGCCGCCGAAGTCGAGCGCGGTCAGCTCCTCGTACGTCATGGCCGAGACGACCCCGCGCCCGTCGGAGGTCCGCTCCACCCGCCGGTCGTGCACGCACACGAGCCGCCCGTCGGCACTGAGCCGTACGTCGCACTCCAGCGCGTCGGCGCCGTCGGCGATGGCCTGCCGGTAGGCGGCGAGGGTGTGCTCGGGGTGCTCGTGGGAGGCCCCCCGGTGGGCGATGACCCGCACGTCGCGGGCGGAGGAGAGCAGCTGTGTCATGGAACAGACGTTAACCGGATGCGGTGACCGGCCCGGTACCGCGTGCCGCACCGATGGCCGAATTCCCCGTGACATCGCATCGCAGCACCGGCGGCCCGCCCGCAACCGCGCGCGACAGAGCCCCTGGCCGGGGGCCAGGGGCTCTGCGGGTGTGCCGGGTGCGCCGGCGGTCTGGGCGGCGCACCCGGCACCGGGGCGTTACGCCAGGCCCGGGCCGCGGACCGGGATGTGGGTGAACGTCGGCTCCGGGGCCGGGTTCTGGAAGAAGTCGCTTGGCTTGTTCTTCTCGCGGGGACTCCGATAGCTTGCGGCCATGATCAAGCATCCGAGGGTCCTGGGGAACGTCCGGCTGTCGATCCTGAAGGACGACACGACCAGTCCTGAGAAGCAGCGGCATGCCATCGAGCACTGGGCCGCAGGGCCGGCCGTCGACGGCCGGATAGTCGGCTGGGCCGAAGACCTGGACGTGTCCGGTGCGATGCACCCCTTCAAGCGCCCCGGCCTCGGCCCCTGGTTCACCGAGCGGGCTGACGAGTGGGACGTGCTGGCCGTCTGGAAGCTGGACCGGCTCAGCCGGAAGGCCGGTCATTTCGCGGAGATCTTCGAGTGGTGCCAGCAGCACGGCAAGTCAATCGTCTCCGTGACCGAGGGCATCGACATGAGCACCCCGATGGGGAAGATGTTCGCTCAGATCATCGCGGCCTTTGCCGAGGGTGAGTTGGACACCATCCGGGCCCGCGCCCTCTCCGGTTCGGCCGCCCGGAAGGCCAAGGGTGTTTGGATCGGTGGCGTAGAGCCGTACGGATACCGCTTTGAGCGGCAGGAAGGCGGAGGAAAGAAGCTCGTGCAGGACCCCGGTTACGCGGAGCTGTTCCGTGAAATCCTGGAACGCCTGAAGGGTGACTGGTCCGCTTACAAGATTGCCGTTGATCTCAACAAGCGTGGCGTCCCGACTTGGCGGGACCACCTTCGAATCGTCAAGGGTGAGGAACCGAGGGGCGTCGCGTGGACGGCGAACGCCATTCGCGCGATCGTCATGAACCCCACTGTGGCGGGGATCTACACGCACAAGGGGGAGAACGTCGTAGACGAGAACGGTGAGAGCGTCCGGATTAGCGACAGCCCGCTGATGGACTTCGCGGAGTGGTCCGAGTTCGTGGCCGCCCTGAAGAGTGACCGTCCGGTTCGACGGGCAACGCCTTCAAGGTCGATGCTCGGTGGTGTGGCTACTTGTCAGAGTTGCGGTTCTCGGATGTCTTCCAATAAGAAGGTGAAGGCGAACGGCACTGTGCACCACTACTACGGTTGCAACAACGTCAACACCGGAACCTGCCCCAGCCCCAACCGTATCCGCCGCGATGACCTCGATGTCGCTGTGGGCTCCTTCATAAACGTCACTCTCGGCCCGCTGCCCGTGATGGAGCGGGCCGGAAATTCGATCAGTCAAGCCAAAGTGGAACTTTCTGAGGCTGAGGCGATCCTGGACAGGCTGGAAGCCGACTACCTCGCTGGACGCCTAAAGACAGATGTTCAGGTTGAACGCTACTGGGGCCAGCACGGTTTCCAGTCGGCCAAGGTCGAGCGACTGCGGGCCGAGATCAAGGCCGCTGAGGATGCCCCGGCCTGGACGGCTACGGGACGGACCTACTCCGAGGAGTGGGGTACTAAGGATGACGAGCAGAAGCGCGTGTTTCTGCAACGGCACCGGATTGCTGTGACCGTCGGGAGCACGGAGAACGGTTCTCGCCGTGTCCTCGTTCGGGTTCCTGAGGTGGCCGAGATCGCTGAGGAAACCGGCCTGCACGTACCCGACGGCTATGAATGGACCGCCCCTGAGGCCGAGTTCATCCTTCCGGCCCGAAAGTCCTACAAGCGGATCTAGCAGGCTTGACCCCATGACCCCGGTGCGGGTAAACGCTCCGGGGTCTCTTCATGCTCTCTCCTTGAGCTCGCCACCCCACCCGAGGTACAACACATCTGTTGTCCACCCGCTAGGACGCCACCTCGTCCAGAGACCGAAGGACCCTGATTGACTGGATTTGGACCCGGCGCCCCTTGGGGGGCGGTTTCGCAGCTCGACTGCCGGGCGAAAGCCCGAGACCATCGCATACGGCCTCTGGCGTTCCGCGTGTACTTCGCCGCCCTCGGCTGGGGAAACCGCCTGACGCTCCCTCATTTCTAGAGGTTGGCGATACCGATCCTCTGGGGGCAGTTCCGGAACCTCCGCGATTACTTTCCCTGTCGCATAATGCAACGACAGAGCCCCTGACGGCTGCCAGGGGCTCTGTGCGCGCAGGAATGTGCGGCGCGGGTCAGTGGACCCGCAGGCGGGCCGCTACGCCAGGCCCGGGCCGCGCACCGGGATGGTGGTGAACGTCGGCTGCTCGGGTTCACGCGAAGTGAAGAAGTCGTTGCCCTTGTCGTCCACCACGATGAACGCCGGGAAGTCCTCGACCTCGATCTTCCAGACCGCCTCCATGCCGAGCTCCTCGTACTCCAGGACCTCGACCTTCTTGATGCAGTCCTGGGCCAGCCGCGCCGCCGGGCCGCCGATCGAGCCGAGGTAGAAGCCGCCGTGCCGGCCGCACGCGTCCGTCACCTGCTGCGAGCGGTTGCCCTTGGCCAGCATGACCTTCGAGCCGCCCGCCGCCTGGAACTGCTCGACGTACGAGTCCATGCGGCCGGCCGTGGTCGGGCCGAAGGAGCCCGAGGCGTAGCCCTCGGGGGTCTTCGCCGGGCCCGCGTAGTACACCGGGTGGTCCTTCAGGTACTGCGGCATCTCCGCACCCGAGTCCAGCAGCTCCTTGATCTTGGCGTGCGCGATGTCGCGCGCCACGACCAGCGGGCCGGTCAGGGACAGGCGGGTCTTGACCGGGTGTTGCGTGAGGGTCGCGAGGATGTCGTCCATCGGCTGGTTGAGGTCGACGGCGACGACGTCCGAGGACTCCGACAGGTGCTCGTCCGTGGTGTCCGGCAGGAAGCGGGCCGGGTCGCGCTCCAGCTGCTCCAGGAAGACGCCCTCGGCGGTGATCTTCGCGGTGGCCTGGCGGTCCGCCGAGCAGGACACGGCGATGGCCACCGGCAGCGACGCGCCGTGGCGGGGCAGGCGGACGACGCGGACGTCGTGGCAGAAGTACTTGCCGCCGAACTGCGCGCCGATGCCGATCTTCTGGGTCAGTTCGAAGACCTGCTGCTCCAGGGCCTCGTCGCGGAAGCCGTGGCCCAGCGCCGAGCCCTCGCGGGGGAGTTCGTCCAGGTAGTGGGCGGAGGCGTACTTGGCGGTCTTCAGGGCGTGTTCGGCGGAGGTGCCGCCGACGACGATCGCCAGGTGGTAGGGCGGGCAGGCCGCCGTACCGAGCGAGCGGATCTTCTCCTCCAGGAACTTCATCATGGAGGCCTCGTTGAGGACCGCCTTGGTCTCCTGGTAGAGGAAGGACTTGTTGGCCGAGCCGCCGCCCTTGGCCATGAAGAGGAACTTGTACGCGCCGCCGTCGGTCGCGTACAGCTCGATCTGCGCGGGCAGGTTCGAGCCGGTGTTCTTCTCCTCCCACATGGTGAGCGGGGCCATCTGCGAGTAGCGCAGGTTCAGGCGCGTGTACGCGTCGTAGATGCCGCGCGAGAGCGCCGCCTCGTCGCCGCCCTCGGTGAGGACGTTCTGGCCGCGC
The DNA here is from genome assembly GCF_044745505.1 of Streptomyces sp. NPDC086989. Classification (NCBI taxonomy): domain Bacteria; kingdom Bacillati; phylum Actinomycetota; class Actinomycetes; order Kitasatosporales; family Streptomycetaceae; genus Streptomyces; species Streptomyces sp. NPDC086989. The sequence continues at coordinate 499,837 of NZ_JBIVAL010000006.1, forward strand.
TTGCCCATCACGATCGCCGTGCCCGTGTCCTGGCACATCGGCAGGACGCCGGCCGCCGCGATGTTCGCGTTCTTGAGGAGGTCGAGCGCGACGAACTTGTCGTTCGACGAGGCCTCGGGGTCGTCGATGATGCGGCGCAGCTGCGCGAGGTGCGCGGGGCGCAGGAAGTGCTGGATGTCGTGGATGGCCTCTTCGGCGAGCTTGCGCAGCGCCTCGGGTTCGACCTTGAGGAACGTACGGCCGTCGGCCTCGAAGGTCGAGACGCCCTCCGAGGTCACCAGCCGGTAGGGGGTGGTGTCCTCGCCCAGGGGCAGCAGGTCGGTGTACGCAAACTCTGGCATGACGGCAGTCATTCCTCACTCGGCAGACGGCGCTGGCGACCAATTGGCAGCGCGGCTATCAAGCGTAGGACCTCCGTCCCGGGCTGTGTCTGTGAGGTAAGGCTCACTCCCGACTATCGCGATCTATCGCGTGTCGCTATGCTGGCTGGCGTGGACCTGGAAAAGAAGCCCGCCGCGGCCGCCGCCGCCCCCGGAGCCGCCCCCGCCGAACTGCGGGCCTCCGACGCCGACCGCGACCGGATCGCGGCCATCCTGGCCGACGCCCTCGCCGAGGGCCGGCTCACCGCGGAGGAGCACTCCGACCGCCTGGACTCCCTGTACGCCGTCAAGACGGTCGGGGAGCTGGAGGTGCTCGTACGGGACCTCCCCGCGCCCGGCGGCGCCGCCGCGGCGCCCGCATACGGACGGGCTCCGGCGCCGTCCCCGGTGCCCGGCGCAGTGGCCCCGGTCTCGGAGACCGTGGTCGCCGTGTGCAGCAGCTCCACCCGCAAGGGTCGCTGGCGGCCGGGGGCGCACACCCGCGTGGTCTCCGTCCTGGGTGACGTGACCATCGACCTCACCGAGGCCGTCTTCGAGCAGCAGATCACCGAGATCAACGTGACGAGCGTGCTCGGGAACGTCGAGGTCCTGGTCCCGGAGAACGTCACGCTCCGCGGCTACGGCAGCGGGGTCCTCGGCAACTTCGAGGTGCACGGCGAGGGACGCGCCGAGACCACCGACCCGCACGCGCCGGTCGTGATCGTCCGCGGCTTCGCCCTGCTGGGCAACATCGAGGCCAGGCCCAAGCTCGGCGCCCGCCTGGTCGACCTGGCCCTCAGGCTGCGCAAGCGCCTGGACGGCTAGCCCGGGGCCCCGGCGCAGCCCGGGCGGACCAGACGGCCCAGGCGCGGCCCCGGCGCCCCCGGCACGGTCCGCAGCGGGGCCGCCGGGTGCGGGCAACTGCTCCCGGGAATCAGCCGACTTGGCCGAAACGGCGCCCGTACGATCGGCCCATGACCGCATCCACGTGGGACCTGCTCGATCACGCGCACGACGCGCTGCGCACCGCCGTCGACGGCGTGCCCGCCGACGCCTGGAGCCGCCCGACGCCCTGCGACCGGTGGAACGCCGGCCAGGTGCTCCGGCACGCCGCCGGCGACCAGCTCGCCTACGCCGCCCGCCTCACCGGCGGCCCCGGCCCGGCCGAGGACCCCTTCGAGCCCTCCGCCGCCCCGGCCGGGGTCCCCGCGGAGCTGCTGGAGCCCGCCCTGGACGCCGCCGCCGCGGCCTTCGCCGCGGTCGCGCCCGGTACGGCGGAGGTCGCCGTACCGCTGCCCCCGTTCACGGTCACCGCCGAGACCGCGGTCGGCGCGGCCGCCCTCGACGCCGCCGTCCACGCCTGGGACATCGCCGTCGCCACGGGCCGGCCCTCCCCGCTCACCCCCGCCCTCGCGGCCGGCCTGCGGCCTGCGGCGGAGGCCCTCGTCGAGCCCCTGCGCGGCTTCGCCTACGCCCCGGCGGTCGAGCCCGCCCCCGATGCCGCCGCCGACCCGGTCGGCTCGCTACTCGCCTTCCTGGGCCGGCGCCCCGACTGGACGCCGCCGGAGGTCTGAGAGCGCACGGCGGCGTCGCGTTTCGGTCGAATTCCGCCGGGGCGGCGCGCGGGCTCCACACAGTGCATAGGGGCGCGCACAGCGGGTAGGGACAGGTGCATCGTCTCTCGCTTGCGTATACGTCGTCAGGAGTAGACCGTGCAGCATCCGCCGCATCAGTCCCTGCAGGTAGCAGCCGTACAGAGCCTTCAGGCGCGTCCGGCCGCCGTACCGAAGCCGCGGGTGCCGGCGAGGGAAGAGGACGGACCATGGCACGCGGAGGCGGTGTGCCGCCGGGACGAGGCGGGGCTGTTCTTCGCCCCCTCCAAGGAACCGACCGCGGCCCGGCTCTCCCGCGAGGAGGCCGCCAAGCGCGTCTGTGCCCGCTGCCCCGTGATGGTCGCCTGCCGCGAGCACGCCCTGCTCCAGCCGGAGCCGTACGGGGTCTGGGGCGGGCTCACCGCGGCCGAACGCCGCGTGGTGCTGGCCCGCCGCAGGCGCCGGGCGGCGGAGCTGCGCCAAGCGCCGGGAGCAGGGCCGATAGCCGCCGCGGGCTGAACCCCGTACGCAGGCAGACGAGAGGGGCGCCACCGCCGCACGCGGTGACGCCCCTCTCGCCGTGCCGGCCGCCGGCCGGCGCTGGTGCTCGGCGCGCTCCTACTGGGCGCGGTCGAAGTCGATCGCGCTGTAGGCGCGCAGCTTCGACAGGCGGTGGGTGGAGTCGATCTGCCGGATCGTGCCGGACTTCGAGCGCATGACCAGGGAGGACGTGGTCGCGGTCTCCGAGCGGTAGTGCACGCCGCGCAGCAGCTCGCCGTCCGTGATGCCGGTGGCGACGAAGAAGACGTTCTCGCCCGAGACCAGGTCGTTGGTGTGCAGGACCCGGTCCAGGTCGTGGCCCGCGTCGATGGCCTTCTGGCGCTCGGCCTCGTCCTTCGGCCACAGCTTGCCCTGGATGGTGCCGCCGAGGCACTTGATGGCGCAGGCCGAGATGATGCCCTCGGGGGTGCCGCCGATGCCGAGGAGCAGGTCGACGCCGGTGCCCTCGCGGACGGCCATGACCGAACCGGCGACGTCACCGTCCGAGATGAACTTGATGCGGGCGCCGGTCTCGCGGATCTCCTTGACGATGCCCTCGTGGCGGGGCCGGTCCAGGATGACCACGGTGACGTCCTCGACGGCCATGTTCTTGGCCTTGGCGACGCGCCGGATGTTGACGGACACCGGGGCGTTGATGTCGACGAAGTCGGCGGCCTCCGGGCCGGTGACCAGCTTCTCCATGTAGAAGACCGCGGACGGGTCGAACATGGTGCCGCGGTCGGCGGCGGCGAGCACGGCGATGGCGTTCGGCATGCCCTTGGCGTTCAGGGTGGTGCCGTCGATCGGGTCGACGGCGATGTCGACCTCGGCGCCGGTGCCGTCGCCGACCCGCTCGCCGTTGAACAGCATGGGCGCTTCGTCCTTCTCGCCCTCGCCGATGACGACCACGCCGTTCATCGAGACGGTGGAGATCAGGGTGCGCATCGCGTTGACCGCGGCGCCGTCGGCGCCGAGCTTGTCGCCGCGCCCGACCCACCGGCCCGCGGCCATGGCGGCGGCCTCGGTCACCCGGACGAGTTCCAGGGCCAGGTTGCGGTCGGGGGCCTCCGGAGAGACTTCGAGCTGGGGCGGCAGGTTGTGCTCGGTCATCGGAGCGCACCTTTCTGTACGGCGACGGCCGGGAAGTGAGGGTGCTGGAACTCTATCGTCACGTCGACAAATTGAGCAGACCGGGTCACGTATGAGCGGAATATCGGTCAGGCGTTTGGCGTGAGCGGACATCTTGCGGACTGCTGCGGTCGCCGCGCCGACCCCGCCGGAGATCGCTCCGGGCCATGGGGGACGATGGTGCCGTGGCAGGTATGAAGGGCAAGCAGACGGTCTGGGACATGGTCCGGTCGCTGGCGGTGATCGGTGTCGTCGTCGCGGGGATCTACATTTTCATCCCGCACGACGACAAGGCCGATCCGACACACGTGGTCGACTACCGGGTGGAGACGATCACCGCGCGGCGCGCGGCGCCGTACCCCGTGGCCGCGCCCGTGGGGCTCCCGGCCGAGTGGCGGGCGACCTCGGTGACGTTCGACCGCAAGGCCGCGAACGCCTGGCACCTGGGCTTCCTGGACCCGCAGGGGCAGTACGTCGCCGTCGAGCAGTCCAGCGACGCGTCGGCCAAGCACCTGGCGTCCGTCACCCAGCGGGCCAAGGCCACCGGGCAGCTGCAGCAGGTCGGCGACCTGGCCTGGGAGCGCTGGGAGGGCGAGAAGTACGACGCCCTCGTCCGGCAGGAGCAGGGCTACGCCACGGTCGTCACGGGCACGGCCTCGTTCGAGGACCTGGGCAGGATGGCGGCGGCGCTGGAGTTCAAGCAGGGCGCGCAGTAGCGGGCTGGCGCCGGCGCCGGCCGGAGCGGGCGACCGCGCGCCGGCGGTGACATGCGAGAAGGCCGCTCCCCGGATCATCGGGGAGCGGCCTTCCGCTTAGCTGTCCAGGGTGTCCGGACCGGCCTCAGACGGTGGTGATGACCTGGTCGAAGCTCAGGCGCGGGCCGCGGGGGAACCACGCGTCCTCGCCCGGCTTGCCGATGTTGACGACCATCAGCGGGGTGTGGTCGTCGTCCAGGAACTCCTTCTGGACGCCCGCGAAGTCCAGGCCGCCCATCGGGCCCGCGGCCAGGCCGGCGGCGCGGATGCCCACGATGAAGTACGCGGCCTGCAGGGCGGCGTTCATCAGGGCCGACTGCTCGCGGACCGGGCGCTCGCTGAAGAAGGCGTCCTTGGCCTGCGGGAAGTGCGGGAGCAGGGCCGGGAGCTCCTCGTGGAACTCGTTGTCCGCGGAGAGGATCGCGACGAGCGGCGCGGCGGCGGTCTTGGCCTGGTTGCCCTCGGCCATGAGCTTCACGAGGCGCTCACGGGCCTCGGGGGAGCGGACCAGGGTGATGCGCAGCGGCGTCGAGTTGAAGGCGGTGGGGCCGTACTTGACCAGGTCGTAGATCGCCTGGACCTGCTCCTCGGTCACCGGCTCGTCGGAGAACGAGTTGGCGGTGCGGGCCTCGCGGAACAGCAGGTCCTGAGCGGCGGAGTCAAGAACGAGAGACATCGGAAAGCCTTCTTCCATACGGAGGTGAAGCGATGGTCCGACTTTAGCCCCAAAGTGGTAGAAGATTCAACTAAATCGGCTTGAAGGTGACTTGAATCACCCTTCGTCCTCCTCCGCCCCGCCGTCCCCGTCGGCCGGGGTGTCCCCCGCCTCGCGGGCCGCCAGCGCGGAGTCGAGCCGGGCGCGGGCACCCTCCAGCCAGTGCCGGCAGACCCGCGCGAGCTCTTCGCCGCGCTCCCAGAGCGCGAGCGAGTCCTCCAGCGAGGTGCCCCCGGCCTCCAGCTTCCGGACGACCTCGATGAGTTCGTCCCGGGCCTGCTCGTACCCCAACGAGGTATCGGTTTCCGTCATTCCCGTCCCACCTTGTCTGTGCAGTGCATCTTGTCCGTGCAGGGGATCGCGTGCGTGCGGGGCCTCGCGGGCGTGCGGGGCCTCGCGGGCGTGCCGGGCGTGCGGCTCACTCGTCGCGCTGCCCGGCGACGCGTACGGAGAACTCGCCCTCGGCCACGCGCGCCCGCAGCACCTCGTCCGCCGAGACGTCCTCCGGCGAGCGCACCACGTGCCCGTCCGCCCGCTGGAGCACGGCGTACCCCCGCTCCAGGGTGGCCGCCGGTGACAGGGCCACCACCCGGGCCAGGGTGTGGGCCAGCTCCGAATCGGCCCGGTCCAGCAGGTGCCCCAGCGTCCGCCGGCTGCGCCCCAGCAGGGCCTCGACCTCGGCCTCGCGGGTCTCCACCATCCGCTGCGGATGGACGAAGACCGGCCGGGCGAGGGCGTGTGCCAGACCCCGCTCCTCCCGGTCGAGCAGCCCGCGCACGGCCCGCAGCCCGCGGCCCTGGAGCTGGCGTACCCGCTCCAGCTCCTCGCCGACGTCCGGGACGACCTTCTTCGCCGCGTCCGTGGGCGTGGAGGCCCGCAGGTCCGCGACCAGGTCCAGCAGCGGGGAGTCCGGCTCGTGCCCGATCGCCGAGACCACCGGCGTACGGGCCGCCGCGACCGTCCGTACGACCTCCTCGTCGGAGAACGGCAGCAGGTCCTCCACGCTGCCGCCGCCGCGCGCCACGATGATCACGTCGACCTCGTCCAGGGCGTCGAGCTCCTTGACCGCCCGGATCACCTGGGGCACCGCGTGCACCCCCTGCACCGCGACGTTGCGCACCTCGAAGCGGACCGCCGGCCAGCGGCGCCGGGCGTTCTCCAGCACGTCGCGCTCGGCCGCCGATGCCCGCCCGACCACCAGCCCGATCAGCTGCGGCAGGAACGGCAGCGGCTTCTTGCGGTCCGGCGCGAACAGCCCCTCGGAGGCGAGCGACCGCTTGAGCTTCTCCAGCCGGGCGAGGAGCTCGCCGATGCCGACGGGCCGTATCTCGGTCGCCCGCAGCGACAGCTGCCCGCGCGGGGCGTACCACTCCGGCTTGGCCAGGACGACGACGCGCGCGCCCTCCGTCACCGCGTCCGCGACCTCGTCGAAGACCTGGCGGAAGCAGGTGACGCTGAGCGAGATGTCGTGCGACGGATCGCGCAGCGTCAGGAAGACCACCCCCGCCCCCGGCCGCCGCGAGAGCTGCGTGATCTGCCCTTCCACCCACACTTGGCCGAGCCTGTCGATCCAGCCCCCGATGAGCCGGGACACCCGGCCGACCGGCAGCGGCGCGTCAGCCGACGTATTCAGACCCATGTACGCAGGCTATCCGCCCGCGCTGACAGCGTCTCAGGGTGCGACGAGGGTGTCGGGATCCGGCCGCCCCGCGCCGCCCCCGGTCGGACAGCCCTCAGGCGTGCGCCGGGTCGCCGGGGCCCGGGCGCCGGCCCCGCTGGGCGGTCAGCACGCACAGGCCCGCCACCAGCCACACCGCGCCCACCACCTGCGCCGTCCGGGAGGCCTCCACGATCACCGCGACCGTCACCGCCGCCCCGAGCACCGGGACCAGCAGGTGCTTCCACCAGACCGGGTCGCCCGCCCCGCGCCTGACCACGAACCAGCCGACCACCGAGGCGTGCAGCAGCGTGAACGCCACCAGCGCGCCGACGTCCACCACCGAGACCAGCTGGTCGAGCCCGTCGTCGCGCCGGGCCGCCCACACCGCCGCGACCAGCGTGATCGTCGCCGCCACCAGCAGCGCCGGCCGCGGGGTCCCGTCCGAGGTGCGCGCGAGCGCCCCCGGCAGCCGCCGCTCCCGGGCCATCGCGAACACCAGCCGGCCCGCCGCCGCCTGCCCGGCCAGCGCCGCGAAGGCCGCCCCGACCGCCTTGCTGGCCGCGACCAGGTCGTGCAGCCAGGAGCCGGCCGAGGACTCCACCGCGTCGTAGAAGGCCGGCCCCTGCTGCGCCGGATCGGCGGCCAGCTCCGCCGAGGACACCGGCATCAGCAGCGCCGCCAGGTAGCCCTGCACGACGAACAGCGTCCCGGCCAGCACCAGGCAGAACAGCACCGCGCGCGCCACCCGCGCCGAACCCCCCGTCACCTCCTCCGCGAACGAGGCGATCGCGTCGAAGCCGAGGTACGACAGGACCGCCACCGACACCGCGCCCAGGACCGCCGTCAGGGAGAACCCCAGGGAACCGTCCCCGGTCAGCGGCGAGAGCCAGCCGCGCTGCGCCCCGCCCCGGGCCAGCACCGTCACCGCGGCCACCACGAACACCAGCAGCACCGCGATCTCCATCGCCAGCACGGCGAACCCCACGCGGGCGGCCGCCCGTACGCCCCACAGGTTCAGCGCGGTGGTCACCAGCACGGCCAGCGCCGTCCACACCCACCGCGAGACCTCCGGGACCAGCGCGTTCATCGCGATCCCGGAGAACAGGTACGCGACCGCCGGGATCAGGAGGTAGTCGAGCATCGCCATCCAGCCGGCGATCAGGCCGGCCCCCTCGCCGAGCCCCTTGCGCGCGTACGTGAAGACCGACCCGGCCTGCGGGGCCACCTGGACCATCTGCGCGTACGAGAACGCCGTGAAGGCCATCGCGACCGTCGCGAAGAGGTAGACGAGCGCGACGGCGCCGTGCGATTTCGCGTCGAGGGTGCCGAAGACCCCGACCGGGGCCATGGGGGCGATGAACAGGAGCCCGTACACCACCAGGTCCCGGAAGCCGAGGCTCCGCCGCAGGGCCGGCTTCGGCGCCGTGCCGGGGTCCGTCACGGACGCCATCATTCCTCCGGGGGGCGGTCGGCTCGTACGTTCGACCCAGTCTGTGCCGAACGGGCGACGCCCGGCCTCCTGGAGACCCCCGTACGATGGACCACATGACTGCTGCCGCCCCTGCTCCCGCTTCCCGACGCGTCCTGCTCGCCGCCCCGCGCGGCTACTGCGCAGGCGTGGACCGAGCCGTGATCGCCGTCGAGAAGGCCCTTGAGCAGTACGGTGCGCCGGTCTACGTCCGGCACGAGATCGTGCACAACAAGTACGTCGTCCAGACCCTGGAGAAGAAGGGCGCCATCTTCGTCGAGCGGACGGAGGAGGTCCCCGAGGGCTCCATCGTGATGTTCTCCGCGCACGGCGTGGCGCCCGTGGTGCACGAGGAGGCGGCGGCCGGCAAGCTCGCGACGATCGACGCGACCTGCCCGCTGGTCACCAAGGTGCACAAGGAGGCCATCCGGTACGCGAACGAGGACTTCGACATCCTCCTCATCGGCCACGAGGGCCACGAGGAGGTCATCGGCACCTCCGGCGAGGCCCCGGACCACATCACGATCGTGGACGGCCCGCACGACGTGGAGAAGGTCACCGTCCGCGACGAGTCGAAGGTCGTCTGGCTCTCCCAGACCACCCTGTCGGTCGACGAGACCATGGAGACCGTCGACGCGCTGAAGACCAAGTTCCCGCTGCTGGTCTCCCCGCCGAGCGACGACATCTGCTACGCCACCTCGAACCGCCAGGCAGCGGTCAAGGTCATGGGCGCCGACTCCGACCTGGTCATCGTCGTCGGCTCCAAGAACTCCTCGAACTCGATCCGGCTGGTCGAGGTCGCCCTCGACGCCGGCGCCAAGGCCGCCCACCTGGTCGACTTCGCGAGCGAGATCGACGAGGCCTGGCTGGAGGGCGTCACCACGGTCGGTCTGACCTCGGGCGCCTCGGTGCCGGAGGTTCTGGTCGAGGAGGTCCTGGAGTGGCTGGCGGCCCGCGGCTACGGCGACGTCGAGATCGTCAAGACGGCGGAGGAGTCCATCACCTTCTCCCTGCCGAAGGAGCTGCGCCGCGACCTGCGCGCGGAAGCGGCCGCGCTGGTCGCCGAGAAGTAGGCCCCCGCCCGCGAAGTTCCCTACGGTGTCTCCATGCAGATCTTCGGCGTGGACATCGGTGGTTCCGGGATCAAGGGCGCTCCCGCGGACCTGGACCGTGGCGAGCTGGCGCAGGAGCGCCACAAGGTACTGACACCGCAGCCGGCCACCCCCGACGGGGTGGCCGGCTGCGTCGTCGAGGTGGTGCGCCACTTCGACTGGGATGGGCCGGTGGGCGTGACGTTCCCCGGAGTCGTCACAGGCGGCGTGACCCGTACGGCGGCCAACATGGACAAGGGCTGGATCGGCGTCGACACGGCGTCCCTGCTGTCGAAGCGGCTCGGCGGACAGCCGGTCACCGTCCTCAACGACGCGGACGCGGCCGGGATCGCGGAGATCACGTACGGCGCGGGCAAGGGCCGGGGCGGGACCGTGATCGTGCTGACGCTGGGCACGGGCATCGGCAGCGCCCTGTTCACGGACGGCCGGCTGGTGCCGAACACGGAGCTCGGCCACCTGGAGCTCAAGGGCCACGACGCCGAGAAGCGGGCTTCGGTCAAGGCCAAGGAGGACGGGGACCTCACCTGGGAGCGCTGGGCGCACCGGGTGCAGAGGTACCTGGAGCACGTGGAGATGCTCTTCTCCCCGGACCTCTTCATCATCGGCGGCGGCGTCAGCCGCAAACCGGAGAAGTTCCTCCCCCTGATCGAGGGCATCCGGGCCGAGATCGTCCCGGCGAGGCTCCAGAACAACGCGGGCATCGTGGGTGCGGCGATGGCGGCGCGGGCGGCGCAGGCCGGACGGGGTTCGGCGGGCTAGCCGCGTCGGGCGCGGCGAGCGGGTCGGCCGGGTCGGCCGGGTCAGGCGGGTCGGCCGGGTCAGGCGGTCCGGCCGGGTCAGGCGGTCCGGCGGGGGAGCCTCCGGCGGGAGATCAGCACCGCCTTCCGCACGACGACGATCAGCGCGGAGACGAGGGTTCCCCCGTACAGCCAGCCGGCGTGCAGCGACAGGGCGGACACGAGTCCCATCACCTCCGCGCCGAAGCCGCCGGAGCCGCCCGAAAGGGGCCAGACCCCGGCGGCGAAGGCGATCGGCGCGGAGACCGGCGCGGTGATCAGGTCGGCGGGGCGCACCCAGAGGGCGGTGGCGGCCGCGACCGGCAGGAAGAGCAGCCCGTACGCGAGCAGCGAGCCGTCGAAGAGGAGCCAGGCGATCCCGGCGGCCAGGTTCATCGCGACGCAGGCGAACAGCCCGCCGCCGAGCCCGGTCAGCCGGGGCCGCGGCATCCGGCGGGCCGGCGCGGGCCGGGGCCGGCCGCCCTGGGCGGGCACACCGCCGACGGGCCGGTCCGGGCGCCGCTCCTGCGCCCGCTCCGGCTGCTGTCGCTGGGGGTGATCCGCCGAACGCGTCCTGTATTGCTCCACCCCACCACGCTAGGCGGGGCGAGCACGGTTCCGGTGTGGGGACACGCGTACAACGACTGCCACTCATCGGAAAGTAAACTGTCCGGTGGCCCACCCCGGGCCGCCGCCCCCTCCAGCTACGGGAAGTCGCCAACGTGTCGCTCACGATCGGAATCGTCGGCCTGCCGAATGTCGGCAAGTCGACCCTGTTCAACGCCCTGACCAAGAACGACGTGCTGGCGGCCAACTACCCGTTCGCCACCATCGAGCCGAACGTCGGCGTCGTCGGCGTCCCGGACCCGCGCCTGGCCGTCCTCGCCGGCATCTTCGGCTCGCAGCGCATCCTGCCGGCGACGGTCGACTTCGTCGACATCGCGGGCATCGTGCGCGGCGCCTCGGAGGGCGAGGGCCTGGGCAACAAGTTCCTCGCGAACATCCGCGAGTCGGACGCGATCTGCCAGGTCATCCGTGCCTTCAAGGACGAGAACGTCGTGCACGTCGACGGCAAGGTCTCGCCGAAGGACGACATCGAGACGATCAACACCGAGCTGATCCTGGCCGACCTCCAGTCCATCGAGAAGGCGGAGCCGCGCCTGACGAAGGAGTCCCGCCTCCAGAAGGACAAGGTCGCGGTCCTGGCCGCCGTCGTCGAGGCGAAGAAGATCCTCGAGGCGGGCGACACCCTCTTCTCGAAGGGCATCACCAAGGGCACGGAGCAGGGTGACCTCCTCCACGAGCTGCACCTGCTAACCACCAAGCCGTTCCTCTACGTCTTCAACGTGGACGAGGACGAGCTCGTGGACGACGCCTTCAAGGCGGAGCAGAGCGCACTGGTCGCCCCGGCGGAGGCCATCTTCCTGAACGCCAAGCTGGAACAGGACCTCTCCGAGCTGGACGACGAGGAAGCCCTCGAACTCCTCCAGTCGGTCGGCCAGGACGAGCCCGGCCTGGCCACCCTCGGCCGCGTCGGCTTCGCCACCCTGGGCCTGCAGACCTACCTGACGGCCGGCCCGAAGGAAACCCGCGCCTGGACCATCAAGCAGGGCGCCACGGCCCCCGAGGCCGCCGGCGTGATCCACACCGACTTCCAGCGCGGCTTCATCAAGGCCGAGGTCATCTCCTTCGCGGACCTGGTCGACTGCGGCTCGGTCGCCGAAGCCCGCGCCAAGGGCAAGGCCCGCATGGAGGGCAAGGACTACGTCATGCAGGACGGCGACGTGGTCGAGTTCCGCTTCAACGTGTAATCGAACAGTTACTGCACGCTAGATAATCCGTCAAGCGGGCAGGTCAGAAGGGGTCGACTCCTCGGGGAGTCGACCCCTTCGCCGTCACCGTGCTGGATGGGTGCTGGATATTCTGACGTTTGATCAGCTGGCGTCAGGTGTCGTAAACGGTGGAGCGATGCCCGACGTGCACGACCCACACCACGAGCTCCCCGTTGTCGATCGTGTAGACGACGCGGTAGTCGCCGACCCGCAGCCGACGGCGTTCCGGCTGCGACACGAGCGCGGTGGTGTTGAAGCCGAGAGGGTCGCTCTCCAGTTCGGTCAGCTTGGCCAGGATGCGCAGCGCCATGTCGCGCGGGATCTTCCGAAGCTCGGCCTGCGCCTCTGGCCGGAAGACGGTTCGGTACTCACTCACCGCGCGCCAGCGTCTCCCTCATGATGTCCTCGATCGGGATGCCAGGTGCCGGGTTGGCCATGCGCTCGTCGATGATCCGGTTGATCTCGCGCTCTTCCCACTCCTGGTACTTGCGCAGCACCTCGATGGAGACCACGGCGGCGACTTCCTTGCCTCGGCGCGTGATCACTGTGGGTACGTCGTCGCGATCCGCGCGCTCTACCACCTCAGCCAGGTGTGCGCGCACGTCGCGGATGGACTCTATGGGCAGCGGCTGCGTCATGCGCTCAAGCGTACCGAGTGTGCCATGTGTACACCACCTTGCCGGGCGGCGTGGTGCTGGATGTGCTGGATGAACTCGCACCGTGCTGGATAGGTGCTGGATAGCCACTTCCGGAACCGTGTTTGCGCAGGTCGGAGCTCTGAGCTGAACGTTCCGCTTCAACGTGTAGCCAGCTATGTACCGCAACGCAGATGATCTAGCAAACGTGCAGGTCAAAGGGGTTCGGCTCTTCGGAGTCGGACCCCTGACTGTTTCCCGTGCTGGGATGGTGCTGGGAAATGTGACCCCACGTCACTCTCATCACCCCTGCTCACTCCTGTCGTGCTGGGATGCAGGCGAGGCTTCTGCGCTGCCGTCCGCGCCTTCGCCTGGTCCGTCACCTCATCGCCGGGCGCACGACGCGCATCTCGGCGAGGCCCTACTGGGTGTAGCGCAGCCGGCAATTGCTCTTTATGGCTGCATCGTGGCCGTTTGCGGGGTGCTTGCAGGTCCGTCGCGGGGGCTGAAGTCGCTCGGTGCCGCAGCGACGTCCCCCTGGCTGCTTCACCCTGCGCGAGGGGTGTGGGGAGTGGTACGTTATTAGGCCATCGAGATCGTCTCGAAGCACGGCAATGCTGTGCTCGTCTCGGCAGAGGACTACGCGGCGCTGCGCGAGGGCTCGTATCTGCTGCGCTCTCCGGCGAACGCTCGCCGGCTCCTCAAGGCGTACGAGAACGCCCTGGCGAACATCAACGTGTCGGAGCGCGAGCTGATTGATCCGGACTCGGCGGACGCGGGTGCGGGTGCCGCGTGAGGCTTGTCTTCGAGGATCAGGGCTGGGAGGACTACACGTCCTGGCTCAAGAACGACCGCAAGGTGCTCGCTCGAATCAACAAGCTCATCGAGGGCGTGAGGCGTGACCCGTTCTCGGGGATCGGCAAGCCCGAACCTTTGAAGTACCACCTGCCTGGCGCGTGGTCGCGGCGGATCGATGACGAGCACCGGCTCGCCTACCTGGTGACGGACCGGGAGATCATCGTTCTGGCCGCCCGCTACCGCTACTGATGGCTGGCTACGAGTCAGAAATCAGGTGTCGTGAACGGTGGACCGGTGTCCCACGTGAACGACCCACACCGCCAGTTCTCTGTCGTCGAGGGTGTAGACGACGCGGTGGTCACCGACGCGCAGACGGCGCCGTTCGGGCTGGGACACGAGTGCGGTGGTGTTGAAGCCGAGGGGGGCGGTCTCCAGCTCGGTCAGCTTGGCCAGGATGCGCAGTGCCATGGCGCGGGCGACGGGCTTCGTCGCGGTCGCGCGAGCCGGAAGGGGTCGGACTCCGACGAGTCCGACCCCTTCCGGGTGACGGGGTGCGGTCAGCGGCTGCGGGGGGAGTCGGACGGGCGGGGGCGGTCCTGGGGCATCTCCATGCCCATGTCCTCCCGGTCCATGTCCTCGGACATGGGGTTCTTCCCCTGCTTGGCTTCCTGCATCTTCTGCTTGGCCTGCTCCTTGAGCTTGTTGGCCTTGTCCTGGGGCGGCTGCTTCTTCGCCATGCCGGTTTCGCTCCTCGAAGAGGGTGAGGGGGACGTCCACCACCCTGGCACCGGGGCGTCACTCACGCATCTCGGAGCCTCACTCTAGGTGATCGGCCGGGTGAAGTGGGCCGACGCGAGGACCGAGCCCCCCGGGGTGAGGAGGCGGGCGCCGGCCAGGGTCGTGGCGTTGACGTCGGCCGTCGCGACCCAGTAGCCGTAGCCGTCCTGGAGCGAGAACGTGCCGAGGCGGGTCATCGTGCCGTCCGTGTGGTCGAGGACGCAGCTGACCTCGGGCATCGGCTTCTCCAGGTCCACCGACATGTACACCCAGCCCTTCGTGCCCGGATGGGCGAAGACCTGGCCCACCTCCCGGCCGTTCGTGATCAGCGGCGCCTGGATCAGCTGGGCGTTCGCGCGGGCCGCCGGGGACACCGGCGCCGCGGCCTGCTCGATCGCCGTGCCCGCCGCCCAGCCGCCGAAACCGCAGGCCACGGCCAGGGCCGCCACCACGGCCGCGACCCGGGGCCGCATCAGCCACCGCCGGCCGGGCGACCGCGCCGGCGCCGGTACCCGGGACGGCTCCGGCGCCGGGGGCGGCAGGAGGGCGGCGGTGACGCGGCTCTCGAAGCCGACCGGAGGCTCCGTGCCCGGCAGCAGGCCGAGCAGCCCGTCGCCGACCAGGGCCAGCTGCTCGATGTGTCCCCGGCAGCCGGCGCAGTGGTCCAGGTGGGCGACCGCACGGGCGCGCTCCCGGGCCGGGAGGATGTCCAACGCCAGCTCGGCGTCGAGCTCCCTCAGCTGCTCGCAGCTCATCTCGCTCATCGCCGGATCTCCTCGGCCCCCAGGGTCCTGCGCAGCTTGTGCATCGCAGTCCGGATCCGCGTCTTGGCCGTCCCCAGCGGGACCTGCTCCATGTCGGCGATCTGCTGCGCGGTCAGCCCGTAGATGCCGGCCATCACCAGGGCGCGGGCCTGCTCCCGGGGCAGGGCCGCCACGGCCGCCCGGATCCCGGCCGAGGTCTCCGCGGCGACCGCGTGCTGTTCGGGGGTCTCCGTCATGATGTCGATGAGGGCGTCCAGGTCCTCGGGGGCGACCGGACTGGCCCGGCGGGCCCGGACCGCGTCGATCGCCAGATGGTGTGCGATCGCCGTCAGCCAGGTCCGTACGGAGCCGCGCCGAGAGTCGTAGACCTGCGCGTGCTGCCACGCCCGCTCGAACGTCTGCTGCGCGATGTCCTCGGCGAGCTGCGCATCGCCGACCACTGCGATGGCCACGCCGAAGACGGTGCCCTGGAAGCGGCGCACGAACGCGACGGCGATCTCGGGATCACCCGTCGCCAAGCCCGACAGCAATGCCTCGTCCGGTGCACGCCCGAGCGGGAGGCCCATTCTCTGCACATCAGGAGATACGTTCGGGCTCCCCGGATGGATTGGTTCCGGTTCATGGGGAAACACCCCTTAATTCTGCCCCCGCCTCCCGTTCCTGTGCCCAATCCGCCGGCGCCGCTCGGCCGTATCCCGTGGGTACGAGAACACCGGAGGGCCGAGCCATGACAGGAACACTCACCCGGACCGGCCGCGTGGGGCCGGGGCTGGCGGCCGGAGCGCTGGCGGTGCTGCTCGCCGCCTGCGGGGGCGGCGGCTACGGAGGCGCCGGGAACGGCCCGGCGGCGACCCCCACCCCGCCCGCCGCCCCCGCCGCCCCCGTCACCCCGGCTCCGGCCGCACCGGCCTCGACCCGGGTCACCGCGGACCTGAGCGACTTCCACATCGCCCTGTCCCGGACGGCGTTCACGCCGGGGCCCTACACCTTCGCCCTCAGGAACACCGGCCACCACGAGCACGCCCTGGAGATCGAGGGGCCGGGCGGGGAGCAGCGTTCCAAGACCCTGGCACC
This sequence comes from Streptomyces sp. NPDC086989, assembly GCF_044745505.1. Classification (NCBI taxonomy): domain Bacteria; kingdom Bacillati; phylum Actinomycetota; class Actinomycetes; order Kitasatosporales; family Streptomycetaceae; genus Streptomyces; species Streptomyces sp. NPDC086989. The sequence continues at coordinate 515,822 of NZ_JBIVAL010000006.1, forward strand.
GGGGGAGAACGGGACCCTCGACATCACCCTCAAGGAGGGTGCGTACGAGCTCTACTGCCCGGTCGACGGGCACAAGGACCTCGGCATGAAGACGCAGATCACCGTGGGCGCCGCCATGAACGGCTACTGAGCGTCCCCCACCGGGCGGTAGGTTGCGTGCAGGCGTTACCCGGCGCGGCCGGGCCCATTCGAGGGGTGAGGGGCATGCGGCGCAGGGCGGCCGAGGTGATCGACGCGGGCGAGGCGCTGCACGCGGCCGCCGCGGCGCTGCTGGCCGACCACCGCAGGGCCGTCGACGCCGTCCGGGAGGCCTGGGCTCCGATCCACGCGGAACTCGCCCGCCGCGAGCTGGTGCGGATCCCCGTCGACCGGCTGACCCACGTCACCGAGGGGCGGCTGCGGGTGGCCGCCATCGAGGCGGCCGGCCTCGACACCGTGCAGGGGGTGCTGGACGCCGGGCGCCACCGGCTCCGGCAGATCCCCGGGGTCGGGCAGCAGACCGCCGACCAGGCGCTCGGCGCCGCCCGGCAGCTCGCCGAGGCGGTCGGGGAGACCGTCGCCGTACATCTGGACGTCGACCACCCCGATCCCCGGACCACCGCCCTGGTGGCCGCCCTCCAGCTGCTCGTCGAGGCGGGGCCGGACGCCCGCCGGGCCGTGGAGGCGGCCACGGCGCTCGACGCCGGGCTGGGGCCCCTGCTCGCCGACGCCAGGCCCGCCGCCGGCCGGCTGCGGCTGTGGTTCGCGGGACGGGAGAGGCGGAAGCGGGCGCTGGGCGCCCTCGAAGGGATCGGCCGCCAGACCGCGCGGGCCGTCGCCGAGGGGGTGCCCGTCCTGCTCGGACAGGCATCGGTCGACCTGCTGCGCGGCCCCGCCGACGAGGCGGCCGCCTGGGTCGACTTCGAGCTGCGCTCGGCCGAGTACTACGGCCTGCTCGCGGAGATCACCGAGCGGGCGGGGGGCGGCCCCGACCCGGCCGCCGCCCAGGGGTTCCTGCCCGACGCGCTCGCCGAACGGGTCCGCGCCCAGGCCCTCGACGGCACGCACAGCCGGGTCTCGCTGCGCGGGTACCAGGCCTTCGGCGCCCGCTTCGCCCTCGCCCAGCGACGGGTGATCCTCGGCGACGAGATGGGGCTGGGCAAGACGATCCAGGCGCTCGCGGTGCTCGCGCACCTCGCCGCGCAGGGCCGGCGCCACTTCCTCGTGGTCTGCCCGGCCGGCGTACTGATCAACTGGACCCGGGAGATCGAGGCGCGCAGCACCCTGCGCGCGGTCGCCCTCCACGGTCCCGGCCGGCACGACGCCTTCGCGGACTGGCGGACGGAGGGCGGGGTGGCCGTGACGACCTTCCAGGCGCTGACCGGGTTCCCCGAACTCGCCCCCGGCGAGCTGGGGATGCTCGTCGTGGACGAGGCGCACCACGTCAAGAACCCGCAGGCGCAGCGCTCCCTGGCGGTCGCCGCGTGGGCCGCCCGCTGCGCATACGTCCTGTTCCTCACCGGCACGCCGATGGAGAACCGGGTCGCGGAGTTCCGCGGTCTCGTACGGGTCCTGCAGCCGGAGGCGGCCTCCGGGATCGGCGACGTCGGCACGGTCGCGGGTTCCAGGGCGTTCCGCAAGGCGGTGGCACCCGCGTACCTGCGGCGCAACCAGCGCGACGTGCTCGCCGAACTGCCCGGGCTCCAGTGGACCGACGAGTGGGAGGAGCTCAGCGCGGCCGACCGGGACGCCTACCGGGAGGCGGTCCGGGCCGGCAACTTCATGGCGATGCGCCGGGCCGCGTACGCGCGGCCGGAGCGGTCGGCGAAGCTGCAGCGGCTGCGCGAGCTGGTGGCGGAGGCCGCCGCCAACGGGCTGAAGGTCGTGGTGTTCTCCGCGTTCCGCGAGGTGCTCGGGGCGGTCGAGGCGGTGCTCGGCCCGCAGCGGTCCGCGCCGGGGCACGGCGGCCGGCTCTTCGGGCCGATCTCCGGGAGCGTGCCGCCCGCCCGCCGCCAGCGGCTGGTCGACGGTTTCGGCGCGGCGGCCGGGCACGCGGTACTGCTGGCGCAGATCGAGGCGGGCGGTACCGGGATCAACCTCCAGGCGGCGTCGGTGGTCATCCTCTGCGAGCCGCAGGTCAAGCCGACCATGGAGCAACAGGCGGTGGCCCGCGCGCACCGGATGGGCCAGGTGCGCGCGGTACGGGTGCACCGGCTGCTGGCCACGGACGGGGTGGACCAGCGGATGCTGGAGGTACTGGAGCGCAAGGCGCGGCTGTTCGACGCGTACGCCCGGCGCAGCGCCGTGGCGGAGGCTGCGCCCGAGGCGGTCGACGTCTCGGACACCTCGCTGGCCCGGCGCATCGTCGAGGAGGAGCAGGCACGGCTCGGCGCCGCGCGCGCCCGCTGACCGCGGGGCCGGGCCGGGCGGGCGGCGCGTCCAGGCCGGAGACCGCCGGCGCAGGCCGGAGCCGCCGACGCCGGCCGGAGCCCGCGGACGAAGGTCAGAGCCCGCGGACCGAGGCGACCGTGAAGGTGGTCGGCGTGCCCGGGCCCATGGGGCCGCCCTTGTCGAACTGGGAGCGGACCACCAGCGTGCCGCCCGCGGTGTGGCTGAGCGTGGTCGGGATCTGCAGCGCCGGGTCGGTGAGCTTCCGGGTGAGCCGGGCCCGCGTGCCGTCGGGGCTGAGGTGCCACCGGGTCAGGGTGTTGGTGGTGTTGTGGGCCACCCGCAGGGTGCCGTCGGGCGCCAGGTCGAGGCCGTCGCCGTGGGTGAGGTCGCCGCCCTGGAGGGCGACGCGGGAGATCGCACCGGTGCGCAGGTCGACGCGGTGGAGGTCGCCCGCGGTCATGTCCACGGCCAGGAGGAAGCGGCCCGCGGGGTCCGAGACGATGCCGTTGAGGGAGAAGCTGCCCGCCGGGGACGGGGTGAGGTGGCCGCTCAGGTCGTACGCGGCGAGCAGCGGGCCCGAGCCCGCCGCCAGCTGGGCCGGGGTGACCCGGTAGATCACCGCGCGGACGCTGTCGGTCAGGTAGGCGGTGCCGTCCGGGGTGATGGTCAGGTCGTTGACGAAGAGCCCGGCGGTCCCGGTGACCTCGAAGTGGGCCAGGCGCCTGCCCGACGCGGTGTCGTAGACCGCGACCCCGGAGGTGGAGTCGGTCACCCACAGCCGCCCGCGCGCGTCGACGCGCAGGCCGTTCGCCGTGTGGCGGCCGTCGGTGCCGGCGGGCAGGAAGACCTCGGCGGTGCGCCGGCCGGGGCGGGCCCGGTAGACGGTGCCGTCCGCGTACGAGCCGACGTAGACGGTCCGGTCGCGGGGGTCGGTGGCTATGCCCTCGGGGTAGACCTTCTCGCCGGGGAGGGTGAAGGCCGTCGTGATGCGCCCGTCGGACGCCTGCGCCGACTGGGCGGTCTGCGCGGCCTGCGCGGCCGGGGCCGCGCCGAGGGTGAGCGCTGTGGTCAGGGTCACGAGGGTGAGGGGCAGGAGCTTCTTCAGCACAGTGGATGTCCTCTTCCGTATAGGTGACCACGAATCTAAGTTAGAGCTCTAATGTATGCAAGAGCATTAGGATGCGGGAATGACCTCCATGCCTCCCCAGGAGCGCATCGGCTCGCACGTCAAGCGCGCCGAACAGGCGCTTCTCGCGGCCAAGAACGCCGCCCTCAAGCCCGCAGCGGTGACGGTTCCCCAGTACGCCGCCCTGCTCTGGCTCTCCGAGAAGCCGGGCATCTCCGCGGCCGCGCTCGCCCGCCTGTGCGGGGTGACGCCGCCGACGATGAACACCGTGCTGAAGAACCTCCAGGAGCGCGGGCTCATCGAGCGGACCGTGCACGAATGGCACCGCAACGTGCTCGAAACCCGGCTGACGGAGGAGGGCCGGGCCGCCATGGAGCTGGCCGACTCCGGTGCCGTACGGGTGGAGCGGGCGCTGGCCGCCGCGTTCTCGGCGGCGGAGCGGGAGCAGTTGATCGACCTGCTCGGGCGGTGCGCGGAGGCCCTCGACGCCCAGCGGTGATCCGCCGGAGGTATGAGCCTCCGGCCGTGTGCGTGTCCCCGCCTGCCCTGCCTGCCCTGCCCTGCCCTGCCCTGCCGTCCCGACCGGGACGGCCGCGACCGTTCGGAGCGAAGTCCGTGCACCAGTACCCGCCCAGGCGCTCGCTGCGCGCGAAGGGGATGACCGCCGTCGTGGCCTTCGCGCTCCTGCTCGGCGGCGCCGGCTTCGCCGCCTGGAAACTCGAGTGGTTCTCCGGCAACGGGAACTCGGTGAGCTTCGGCAAGGCTCCCGCCTCCGCCTCCGCCTCCGCCGCATCCGGCACGGGCGGGGAGTCCCCGGCGGCGCCCTCGGCCTCCCCGACGCCCACCGGCGACCCGGACGTGCTCCTGCCGGCCGGTCCGAGGTCCAACTTCAAGCAGACCGCCAAGCTCGACGACGGCACGGTCATCGCGAAGTCCCGTGTCGCGGGTGCCGAGTCCGGCTTCGAGGGCGACGTCTGGGTGTGGACGCCGAAGGAGTACGGCGAGGCGCAGTACGAGAAGAGCGCCTTCCCGGTGCTCATCGCCCTGCCCGGCGGCAACGGATTCCCCGAGAACTACTGGGCCGACCGCAGCCTGGGCCTCCAGAAGGCCATCAGCGACGGTGTGAAGGCCGGCACCAGCCTGCCGTTCATCGTGATCATGCCGGTGCTCAACCCGGACGCCAAGTACTACTACGACGGCGCCGACATACCGGGCCAGCCCCGGATCGGCACCTGGCTCACCGAGGACGTCCCCGCGTTCACCCGGGCCAACTTCCGTACGTACCGGTCCCGCGACGGCTGGGCCTTCATGGGGTCCTCCTCCGGTGCCTTCGTCGGCATGAAGGCCGTCCTGCAGTACCCCGACCGCTTCAAGGCCGTGATCGCCAGTGGCGGCGAGATCGTCCCCGACTCCCCGCTGTGGAAGGGCCACCAGGCGGAGATGGACGCGAACAACCCCGAGAAGCTCGCCGCGAAGCTGATCGACGCGGGCGGTCCCGAGGTCTACATCAACTTCCAGGTCGGCACCAAGGAGACCGGGAAGGACCGGATGGTCAGGTTCCAGCAGCAGTTCGGCAAGGGCCCGGTCAGGACGACCATCCGCGACATCCAGAACGGCGAGCACAACGGCTGGCACTACGTCCGGGGCATGAGGGAGGGCTCCCTGGAGTGGATCAGCAAGGTCCTCAAGGGGCCGCAGCCCGCAACCGGCTGACCGGGCCGGCCGGACCACCCGCCTGAACAGGCCTTCCGCACGGAATCCGGGCCCCCCGTGTCACGCACCACGTCCCGCCGGTCCCAGGCAACCCATCCGATCGTTGACACCTCTGTAAGGGGTGTAAGGGGGACCGATCGGTCCGACCCGCGCTCTTCGGGAGCGCCGGAGAAGGAACGGGACAAATCCGTGCAGCATGACCAGCTTCAGAGTGAGGGCGGCCTCCTGGCCGAGGAAGGCCCGCCGACCACGGGCCGCCGCCGTCCCAGGCGCCTGCGCAGGCTCGTGATCAGCGGTGCGCTGGCCTTCGTGCTCGCCGCCGGGGGCGGCGCCGCGGCGTACAAGTACAAGCTCTTCTCGGACATAGGGGATCCCGTCTCGTTCGGGAAGGTCCAGCAGTCGGCCGCGGCCGCGGACATCCGGCCGGGGGTGAGCATGCCGACCGGGCCGAAGGCCTCCTTCGTACGGACGTACCGGCTGCCCGACGGCACGCAGATCGGCCGGACCACCCTGACCGGCGCGAAGTCCGGGTTCACCGGTGACGTGTGGGTGTGGGTGCCGAAGGAGTACGACGACCCGAAGTACGCCAAGAGCGCCTTCCCGGTGCTGATCTCCCTGCCGGGCGGCCGGGGCTACCCCACGAACTACTGGGGAACGGGCCCCGGCCTCGGCCTGGAGAAGGCGGTGAGCGACGGGGCGAAGGCCGGTACGAGCCTGCCCTTCATCCTGATCATGCCGGTGCACAACGCCGACACCAAGCACCACTTCGACGCCTCGGACATCCCCGGAGAGCCGAAGATGGGCACCTGGATGGTCGAAGACATCCCGGATTTCACGAGGGCCAATTTCCGGACCTTCACCTCCCGCGACGGCTGGGCCTTCATGGGCTCCTCGGCGGGCGGGTTCGGCGCCTTCAAGCACGTCCTGAAGTACCCCGACCGCTTCAAGGCGGCCATCGCGAGCGGGGTCGACATCGTCCCGGACTCCCCGTTGTGGAAGGGGAACACGCAGGCCATGGACGAGAACAACCCCGAGAAGCTCGCCGAGAAGCTGATCAGGGAGGGGGGTCCGGACGTCTACATCAACTTCCAGATCGGCACCAAGGAGACCGGCCGGGAGAAGGCCGAGAAGTTCATGAGCGAGTACGGGAAGGGCCCCGTGCACACCACGCTCCAGGTGATCCAGGATGGTGAGCACAATGGGAAGTCGTACGTACGCGGCATGAGGGAGGGCGCGCTGGAGTGGATCAGCAAGGTCATGCTGGCACCGACCCCCGACCCCGCCGTGCGATGACCGCAGTGGCCAGGGGTGCGTCCGCCGCGGCCGTGGCGGGGGTGGCGGCGGTGCTCGCCGTCGGCTTCGTCAAGGCGACGGACAGGGACGCGCACGCCGTGCACCCCTTCCCCGGCGTCGGCGTGCTCATGGCCAACGGGGAGCACTGGTGCACGGCGAGCGTCGTCGACAGCCCCAAGGGCACGGTCGTCGCGACCGCCGCGCACTGCGTGGCCCCGGCGGGCGAGGACGGCGTGCCCGGAGCGGTCGCGCACGACGGCCGGGCCATCGGCGACCTCTCGTTCGCCCCCGCGTTCACCGGCGAGGGCGAGGGCCGCCAGCCCCTCGGGGTGTGGAAGGTCCGCGCGGTCCACGTGGACGAGCGCTGGACCAGATGGGGCGAGGACACCGCCGACTTCGCGTTCCTCAGCATCGAGCCGGACGAGGACGGCCGCACGGTGCAGCAGGCGGTCGGCGGCGCAGCGGAGGCCCCCAAGCCCGACTGGACCTCCGGGTACGAACGGGACGTGACGGTCGTCGGCTATCCGGAGTCCGACCGCAACCCGCAGAACAAGCCCGTCTCCTGCACGACCCAGACCGGCCACGACCAGGACGACCCCGCGATGCTGTACATCAGCTGCGCGGGCTTCTGGACGGGCACCAGCGGGAGCCCCTGGATCGCCGACCGCGGCGGTCCGGGGAACCCGGGGCGGCTGATCGGGGTGCTGAGCGGCGGGGACACGGACGTGGACTCCACCGCCGCGCTCTTCGACGAGAGGGCCAAGGCGCTGTACGAGCAGGCCGCGCGGGACTGACGCCGGTCCCGGTCCGGCCCCGCCGGGTGGCCCGGCCCGCCGCTAACCCCTGCGCTCGGTGCTGACGATCACGCACACCGCCACGACGACGATCGCGCCGCCGACCAGGATCGGTACCGTCAGGGCCTCGTCGAGGATCAGCGCGCCCAGCGCGACGGCCACGACCGGATTGACGTACGCGTACGTGGCGACCAGCGACAGCGGCGCCCTCTGCAGCAGCCACGCGTACGCCGTGAAGGCCACCAGCGAGCCGAAGACGATCAGGTAGCCCAGCGCCAGCCAGGAGGCGGCGGAGTAGCCCGCCCAGTCCATCGCACGGTGTTCGCCGCGCAGCAGGCCGACGAGGATGCCGCCGGTGCCGCCGGCGAGCATCTGGTACGCGCTGCCCGTGAACGGGTTGCCCGGGAGGGACAGCTTCGACGCGGCGAACGAGCCCAGCGACCAGAGCACGGACGCCGTCAGCACCAGCAGCACCCCCCAGAGCCGCACCGCGCCGGTGATGCCCGGGCCGGTCAGCACCGCGAGCCCGGCGAAGCCCAGCAGCACCCCGCCGACGGTGGGCAGCGCCGGCCGGTCACCGGTGGCGCTCCGCAGCACCACCAGCCACATCGGCACGGCAGCGACCAGCAGCGCGGCCAGGCCGGACGGGATGGAGGTCTCGGCCAGTACGACGAGGCCGTTGCCGCCGAGGACCAGCAGCAGGCCGACGAGGGCCGCGGCACCGGCCTGCGCACGGGTGGCCCGCAGCGCGGCCGGCCCGTACCGCCAGGCGACGAGACCGAGCAGCAGCAGGCCGGCCGCGATGAAGCGGGTCCCCGCGGACAGGAACGGCGGCATGGTCCGGACGACCACCCGGATGCCGAGGTAGGTGGATCCCCAGAGGACGTAGACGAGGGCGAGCGCGACCCACACGGCGCCGGTGACCTTGCGGGCGGCGGACTGCGGCTGCTTGCTCTCAGCGGTCTCCGAGGTGCGCATGAACGGGATCCTAGGGTCGGTGGAGGTTACACGCTTCCCGGATCTCAGCCCTTGAGCAGGGCGTTCAGCTCCCCGTACGGCAGGGAGGCGTCCAGCGCGGTGTACGTGCCGCCCGCGATCAGCTCCTCGGCGGCGCGGCGGACCACGTCGTACGCGGCCGACGCGACCCAGGATCCGAGGCTGACGCGGGCGGCGCCGAGGGCGCCGAGTTCGGCGACGGACGGGGCGCCGGGGCCGACGAGGACGTTCAGCGGCGCGTCGATGCCCTTGGCGAGCTCGCGGACGGTGGCCGGGTCGGTGACCCCGGGGACGAAGATGCCGGAGGCGCCCGCGCGGAGGTAGGCGGCGGCGCGCGCGAGGGTCTCGTCGAGGCGGCCCTCCGCCTCCCCGAGGCCGAAGAGGAAGGTGTCGATGCGGGCGTTGATGTACAGCGGGACCCCGGCGGCGTCGGCGGCCGCCCGGGCCGCGGCCACCCGCTCCGCGTGATCGGCGGCGGCCCGGGTGCCGTCCTCGATGTTGACGCCGACCGCCCCGGCGGCCAGTACCCCGGCGACCGTCTCGCCGACCCCGGCGGCGTCGGCGCCGAAGCCGCCCTCGATGTCCGCGGTGACCGGGACGGAGACGGCGGCCACCACCCGGGAGACGAGGTCGAGGGCGCGGTCGCGGGTCAGTGCGTCCCCGTCGGGCGCGCCGAGGGACCAGGCGACACCGGCGCTGGTGGTGGCGACGGCGGGGGCCCCGGCGGCCTCGACGAGACGGGCACTGACGACGTCCCAGGCATTGGCCAGGGCCAGCGGGGCGGCCGGGTCGTGGAGCGCGGTGAACCGGCGGGCGAGATCAACGGTGGTGGTCATGGCCCCAGTTCACCAGACGCCCGCCGTCCCGGGCTGGCGATTTCCCGACACGTACGCCGGCGCCGCCGCACTACGTCCACCCCGCCTTGAGGCCGGCCCCGCACAGGGGGAGGACCGCCGTGCGGCCCTGGAGGGGGTCGGTGGGGGACAGCGGGCCCACCGCCGCCCAGCAGGCCGCCGCCGTGGGTTCCACGAACAGGCCGCGCTGCGCCAGGTCCCGGCGGGCCGCGCGCAGGGCCTCCTCCGGGACCGTCAGGAAGGTGCCGCCGGAGGCGCGGACCGCCGCCAGGATCTGGCGGGCCCGCGGCGGGGCCGGGATCGCGATCCCGTCGGCGAGGGTGGGCAGCTGCTCCACCGGAGCGGCGTCCTCCGCGCCCGCCGCGAAGGCCTTGGCCAGCGGGGACACCGCCTCGGCCTGGACCGCGATCAGCGCGGGCGGTTTCACCCCGCGGCGGGCCAGCTCCGAGACCGCGAGGGCCGCCCCCAGCAGCAGGGTGCCGTTGCCGACGGGGACGACGAGGGTCTCGGGCAGCCGGCCGCCGAGCTCCTCCCACACCTCGTACACGTACGTCTTCGTCCCGTGCAGGAAGTACGGGTTGAAGACGTGGCTCGCGTAGAAGACCCCGGGGAGGTCGGCGGCGGCGCGGGCCGCGAGCGCCGTGGCCTCCCGGCCGCCCGGCACGAAGCGGACCGCCGCGCCGTGGGCCCGCATCTGCTCCGTCTTCTTCTCCGGGGTGCCCTCGGGTACGAACACCTCGCACTTCAGCCCGGCCCGCGCGCAGTAGGCGGCCACGGCCGTCCCCGCGTTCCCGCTGCTGTCCGCGATCACCCGTTCCGGGGCCAGCCGCCGGGCCAGTTCCGCGAGCATCACCGCGCCGCGGTCCTTGAAGGACAGCGTGGGCATCAGGAAGTCGAGCTTGGCGTGGATCCGGTCCCCGAGCGGGACCAGCGGGGTGTTCCCCTCGGAGAGCGTCACGGAGAACGCCCCCGGGAGCGGCAGCGCGGAGCCGAAGCGCCAGAGCGAGGGGGGTCCGGCGGCCGGTTCGAGCGGGGCGGACGGATCGGGCGTGAAGTCGAGGTCCCACGGTCCGCCGCACAGGGGGCAGCACCAGGGGGCCGTCCGGGCCTCGGCGCGCGTGGCGTCCTCGGGGCAGACGTAGCCGGGCAGTGCGTGCGTCATGTGGAGAGCGCCTTTGCTCATTCATGGCCGTTGTACGGCACGGATGTTACGCGTCCGCCCTGCTCTGGTGGTCAGGCGAACGGGCGCGTCCGCCTTTCGGAGGCGCGGCCGGCAGACCCGAACACGGTGACCGGGCCCGAGTGCGGGGGCGACCGTTACGGCGGACGCCGCCGCTGCGTACTATTTCGGGCATTCGTTCGCGACCCCCGCCGTGATGGAGCCCCCCGCCCCGTGAGCACCCCGCCGCCGCCCCACTGGTCCGCTCCGACGCCGCAGCCGGCGTACGGGGAACCGGCGCTCAACGGCTTTGCGCTCGCGTCGCTGCTGGTCGGGCTGTTGTGCCTGCCGCCGCTCGGCGTCGTCTTCGCGATCGTGGCACTCGTGCAGATCGCGCGGAAGGGGGAGCGGGGCCGGGGGCTCGCGATCACGGGCCTGGCGGTGTCGCTCGTGATGACCCTCGTCCTCGTCCTCGTCACGGACCGGGTCGCGGGGCGGCTGTTCGACCGCCTGGACACCATCCAGCAGTTCGAGGGCGTGGAGGGCGAGTTGACCCCCGCGGACGACATGCGGGCCGGCGACTGCTTCAACGTCCCGGGCGGGGACCTGTTCGCCGAAAGCCCCTTCATCTACCGGATCGCCTGCACCGAGGTGCACGAGGGGGAGGTCACGTCCTCGACCCGGTTCGCCGGCCGCGCCTTCCCCGGGGGGCCCGAGCTGAGGAGGGCCGCCACACAGGCGTGCTGGAAGGCGCAGGACGCGTACGCGATGGACACGTGGGCGCTGCCCTCGTACGCGGACATGTTCTACTTCGCGCCCTCGCGCGAGTCGTGGAGCGGCGGCGACCGGCGCTTGCTCTGCGTCATCGGCACGGCGGACGAGGACCACCGCGGCAGCCTGCGCAAGGACGCCGGGATGCTGAAGCCGGAGCAGGTGGCCTTCCTGCGGGTGATGAACGAGGCCGACCTGGCGATGGGCGGCGAGCCCGAGGAGGCCATCGACGAGGCGCTGCCCCGGTATCTGGACTGGGCCCGTGCGGTGGACGTCGCGCTGGCCGCGGAGGGCTCGCTGCTGGACGGGGCGAAGGAGCGGCCGGAGCTGGCCGGGCCGGCGCGGGCGCAGCTCAAGGAGGTCGAGGCGGCCCGCGCGGGCTGGCAGCGGGCGGCGAGGGCGACGAAGCCCGCGGCGTTCCAGGACGCGTGGGACGAGGCTTCGGGCGCGCTGTCCGTGGAGACGGAGAAGGCGCTGCGCGGGGCGTACGGGCTGGCGACGACGGTGCCGGACTGGCTGGCGGACCAGTCGGGCGGCGGCTCGGCCGGGTCAGCCGGGGCCGCCGGGGCCGCGGCGTGGCGAGCCGGCGAGGATACCGCGAGGTAACGCTCGGTAACGGGTTTCAGTGACCTGGCTTCATCACTTCGGGTGAAACTCTGGCCCTTGCTTGCGGCGCACAACCGTCGGTTGCCAGGGTGTAGCTGTCTGTCAACCTGATGGGAGTGGCCAGTGACTTTCGGTGAGCAGCCGGCCTATCTGCGCGTCGCCGGGGATCTGCGACGGAAGATCGTCGATGGGTCCCTGCCCCCGCACGCCCGGCTCCCCTCGCAGGCCCGGATCCGCGAGGAGTACGGGGTCTCCGACACGGTGGCGCTGGAGGCGCGCAAGGTCCTCATGGCGGAGGGGCTGGTCGAGGGCCGGTCCGGATCGGGCACGTACGTACGGGAGCAGCCCGTGCCGCGGCGCGTCGCCCGCTCGGGATACCGCACGGGCGGGACGTCGACGCCGTTCCGGCAGGAGCAGGCCGACGCCGCCGCCCGCGGGACGTGGGAGTCCAGCAGCGAGCAGGCGGCCGCACCGGCGGAGATCGCCGGGCGGCTCGGCATCGAGCCGGGCGAGCGCGTCATGCGGACGCGGTACGTCTTTCGCGACGCGGGGGAGGCGATGATGCTTTCGACCTCCTGGGAGCCGCTCGCGGTCACCGGCCGGACCCCCGTGATGCTGCCCGAGGAGGGGCCGCTCGCCGGTTCGGGGGTCGTCGACCGGATGGCCGCGATCGACGTCGTCGTCGACAACGTGGTGGAGGAGGTCGGGGCGCGGCCGGGCCTGGCGGAGGAGATCATGCTGCTGGGCGGGGTCCCGGGGCACGTGGTCCTGGTGATCGGCCGTACGTACTTCGCATCCGGACTGGCGGTCGAGACCGCCGACGTGGTCGTTCCGGCGGACCGCTACCGCCTCTCGTACCACCTGCCCGTCCGTTGAGCGGAGCTCCCCGGGGGTCCTCCCGGGGAGCCGTCGGCGCACGACGGGTGACGGGCCGTCATGGACCCGGCGGATTTCGGCGCGATGGTGATCGCCCCCGCCGTCCGGTTCCTCGGCCTCTTCGGGCCGTCCGGCCGCCGCGCCGCGGCCCGCCCTCCCCTCGCCGGCCGTTTCGCGGCCGGACTCCCCCTCGTTCCATGGCCGTTGAGCGCGCGGTTGACCGGGCGGGCCGCCCCCGGACGCGCCGTCCGCGAACCGGCGCACACGGCCCACTCGTACGCATGGCCGGATGCGTACGCCGCTGAGGTACCTCTTCGTGAAAATCCGTATCCGCTCCGTAAAGGTCGGGCGTAAGCTCGGGCATATGCGCAATGCGGTTTCCCGGGCAGGTACATCGGCGGAGGGTGAAACGCGATGAACGACAGCGGTGCCCTGCTCCCATGGCTGGTCATACGTCAGGACGACAACGGCAACCGCTACCGGGTGGGCCGCTACCCCACCCGGGCCGAGGCCCAGAAAGTCGTCGACGGCCTCGAAGGCGGAGGCCACAAGCAGCTGTACTGGGTCGAGCGGGTCGGTCAGACCGCCACGACGAACTGAGCATCCCCGCGTTGACATAGGCTCCGCCCCATGACGGTACGCGTGGTCGTGGGCGGAGCCCTTTGTCATGGGGGGCGCCTGCTGGCCGCCCGGCGCAGCGCACCCCCCGAGGTGGCCGGACGCTGGGAGCTGCCCGGAGGCAAGACCGAGCCGGGGGAGTCGGTCCCCCAGGCGCTCGTGCGCGAACTGCGCGAAGAGCTCGGCGTGGAGGCCGAGCCGCTGGAGCGGATCCCGGGGGAGTGGCCGGTGCGGCCCGGGCTCGTCCTGCACGTGTGGACCGCCCGGCTGCTGTCCGGCGAGCCCGCGCCGCTGGAGGACCACGACGAGCTGCGCTGGCTCGGGCCGGAGGAGCTCGACTCCGTGGACTGGCTCGAACAGGACCGGCCGGCGGTGGCGGAGGCCGGTCGCCGGCTGCGCGCCGAGCGCGCCGAGCAGCACACCAGGTCGCACGGGGGCGCGTGACGCGCATGCACTGGGCCGTCTGCGCCACAGTGCGCCGGTGCATGGGCATCGGGTGGTACGACGCCCTGAATATCGGGTATGTCGCTATTAGTCCCTATCGTGTACTGCCCCTCGTGGCTCTGTCCCTGCGGAATCGGACTGGGGTCGTTGCCGGCCCGGGAAGTGATCGGCGTGATCGACACAGACGGTGAATGCGCCGAGTGGGCCTTCCCCGCAGAGCCCGGCGCCGTCCGCACCGCCCGCCAGGCCGTCCGCGGCACGCTCACCTCCTGGGGCCTGGACTCCGTCGGCGACATCACCGTCCTGCTGGTCAGCGAGCTGGTCACCAATTCACTGCGGTACGCCTCCGGCCCCATCGGGGTCCGGCTGGTGCGGCGCAATCAGGCCAGTGAAAGCGCGACGGGGGGCGCCGCGCTGCTGGTGGAGGTTTCCGATCCGATTCCGGATCCGCCCCGCGCGCGGGTCGCGGAGCCGGACGACGAGGGAGGCCGGGGGCTCCACCTGGTCGCCGTCTCGGCGCGGCGCTGGGGAACCCGACACGGGAAATCGGGCAAGACCGTGTGGTTCGAGTTGGCGCTTCCTGGTGAGTAACAAGGTGAAGGATGGCCGACGATCACGGGGCATGGCTCGAAATAGTCGGGACCTTTTTGTGATCGTGAACGCCGTGCCGTGCGGGGCCGTGGTGCTGAATACTTCGGTCATGGCCGGTCCGGTTGCGGTGAGCTGGAGGGGACGGTCGCGTGAGCGAGATACCTGCGCAGGCACATCAGGCCCGTGTGCCCGGGGAGACATGGCACGACTCCCTGTGGCACAGCAGCCCGCCTGGCTCGATATATGACTACATAAAGGTCGCGTCCTTCTCCATCGGACCCGACGGGCTCATCGACCAGTGGAGCCTGCGCGCCGAGGAGCTGTTCGGGCTGACCGCCGCGCAGGCCGTGGGCCGGGACCCGGTGGACGCCTTCATGCCGCCGGAGCTGCGCGCCGGCGGGCACCGCAGGGTGGCCGAGATCCTCGACGGCAAGGAGTGGACGGGCCTCGTCCCCTTCCGCATCCCCGGCGGGGACGGCGCCCACGGTGTGGCCGAGATCTATGTGATGCCCACCCAGACCGAGACCGCCGAACGGGCCGCGCTGTGCGTCGTGGTCGACGTACGGGCACTGCGCCAGATCGAATCCGATCTGGCGGCTTCGCAGGCGATATTCGGCCAATCTCCTTTCGGCTTCCTGCTCTTCGGCACGGACCTCACCGTGCAGCGGGCCAACCGCCGTTTCGCGACCGTGTTCGGCGGCGCCGTCGAGGAGCACCGGGGCCGCACCGTCCACGACTACCTCCCGCCGCAGGAGGCCGACCGGATGGCCGAGGCCCTGCGGCGGGTCCTGGAGACCGGCGAATCCGTCACCGACCTCCAGATCACCGGCGCCGCCCCCGGCAGCCGCGAACACCGCCACTGGTCCATCAACCTCTACCGCGTCCACGGCGGCACCGGCCGCCCCATCGGCGTCGCGGGCCTCGGCACCGACGTCACCCGACGTCACCTGGCCGCCCGCGAGGCCGCCGGGGTCCGGCGCAACCTCGCCCTGCTCAACGAGGCCGGACACCGCATCGGCAACTCCCTCGACCTGGAGACCACCGCCCGCGAACTGCTCGACGTGACCGTTCCGGGCTTCTGCGACCTCGCCGCCGTCGACCTTTACCAGGGCCTGCTGCTCGGCGACGACGACCGGCCCGCGCGACCGCACGGGCCCGGGGTGCCACCGCTGCCGCCCGGGCTGGGTCCCGGACGGGCGCCCTCCGCGCCGCTGCGGCGGGTCGCCTTCGCCTCGGCGGTCTCGGACGCCCCGCTGTCGGGTCCGGGCGCGCTGGTCTCCGTAGGGGAGACCCACCGCTATCCGGCGGCCTCCCCGGGAGCACTGGCGCTGCGCACCGCCCGGCCGCGGCTGGTCGAGGGCAGCGGACCGGACGACCTCGTGCAGTCCACGCTCGTCGTGCCGATGGTCGCCCACGACACCGTCGTCGGGCTGGCCCAGTTCTCCCGCACGAAGGGCAGCGAGCCCTTCGGGGAGCGGGACCGGGCAGTGGCCGTGGAACTCGCCGCCCGCGCCGCCGTCTGCATCGACAACGCCCGCCTCTACCGGCGCGAGCACGAGCGGGCGCTGATACTGCAACGCAGCCTCCTGCCCCCCGGGGACCCCGAGGCGGCCGGCCTGGACATCGCCTGCCGGTACCTGCCGGGGAACGCGGCCACCGAGGTCGGCGGGGACTGGTTCGACGTCATCGAACTGCCCGGACACCGCACGGCGCTGGTCGTCGGCGACGTGATGGGCCGCGGACTGCGGGCCGCCGTCGCGATGGGTGAACTGCGGACCGCCGTACGGACCCTGGCGCTGCTGGACCTGGAGCCGGCGGAGGTGCTGTCCGCCCTGGACGAGATCGCCCGCGGCCTCGGCGCACCCGGTGGCTCGCAGCAGGCCTCCCGGGCGGCGCTGCACTCCCGGGACGCGGACCGCTCCGAGGTGTACCTCGCGACCTGCGTCTACGCCGTCTACGACCCGGTGACCCGGCGCTGCACGATCGCCAACGCCGGCCACATGCCGCCGGTGCTGGTGGAACCGGCGGAGCCCGGCGCCCCGCCGCGGCCCGCGCTGCTGCTGGAGGTGCCGCCGGGGATGCCGCTCGGAGTGGGCGGGGAGCCGTTCGAGGAGGTGGAGGTGGACCTTCCGGAAGGGGCCCTGCTGGCCCTGTACACCGACGGGCTGGTGGAGTCGCGGGACCACCCGCTGGAGGAGGGGCTGCGCGGGCTGCGGGACGCGCTCGCCGACCCGGTGCGGCCGCTGGAGGACGTCTGCGACCACGTGCTGAACACGCTGGACACGCGGCACGGCGAGGACGACATCGCGCTGCTGATGGCGCGGGTACAGGGGCTGCCGATGGACGCGGTCGGGGACTGGCAGCTGCCGCGTGAGGCCCGGTCGGTGGGCCGGGCGCGGGAGCTGGCCCGGGCGAAACTCCCCGCGTGGGGACTGGAGGGGCTGCTGGACACCACCGAACTGCTGGTCAGTGAGCTGGTGACGAACGCCCTCCGGTACGGCGAGGGCGAGATCCGGCTCCGGCTGCTGCTCGACCGGACCCTCGTCTGCGAGGTCTGGGACGGCAACCTGGTGCAGCCGCGCCGCCGCCGGGCCCGCGACACCGACGAGGGCGGGCGCGGCCTCCAGCTGGTCGGCATGCTGTCGGCGGGCTGGGGCACGCGCCGCACCCACCGCGGCAAGACGGTCTGGTTCGAGCTGCCGCTGCCCGGCGGCGGCTCGGAGCCCCTGACGGAGCTGTCGGCGGAACAGCTGCTCAGCATGTACGGCTGACCGTTCGGCTCCAGACCGCGTGCGGTGCGGCGGGGTGTGGGGTGCGGGGTGTGCGCAGGCGCCGCCCCCGCACGCGTTCCGGTACGCCCGTACGTCCTCCTCGGCCAGCTGCTGCGCCTGCCGCGCCAGCCCGTCCGCCCGCTGTGCCTGCGCC
>NZ_JBIVAL010000007.1:0-219241 GCF_044745505.1 Streptomyces sp. NPDC086989
GCGATGTCGCTGCGCTCCACCCTTGACCGCCCGTCCCGTCCCGGAAAGACAACAGACTGCCGGGAAGCCCCCGAAGGATGGCCGGGGGGTTCATGCCCAGGGGCGGCCCCATCACAGATCCGGGCCGGGAGTCCCCGTCCCTCCGCAGCCGGCCCACCAGGACCGGCCAGCCGGACGACGATGGTGCGCAGGGAGGGGTACGGCTCCCATTCGGGCCCACGGAAGCCCATTCCGGACCTCGGCCGGACCAACCTGCACCAGGCAGCGACCAGAAGCCCGTCCCAGTCCATGCCGGCCCGTGGACGCGTCAGATCGCTACGCGCTCCTCCTTTCTCAGCGTCAGACGGCTGTCGTGGGCTGGACACGACTGCTTTGCCCTGTTGGACAGGGGCCCCATCGCCGTCCTGGTTAGATGGCGCCATGGAACGTGTGCTTGGAATCGGCGGGTACTTCCTGCGGGCGGCCGACCCCGGAGCTTTGAACGCTTGGTATCGCGATTGCCTGGGGCTGGACGCCGACCAGCACGGTCTGTGGCGCCAGGAGGCCGGGGCCACGGTGTTCGCGACGTTCGAGTCCGAGACCGATTACTTCGGGTCCCGCACCCAACAGACCATGCTCAACTTCCGTGTCCGCGACTTGGACGCGATGCTCGCGCAATTGCGCGCCAAGGGCGCGGACGTGGGCGAAGAGACCCAGGACATGGAAGGCGTCGGCCGATTCGGCTGGGTCACCGATCCCGAGGGCAATCGCATCGAACTCTGGCAGCCCGCCTGAGCACGTCGCGCATTCACCGGCCGTGGGCGGCTTGTGTCCAACCCCAGACGGCCGGCGGACGCTATGCCGGGAGAAGCGCGTAGCGATCTGGGGCGTTCGTGGGCCCACTCCGACCCTGATGGGCTTCTGGACGCTGCCTGGTGCGGGCTGCGCGCCACTACTGGCTGGCTGGCCGGTCCTGGTGGGCCGGCTGCGGATGGACGCGGACCCCTGTCCAGGATCTGTGATGGGGTCGCCCCTGGACACGTGCCCCCCCGGCCATCCTTCGGGGGCTTCCCGGCAGTCTGTTGTCTTTCCGGGACGGGACGGGCGGTCAAGGGTGGAGCGCAGCGACATCGCGAAGCGACGCGACGACGAAGGAGGAGCGCCCTTGACGGGCCGGCACGGCACGGAAGGACAGTGGACTGACGGGACGCCCCCGGACCCACCCCGACACCGCCCCGCCCGGACCCCGCCCCCCGAATCCCGACGTGCTCTCCGCCCCCCGAGCGCGCAGCCCCGCCGCCCAGCCTCCCGACCCGCCCCACCAGACCCCGGCCGGCCCACGCCCCCTAAACCGCCGGGTTCTCCCGTACCGCCGCCAGGTCCGAGGAGGTCTTCGTCGCGATGAACTCCGTGATGCGGTACGAGCAGACGCCCGCCAGGATGAACGGGTCTTCCGACGCGATCTTCTCGATCTCCGCGCGCGAGACGCCCCCGGCCAGGATGATGCCGCCCTCGCGCGGGACCTTGCGGCCCGAGGCGAGGAAGACGCCGGAGGCGTAGTAGCCGTCCAGCCAGGCGATGTGGGCGTCCAACTCGTCTTCGACTGCTTCGATGGGCGCGGTGTAGGTGAGCTCCATGACGAACATGATCGCCAGGCTACTCTCGCACCATCATGACGAGCGCAAAGACCCCCGCCGACGAGGCCGAGGCCCGGGCGATACAAGACGAACTCCGCCAACAGGTCGTACTGGACGAGCCCGGTCCGCCGCCCGGGCGCGGGCTGGTCGCAGGCGTGGACGTCGCCTACGACGACGAGCGTGACCTGGTCGCCGCCGCGGCCGTCGTCCTCGACGCCGCCACGCTGGAGGTCGTCGAGGAGGCGACCTCCGTCGGGCACGTCAGCTTCCCCTACGTGCCCGGGCTCCTCGCCTTCCGCGAACTGCCCACTGTGCTGGCCGCGTTGGACGCGCTCAGCGCCGTCCCCGACCTGGTCGTCTGCGACGGCTACGGGCTTGCCCACCCCCGCGGCTTCGGTCTGGCCTGCCACCTCGGCGTGGTCACCGGGCTGCCCAGCATCGGGGTGGCCAAGAACCCGTTCACGTTCACGTACGAGGAGCCCGGGACCCGGCGTGGCGACGCCGCGCCGCTGGTCGCGGCCGACGGCGCCGTCGTCGGCCGGGCGCTGCGCACGCAGGACGGGATCAAGCCGGTGTACGTCTCCGTGGGCCACCGGGTCTCACTCGACAACGCCTGTGCCCACGCCCTCGCGCTGAGCCCCCGATTCCGGATCCCCGAGTCCACGCGCCACGCCGATTCGCTGTGCAGGCGGGCCCTGCGCGAGGCCTCCTGACACCGGACGCACGCCACCACCCGACGCACGCCACCTTCGACGCGCGCCCCCGGTGCGCGCCGCCCCCCGACGCGCGCCCCCTTCGACGCGCGCCGCCCCCGGCGCGGGCCGCGCGGCCACGGTCCCCCGCCCCTACCGCACCGCCGCGACCCGGAAGCGGATGCCGGCCATCTGGAGCCGGTCCAGCAGGGCGTCGCCCATCGCCACCGCGGTGGTGAGCTGCCCGGCACGCTCCGGCAGGGCGTCGTAGGCGAGGCACAGCGCCGATTCGGCCAGCATCTTGGCCGTCTCGCCGTAGCCCGGGTCGCCGCCCGAGACCTCGGTGAACACGCGGCGGCCGCCGCCCTCGCCCACGAAGCGGACCGTGAACCAGCTGCGCGCCCGGCGCTCCGCGTCCGGGCCGCTGCCCGGCTCCCAGCGGCTCATCAGCCACCGCCGCGCCGCCGGGAGCTGGGCCAGGGCCACCGTCGCGCCGATCGCGGCCACGCCGCCGACGGCGACCGGGAGGTGCTTGACCGAGGCGTACTGCCGGTAGCGGAAGTCCGGGCCGTACCGCTCCAGCGCCGCCGCCGAGCGGGTGACGATGCGGGGGTCGAGGGTCGGCAGCGGGAGGGCCCACGTGCGGGTCTCCCGGCTGTACCGCGGTGCGCCGAGGGGGCCGCGCACGCGCCGCTGCGGCAGCCGGGGCTCGTGGAGGCGGCGCTCGTGTGCGGCGGCCAGGGTCTGCGTTCCGCGGCCCATGGCCGTCAGGGCCGAGGCGAGGGTTCCGCCGGAGAAGGCGGCGTTGGACCGCATGAACCCGTCCACCCGGAGCGGGACGCCGTCCGGCAGCTGTCCCACGGTGAAGTACGCGCCGAGGTCGGCCGGGATCGAGTCGAAGCCGCAGGCGTGCACCAGCCGCGCGCCGCTCTCCCGGGCCCGGGCGTCGTGGCGGACGTACGTCCGGTCCACGAACTCGGGCTCGCCGGTGAGGTCCACGTAGTCCGTGCCGGCCGCCGCGCAGGCGGCGACGAGCTCCGCCCCGTACAGGACGTACGGCCCGACGGTGGTGGCCAGGACCCGGGTGGAGGCGGCCAGTTCCCGTACGGCGGCCGCGTCCCCGGCGTCGACGCGCAGCAGCGGCAGCGATGCGCAGCCGGGGTGGAGTCCGGCCAGCCGTTCGCGCAGCCGCTCCAGCTTTGCGAAGTCGCGTCCGGCGAGGGCCCACCGGCAGTCGGCGGGGGCGTGCGCGGCGAGGTACTCGGCGGTGAGGGCGCCGACGAACCCGGTCGCCCCGAAGAGCACCACGTCATGGGGCCGGCCCGCCGCAGCACCGTCCGGGTCCCGGCCCGCGACCCGTTCCGGTTCCCGTTCCCGTTCCCGTTCCGGTTCCCGTTCCCGTTCCTGTCCGTGTCCCGCGGCTCCGTCGGCCTGCCGAACCTCTTCGTTCATCACGGCTCCTCCCCGCTGCTGTCGGTGGCTGAGGCTAGCGCGCGGCGTGTGCCGTACGAACAGTGCCTCCGGTCCGGCCCGGCCCGGCTGCTGCGGCCGGAGGTCGGCGCTAGCGTGAGGACCGACTGCGAGTGCGAGTGAGTGCGAGCGGGTGCGAGCGGGTGTGACCTGTGTCGAGCGGAGGCGTCCATGGGGTCTGGGGTGCGCAAGTGGGAGGCGGTGCGGGAGTTTGCCCGAGGGCTGCCGGAGGCCGCGGAGGAGTTCCCGTGGGGTCCCGAGGACTGCGTCGTGAAGGTGAACAAGAAGATCTTCGTGTTCCTGGGCAACGCCGACGGCCCCGGGCCGCCGGGAATCTCCGTCAAGCTCAAGGACGAGGCGCTGCACGGCCACGCCATGACCGCGCCCGGCGCGGAGCCGACCGGGTACGGGCTGGGGAAGGCCGGCTGGGTCTCCGTACCCCTGGGGGAGAAGGCGGCGCCCTCCCTCGACGTGCTGTGCGAGTGGGTGGAGGAGAGCTACCGCACGGTCGCCCTCAAACGGCATCTGAAGGAGCTGGACGCGCGAAACGAGTCAACCGGCTAAGCGGTTGCTCTTGTGCTGAGTGGAACGCGTTCCTAGCATCACTGGTGTTACATCGGTTGTGTCACACAGTGGCGGCGGTGGCGCCGGGGATGCCGGGGGTTCGATGGCAGTGACAGGGAACGTGCCCGGCGGCGGCCCGCTCGCGGGCGTGCGCGTCGTCGAACTGGCGGGCATCGGCCCGGGCCCGTTCGCCGCCATGCTCCTCGCCGACCTGGGCGCGGACGTCGTACGAGTGGACCGCCCCGGCGGTGGCGCCCTCGCCGTCGACCCCGCCTACGACATCACCAACCGCGGCAAGCGGTCCGTCCTGGTCGACCTGAAGGCCCCCGGCGGCCCCGCCCGTGTGCTGGATCTGGTCGAACGGGCCGACGTGCTGATCGAGGGGCTGCGACCCGGGGTCGCCGAGCGGCTCGGCGTGGGCCCCGCCGACTGCCACGCCCGGAACCCCGGGCTGGTCTACGGCCGGATGACCGGGTGGGGCCAGGACGGCCCGCTCGCGCACACCGCCGGGCACGACATCGCCTACATCGCCGTCACCGGCGCCCTCGGCATGATCGGGAACCCGGGCGAGCCGCCGGCCGTCCCCGCGAACCTGGTCGGGGACTACGCGGGCGGCTCGCTGTACCTGGTCATCGGCGTCCTCGCGGCCCTCCGGCACGCCCGTACCCCCGGCGGCGCGGGCCAGGTCGTGGACGCGGCCATCGTCGACGGCACCGCCCACCTCACCGCCATGATCCACGGGATGATGGCGGCCGGCGGCTGGCAGGACCGGCGCGGGGCCAACCTCCTCGACGGCGGCTGCCCCTTCTACGGCACGTACGAGACCTCCGACGGCGGGTACATGGCGGTCGGCGCCCTGGAGCAGCAGTTCTACGACACCTTCGTCGAGCTGCTCGGCATCGGGGAACAGGCCCCGGCCCGCAAGGACGTGGCCCGCTGGGGCGAGCTCCGCGAGGCGGTCGCCGCCCGCTTCAAGACCCGTACGCGCCAGGAGTGGACGGCGGTCTTCGAGGGCTCCGACGCCTGCGTGGCGCCCGTACTGTCCCTCGGCGAGGCGCCGCTGCACCCGCACCTGGCCGCCCGCGGGACCTTCACCGAGTTCGGCGGGATCACCCAGCCGGCCCCCGCCCCGCGGTTCTCCGCGACCCCGGCCCGCGTGACCGCCGGGCCCGCCCGGCCGGGCGCGCACACCGAGTCCGTGGCGGCCGACTGGGACGTACCGGCCCTGCTCACGAAGGACGCCTGATGGAACTGTCCATGATGCTGGACTACGCGGGGGACCCGCGCCGGGCCGCCGACGAGGCGGCGGCGCTGGAGGCGGCCGGGCTCGACGCCGTGTGGGTCGCCGAGGCGTGGGGCTTCGACTCACCGACGATCATGGGCTATCTGGCGGCCCGCACCGAGCGGATGAAGATCGGCTCGGCCATCCTCAACGTCTACTCCCGCACCCCCGCCCTCATCGCCCAGACGGCGGCCGGACTCGACGCGGTCTCCGGCGGCAGGGCGCTCCTGGGCCTCGGAGCCTCCGGCCCGCAGGTCGTCGAGGGCTGGCACGGGAAGCCGTACGACAAGCCGATCGGCCGGACCCGCGAGACCGTCGAGCTGTGCCGCCGGATCTGGCGCCGCGAGACGATCGACCACCACGGCATCACCGACATGCCGCTGCCGCCCGAGAGGGGCGGCCGGCACGGCAAGCCACTGAGGATCCTCACCCGGCCGGTCCGGGACCAGGTCCCCGTCTACATCGCCTCACTCGGTCCCGCCAACGTGCGGATGACCGCCGAGATCGCCGACGGCTGGCTGCCCACCCTGTTCATCCCGGAGAAGGCCCGCGCGGTGTGGGGGAGCGCCCTCGCCGAGGGCGCCGCCCTGCGCGCCCCGGAGCTCGGCCCGCTGCAGACCGTGGCGGGCGGACTCCTCGCGATCGGCGAGGACGCGGCCGCCGTACGGGACCTGGCGCGCCCGCAGATCGCGCTGTACGTCGGCGGCATGGGCGCCGTCGGCAAGAACTTCTACAACGACCTCGCCGTCGCCTACGGGTACGAGGAGGAGGCCCGGAAGATCCAGGAGCTCTACCTCTCCGGCCGCAAGCGCGACGCCGCGGCGGCCGTCCCGGACGAGTTCTGCGAGCTCATGACGCTGTGCGGGCCCGAGAGCTACGTGCGCGAGCGGGTCGAGGCCTTCCGGGAGGCCGGCGTCACCATGCTCAACGTCACACCCGTCGGTGCCGAGCCGGCCCGGCTGATCGAAACCGTCAAGAGCTGGCTCTAGGTCGCGAGCCCGGCAATCCCAAAGAAACGGCCTAGGGGGCCCCGATGCAACGCCGCATCTTCGACGCCGACCACGAGGCGTTCCGCGAAACGGTCCGCACCTTCCTCAGCAAGGAGGTGCTGCCGTACTACGAGCAGTGGGAGAAGGACGGCATCGTCAGCCGCGAGGCCTGGCGGGCCGCAGGACGGCAGGGCCTGCTGGGCCTGGCCGTCCCCGAGGAGTACGGGGGCGGCGGCAACACCGACTTCCGGTACGCCGCCGTGATCGCGGAGGAGTTCACCCGGGCCGGTGCGGCGGGCCTCGCGATCGGCCTGCACAACGACATCATCGGCCCGTACCTGACCTCGCTCGCCACCGAGGAGCAGAAGCGGCGCTGGCTGCCCGGCTTCTGCTCCGGCGAGACCATCACGGCGATCGCGATGACCGAACCGGGCGCGGGCTCCGACCTCCAGGGGATCCGGACCAGCGCGGAGGACCGGGGCGACCACTGGGTGCTCAACGGCTCCAAGACCTTCATCTCCAACGGCATCCTCGCCGACCTGGTCATCGTGGTCGCGAAGACCACCCCGGAGGGCGGGGCGCACGGCCTGTCGTTGCTGGTGGTCGAGCGGGGCACGGAGGGCTTCGAACGCGGCCGCAACCTGGACAAGATCGGCCAGAAGGCGCAGGACACCGCCGAGCTGTTCTTCCACGACGTGCGCGTCCCCAAGGAGAACCTGCTGGGCGAGCTGAACGGCGCCTTCGTGCACCTGATGACCAACCTCGCGCAGGAGCGGATGGGCATCGCGATGGCCGGCATCGCCGCCGCCGAGCACCTGCTGGAGATCACCACCCGGTACGTGAAGGAGCGCGAGGCCTTCGGGCGGCCGCTCTCCAAGCTCCAGCACGTCCGCTTCGAGATAGCGGAGATGGCCACCGAGTGCGCCGTCACCCGCACGTTCCTGGACCGCTGCATCGTCGACCACTCCAACGGCGAGCTGGACCACGTCCACGCCTCGATGGCCAAGTGGTGGGCGACCGAACTCCAGAAGCGGGTCGCCGACCGCTGCCTGCAACTGCACGGCGGGTACGGCTACATGAGCGAATATCCGGTCGCCCGGGCCTTCACCGACGGCCGCATCCAGACCATCTACGGCGGCACGACCGAGATCATGAAAGAGATCATCGGCCGTTCCCTGCTCGGATAACTCCCCCTCGAAAGGCTTGACCAGTGAGCACCGAAGCTTACGTATACGACGCGATCCGCACGCCGCGCGGCCGCGGCAAGGCCAATGGCGCCCTGCACGGCACCAAGCCGATCGACCTGGTCGTCGGCCTCATCAACGCGCTGCGCGAGCGCAACCCCGGCCTGGACCCCGCCACCATCGACGACATCGTCCTCGGCGTCGTCGGCCCGGTCGGCGACCAGGGCTCCGACATCGCCCGCATCGCGGCCATCGCCGCCGGGCTCCCGGACACGGTGGCCGGCGTGCAGGAGAACCGCTTCTGTGCCTCGGGTCTGGAGGCCGTGAACCTGGCCGCCGCCAAGGTCCGCTCCGGCTGGGAGGACCTGGTCCTCGCGGGCGGCGTGGAGTCCATGTCCCGCGTCCCGATGGCCTCCGACGGCGGCGCCTGGTTCAACGACCCGATGACCAACTGGGACACCGGCTTCGTCCCCCAGGGCATCGGCGCCGACCTGATTGCGACCATCGAGGGCTTCTCCCGCCGCGACGTGGACGAGTACGCCGCCCTCTCCCAGGAGCGTGCCGCCGCCGCCATCAAGGACGGCCGCTTCGCGAAGTCCGTCGTCCCGGTCACCGACCGCAACGGCCTGGTCGTCCTGGACCAGGAGGAGTTCGTCCGCCCCGGTACCACCGCCGACACCCTCGCGGGGCTCAAGCCGTCCTTCGCGGACATCGGCGACCTCGGCGGCTTCGACGCCGTCGCCCTGCAGAAGTACCACTGGATCGAGAAGATCGACCACGTCCACCACGCCGGCAACTCCTCCGGCATCGTCGACGGCGCCTCGCTCGTCGCGATCGGCACCCGTGAGGCCGGAGAGCGCAACGGCCTGGCTCCCCGGGCCCGCATCGTGTCGGCCGCCGTCTCCGGCTCCGAACCCACCATCATGCTCACCGGCCCCGCCCCGGCCACCCGCAAGGCCCTCGCCAAGGCCGGCCTGACCATCGACGACATCGACCTGATCGAGATGAACGAGGCCTTCGCCGGCGTCGTCCTGCGCTTCGTCAAGGACATGGGCGTCTCCCTCGACAAGGTCAACGTCAACGGCGGCGCGATCGCGCTCGGCCACCCGCTCGGCGCCACCGGCGCGATGCTGCTCGGCACCGTCATCGACGAACTGGAGCGCCAGGACAAGCGCTACGGCCTCGTCACCCTCTGCGTCGGCGGCGGCATGGGCGTCGCCACCATCGTCGAGCGCGTCTGATCCGTCCTGATCCCTGATCCCACCCCTGACACGGAAGTAGCGAACATGAGCGAGTCCACCACGATCCGCTGGGAACAGGACGAGACCGGCGTCGTCACCCTGGTCCTCGACGACCCCAACCAGTCCGCCAACACGATGAACCAGGCCTTCAAGGACTCCATCGCGGCGATCGCCGACCGCGCCGAGGCCGAGAAGGACTCCATCCGCGGCGTCATCTACACCTCCGCCAAGAAGACCTTCTTCGCGGGAGGCGACCTCAAGGACATGATCGGGCTGCGCCCCGAGCACGCACAGGTCGCCTTCGACACCGGCACCGAGATCAAGCGGTCGCTGCGCCGCATCGAGACCCTCGGCAAGCCCGTCGTCGCCGCCATCAACGGCGCGGCCCTCGGTGGCGGGTACGAGATCTGCCTCGCCTCCCACCACCGCGTCGCCCTCGACGCCCCCGGCTCCAAGATCGGCCTGCCCGAGGTCACCCTCGGCCTGCTCCCGGCCGGCGGCGGCGTCACCCGTACCGTGCGCCTGATGGGCATCGCCGACGCGCTCCTGAAGGTGCTGCTCCAGGGCACGCAGTACAACCCGCAGCGCGCCCTGGACAACGGCCTCGTGCACGAACTGGCCGCCACCCCCGAGGAGATGCTCGCCAAGGCCCGCGCCTTCATCGACGCGAACCCCGAGTCCAAGCAGCCCTGGGACGTTCCCGGCTACAAGATCCCGGGCGGTACGCCGTCCAACCCGCGCTTCGCCGCCAACCTCCCGGCGTTCCCCGCCAACCTGAAGAAGCAGCTCAACGGCGCCCCGTACCCGGCGCCGCGCAACATCCTGGCCTGCGCCGTCGAGGGCGCCCAGGTGGACTTCGAGACCGCGCTGACCATCGAGGCCCGCTACTTCACCGAGCTGGTCACCGGGCAGACCGCCAAGAACATGATCCAGGCGTTCTTCTTCGACCTCCAGGCCGTCAACGCCGGCCGCAGCCGCCCGCAGGGGATCGAGCCCCGCACGGTCCGCAAGGTCGCCGTCCTCGGCGCCGGCATGATGGGCGCCGGCATCGCGTACTCCTGCGCCCGCGCGGGCATCGAGGTGGTGCTCAAGGACGTCACCCCCGAGGCCGCGGCCAAGGGCAAGGCGTACTCCGAGGGACTGCTCGACAAGGCCTTCGCCCGCGGCCGTACGACCGAGGCCCAGCGCGCCGAACTCCTCGCCCGGATCACGCCGACCGCCGAGACCGCCGACCTGGCCGGCTGCGACGCCGTCATCGAGGCCGTCTTCGAGGACACCTCCCTCAAGCACAAGGTCTTCCAGGAGATCCAGGACGTCATCGCCCCCGACGCGCTGCTGTGCTCCAACACCTCCACGCTGCCCATCACCGGCCTCGCGGAAGGCGTTTCGCGCCCCGGGGACTTCATCGGGCTGCACTTCTTCTCGCCCGTCGACAAGATGCCGCTCGTGGAGATCATCAAGGGCGAGCGCACCGGCGACGAGGCCATCGCCCGCGCCTTCGACCTCGTACGGCAGATCAACAAGACCCCGATCGTGGTCAACGACTCGCGCGGGTTCTTCACCTCGCGCGTCATCGGCCAGTTCATCAACGAGGGCGTGGCGATGGTCGGCGAGGGCATCGAGCCCGCGTCCATCGAGCAGGCCGCCG
The DNA here is from genome assembly GCF_044745505.1 of Streptomyces sp. NPDC086989. Classification (NCBI taxonomy): domain Bacteria; kingdom Bacillati; phylum Actinomycetota; class Actinomycetes; order Kitasatosporales; family Streptomycetaceae; genus Streptomyces; species Streptomyces sp. NPDC086989. The sequence goes on from NZ_JBIVAL010000007.1 coordinate 10,687, forward strand.
CCCAGGCCGGCTACCCGGCCAAGGTGCTCTCCCTGATGGACGAGCTCACCCTCACCCTCCCGCGCAAGATCCGCAACGAGACCCGCAAGGCCTTCGAGGCCGAGGGCCGCACGTGGACGGCGCACCCCGCGGACACCGTCATCGACCGGATGGTCGACGAGTTCGGCCGCCCCGGCCGCAGCGGCGGGGCCGGGTTCTACGCGTACGACGAGGCCGGCAAGCGCGCCGGCATCTGGCCGGGCCTGCGCGAGCACTTCGCCAAGCCGGACGCGCAGATCCCCTTCGAGGACATGAAGGAGCGGATGCTGTTCTCCGAGGCCCTGGACACCGTCCGCTGCCTCGACGAGGGCGTGCTGACCTCGATCGCCGACGCCAACATCGGCTCCATCATGGGGATCGGATTCCCGGCCTGGACCGGCGGCGTGATCCAGTACATCAACGGCTACGAGGGCGGTCTGCCCGGCTTCGTCGCCCGCTCCCGCGAGCTGGCCGAGAAGTACGGCGAGCGCTTCACCCCGCCGGCCTCGCTCGTCGAGAAGGCCGAACGCGGCGAGACGTACGCCGACTGAGCACGGCGCGGGCGGTGTTCACCCGGAGCCGGCTGGGGCGGCTGAGTCCGAGCCGGCCGAGCCGGCGGCGTCGACGGAGTCGGCGGACTCCGGGGACTCCGAGGTGAACGCTGCCCGCAGTTCCTCCCTGAGGGACCGCTGGAAGGCGGTGACCAGCGCCTGCACCACCATCGGCTGCATGTGCGCGGACAGCGCCTTCATCGACTCCACCCGCTCCGGATCGCTCTCACCCTCGGTGAACGGACCCCACACCTCGTCCCGGAAGAGCGCCGTCAGCTCGTGCGCCGCGGATCTGGTGTGCTCCCTCAGCACCGAGCGCGCGGCGAGGATCGTCTCCTGTGCGATCGGCACGTCGAGGAGCGCGACCCCCAGCCGCAGCAGCCCCACGTCCACCCGGAAGCCCTCCGAGCCCTCACCGGCCGCGGCCAGCACGTTCATCGCCGTCAGCCGCTGCACGTCCGTGTCCGACAGGGGCCGCCCCGCCCGCTTTTCCAGCTCGGCCCGGGAGACCTCCCGCGCCGAATCGGGCGCCCAACTGGACACCAGGGCACGGTGGATGGCCAGATCGTGCGCGTTCAGATCGTCGGGCAGGGTGTCGAGGTAGCGCTCGATGGCCGACAGCGTCATGCCCTGGTGCTGCAACTCCTCGATCAGCGCGAGCCGCGACAGGTGCTCCGGCCCGTAGTGGCCCACCCGACGGGGGCCGATCACGGGAGGGGGCAAAAGGCCGCGCGTGCTGTAGAACCGTACGGTGCGCACGGTGACGCCAGCCCTGGCCGCCAGCTCGTCGACGGTGAGCATCGGCTCTGGTGCCTGGTCGGCCATCGTCCGCGCCTCGCTCTCTGCTCCACAGCTTGGGTTCAACAGTATTGCTGTCGCACCAACGATGTGAAACGGCCAGGAGCTGCCCATGACCATGAAACTGCGACTGCCCGGACGACCCGAAGAGCTCACCCTGCCCACCCTGCTGGCACGCAACGCCGCCGACTACGGCGATCTCCCCGCCCTCTCGTGGCGCGAGGGCGCCGGCTGGACCACCCTCACCTGGAGCGAGGTCCGCCGCAGGGTCGCCGTCCTCGCCTCCGGATACGCCGCCCTCGGCGTCGAGCGCGGCGAACACGTCCTGATCATGATGGGCAACCGCCCCGAGCACTGGCTGAGCGATCTCGCGCTCGTCCACCTCGGAGCCGTCCCCGTCACCGTGTACGGGACCTCCGCGCCCGAGCAGATCGCCCACATCGCCCGCCACAGCCGGGCCCGGTTCGCGCTCCTCGAAGGGGCCCGCGAGCTGGGGCGGTGGGAACCGCTGCTCGCTGACGCGCAGGTGCCGCTGCAGCGGCTGGTCGTGGCCGAGGCCGCCGAGGCGGGAACGCACCGCACGTACGGCTCCCTGTACGCGAGCGGCGCCCGCACGCACCGCCCCGACGCCTTCGAGAAGGCCTGGCAGGAGGCCCGCCCAGAGGACCCGCTGACCGTCGTCTACACCTCCGGCACCACCGGAGACCCCAAGGGAGTGCGGCTGACCCACCGCAACATCGTGCTCCAAGCCGTCCGCCTCGACCGTCGCACGGAGCTGCCCGAGCACGCCGAGCACATCTGCTACCTCCCGTTCGCGCACATCGCCGAGCGGATCCTCGGCATGTACCTGCCGCTGCTGCGGGCGGCGCACGTCCGGCTGGTCGCGGACCCGACGGCCGTGGCACCCGCCGTCCGTGAACTGCACCCGGTGCAGTTTTTCGGCGTGCCCCGGGTCTGGGAGAAGCTCGCCGCGTCCGTACGGGCCGTGCTCGCGCAGCTTCCGGACGCACAACGGGAGTCCATCGAGGCCGCGAACGACCTCGCGCGGGCCCGCGCCGGACACCGGGAGCGCGGTGAACGGATCCCGGCCGCGCTGGAGGCCTCGTACGCGCGGGCCAAGGAGCAGGTGCTGGACCCGCTGCTGGGCCTGGCCGGACTCGACCGGCTGGTGTGGACGGCCAGCGCGACCGCGCCGATGCCGATCGACGTGGTCCGGTTCTGGGCGGGCTGGGGGATCACGATCATGGACGCCTGGGGGCTGACCGAGACCTCGGGCGTGTGCACGGTCAACAGCCCGGACGACTTCCGGCTGGGCTCGGTCGGCCGCCCGATCGAGGGCCTGGAGCTGCGGCTCGCCGAGGACGGGGAGATCCTCACCCGCGGTGCGACCGTCTTCGGCGGCTACCTGCGGGCCGACGGGTCGGTGGAGGGCGCACACGACGCCGAGGGCTGGTTCGCCACCGGGGACATCGGCCGGCTCGACGAGGACGGGTTCCTCTGGCTGACCGACCGCAAGAAGGAACTCATCATCACCTCGAACGGCAAGAACGTCTCGCCGGCCCTGGTGGAGAACACCGTCAAGGAACACCCGCTGATCGGCCAGGCCCTGGTGCACGGCGACGGCCGCTCCTACCTGGTCGCCCTGCTGGTGCTGGACGCGGAACTGGCCCCGGCGTGGGCGGCGGCCCGCGGGATCGAGGCCGGCTCCTTTGCCGCACTCGCGGCGCACCCGGCCGTCCGCGAGGAGGTCGCCCACGCCGTCGAGGCGGCCAACGCCCGGCTCAACCGGACCGAGCAGATCAAGCGGTACCGGCTGCTGACCGAGGAGTGGGGCCCCGAATCCGGGGAACTCACGCCCTCGCTGAAGCTGCGCCGCCGGGTGATCCGGGAGAAGTACGCCCCCCTGATCGACGCCCTCTACGAGGACCCGCACGAGGACCCACACCCGGCCGAGGTCCCTTAGCCCGGCCGACCCCGCCCGGTGGGCGCGAGCGCGCCCACCGGGCGGGGCCAGGAACGACACCCGAGTCCCTGCGCTCGGCAAACCCGAGAGGGGGCGTTGTGTCGACGGGGCCCGGGTGCCCGTCGTGGGGCGGGGCGGGCCGGCGACCAGCGGCGGACTTCTAGCGGCCGATCAGCGGGTAGTGGTCGCTGAGGTTGGTGTACGTGTACGAGGTGCCCCAGCTGGAGACCGTCCAGGGCGCCGACTGCTCCTTGACCACGTTGTTCTCCCAGCCCGCCGGGCGGGCGTTGCCCTTGCGGTAGAGCACGTAGTCCAGGTCCTCGCGCGGGTCCGTCGGGTAGCGGTAGTTCGCGATGGAGTTCAGGGCGGTGTCGAAGGAGTACGGGTGACCCGTGCGCGAGTCGGAGTTCGCCAGGTCGGCGTTGGCGAGCATGGACGCGAACTCGGGGGAGCGGGAGTCGACGTTCATGTCGCCGGCGACGATGACCTGCTCGTCCGCCGGGATGTTCTTGCCGTCCAGGAAGGCGTCTATCGCCTTGAACTGGCGGGCGCGCATGTCGGCCGCCTCGCCGGCGCCGCAGCCCGGGTCGGTGGACTGGGCGTGCGTGCCGACCACGTGGACCCGGGTGCCGTTCACGTTCAGCACGACATAGGCGAAGCCCTTGTTGGACCACCAGTCGGCGCCGCAGGCGTCCTTGTAGACGACCTGCTCCTTGCGGATGATCGGCCACTTGCTCAGGACCGTGACGCCACCGTCCTCCGGAGTGGTGGAGGAGTAGGCGCCGCCCGTGGCGTCCCAGCCGCTCTTGCTGCGGCCGACGACCGGGGTCTGGTACGGGTACTGCGCCGAGGCGCCCGACTTCAGCGCGTCCGAGGCGCCGTTGTCGAAGGCCTCCTGGAGCACGACCACGTCGTGGCCCTGGAAGAAGGACGCCTTGGGAATCTCCGAAGCCCGGTGGTCCTGACCCCAGTTGGGGTAGAGGTTCTTGCTCATCAGGAACGTGTTGTACGTGAGGACGCTGAGCCGCGGGGCCGTGGTGCTCTCCGCGGCCGAGGCGGCCGAGGCGGCCGGCGCACCGGTGGCGGCCAGTGCGCCGACGGCGATCGCCGCAACGGCCGTGGCGGCGGCGCGGCGGCCGGGGGTGAGCTTGGTGGGCAGCATGAGGTCTCCATCATTGCGCGGGGGGAGATCGACTCCGTCATCCAAGCAGCCGCGGTTACCTCTGGGTAACACCCGTGACAAGACTTTCTGTCCGGGAGCGGACGTCTGGCGGCCGCGACCCGAACCTTCAGCACTCGCATACTGGAACCATGAGCGAAACAGGGCTTCCCGCACCCGGACCGACGGCCGCGCGCCGTCCCGATCCGGAGCCGCCGGCGCCCGGCGGGGTGCTCTGGACCATCTCCGGTGACATCCGGGCCCTGCTGATGCTGCCCGCCGCCTTCACGATGCAGGTCGCCCATCCCGCGATCGGCGCCGGCGTCGACGAGCACTCCGTCTTCCGCACCGACCCCTGGGGGCGCGGCGAACGCTCGCTGCGCTCCGTCCAGCTGTGGGTGTACGGCGGAGAGGAAGCCGCCGAGGAGGGCCGTCGGGTGCGCCGCCTGCACAAGGAGATCCAGGGCGTCGACACCCGGGGACGGCGCTACCACTCCCTCGACCCCGCCTGCTACTCCTGGGTGCACGCCACCGGCTTCCCGGTCTACCTGTACGCCGGGCGGTACCTGCTGCGCCGCTTCACCCCCGCCCAGGAGCGGCAGCTGTACCGGGAGTGGCTCCAGGTGGGCCGGATCCTCGGCCTCCACGACCGGGACATGCCGCAGAGCATCGAGGAGTACTGGGTCTACTACCGCCGGATGCTGGCCGAGGAGATCGAACCCACCAAGGTCGCCCGCGAACTGGTCGCCACCGACGTGCCGCTGCCCCGGCCCGAGGGCGGCTCCCTGCCGGTACGGCTGCTCCTGCGGCTCACCTGGCCGCTGCTCCGCGCGGCGTTCCTGCGCTTCCGGGCCTTCGTCACCGTCGGGTACATGCCGCCCGACGCCCGCGCCGCCATCGGGCTGGAGTGGAGCCCGGCCCAGGAACGCCGGCTCCGGCGGCTCAGCACGGCCGTGCGGCTCCTTGTACCGCTGCTGCCGGAGCGGGTGCGGTACCTGCCCATCGCGCGGGCGGCACGGGCCCGGTGGCGCGCCGGCGCCCGCTGAGGGGCGCCGGCGCGCAGGGCACCGTGCGCGGTGCCCGTCGGCTCAGTGCTCGTGGACCGAGTCCGTCGCCGCGATCTTCTTCCAGGACTTCGGCTCCACGGGCTTCGCGGCAGGGGCCGTGAGGGACCGGGCGGCCGGGGACGCGGCGGCGGCCGGCGGTGCGAACGCCGGCTTGCCCGGCGTGTACAGCCAGGTCTCGAACAGCTGGGCCAGCGGCTTGTCCGACACCTTCTCCGCGTACCGGACGAAGTCCCCGACCTTGGCGTTGCCGTAGGCCCGCTCGGCCGGCCAGCCCTTGAGGATCTTGAAGAACTTCTCGTCGCCTATCTCGTTGCGCAGTGCCTGCAGGGCGATCGCGCCACGGTCGTAGACGGCCCCGTGGAACTGGTTGTCCGGACCCGGGTCGCCCGGCTTCACCTGCCAGAACGGGTCGTCCGCCGGTCGCAGCCCGTACGCCCAGGCGGCGAGCTCCTGGGCGGTGCCCTCGCCCTCCTTCTCCGACCACAGCCACTGGCTGTAGCGGGCGAAGCCCTCGTTGATCCAGATGTCTTTCCAGCCGTCGACGGACACGCTGTCGCCGTACCACTGGTGGGCCAGCTCGTGCACGACCACCTGGACGTTCGCGCCGTTCGCGAACTGCCTCGGGCTGTAGAAGGGCCGGGTCTGGGTCTCCAGCGCGAAGCCGGAGGGCACGTTGGGCACGTATCCGCCGAGGGCGTTGAAGGGGTACGGCCCGAAGACCCCCTCCAGCCACTCGGCGACCTCGCCGGTCCGCTCCACGCTCGCCCGGGCCGCGCCCGCGTTGTCGCCGAGGTCCCTGCTGTACGCGTTGAGGATCGGCAGCCCGCTCGCCGTCTTGTCGGTGGTCACGTCGAACTTGCCGATGGCGAGGGTGGCCAGGTACGTGGCCTGCGGCTTGTTGGAGCGCCAGTTGTACCGGGTCCAGCCGAGCCGGGAACTCTGCGACTGGAGCACGCCGTTGCTGATGGCCTGCGTGCCGTCGGGGACGTTGACCGAGATGTCGAAGGTGGCCTTGTCGAGCGGGTGGTCGTTGCTCGGGAACCACCAGACGGCCGAGTCGGGCTCCTGCGCTGCGACACCGCCGTCCGGGGTCCGCTGCCAGGCCGACCACCCGTCGATCTTGAACTCCGAAGGCTTTCCGGCGTACTTGACGACGACGGTCGCCGGCTTGTCCTTCTGGAGCACCTGGGCGGGGGTCACCTCCAGCTCGTGGGCCCCGGAGGTGGCGAACTTCGCCTTGGCGCCGTTGACCCGGATCTCGCTGACCTTCAGGCCGAAGTCCAGGTTGAAGCGGGAGAGGTCCTGCTTCGCGGTGGCGAGGAGGGTGGCGGTGCCCTCCAGGAGGTCCGTCGCCGGCTGGTACTGCAGGCGCAGGTCGTAGTGGGAGACGTCGTATCCGGTGTTGCCGCTGGTGGGGTAATAGGGATCACCGATACCCGGGGCGCCTTGGACCGAACTCGCCGCCGACGCCGGGATCACCAGCAGGAGGGAAGCGGCGAGCACGCTCGGGGCGATGACTTTGCGGTGCACGAAGAGCTCCAAGGGGTAGGGGAGACAGCTCTGTTCAACGGCTTGGTCCGACCGTATTCACGCCCGGTCTCCCACGTCATGTCCATGGCCCCTGCTGTCACACGATCGCCATTCGGCCGTCACAGCCCGGCGGTCGCGCGGGCCGGCGGCCGCCCCGAAGTGCCGCATCCGCCCCCGCGCACCGCCGTTTCCCGCCCCGTGTCCCCCGGAAGAACGGCCAGAACCGAGCCCCGCCCCCGTCCGTGCGGGTGTGGCTCAGAGGCCGTTCAGCTTCGACTGGTTCACGAACTGGCTGCGGATGCCGGTGTCGTTGCCCGTGAAGAGGCCGGTCGCGCCGCGCAGGGCGGTCTTCTCCGACGACAGGCGGCCCATCAGGGTCTTGACCTGCTGGTCCCAGGTGTCCGCCACCTTCTTCAGGCCGGCGGCCGTCTCCCAGCCGTCGAAGCCCTTCTGGGCGGCGCTGGTCTCGGTGTCCGCGTGCTCCGTGGCCTTCTTCGTGTTCGGTTCGAGCTCGGTCTCGATCGTGCCCGCCGCGGCCTTCTTCTCGGCCGGCGTCGAGGCGAAGTCCGCGGGCCCCTTGCCCGGGGCGTACGGCCCCATCGGTGCGGTGGGACCGGTCGGTCCGCTCGGCTCCGTCGGTACGTGGTTCAACCGCATGCCGATATCAGATGACATATTCACGCCTCCCCGTTGGCATTGCTTGATCATATGCGGGGCGACCGCGCACCGCCCAGGCGGCCGTCGCCGCCCTCACGCTACCTTCACGGCTCCGCGCGCGACCCCCGGTCCCCCGTCCGCGGTTCCCCGTCCCATGCGCCCCTCCCCGTGCCCACCCCGGACTACCCGGCATACTGAGCGGTCGGTAATCTGGCCGGCATGACGAACCCTTCGCGCGCCGCCCGTAACTGTTGGCATGCAGCGATCAACCCGCTGCACGCGACCATCTACTTCTCGCCCGACCTCGGCAAGGAGTTCGCCGCCCTCGGGGTCACCGAGCGGCCCGCCGTGAACCTCGCCTCGCGGTCGGCCGCCATGGGCGCCGTCGGTGCCGGTACGGTCACCGCCACCTTCTACAACTACCGCCACGACTTCGTCGCCCGTCACCTGCCCGCCGTATGGGCCACCATCACCCCCCAGCAGGCCCTGGACGCCCGGCTGCGCGCCGCCGACAGCACCCTGCGCCGGCTGCTCGGCGCGGAGACCATCGAGTCCCCCGAGCTCGCCGAGGCCGCCGACCTCGCCCTGCGCGCCACGGAGGGCTGCACCCGGCACGCCCGGACCCTGTACGCGGCCCACGCCGACCTCCCCGTACCCGAGGAGCCGCACCTGCGCCTGTGGCATGCCACCACCCTGCTCCGCGAACACCGCGGCGACGGCCACCTCGCCGCCCTGCTGCTCGCCGGGCTGGACCCGCTGGAGGCCCTGGTCAGCCACACCGCCACCGGCCGCGGCATGACCCCCAAGTGGATCAAGGCGATCCGCGGCTGGGAGCAGTCCGACCTCGACGCCGCCGCCGGCCGGCTGCGCGAGCGCGGGATCCTCACCGCCGAGGGCGAGCTCACCGAGGAGGGCGCGGCCGTACGCGAGCGCCTCGAAGCCGACACCGACCGCCTGGACGCGGCCCCGTACGAGCACCTCGGAACCGACGGCCTGGCCCGCCTCGCCGAGCTCGGCGGCGGATTCGTCATGAAGGCCATCGCCGCCGGCGCCTTCCCCGCCGACGCCTTCGGCAAGGCCTGAGCGAGCCGGGCGCGGCCCCGGGCGGGAGCCCGGGCGCCGTCCCGGGCGCGGGGCTCCCGTCCGCCGTCACCGCCACCTGCCACAATTGGCAGCCTTCCAGTGCAAACGAAGGCAGGCGGGACCCGATCGTGACGATGTCCATCGAAGGCAGGATCGCCGAGGAGCTCGGCGTACGGGAGCGGCAGGTCAAGGCCGCCGTCGAGCTGCTCGACGGCGGCTCCACCGTGCCGTTCATCGCGCGCTACCGCAAGGAAGCGACCGAGATGCTCGACGACGCCCAGCTGCGCACCCTCGAGGAGCGGCTGCGGTATCTGCGCGAGCTGGAGGACCGGCGCGCGGCGATCCTGGACTCCGTACGGGAGCAGGGCAAGCTCGACGCCGAGCTGGAGGCCCGGATCAACGCGGCCGACACCAAGGCCCGGCTGGAGGACATCTACCTCCCGTTCAAGCCCAAGCGGCGCACCAAGGCGCAGATCGCCCGCGAGGCCGGCCTGGAGCCGCTCGCCGACGGCCTGCTCGCCGATCCTTCGGTGGAACCGGCCGTCGCCGCGGCCGCGTTCGTCGACGCCGGCAAGGGCGTCGCCGACCCGGCAGCGGCCCTGGAGGGCGCCCGCGCCATCCTCACCGAGCGGTTCGGCGAGGACGCCGACCTGATCGGCGAGCTGCGCGAGCGCATGTGGGGCCGCGGACGGCTCGCCGCGAAGGTCCGCGAGGGCAAGGAGGAGGCGGGCGCCAAGTTCGCCGACTACTTCGACTTCGCCGAGCCGTTCACCGCGCTGCCCTCGCACCGCGTCCTCGCCATGCTGCGCGGAGAGAAGGAGGACGTCCTCGACCTCACCCTGGAGCCCGAGGAGCCCCGCGAGGAGCCCGGCCCCTCCACGTACGAGGGCATGATCGCCCGCCGCTTCGGGGTGAACGACCGCGGCCGCCCCGGCGACAAGTGGCTGGCCGACACCGTCCGCTGGGCCTGGCGTACGAAGATCCAGGTGCACCTCGGCATCGACCTGCGGATGCGGCTGCGCCAGGCGGCCGAGGACGAGGCCGTCCGGGTCTTCGCGTCCAACCTGCGCGACCTGCTGCTCGCGGCGCCCGCCGGCACCCGCGCCACCCTCGGCCTCGACCCGGGCTTCCGCACCGGTGTGAAGGTGGCCGTCGTCGACGCCACCGGCAAGGTCGTGGCGACTGACGTGATCTACCCGCACGTGCCCGCCAACAAGTGGGACGAGTCCCTCGCCAAGCTGGCCCGCCTCGCCGGGGAGCACGCGGTCGAGCTGATCGCCATCGGCAACGGCACGGCCTCGCGCGAGACCGACAAGCTCGCCGGGGACCTCATCTCCCGCCACCCCGAACTGAAGCTCACCAAGGTGATGGTGTCCGAGGCCGGTGCCTCCGTGTACTCGGCCTCCGCGTTCGCCTCGCAGGAACTCCCGGACATGGACGTGTCGCTGCGCGGCGCCGTCTCCATCGCCCGCCGTCTGCAGGACCCGCTCGCCGAGCTCGTCAAGATCGACCCCAAGTCCATCGGCGTCGGCCAGTACCAGCACGACCTCTCCGAGGTGAAGCTCTCGCGCTCGCTCGACGCGGTGGTCGAGGACTGTGTGAACGGTGTCGGTGTCGACGTCAACACCGCCTCCGCCCCGCTGCTCTCGCGGGTCTCGGGCATCAGCGGCGGGCTCGCCGAGAACATCGTGGCCCACCGCGACAACAACGGCCCCTTCCGCAGCCGCAAGGCGCTCAAGGACGTGGCCCGGCTCGGCCCGAAGGCCTACGAGCAGTGCGCGGGCTTCCTGCGGATCCGCGGCGGGGACGACCCGCTGGACTTCTCCAGCGTGCACCCCGAGTCGTACCCGCTGGTCCGGGGCATGGCCAAGACGGCCGGGAGCGACGTGGCGGCGCTGATCGGCAACACCGCCGTGCTGCGCTCGCTGCGGCCGGAGCAGTTCGTCACGGAGGCCTTCGGCCTGCCGACCGTCACGGACATCCTGCGCGAGCTGGAGAAGCCGGGCCGCGACCCGCGGCCCGCCTTCAAGACGGCCACCTTCAAGGAAGGCGTCGAGAAGATCGGCGACCTGGCGCCGGGGATGATCCTGGAGGGCGTCGTCACGAACGTGGCCGCGTTCGGCGCCTTCATCGACATCGGCGTCCACCAGGACGGGCTCGCCCACGTCTCGGCGCTGTCCAAGAACTTCGTCAAGGACCCGCGGGACGTCGTCAAGCCGGGCGACATCGTCCGCGTGAAGGTGCTGGACGTGGACATCCCGCGCAAGCGGATCTCGCTGACGCTGCGGCTGGAGGACGAGGCCGACCGCTCGGCCGGAGCTCCCCGCCAGCGCGAGGAACGGCGCGGCGGCGGCCGTCCCCCGCAGCAGCGCGGCGGCGGCCAGAGCGGTCAGGGCGGTCAGGGCCGGAGCCAGGGCGGCGCCCAGGGCCGCGGTCAGGGTGGCGGCCAGCGGCAGGGCGCCGGCCAGCGTCAGGGCGGCAGCGGCGCCCCGGCCCCGGCCAACAGCGCCATGGCGGACGCCCTGCGCCGCGCCGGCCTCACGGGCGGCACGGAGGAGCGCCGCAAGCGCTAGCGCGCTGCCGCCCGTGGCTCCCCCCGGCAACGGCCCGGGGGAGCCGCGGGCCCCTCTTCCCGCGCTCGTCAACTCCGCGCCACGGAACGGGAATCGTGTCCCGGAACCTGTCGAACCCCTCGGCGTCACCGTCACCGCGTCGTGCGCGTTCGGCGTCATCGCCGTCGCCCTGTTCGCCATGGGGCTCGGGCCGTGGAGCCTGCTGCCGCTGGTCCTGCTGGTGCCGGCGGCCCTGCTGGCCGGGGGCTACGGCCTGCTGGTGTTCCGCACCCGGCCCCGTACCCCGCAGAGCGGCCCCTCCGGGATGGCCGAATAGGCACCTCACACGGGGACGTGCCTTGCGAACTCCCGTACAAGATCTGTAGGCATGGTGGAACGCCCGTTCGCCGACCGGTGAACGGGCTTCCGTTTCCTTCCTCAGGACCCCACTCCACGAGGCCGCCTTGAAGGCACAGGACGCCATGCCCACGCCCACGCCCGCCTACCGACGCTGCCCGCGAAAGGGTCCGAAGAGGGATCACATGCCCCACTCGCAACCCAGCCTCCGTAAACGGTGCGAGAAGATTCTCGGCCATCTGGATCTGACCCACCCCTTCTCCCTCGAAGGGCTGTGCAACCGGATAGCCGAGCAGCGCGGGCGCCCCATCCACCTGCACCCGCTGCCCAAGGAGGCGGCGGAATCCGGGGTCTGCGGGCTGTGGGTGGGCACCGCCAGCGTCGACTACGTGTTCTACGAGGCCCAGACCACCGCCCTGCACCGCGAGCACATCGTGCTCCACGAGCTCGGGCACATCCTGTTCGGCCACAACTCCCTGGAAGCCGAGGACACCGACGGGCAGGCCCCGGTCGTCCTCGGGCGCACCAACTACACCACCAGCCAGGAGCAGGAGGCGGAGATGCTGGCCAGCATGATCCGCATCCGCACGACGGGCGCCTGCCAGCAGTCGGCCACCGCGGCCCGCGGCACGCTCGCCTGGCTGGAATCCGCCATGGGCTACGGGCGGGGCGGTCATGGACGCCGCTGACCTCGTCGCCCTCGGCGATTCGCTGGCCGTGCCCAGCGTCGTCTGCCTGTGGATCGCCGTCCTGCTCCGCGCGCCCGCGGCCCTGCGCTCCCCGCAGCAACGCGGCCTGTGGCTCGCCGTCGCCACCGCCGCCGCGGCGATGACGCTCAACCTCCCCGACGTCGTCACGTACGCGATGCGCGACCCGGACTACGCGCACACCGTCGGCCTCGTCCGCAACCTGATCGGCGTGCTGTCCGCGGGCACCGTGCTGTACTTCGTCGCCGCCGCCACGCGCGGCCGGGCCCTCCAGCTCAGCGCCTGGATCGGCACGGCGGCCTGGCTGGCCACCCTCGTGACACTGGACACGGCCGCCCCCGCGCACACCGCGCACACCATTCCGCCGCACGGCGATCCCGTGCCCTCCCTCGCGTACTGGCTGTTCCTGATCTCCGCGCACCTCCTCGCCAACACCACCTGCGTCTCCCTCTGCTGGCGCTACAGCCGCCGCACAGAGAGCCGCGGACTCGCCGCCGGGCTGCGGCTGTTCGGCCTCGGCACCGCGCTCGCCGGGCTGTTCTGGTTCGTGTACCTGCTCAAGGCCCTGTCCGGCAACACCTGGGCGACGCCCGCCCTGCCGCTGATGATGAACCTGCACGGGCTGCTGCGCGCCGCCGCGATCCTCGTGCCGACCCTGTTCACGCTGCGCCGCACGAGCACCGACATCGCCACCGCCTGGCGGCTGTGGCCGCTCTGGCACGACCTCGTCCAGGCCGTCCCGCACGTCGCCCTCACCAAACCGCGGGCCGGCCGGGTCGTGGAGCTGCTGTGGCCGCCCGTCCCGCGCAACCTGCTCGTGTACCGCAAGGTCATCGAGACCCGTGACGCGATCCTGATCCTCGGCGAGTACGTCGCCCCGGGCGTCCCGGAGCTCGCCCGCACCCATGTCACCGGGCACGGGATCCCCGAGCAGCGGCGCACCGCGGCCGCGCTGGCCTGCGTACTGAAGGAGGCGCGGGAGGCGAAGCTCGCCGGACGGGCCGGGCAGCCCGGGCAGGACGCGGCGTGGGAGCCGCCCGCCGCGATGCAGACGTCCGCCGAGGGCGGCGACCTGGACGACGAGGCCCGGTTCCTGGTCGACGTGGCCCAGGCCTACGGGTCCGCGTCGACCGCGGACTTCACGCCGCCCCGCACCAGCACCCCGCAGGACCTGAACCGGAACGACTGCAGGAAGTGACCTCCTCTTGACCACCGTTCTGATCACCGGGGCCAGCGCCGGTCTCGGCGCCGCCTTCGCCCGCGGCTTCGCGGCCAAGGGCTGCGCACTCGTCCTGGTCGCCCGCGACAAGGACCGCCTCGAAGCCGTGGCCCGTGAACTCGGCCGCGAGTTCGGCACGGCCAGCGAGGTGCTGCCCGCCGACCTGCTCGACGACGCGGGCTGCACGGCCGTCGCCGAACGGCTCGCCGACCCGGCCCGGCCCGTGGACATCCTGGTCAACAACGCGGGCTTCGGGCTCCCCGCGCCGTTCCCCCACAGTCCGGTCGAGGACGAGGAACGACTGCTCGACCTGCTGGTCAGGGTCCCGATGCGGCTCACCCACGCCGTGCTGCCGGGGCTGCGCCGACGGGGCCGGGGCGCGGTGCTGAACGTCGCCTCGGTGGCCGGGCTGCTGCCGACCGGGACGTACGGGGCCGCCAAGGCCTGGATCATCGCGTTCAGCGAGTCCCTGCGGGTGGACATGGCGCCGTACGGGGTCCGCGTGCTGGCGGTGGTCCCGGGGTTCACCCGCACCGAGTTCCAGGCCCGCGCCGGGATGGACGTCAGCGCCCTGCGCGAGGCGGTGTGGCTGGAACCGGAGGCCGTGGTGGCCAAGGCCCTGCGGGACCTGGCCCTGCGCCGGCCGGTGAGCATCACCGGCCGGCGCTACCAGGCGTACGCGCTCGCCGTACGCCACCTGCCGCGCGGTTTCGTGGCCGAACGGATGGCCCGCAAGCGGCGCGCACCACAGGAGCGGCCGCACACCGCAGCGGGAGGCGGCGCAGACACGGCCTAGAGCTCGGTGACCTTGCCGTCCGCGACCTCCAGGCGGCGGGTCACGTGCACCGCGTCCAGCATCCGCCGGTCGTGGGTGACGAGCAGCAGGGTGCCCTCGTACGCGTCCAGGGCCGACTCCAGCTGTTCGATCGCCGGCAGGTCCAGGTGGTTCGTCGGCTCGTCCAGCACCAGCAGGTTCACCCCGCGGCCCTGGAGCAGCGCCAGGGCCGCCCGAGTGCGCTCGCCGGGGGAGAGCGTGGCCGCCGGGCGCAGCACGTGGGCCGCCTTCAGGCCGAACTTCGCCAGCAGCGTCCGCACTTCCGCCGGCTCGGTGTCCGGGACCGCGGCGCAGAACGCCTCCAGCAGCGGCTCGTCCCCGAGGAAGAGGCCGCGCGCCTGGTCCACCTCGCCGACCAGCACGCCCGAACCGAGCGTGGCCGCACCGGAGTCGGGTGCCAGCCGGCCCAGGAGCACGGCGAGCAGCGTGGACTTGCCCGCGCCGTTGGCGCCGGTGATCGCCACCCGGTCGGCCCAGTCGATCTGCAGGGTGGCCGGGCCGAAGGTGAAGTCCCCGCGCCGCACGACCGCTTCGCGCAGGGTGGCGACGACCGAGCCGGAGCGCGGCGCCGCCGCGATCTCCATGCGCAGCTCCCACTCCTTGCGGGGCTCGTCGACGACTTCGAGCCGCTCGATGGCGCGCTGCGTCTGGCGGGCCTTGGCGGCCTGCTTCTCGCTCGACTCGCCGCGCAGCTTCTTGCCGATCTTGTCGTTGTCGGTGGCCTTGCGGCGGGCGTTGCGGACGCCCTTGTCCATCCAGTTGCGCTGCATCTGCGCCCGGCCTTCGAGCGCCGAGCGCTTGTCGGCGTACTCGTCGTACTCCTCGCGGGCGTGCGTACGGGCCCGCTCGCGCTCCTCCAGGTAGGCGTCGTAGCCGCCGCCGTAGAGGTTGATCTGCTGCTGCGCCAGGTCGAGTTCGAGGACCTTGGTGACGGTCCGGGTCAGGAACTCCCGGTCGTGGCTGATCACGACCGTGCCCGCCCGCAGGCCCTTCACGAACTGCTCCAACCGCTCCAGACCCTCCAGGTCGAGGTCGTTGGTCGGCTCGTCGAGGAGGAAGACGTCGTAGCGCGAGAGCAGCAGCGAGGCGAGGCCGGCGCGGGCCGCCTGGCCGCCGGACAGGGCGGTCATCGGCAGGTCCAGGCCGACGGTCAGCCCGAGCTCGTCGGCGACCTCCTGGGCCCGCTCGTCGAGGTCGGCGCCGCCGAGGTTCAGCCACTGGTCCAGCGTCGTCGCGTACGCGTCGTCCGCGCCCGGCGTCCCGTCCACCAGGCCCTGCGTCGCCGCGTCCAGCGCCGCCTGGGCGGCGGACACACCCGTGCGCCGGGCCAGGAACTCCCGCACGGACTCTTCGGGGCGCCGCTCCGGCTCCTGGGGCAGGTGGCCGACGGCGGCGGTGGGAGGGGAAAGCCGCAGCTCACCGGTCTCGGGGGTGTCCAGGCCGGCGAGCAGGCGCAGCAGGGTGGACTTCCCGGCGCCGTTGACGCCGACGAGGCCGATGACGTCGCCGGGCGCGACGACGAGGTCGAGACCGGCGAAGAGCGTGCGCTCACCGTGCGCGGCGGTGAGGTTCTTGGCGACGAGGGTTGCAGTCATGGTCCGTCGATCCTATCCGCGCCGGTACACGGCCCCGGCCGTGGCCGTAAAGGTGGGACGGACGTCATTGCGGACATCAGTTATGGGGTCACACCATGGGGTCATGTCGTTGCGAAACGTGCTCGTCGTCCTCTACGACGGCGTGCAGAGCCTGGACGTGACCGGCCCCGTGGAGGTGTTCGCCGCCGTCGACCGCTTTCCGGGGCGGGCGGGCACCGGGTACGCGATCCGCACGGCGTCCCCCGGCGGGGCGCCCGTACGGACGAGCAGCGGGCTCACGCTGGTGCCGGACGGGGACCTGGACGACGCGGTACCGGGGCCGGGCACCACCGTGCTCGTGCCCGGAGGGCAGTACCGCGGGGACTTCGAGCCGCGGCTCACCGCCTGGCTCCGCGCGCACGGGGATGGCGCGGAGCGGCTGGTGTCCGTCTGCACGGGCGGGCTGCTGCTGGCCGAGGCCGGGCTGCTGGACGGGCTGCGGGCCACCACGCACTGGTACGCGTGCGAGCGGATGGCCCGGGACTACCCGAAGGTGACCGTCGAACCGGATCCGATCTACGTCCGGGACGGCCGGGTGGCCACCTCGGCCGGGGTCACGGCGGGGATCGACCTCGCGCTGGCCCTGGTGGAGGAGGACCACGGCAGGGAGCTCGCGCTGGCCATCGCACGGCACCTGGTGGTGTTCCTGCGCAGGCCCGGGAACCAGGCGCAGTTCAGCGCGCAGCTGGCGGCGCAGACCGCGCAGCGGGATCCTTTGCGTGAGGTGCAGCAGTGGATCACGGAGCATCCCGGCTCGGACCTGAGCGTCGAGTCCCTGGCGGCCCGCGCCCGGCTCTCACCCCGCCACTTCGCCCGTGCCTTCCAGGCGGAGACGGGGGTCACACCGGGGCGGTACGTGGAGCGCGTACGGGTGGAGCACGCGCGGCGACTGCTGGAGGACACGGGGGACGGGGTGGCCCAGATCTCCCGGGCCTGCGGCTACCGCACCCCGGAGGCTCTCCGGCGCGCCTTCGTGAAGACCCTGGGCCAGCCCCCGGCCGAGTACCGCCGCCGCTTCGGCCACCACCTTCCCTGACGACGCCCGCGAGCCGGGCCCGCCCCTCATCCATCACTCCGGAGGAATCATGCAGATCGCCGTCCTGCTCTACGACCGGTTCACCGCGCTCGACGCCATCGGGCCCTTCGACACGCTCGGCCGCCTTCCCGACGCAGAGGTCGTGTTCGTCTCCGAGCGCCCCGGACCGGTGCGGACCGACAACGGGTCGCTGGCCCTCGTCGCCGACAAGGGGCTCGACGAGGTGACGCGGCCCGACATCGTCATCGTGCCCGGCGGCCCGCACCCCGAGCTGGAGATGGAGAACCCCGTGGTCGTCGACTGGCTGCGCGCCGTCGACGCGACCACGACCTGGACCACGTCCGTCTGCACGGGCTCGCTCCTGCTGGCCGCCGCCGGGCTGCTCAAGGGCCGCAAGGCCGCCGGTCACTGGCTGTACCTGGACCGGCTGCCCGCCTTCGGAGCCGAGCCCACGGGCGAGCGCGTCGTCTACGACGGCAAGTACGTCACCGCGGCCGGAGTCTCCTCCGGCATCGACATGGGCCTCGGCCTGCTCGGCAGGATCGCCGGGGACGCGTACGCCCAGACCGTCCAGCTGATGACCGAGTACGACCCCCAGCCGCCCTACGACGCCGGCTCGCCGGACAAGGCCCCGGCCGAGATCGTGGCGCGGCTGCGCGGGCTCACCCCCGCGCCGGGCCCCCGGCCGTCCAGCTGAACGAGGGGGCACGGCGTTCCAGGAACGCGGCGACGCCCTCCGCGGTGTCGTCGCTTGCGGCCGCCTGCTGCGCCCAGTACGCGTCCCGGTCCGTCCGCCCGTCCGCGAACTCCTTGGCCGCCGCCTGCGTCAGCTGCGAGCGGGTGGCGAGGACACGGGCGAAGTCGGCGACGCGGTCGTCCAGTTGCCCGGCCGGCAGCAGCTCGTTCAGGAAGCCGGTCCGCAGCGCGTGTTCCGCGTCGATCAGCTCCGCCGAGAAGAGGAGGTACTTGGCGACCGCCGGACCGACCAGCGCGGCCAGCCGGCGGGTCGAGGAGGCGGGGTAGACGATGCCCAGCTTCGCCGGGGTCACCCCGAACGACGCCCCCTCCTCCGCGAAGCGCAGGTCGCAGGCCGCGGCGAGCTGGCTGCCCCCGCCCACGCAGAATCCGCGGATCGCCGCGAGGGTGGGCTTGGGGAACGCGGCGAGGGCGTCCTCGGCCGCCACGGCCAGCGCCTGGGGGTCCTCGTCCCCGGCCAGTGAGGAGATGTCGGCCCCCGCGCAGAAGGTCGGGCCGGCGCCGGTGAGGACGAGTACCCGCACGGCCGGGTCGGCCGCGAGCCCGTCCAGTACCTCCGGGAGCGCCCGCCACATCGCCGCGGTCATGGCGTTGCGCTTGGCGGGATGCCGGATGACGACCGTGGCGACCCCGTCGGCGACGGTGTGCAAGAGCGCTGCGTCCATGCGCCGGATGCTATCCCGGCGGGCCGGGCCGGATGGTCCGGGGCATGGGCACGGGGTGCGTCCCGGGCTTGGTCAGGGAAGACGGGGCGCCGGTGGACGCCACGGCGGCCGGCGGGACGGGCGGCGCGGCCGGGAAGGGGCCCGCAGAAGACCAGGAACGGTCGCACAACTGACGCTGTCATACGCCAACGATCAGAAAGCGCCCGATTGGCGCTGACTTCTGGTCAGCGGTCCGGTCCGGACCGGGCCGCTCCCCACTCTTGACGCGTGGAGACGATCGAGCGTGAAGACGGGGGCCGGAAGATGGATGTCAGCGGGAACGTCCCGCCAGCCAAGGAGGGGGAGCCGGAAGCGCCGGCCGACCCCCTCGCGTACGAGGGCGTGTGGCGGTTCACCGTGCCCGCTGTAGAAGAATCCGTTCCGCAGGCCCGCCGGGCCGTCCGCGACCTGCTCGGCCGCCAGGGCGTCCCGGCCGACCGGGACCTCGTGTACTCGCTGCTGCTGATCGTCTCCGAGCTGGTGACGAACTCGGTCCGGCACGCGGCCCTGCTCTCGCCCCAGGTCGCGGTCGAGGTCGCCATCGGCCGCGCATGGGTACGGGTGGCCGTCGAGGACAACCACCCGTACCGCCCCAAGGCGCTGGAGGCGGATTTCGGCCAGACCGGCGGCCGGGGCCTGCTCCTGGTGCGCGAGGTCACCCGGGAGTCCGGTGGGGTCTGCGACGTCGAGCACACCTCGACGGGCGGCAAGGTCATCTGGGCGGCCCTGCCGCTCGCCGGACCGGCCGCCGCGCCGATCCCCGCGGTCTGAACGGGGTACGGGCTACCAGCCCGCGGAATCACCGGTCAGTTCACGGATCGCGGGCCGGGCCGCGTCCAGCACGGTCATGAACCAGGCCGAGAACGGTGTCTCGGCGTGCCGCTTGGCCAGCTCCTCGGCGGTCACGAAGGCGGTGTCGCCGACTTCCTCCGGATCGGGGTCCGGCCGCGACTGCGCGAGTCCCACGAACAGGTGGTTGTACTCCTGCTCCACGAGACCGGACGCCGGGTCCGGGTGGTTGTAGCGCACGGTCCCCGCCTCGGCGAGCAGCGACGGCGACAGGCCCAGCTCCTCGTGGGTGCGCCGGGCGGCCGCGGCGAACGGCGACTCCCCGGGGTAGGGGTGGCCGCAGCACGTGTTCGACCAGACGCCGGGGGAGTGGTACTTCCCGAGGGCGCGCTGCTGGAGCAGCAGACGGCCCTGCTCGTCGAAGAGGAACACGGAGAAGGCCCGGTGCAGCAGACCGGGCGCCTGATGGGCGGAGAGCTTCTCCGCCGTGCCGATGGTGTTGCCGGACTCATCGACCAGTTCGAGCATGATCGGTTCCTGAGTGCCGGTGCCGGGGGACGCGGTGTTCGCGGCGGTGGCTGGTGTGGTCGGCATACCCATCCTTCGCTTCGGACTTCGGCCTTCAGTCTGCCGTACAAAAGAGGCTTGTCCCCACTTCGGTGATCCGCGCATGTCTGCCCCCGTCGCGTGGTAAGTGGCGAGGGCGGATCACACGGGCGGTCAGATCCCGAAGGGGGTCCCGGGCCGGGCGGGCCGGCCGCCGGTGCGGCGGTGTCCGGTGTCATGAGCGTCACCCGTGATGCCGGTCATGTGAACCCTTGGAAGGCGTAGAGGGGGCGGGGAGTAATCGGACCCCGGCCCGCGGTTTGTGGTAGGTCCGCGTGATCGTCAATGATGATCGCGCCGGGGCCCGCAGCCCCGGAATATTCGGCTTATCGGGGAGTAAACGGGTGGTGAACCCCCTCTTCCATTCATCCGATAGCCTCTGCCGACGTGCCGCCGCCCCCATGAGGCGCCCGTCCATTGTTCGCTTCAAGGAGTGAGTTCGTCTGTCGACCGTCATCCTCACCGGCCTGCCGGTCCCCGGATCACCGCTCACCGACGAGCTGCGCTCCCTCGGCTTCGACGTCCGCCCCGCCGACGGGCCGCAGGACGCCGCAGCGGTGCTGGCCGGGGTACCCGCCGACCAGCGGGTCGCCGTGGTCGACAGCGCCTTCGTCGGCCACGTCCACGCGCTGCGGCTCGCGCTGACCGACCCGCGCTTCGACGCCTGCGCCGTGACCGGCGCCTTCGCCGTCCAGCCGGGCGCCCGCCCGGCGCTGGACGAGGCCGTCGCCCTCGCCCCCGACGGCGAGGGCCCGTACGCGGACCGGCTCGCCGCCGCCGTGGAGGCGGCCGGGACCACCGTCCAGCGTCCCGAGCTCGGCACGCTGGTCGCCGCCGTGCCCGCGGACGAGGCGGAGCGCGCCGCGGCGGACGCCGCCGTCGCCGCCGTCGACGACGAGGCCGTACGCCTGCGCACCGCCGTGAAGTCCCGCGACGGGTTCTTCACCACCTTCTTCATCAGCCCGTACTCGCGCTACATCGCCCGCTGGTGCGCGCGCCGCGGCCTGACCCCGAACCAGGTCACCACCGCCTCGCTGTTCACCGCGCTGATCGCGGCCGGCTGCGCCGCCACCGGCGAGCGCTGGGGCTACGTCGCCGCCGGCGTGCTGCTGCTCGTCTCCTTCGTCCTGGACTGCACGGACGGGCAGCTCGCCCGCTACTCGCTCCAGTACTCGACGATGGGCGCCTGGCTCGACGCCACCTTCGACCGCGCGAAGGAGTACTCCTTCTACGCGGGGCTCGCGCTCGGTGCGGCCAGGAACGGCGACGACGTGTGGGCGCTGGCCCTCGGCGCCATGATCCTGATGACCTGCCGCCACGTGGTCGACTTCGCCTTCAACGAGGCCAACCACGACGCGACCGCCAACACGAGCCCGACCGCCGCCCTGTCCGGCAAGCTCGACAGCGTCGGCTGGACGGTCTGGGTCCGGCGGATGATCATCCTGCCGATCGGCGAGCGCTGGGCCATGATCGCGGTGCTGACCGCGTTCACCACCCCCCGGATCGTCTTCTACGCCCTGCTCGTCGGCTGCGCCTTCGGCGCCCTCTACACCACCGCTGGCCGGGTGCTGCGCTCGCTGACCCGCAAGGCACGGAGAACCGACCGGGCCGCCCGGGCACTGGCCGACCTCGCCGACTGCGGCCCGCTGGCGTCGATCGGCACGGGCCTGGCCAAGGGACGGCCCGTCGCCCCGCTGGCGATGGCCCTGACGGGCTCCGTCCTCGTCATCGGCGGGGCCGCGGTGACCGCGTACGGCACCGTCGCCCTGATCGGCTCCGCGGTGTTCTACGTCATAGCCGCCGGGGCGGCCGTCTCCCGCCCGCTCAAGGGCGCGCTGGACTGGCTCGTCCCGCCGGTGTTCCGCTGCGCCGAGTACGTGACCGTGCTGGCGCTCGCCGTGCGCGCCGACGTCCCCGGGGCCCTTCCGGCCGCATTCGGACTGGTCGCGGCGGTCGCCTACCATCACTACGACACGGTCTACCGCATCCGCGGCGGCTCGGGCGCGCCGCCCAGGTGGCTGGTGTGGACGATCGGCGGGCAGGACGGCCGGGTGCTGCTGGCCGTGGTCCTGGCCGCCGTCCTGCCCCGGGACGCGTTCCCCGTCGCGCTCACGGCCCTGGCCGTGTTCGTGGCACTCGTGGTGCTCGTGGAGAGCATCCGCTTCTGGGTCTCCTCCGGGGCACCCGCCGTACATGACGAAGGAGAACCAGCATGATCGGCCTTGTACTCGCTGCCGGTGCCGGACGCCGCCTGCGTCCCTACACCGACACCCTGCCCAAGGCCCTCGTGCCCGTCGGCCCCGAAGGCGACGAGGAGAGCCTCACGGTCCTGGACCTCACCCTCGGCAACTTCGCCGAGGTCGGCCTGACCGAGGTCGCGATCGTCGTCGGCTACCGCAAGGAAGCCGTCTACGCGCGCCGGGAGGCCCTGGAGGCCAAGTACGGCGTCAAGATCACGCTGATCGACAACGACAAGGCCGAGGAGTGGAACAACGCCTACTCTCTGTGGTGCGCCCGTGACGTCCTGAAGCAGGGCGTGATCCTCGCCAACGGCGACACCGTCCACCCGGTCTCCGTCGAGCGGACCCTGCTCGACGCCCGCGGCGACGGCCAGAAGATCATCCTCGCCCTCGACACGGTCAAGAGCCTGGCCGACGAGGAGATGAAGGTCGTCGTCGACGGCGCCAAGGGCGTTCAGAAGATCACCAAGCTGATGGAGCCGTCCGACGCGACCGGCGAGTACATCGGCGTCACGCTCATCGAGCCGGAGGCCGCCGAGGCCTTGGCCGAGGCCCTGAAGACCACCTTCGAGCGCGACCCCGACCTGTACTACGAGGACGGCTACCAGCAGCTCGTCAACGACGGCTTCGTGATCGACGTGGCCCCCATCGGCGACGTCAGGTGGGTCGAGATCGACAACCACGACGACCTCGCCAAGGGCCGGACGATCGCATGCCAGTACTGACGAGGCTCATCCCCTCCCCGGTCGTCGTCGACATCACCCGCGGCGCCATGGACGACCTGGCCGGCCTCCTGGCCGACCAGCGGATCTCGGCGTCCGGGAA
The DNA here is from genome assembly GCF_044745505.1 of Streptomyces sp. NPDC086989. NCBI lineage: Bacteria > Bacillati > Actinomycetota > Actinomycetes > Kitasatosporales > Streptomycetaceae > Streptomyces > Streptomyces sp. NPDC086989. Next base: position 33,773 of record NZ_JBIVAL010000007.1, read on the forward strand.
GCTGGCGATCGCGATCAGCGGCGGGTCCGGCCAGGTGCTCCGCGCCAAGCTGGAGCCCGTGCTGCCGCACGCCGACTGGTACCCGGTGGTCGACGGCACCATCGACTCCGCCGTCAAGCTGGCCGACGACATAAAGGGCCGTCGCTACGACGCCGTCGTCGGCCTCGGCGGCGGCAAGATCATCGACGTGGCGAAGTACGCCGCGGCGCGGGTCGGGCTGCCCATGGTGGCCGTCGCCACCAACCTGGCCCACGACGGCATCTGCTCGCCGGTGGCCACGCTGGACAACGACAACGGCCGCGGCTCCTACGGCGTGCCCACGCCGATCGCCATGGTCATCGACCTGGACGTGATCCGCGACGCCCCGGTGCGCTTCGTCCGCTCCGGCATCGGCGACGCGCTCTCCAACATCTCGGCCATCGCCGACTGGGAGCTCTCGCACAAGATCACCGGGGAGCCCGTGGACGGCCTGGCCGCCGCGATGGCCCGTACGGCCGGCGAAGCCGTCCTGCGCCACCCCGGCGGCTGCGGCGACGACGACTTCCTCACGGTGCTCGCCGAGTCCCTGGTGCTCACCGGCATCGCCATGTCGATCAGCGGCGACACCCGGCCGGCGTCCGGCGCCTGCCATGAGATCAGTCACGCCTTCGACCTGCTCTACCCGGGACGCTCCGCGCTCCACGGCGAGCAGGTCGGCATCGGCGCCGCCTTCGCGATGTACCTGCGCGGTGCCAAGGAGCAGTCCGGGCTCTTCGTCGAATCGATGCGCGGCCACGGGCTGCCCGTGCTGCCCGCCGAGATCGGGTTCAGCGTGGACGAGTTCGTCGCGGCCGTCGGGTACGCCCCCCAGACCCGCCCGGGACGCTTCACGATCCTGGAGCACCTCAATCTGTCCGCAGCCGAGATCAGGGACGCTTACGCCGACTATGCCAAGACCATCCGTAGCTGAACTCCGGCCCGTCGTCCACCCGCCGGGCGTCAAGGACCGGCGCAGTGGCGAGCACTGGGGCGGTCGCCTGTACATGCGCGAGATCTCCCTGCGCACCACCCGCGTCCTGGTCAACACCAAGGTCACGCCCAACCAGCTGACCTACCTGATGACCCTCGCCGGTGTCCTGGCGTGCCCCGCGCTGCTCGTACCGGGCGTCTGGGGCGCCGTCCTCGGCGTGGTGGCGGTCCAGATGTACCTGCTGCTCGACTGCGTCGACGGCGAGGTCGCCCGCTGGAAGAAGCAGTACTCGCTGTCAGGCGTGTACCTGGACCGCGTGGGCGCCTACCTGTGCGACGCGGCGGTCCTCGTCGGCTTCGGCCTGCGCGCCAGCGACCTGTGGGGCACCGGCCGCATCGACTGGCTGTGGGCCTTCCTCGGCACCCTCGCCGCCCTCGGCGCGATCCTGATCAAGGCCGAGACGGACCTGGTCGGCGTCGCCCGGCACCAGACCGGCAAGGAGCCCGTCGCGGAGGCCGCCGCGGAGCCCCGCTCCTCCGGCATGGCGCTCGCCCGCCGGGCCGCGTCCGCGCTCAAGTTCCACCGGCTCGTCCTCGGCATCGAGGCCTCGCTGCTCATCCTGCTGCTGGCCGTCCTGGACCAGATGCGCGGCGACCTGTACTTCTCCCGGCTCGGAGTGGCCGTGCTCGCGGGCATCGCCATGCTGCAGACGGTGCTGCACCTGGTGTCGATCCTGGCCTCCAGCAGGCTCAAGTGACGACGCCGATGCGGCTGGGCGCCGTGATCATCACCATGGGCAACCGGCCCGACGAGCTGAAGGCGCTGCTGGACTCGGTGGCCCGCCAGGAGGGCGACCCGGTCGAGGTCGTCGTCGTGGGCCAGGGCGTCAAGGTCACCGGCCTCCCCGCGGGGGTGCGCACCGTGGACCTGCCCGAGAACCTGGGCATCCCCGGCGGCCGCAACGTCGGCATCGAGGCCTTCGGCCCCGGCGGCAGCGAGGTCGACGCCCTGCTCTTCCTCGACGACGACGGGCTCCTGGAGCGCACCGACACCGCCGAACTGTGCCGGCAGGCCTTCACCGAGGACCCGGAGCTCGGGATCGTCAGCTTCCGGATCGCCGATCCGGAGACCGGCGAGACCCAGCGCCGGCACGTGCCCCGGCTGCGCGCCTCGGACCCGATGCGCTCCTCCCGCGTCACGACCTTCCTGGGCGGCGCCAATGCCGTCCGCACGAGGGTGTTCGAGCAGGTCGGAGCGCTGCCCGCAGAGTTCTTCTACGCGCACGAGGAGACCGACCTGGCCTGGCGCGCGCTCGACGCGGGGTGGCTGATCGACTACCGGGCGGACATGGTGCTCCTGCATCCGACGACCGCCCCCTCCCGGCACGCGGTCTACCACCGTATGGTGGCCCGTAACCGGGTGTGGCTCGCCCGCCGGAACCTGCCCGCCCCGCTGGTCCCGGTCTACCTGGGCGTCTGGCTCCTGCTGACGCTCCTGCGCAGACCGTCGGTACCGGCGCTCAAGGCCTGGTTCGGTGGGTTCAAGGAGGGATGGACCACTCCCTGCGGTCCCCGGCGCCCCATGAAGTGGCGCACGGTCTGGCGGCTGACCCGGCTGGGCCGACCGCCTGTCATCTGACACGCCCGCGTCTGAGAACATGACGCGATCACGGGCCGAGCGCCCCAGGCCCGATGCCACCTTCTGCCGCATCTTGAAGACGGAAAGTTTCATCTTGTGAGTGACACAACCCAGGATGGCGCCCTCGCCACGAGCAAGGCGCCGTCCGAAGACGCGGGACTGTCCCCGGCGGAGCTCGCCGCGAAGTACGGCCTGTCCGTCAGCGGCGCCCGGCCGACCCTGGCCGAATACGTGCGCCAGCTCTGGGACCGGCGCCACTTCATCATGGCGTTCTCCCGGGCCAAGCTGGTCGCCCAGTACAGCGAGGCGAAGCTGGGTCAGATCTGGCAGGTGGCCACCCCGCTGCTCAACGCGCTGGTCTACTACCTGATCTTCGGTCTGATCATGAACGCGGGCCGGGGCATGGAGAAGGGGGTCTACATCCCCTTCCTGGTGACGGGCATCTTCGTCTTCACCTTCACCCAGAGCTCGCTCATGGCGGGAGTCCGGGCCATTCCCGGCAACCTCGGCCTGGTCCGCGCCCTGCACTTCCCGCGCGCCTCCCTGCCGATCTCCTTCTCGATGCAGCAGCTCCAGCAGCTCCTGTACTCGATGATCGTCGTGGTGATCGTCACGGTCTCCTTCGGCAACTACCCCCGGCCGTCCTGGCTGCTGGTCATCCCGACGCTGGCGCTCCAGTTCGTCTTCAACACCGGCCTCGCGCTGATCTTCGGGCGGATGGGCTCCAAGACCCCCGACCTCGCGCAGCTGATGCCGTTCATCACCCGCACGTGGATGTACGCCTCGGGCGTCATGTTCTCGATCAGCGGGGCGCTCAAGGACCGGCACGTGCCCTCGTGGGTCACGGACGTGCTCCAGTGGAACCCGGCCGCGATCTACATGGACCTGGTCCGCTACGCACTGATCGACGAATACGGCCGGCACAACCTGCCGCCGCACGTCTGGGCCTTCGCCGTCGGCTGGGCCGTCGTGATCGGCCTGGGCGGTTTCGTGTACTTCTGGAAGGCTGAGGAGCGTTACGGCCGTGGCTGAGAACAACCGGGGCAACGTCCCCACCGTCATCGCCGACGACGTGCACATCGTCTACCGCGTCAACACCGGCAGCTCCGGCAAGGGCAGCGCCACCGCCGCGCTGAGCAAGATAATGCGCCGGGGCAAGGGCGATGCGCCGGGAGTCCGCCGGGTCCACGCCGTGCGCGGCGTCTCCTTCACGGCGTACCGCGGCGAGGCCATCGGCGTCATCGGATCCAACGGCTCCGGCAAGTCCACCCTGCTGCGCGCCATCGCCGGCCTGCTGCCCTGCGAGTCCGGCAAGGTCTACACCGACGGCCAGCCCTCGCTGCTGGGTGTCAACGCCGCACTGATGAACGACCTCACCGGTGAGCGCAACGTCGTCCTCGGCGGGCTCGCCATGGGAATGAGCCGCGAGCAGATCAGGGAGCGCTACGACGACATCGTCGACTTCTCGGGCATCAACGAGAAGGGCGATTTCATCTCCCTGCCGATGCGTACGTACTCCTCCGGTATGGCCGCGCGCCTGCGCTTTTCCATTGCCGCGGCCAAGGACCACGACGTTCTGATGATCGACGAGGCCCTGGCCACCGGTGACCGGAAGTTCCAGGTGCGTTCCGAGGACCGCATCCGGGAACTGCGCAAGCACGCCGGAACCGTTTTCCTGGTGAGCCACAACAACAAGTCCATCCGCGACACCTGCAGCCGCGTGCTGTGGCTGGAGAAGGGTGAGCTGCTGATGGACGGGCCCACCGAGGAAGTCGTCTCGGCCTACGAGAAGGCCACCAGCGCCTGACCGCGGTCCTCGCCGGCCCCCGTCGCCCGAGCGCGGCGGGGGCCTCGGCATGTCCGGCGCATCCGGCGCCGACATTCAGTAGCGGAGCGAATACCCCAGAGGCTGCCGCGGCGTTGTACAGCGTAAGCTGGAGCAGTCCTGAATCACGCCAGAGGGGACGATTCCCCGCAGGTGAACGGCCTGGGGTACCCCGGGGAAAGTCCGGCGGCGTGTCCGAAATAGGATGTATTGGGTCGGCAGTGTAGAACGGGAGACGTGACGGCAATGGCTACGGGATTTCTCCGGCCCCCAGGCATTACGGCCGTCCCCCGCGCGGGCGGCGGGCGGTGACCCCCGGGCACGGTATCCGGCCCCGGCGCGACGCGGCCCCCACAGACCCCGACGCCCACGCGCACGCCACCCTCGGCAAGGCGCGGACGGAGAACTTCCCCGTCGCCCCGTCCTTCCTCCCGCGCGCCTGGCGCGACGGCCTGATGGCGGTGTACGGGTACGCCCGCCTGGTCGACGACATCGGCGACGGCGACCTCGCCCCCGGCGGGCACGACGCCGTCCTCCTCGGCCTGGACCCCGCCGCGGCCGACGACCCGCTCACGATGCTCGACGCCCTCGAGGCCGACCTGCACCGCGTCTTCGGGGGCCCCGGCGGCCCGCCCCGCCACCCCCTCCTGCAGGCGCTCCGGCCGGTGGTCCGCGCCCACGACCTCACCCCCGAGCCCTTCCTCGGGCTCATCGAGGCCAACCGCCTGGACCAGCGCGTCACCCGCTACGCGACGTACGGCGACCTCCTCGCGTACTGCGAGCTCTCCGCCAACCCCGTCGGCCGCCTCGTGCTGTCCCTCACCGGCACCAGCACCCCCGAGCGGATCCGCCGGTCCGACGCCGTCTGCACCGCCCTGCAGATCGTCGAACACGTACAGGACGTCGCGGAGGACCTCGTCCGCGACCGCATCTACCTCCCGGCAGAGGACATGCACCGTTTCCGCGTGGGCGAGGCCGACCTCAAGGCCCGCCACGCCGGCGCCTCCGTGCGCTCCCTGGTTGCGTTCGAGGCCGAACGCGCCCGTGACCTGCTGAATGAAGGCACCCCGCTCGTGGGTAGCGTGCACGGCAGGCTCCGGCTGCTGCTCGCGGGCTTCGTGGGAGGAGGGCGCGCCGCCCTGCGAGCCGTCACCGCCGCCGGCTTCGACGTACTCCCCGGCCCGCCCAAGCCCACCAAGAGCGGCCTGCTCCGCGAGGTGGCCGCCGTCCTGCGCACAGCGCCGAGAAAGGGGTGAGCCCGACCGTGGAGGGTTCCGCACACACGTCCCCGGCGTCCGCGCCGTCCGCAGCGGTCCTGGCGGCCTACAGCTACTGCGAGGCCGTCACCGGCTCGCAGGCGCGCAACTTCGCGTACGGCATCCGGCTGCTGCCCTCGGACAAGCGGCAGGCGATGTCCGCGCTGTACGCGTTCTCCCGGCGGGTCGACGACATCGGCGACGGCACGCTGGCCCCCGACGCCAAGCTGGCCCGGCTCGAGGACACCCGCGCCCTCCTCGGCCGGATCCGGGCCGAGGAGATCGACGAGGACGACACCGACCCGGTCGCCGTCGCCCTCGCCCACGCCGCCCGCCGCTTCCCGATCCCGCTCGGCGGCCTCGACGAACTCATCGACGGCGTCCTGATGGACGTCCGCGGCGAGACCTACGAGACCTGGGACGACCTCAAGGCCTACTGCCGCTGCGTCGCCGGAGCCATCGGGCGGCTCTCCCTCGGCGTGTTCGGCACGGTGAACACCGGCGGCCTCGGCGCCTTTGAGGCCGAGCGCGCCGGCGAGTACGCCGACACCCTCGGCCTCGCCCTCCAGCTCACCAACATCCTGCGCGACGTCCGCGAGGACGCCGCCAACGGACGCACCTACCTGCCCGCCGAGGACCTCGCCAAATTCGGCTGCGGCGACGGCTTCACGAGCGACCGGATGCCCGCCGGCGCCGACTTCGCCGGGCTCGTCCACCACGAAGTTCGGCGCGCCCGCGCCCTGTTCGTCGAGGGCTACCGGCTCCTGCCCATGCTCGACCGGCGCAGCGGCGCCTGCGTCGCCGCCATGGCCGGCATCTACCGCCGCCTCCTCGACCGCATCGAGCGCGAGCCCGAGGCCGTGCTCCGCGGCCGCGTCTCGCTCCCCCCGCACGAGAAGGCGTACGTCGCCGTGCGCGGCCTGTCCGGCCTCGACGCGCGCACCATCTCGCGCCAGAGCACGCGGAGGCGTCCGTGACGATCCCCACGCCCCGGCCGGCGCGTACTCCCGCCGGCCCGCAGGCAACCACGGCGCGGGCCGCCGCGTCTCACCGTGCGGGCTCCGCCCGTACGGCCGCCCCGGCGGGCGGCAGCCGTACGACGGGGGAGACTGCATGAGCGGCAGCGACAACCGAGCCGTCGTCATCGGCGGCGGCCTCGCCGGCGTGACGGCCGCCCTCGAACTCGCCGACGCGGGACTGCGAGTCACCCTGCTCGAAGGCCGCCCGAGGCTCGGCGGACTCGCCTTCTCCTTCAAGCGCGGCGACCTCACCGTGGACAACGGCCAGCACGTCTACCTGCGCTGCTGCACCGCCTACCGGTGGTTCCTCGACCGCGTCGACGGCACCGCCCTCGCCCCGCTCCAGGACCGGCTCGACGTACCCGTGCTCGACGTCGCCCACCCCGGCGGGCCGCGCCTGGGCCGGCTGCGCCGCAGCGCGCTGCCCGTCCCCCTGCACCTGGCGGGCTCCCTGGCCCGCTACCCGCACCTCTCGCCCGCCGAACGCGTGAGCGTCGGCCGCGCCGCCCTCGCGCTGCGCCGGCTCGACCCCGCCGATCCGGCGCTGGACGGCCTGGACTTCGCGACCTGGCTCGCCCGGTACGGCCAGAGCCCGCGCACCGTCGAGGCCCTGTGGGACCTCGTCGGCATCGCCACCCTCAACGCCACGGCCGCCCAGTCCTCACTGGGCCTGGCCGCCATGGTCTTCAAGACCGGCCTGCTCTCCGAGAACGGCGCCGCCGACATCGGCTGGGCCTCCGTCCCGCTCGGCGACCTGCACGACACCCTCGCCCGCAGGCAGCTGGACGCCGCCGGGGTGCGCACCGAACTGCGCACCCGCGTCACCTCCGTCTCCCGCACGCAGGACGGGAACTGGCAGGTCGACACCGAGGGCGAGTCCTTCGGCGCGGGCACGGTCGTCCTCGCCGTCCCGCAGCGCGAGGCGCACGGACTGCTGCCGCCCGGAGCCCTGGCCGACCCCGACAAGCTCCTCGACATCGGCACCGCGCCCATCCTCAACGTGCACGTGGTCTACGACCGCAAGGTGCTCAAGCAGCCCTTCTTCGCCGCCCTCGGCTCCCCGGTCCAGTGGGTGTTCGACCGTACGGACGCCTCGGGGCTGCCCGACGGCGGCCAGTACCTGGCGCTGTCCCAGTCGGCCGCGCAGGAGGACATCGACGAGCCCGTCTCGGTTCTGCGCGCGAAGTACCTGCCCGAACTGGAACGGCTGCTGCCGGCCGCGCGGGGCGCCAAGGTACGGGACTTCTTCGTCACCCGGGAGCGCACGGCCACGTTCGCCCCCACCCCCGGCGTCGGCCGGCTGCGCCCCGGGGCGCGGACCGACACGCCGGGCCTCTACCTCGCCGGTGCGTGGACCGCCACCGGTTGGCCCGCGACCATGGAGGGTGCCGTGCGCAGCGGACTGAGCGCGGCGCACGCCGCGCTCGCCGCCCTCGGCCGCCATCGCGAGCACCCCCTGCAGGAGGCGGCATGACGACCACCAGCACGACCGGAACAGCACGTACAGGACACAGAGGAGTGCCAGTGAACCCGGGGAATCCGGCTGTCGAGAACACGGACGCCGGCAACGGCGCAGCCGGAGGGGGCGTGGAGAAGGCGGACACGGTAGCCCTGCTGGAGCGTGGCCGCACGCTGTCGACCCCCGCGCTCCGCGCCGCCGTCGACCGCCTCGCGGCGCCCATGGACACCGTCGCCGCCTACCACTTCGGCTGGATCGACGCCCAGGGCAACGCGGCGGACGGTGACGGCGGCAAGGCCGTGCGCCCGGCGCTGGCTCTGCTGTCGGCCGAGGCCGCGGGAGCCGCGGCCGAGGTCGGCGTCCCCGGTGCGGTCGCCGTCGAGCTCGTCCACAACTTCTCGCTGCTGCACGACGACCTGATGGACGGCGACGAGCAGCGCCGCCACCGCGACACCGTGTGGAAGGTGCACGGCCCGGCCCTCGCGATCCTGGTCGGGGACGCGCTGTTCGCCCTCGCCAACGAGGTCCTGCTGGAACTCGGCACCGTCGAGGCGGGCCGCGCCGCACGCCGGCTCACCACCGCCAGCCGCAAGCTCATCGACGGCCAGGCCCAGGACATCTCCTACGAGCACCGCGAGCGCGTCAGCGTCGAGGAGTGCCTGGAGATGGAGGGCAACAAGACCGGCGCCCTGCTCGCCTGCGCGGTCTCCATCGGCGCCGTCCTCGGCGGCGCGGACGACCGTACGGCCGACAAGCTGGAGGAGTACGGGTACCACCTGGGCCTCGCCTTCCAGGCCGTCGACGACCTCCTCGGCATCTGGGGCGACCCGGAGTCCACCGGCAAGCAGACCTGGAGCGACCTGCGCCAGCGCAAGAAGTCCCTGCCGGTCGTCGCCGCCCTCGCCGCGGGCGGACCCGCCTGCGAGGAACTCGCGCAGCTGCTCGCCGCCGACGCCAAGAGCAACGACTTCGAGAACTTCTCGGAGGAGGAGTTCGCGCACCGCGCCGCGCTGATCGAGGCCGCGGGCGGCCGCGAGTGGACCGCCGAGGAGGCCCGCCGCCAGCACGCCGTCGCCGTCCGCGCGCTGGACGACGTGGACATGCCGCAGACGGTGCGCGAACAGCTCGTCGCCCTGGCCGACTTCGTCGTCGTGCGCAAGAGGTGATCGCCACCCGAGCTCGGATATGACTCGCGAGTCGCCGGCCGGCGCGGTCTGACAGGAGCGCCCGGCCGACGGCATACCCCAGCACAGCAGAGGACGACTGCCACGTAAGGGGAAGCCATGACAGCGACGACCGACGGCGCCGGTACCCCCGGAGCCGAACCGGATGACCACACGCCCGCCCCGGGGCCCGGCGGCCCCGGAGTGTGGGGTGCCGTCCGGATCCACCCGGCCGAGCCCGCGGGTGCGGCGCCGCCGCGGCCGGCGGCCGCGGAGGCCGACGGGCCGCCGGCCGCCGTACGGGGCGTGCCGGGCGCACAGGAGGCCGTCGCGCGGGCGACCCGGCACCTGCTGGCCCGCCAGGACGCGGCCGGATGGTGGAAGGGCGACCTGGAGACCAACGTCACCATGGACGCCGAGGACCTGCTGCTGCGGCAGTTCCTCGGGATCCGGGACGAGGCCACCACGCAGGCCGCCGCCCGCTTCATCCGGGGCGAGCAGGCCGCGGACGGCACCTGGGCCACCTTCCACGGCGGCCCGCCCGAACTCTCCGCCACCGTCGAGGCGTACGTCGCCCTGCGGCTCGCCGGGGATGCGCCCGACGCCCCGCACATGGCCCGCGCCTCGGCCTGGATCCGGGCCCACGGGGGGATCGCCGCCGCCCGCGTCTTCACCCGGATCTGGCTGGCCCTCTTCGGCTGGTGGAGCTGGGACCAGCTGCCCGAACTCCCGCCCGAGCTGGTGTTCCTGCCGCCGTGGGTGCCGCTGAACATCTACGACTTCGGCTGCTGGGCCCGCCAGACCATCGTCCCGCTGACCGTGGTCTCCGCGAAGCGGCCCGTCCGTCCCGCCCCGTTCGCCCTCGACGAGCTGCACACCGACGCGCGAAACCCTTACCCCGCCGTCCGTCCCGCCCCGCTGGCCAGCTGGGACGGAGTCTTCCAGCGGATGGACAAGGCCCTGCACGTCTACCGCCGGTTCGCACCGCGCCGGCTGCGGAAGGCCGCGATGAACACGGCGGCCCGCTGGATCATCGAACGCCAGGAGAACGACGGCTGCTGGGGCGGGATCCAGCCCCCCGCCGTGTACTCCGTCATCGCCCTGCACCTGCTCGGGTACGACCTCGGGCACCCGGTGATGCGGGCCGGCCTGGAGTCCCTGGACCGGTTCGCGGTGTGGCGCGAGGACGGCCCCCCCGGCCCCGACGGCCGGCCGGACGGCCCCGTCCGGATGATCGAGGCCTGCCAGTCCCCGGTCTGGGACACCTGCCTCGCCGCCATCGCCCTGGCCGACGCGGGGCTGCCCCCCGACCATCCGGCGCTGGTGAGGGCCGCCGACTGGATGCTCGGCGAGGAGATCGTCCGCACCGGTGACTGGGCGGTGCGGCGGCCCGGACTCGCCCCCGGAGGGTGGGCGTTCGAGTTCCACAACGACACCTACCCCGACATCGACGACACCGCCGAGGTGGTGCTCGCCCTGCGCCGCATCCGCCACCCCGACCCGGCCAGGGTCGAGGCGGCCATCGCCCGCGGGGTCTCCTGGAACCTCGGCATGCAGTCCGGGAACGGCGCCTGGGGCGCCTTCGACGCCGACAACACCAGTCCGTTCCCGAACCGGTTGCCGTTCTGCGACTTCGGCGAGGTCATCGACCCGCCGTCCGCCGACGTCACCGCCCACGTGGTGGAGATGCTCGCGGTCGAGGGCAAGGCGGCTGACCCGCGCACCCGGCGCGGCATCGCCTGGCTGCTCGCCGAACAGGAGCCCACCGGCGCCTGGTTCGGCCGCTGGGGCACCAACTACGTGTACGGGACGGGGTCGGTGGTCCCGGCCCTGACCGCCGCGGGCTTCGACACGGCGCATCCCGCGATCCGGCGCGCCGTGCGCTGGCTGGAATCCGTACAGAACGAGGACGGCGGGTGGGGCGAGGACCAGCGCTCGTACAAGGACCCGGCCTGGGCCGGGAAGGGGGCCTCGACCCCCTCCCAGACCGCGTGGGCGCTGATGGCCCTGCTCTCCGCAGGGGAACGGGACGGCAAGGCCGTCGAGCGCGGCATCGCATACCTGGTCGCCGCCCAGCAGGAGGACGGCTCCTGGGACGAGCCGTACTTCACCGGCACCGGCTTCCCCTGGGACTTCTCCATCAACTACCACCTGTACCGGCAGGTGTTCCCGCTCACCGCCCTCGGCCGCTACCTGTACGGGGAGCCCTTCGCACCCGGGGGGGCCCGATGACCCGTGACCGGGCCGCCGCCGGGCCCGAACCACCCGCTCCGCTGCTCGTCGCCTGCGCCCTGCGCATCGAACAGGCGGCCCTGCGCAGCGGCGGCGGCCGGGGATCCGCGCGCCCCGGACCCGGCTGCACCGTGCTGCGCACCGGCATGGGCCCGCGCGCCGCCGAACGGGCCGTCGGCCGGGCGCTCGCCGAACCGGAACTGCGCGGGGCCCCCGTCCTCGCCACCGGGTTCTGCGCCGGGCTGGTCCCCGGCATGAGCCCCGGAGACCTCGTCGTCGCCGAGGAGACCCGCGATCCGCGGGGCACGGTGATGTGCGAGGGCACCGCCCTGCTCGCCGAGGCACTGGCCCGGGCCGCTCCCGGCCGGACCGTGCACACCGGCGCACTGACCGGATCAGACCACGTCGTCCGCGGCCAGGAGCGCGCCCGGCTGCGCGCCACCGGCGCCATCGCCGTCGACATGGAGTCCGCGGCCACTCTGTGGACGGCCACCGGGGCCGCCCGGGGCGGCCGGCGTCGCCCGGTTGCGGCCGTCCGGGTGATCGTGGACGCTCCGGAGCACGAGCTCGTCCGCATCGGCACGGTCCGCGGTGGAATATCGGCCTTCCGCGTATTGCGTGCCGTACTGCCCGCGTTTTATGACTGGCACCGTTCTTTGCTGCTCCCCAGGAGGTGAGCCAGATGGCCATGCCACTGCGACAGTCCATCAGGGTCGGGACGTATCTTCTCGAACAGAAGCTCCGCAAGCGTGAGAAGTTCCCGCTGATCGTCGAGCTGGAGCCGCTCTACGCCTGCAATCTGGCCTGTGAGGGGTGCGGGAAGATCCAGCACCCGGCCGGAGTGCTCAAGCAGCGCATGCCGGTCGCCCAGGCCGTCGGCGCCGTCCTGGAATCCGGCGCGCCGATGGTGTCCATCGCGGGCGGCGAGCCGCTGATGCACCCGCAGATCGACGAGATCGTGCGGCAGTTGGTGGCCCGGCGGAAGTACGTCTTCCTCTGCACCAACGCGATGCTGCTGCGCAAGAAGATCGAGAAGTTCACCCCGTCCCCCTACTTCGCCTTCGCCGTGCACATCGACGGGCTGCGCGAACGGCACGACGAGTCGGTGGCCAAGGAAGGCGTCTTCGACGAGGCGGTCGCCGCCATCAAGGAGGCGAAGAGGCGCGGATTCCGGGTCACCACCAACTCGACCTTCTTCAACACCGACACCCCGCAGACGATCATCGAGGTGCTCAACTACCTCAACGACGACCTCAAGGTCGACGAAATGATGATCTCGCCCGCATACGCCTACGAAAAGGCCCCCGACCAGGAGCACTTCCTCGGCGTCGAGCAGACCAGGGAACTCTTCAAGAAGGCCTTCGCGGGCGGAAACCGGCGGCGCTGGCGGCTCAACCACTCGCCGCTCTTCCTCGACTTCCTGGAAGGAAAGGTGGATTTCCCCTGCACCGCCTGGGCGATTCCGAATTACTCCCTCTTCGGCTGGCAGCGCCCCTGCTATCTGATGAGCGACGGGTACGTTCCGACGTACCGGGAACTGATCGAGGACACCGACTGGAGCAAGTACGGCCGCGGAAGGGACCCGCGCTGCGCCAACTGCATGGCGCACTGCGGCTACGAGCCCACCGCCGTCCTCGCCACCATGGGCTCCCTCAAGGAGTCGCTGCGCGCCGCCCGCGAGACGGTCTCGGGGAACCGGGAGAAGCAGTGACCGGCTTCGACCTCCGCGCCCTGCTGGACGAGCGGGGCGGGGAACGGTACGAGCTGCACGCGCGGCACCTCAACCACCAGCTGCCGCGGATGCTGCACACGATCGGGTTCGACAAGGTCTACGTACGGGCCGAGGGCGCGCACTTCTGGGACGCGGAGGGCAACGACTACCTGGACATGCTGGCCGGGTTCGGCGTGATGGGCCTGGGCCGGCACCACCCCGTGGTCCGCAAGGCCCTGCACGACGTCCTGGACGCACAGCTCGCCGATCTGACCCGCTTCGACTGCCAGCCCCTGCCCGGGCTGCTCGCGGAGCGGCTGCTCGCGCACAGTCCGCACCTGGACCGTGTCTTCTTCGGCAACAGCGGCACCGAGGCCGTGGAGACCGCCCTGAAGTTCGCCCGGTACGCCACCGGGCGGCCCAGGGTCCTCTACTGCGACCACGCCTTCCACGGGCTGACCACGGGCTCCCTCTCCGTCAACGGGGAGGGCGGCTTCCGGGACGGCTTCGCGCCGCTGCTGCCCGATACGAAGATCCCCCTCGGTGACCTGGGCGCCCTGGAACGGGAACTGGCGCGGGGCGACGTCGCCGCCTTCGTCGTCGAGCCGATCCAGGGCAAGGGCGTGCTGGAGGCCCCGCCCGGATTCCTTCGCGCGGCGCAGGAGCTGCTGCACCGGCACAAGGCGCTGCTGATCGCGGACGAGGTGCAGACCGGCCTCGGCCGGACCGGCGACTTCTACGCGTACCAGCACGAGCCGGGCGTGGAACCGGACCTGGTCTGCGTGGCCAAGGCCCTGTCGGGCGGCTACGTGCCGGTCGGTGCGACCCTCGGCAAGGACTGGATCTTCAAGAAGGTCTACTCGTCCATGGACCGGGTGCTGGTGCACTCCGCCAGCTTCGGATCCAACGCGCAGGCGATGGCGGCCGGGCTGGCGGTGCTCTCGGTCATGGAGGACGAGTCGGTGGTCGCGAAGGCGCGTGTCACGGGCGACCTGCTGCGCGGCCGGCTCGCGGCGCTCGTGGACGAGTATGAGCTGCTCCACGAGGTACGGGGGCGGGGCCTGATGATCGGCATCGAGTTCGGCCGGCCGTCCTCGCTGGGGCTGCGCAGCCGGTGGACGATGCTCCAGGCGGCCCGCAAGGGGCTCTTCGCGCAGATGGTCGTGGTGCCGCTGCTGCAGAGGCACCGGATCCTGACCCAGGTGTCGGGAGACCGTCTGGAGGTCATCAAGCTCATCCCGCCGCTGATCGTCGACGAGGCGGACGTCGACCGGTTCGTCACGGCCTTCCGCGAGGTGATGGACGAGGCCCACGGCGGGGGCTCGCTGATGTGGGACTTCGGCAGGACGCTGGTGAAGCAGGCCGTCGGCGGCGGCTGACGGCCCGCCCGGCTCCCGCCCGGCCTGATCCGGAAGGAACGACCTAGCGGTCGAGGAGCCGGTCCCGCAGTCGTTCGAGGGTCTCGGGCGCGAGTCCGAGGCCCTCGGAGAGGTACCGGTCGACCCCGCCCCAGTGCCCGTCGATCGTCTCGAAGGCCGCGGTGAGGTACTCGGCGCGGGCGTCGAAGAGCGGCGCGAGCAGCTCCATCACCTCGGCGGAACGGGCCTCGGGGGCATCGCTTCCGCGGCGCACCCGGTAGCGGCGGTGCGGGGCGTTGGACTCCAGGTAGTCCGCCACGATCGCCTCGCGCTCCACGCCCAGCGCGAGCAGGGTGACGGCGATCGACAGGCCGGCCCGGTCCTTTCCGGCCGCGCAGTGCATGAGTGCCGGAATGCTGTCCTCGGCGAGGGCGTGCACGACCCGGCTGTGCTCGGCGGTGCGGTGCTCGACCATCGAGCGGTACGAGGCGGCCATCCGCTCGGCGGCCTTCCCGTCGCCGAGGAGTGCGCGGAGCTGCTCGACGCCGCCCTCGCGGACCACCTTCCAGAACTCCCTGCCGTCGGCAGGATCCGACAGCGGGATGTTCACGTTCCGCACGCCGGGGAGCTCGACGTCGGGCCCCTCCAGGGCGTGGTCCGCGCCGTTGCGGAAGTCGAAGACGGTGTGCAGGCCGAGCGACGCGAGAAATTCTGCGTCGGTTTCGGTGGCATGTGCCAGATGTCCGCTACGGAATAGTTTTCCCGGCTTGACCCTCCGTCCGTCGGCGGTCGGCAGGCCGCCCACGTCACGGAAGTTGCGCACTCCTGCCAGCTCCGGCTCCGGTACGGGCTCCGTCCGCGGGGGCCGGGGTATCTGCTGGGTCACGGGAACTCCTCCGCGTCGTCGTGTGTGTCCGAATTACACTGGTTGCGGCCAACTTGCCATTACTGGAGGCGAGATCGGGCGCAGCCCCGTGAGCCAGATCATACGGTGACCGTGCGTGCCTGATCGTCGAAGTCGAATGGCCCGGCCGGGGCGGCCGTTGGCGGCGGGGAATGGACGCAGGGTGACCGGAATTCCGTCGGATTCCCCCTCCCGCGAATGCGTCAGGAAATTCGTGGCTTGTTCCGTGCGGCCGAACTCGATTACCTTCGCGATCGATCCGGATGGACCGCCGAATCCTGCCGCCGTCCGGATACCGCACCCGACTATTGACGCGCGCGGCAGGAGCGGGGGAACCAGGTAAGCCGCTGTTTCCGATCTCCGTATCGGCGCAGCTCGGGGTGAAGTCGTACATGGTCCCCTCATGTGCGGCCGGACATCTCCAGTCCGAACCCGACAGCTCACCTCGCAGGCGACGGAGAGGAATTCGCCATGCCTGCAAAGGGTAAGCACCGCCGTCCCAAGTCCCGTTCCGTGGCGCGCGGCTTCGCCGTCGCGGGCACCGGCGGTGCGGCCCTCGCGCTGCCGCTGCTGGGTGCCGCCGGCGCCCACGCCGCCGGCGCCCCGGCCGCCGCACCCGCCGCGGCCCCCGTGCAGGCGGCACAGGCCCCCGCGGCGCTCCGGGCTGCCGCCCCGGCCACCGCCGTGCAGGCCGCGCCGGCCGTCTACACCGTCGTACCCGGCGACTACCTCTCCAAGATCGCCCAGGACCGCCACCTCTCCGGCGGCTGGCAGCAGCTGTACGCAGACAACCGCGAGGCCGTCGGCGCGGACCCCTCGCTGATCCACCCCGGGCTCAAGCTGACCCTCGGTGCGCAGGGCACGGGGGTCCCCGCCGAGAAGCCCGCCCAGGCTCCGGCGGAACGGTCCTCCGAGAAGCGGTCCGCGGACTCGGCCCCGGCTCCCGCGGCCCCGGCTCCCGCCGCCGCTGCGGCCGCGGCCGCCCGGAAGAGCGCCACCGTCAAGTCCGCAGCCGGCACGGTCGGCGCCGCCGGCTTCGTCGCCCCCGTCGGCAGCACGGGGATCTCCACCCAGTACAAGACCCCCGGTGCCATGTGGTCCAGCGGCTACCACACCGGTGTCGACTTCGTCGCGAGCTCCGGCACCACCGTCCGCGCCGTCGGAGCCGGCACCGTGGTCTCCGCCGGCTGGGGCGGCGCGTACGGCAACGAGGTCGTCATCCGGCACGCGGACGGCAAGTACTCCCAGTACGGCCACCTGTCCCAGCTCTCCGTCTCGGCCGGCCAGAGCGTCACCGCCGGCCAGACGATCGGCCTGTCCGGTTCCACCGGCAACTCGACCGGCCCGCACCTGCACTTCGAGATCCGCACCGGGCCGTCCTACGGCTCGGACATCGACCCGCTGGCCTACCTCCGCTCCAAGGGCGTGAGCATCTGACGGCTCCCGCCGTCGGAGGGGCAGCCGGACGCGTGAGGCCGGGACCCGAGGGGGGTCCCGGCCTCACGCGCTGTTATTCCGCACTGGACGGGTGGTATAGATCACGGCCCGTCAACCCCTTCCTACGGTGGCGTAGGTCACGTGCCGGGGTGAAGGATGTGGTCTCGTGGCAGCGACGAAGACGACACTCAAGAACATCGGCTCGTACGCGGCGATCGGGGACAGCTTCACCGAGGGTGTGGGGGACCCGGGGCCCGGCGAGACCTTTCTCGGCTGGGCGGACCGGCTGGCCGTGCTCCTGGCCGATCAGCGCGAGGAACACGACTTCCGGTACGCGAACCTGGCCGTGCGGGGACGCCTCCTCGACCAGATCGTGGCCGAACAGGTCCCCCGGGCCAAGGAGCTCGCACCCGACCTGGTGAGCTTCTGTGCGGGCGGCAACGACATCATCCGGCCCGGCAGCGACCCGGACGACGTGGCGGAGCGGTTCGAGGCCGCCGTCGCCGACCTGACCGGGGCCGTCGGACAGGTCATGATCACCACGGGCTTCGACACCCGTGGCGTACCGGTCCTCAAGCACCTCCGGGGCAAGGTGGCGACGTACAGCGCGCACGTGCGCGCCATCGCCGACCGCTACGACTGCCCGGTGCTCGACCTCTGGTCGCTGAAGTCCGTACAGGACCGCCGTGCCTGGGACTTCGACCGGCTGCACCTCTCGCCCGAGGGGCACACCCGGGTCGCGCTGCGCGCCGCCCAGGTGCTGGGGCTGGAGGTGCCGGCCGACCCCGACCAGCCGTGGCCGCCGCAACAGCCGCGCGGCTCGGTGGACGTGACCCGGGACAACATCCAGTGGGCGCGGGAGCACCTGGTGCCGTGGATCGGGCGCCGGCTGCGCGGCGAGTCCTCCGGGGACCACGTGGAGGCGAAGCGTCCGGACCTGCTGCCGCTGTAGACCGGCGCAGACGGGTGCGGGAGGGGCTCGGGAGGAGCCGGGGGAGGGAGAAGAGCCGGGGAGGGGCGTAGGAGGGGAGAGGACGGGAGCCGAGGCGGGGCGCGAGGCCCGTGGCGCGCGGCGGAATCCTTCGGGGCCGGTGCGCGTTGGCATGGTGATAGAACCGGTGTTCCGTACGGCATCACGACCATCCGCCCCACCCTCCCAGGAGGCGCCTTGACCGGCTCCCGTCCCCTGCGTCCACGGCTGCGCGCCCTGCGGCCCGAAGCCTTCGGCGCGGACCCCTCCGGCGCGCGCCTGGAGCGGATCCTGCGCTCGCCGAACTTCGCCGACGGCGTCTTCCAGAACCCCGTCGGGGCCAGGACCCGGCCCTCCGGCTCCATGCTGGAGTTCGCCAAGATCTACTTCCACAAGGAGCAGCGGATCCGGCGCAACCCGGGCGCGCCGATCCCGGTGTACCCGACCACGCTCGCGGAGCTGGCGAAACCGCCGGCCAGTGGGCTGCGCCTGACCTGGATGGGGCACTCCGGCGTACTCGCGGAGATGGACGGGCGGCGCGTGCTGTTCGATCCCGTATGGGGCGAGCGGTGCTCGCCCTTCCCGTTCGCCGGACCCAAGCGGCTGCACCCCGTCCCCGTACCGCTGGCCTCGCTGGGCCCGGTCGACGCCGTGGTGATCTCGCACGACCACTACGACCACCTCGACCTGCCGACCATCAAGCAGCTGGCCGGCACGGACACCGTCTTCGCCGTCCCGCTCGGCGTCGGCGCCCACCTGGAGCGGTGGGGCGTCGCCCCGGACCGGCTGCGCGAGCTCGACTGGAACGAGGGCACCAAGATCGCGGGGCTCTCGCTGACGGCCACCCCGGCGCGCCACTTCTGCGGGCGCGGCCTGCGCAACACCCAGAACACCCTGTGGGCCTCGTGGGTCGTCGCGGGCGACGAACACCGGATCTTCCACAGCGGCGACACCGGTTACTTCCCCGGCTTCGGGGAGATCGGCGCCGAGCACGGCCCCTTCGACGCCACGATGATCCAGATCGGTGCGTACTCGGAGTACTGGCCCGACATCCACATGACCCCCGAGGAGGGCATGCGCGCCCACCTCGACCTGCAGGGCGGCGTCCCGCACGGCACGATGCTGCCGATCCACTGGGGCACCTTCAACCTGGCCCCGCACCCGTGGGACGAGCCCGGCGAGGGCACCGTGGCCGCCGCCGAGACCACCGGCTCGGCGATCGCGCTGCCGATCCCCGGCCAGCCGTTCGAGCCGGGCGCCGCGGACGCCCCGAGGGAGCCGTGGTGGCGCCCGTTCGTGGCGTCGGCCCCGCCCGCAGCCGCGCCGAAGTCCCGCCCGGTCACGGCCACGCGTCCGCCGGCCGTGGCGCACGAGGAACCGGAGGCCGTCGGCTCGTAGGCGCCGGCCCGGGGCATCCGCCGACCGGGGGTCGCACGTCGCACACGGCCGCTGCGAACGTGCGCCCCCGGCGGATTCGGGCTGTCGTGCGAGCGCTCCGCCGGGAGCGGGAAGCACCCCCGCGAACTTCCCCAACTGGCTGTCAGGGGCGGGATCGTGCGGTCTAGCGTGGGTATCCGGTGATCAACACCGGGCCCCGGAACCGCTGGGGGCCCGGGCCCCACGTAGAGGACGCCGATGTCCGGACTCCGCGCCGCCCGCCACGCCCCGTCGAGACACGCCGTCACCGGTCCCGGCCGGCAGATACGGCCCCAGCTGGTGCGCGCCGCCCTGCTGCCCACGCTCGCCGCGGCGCTCAGCGGAGCCGCCGCGGTGATCTTCACGCTCCAGCTCGGCGGGGGCGCGGGGCAGCGGGACGCCCGGCTGTGGCCCGTCCTGGCCGGCTGCGCGCTGCTCGTCGTCGGCGCGCTGGCCGCCGCCCTGCTCGGTGCCCAGCGCTCCGCCAAGGCCGTCCGGGACCGCTGCGAGGCCCTGCGCCGCTCCAGCGTGCGCGGACGCCAGGAACTGCGGGCCGCCGCGGAGCGGCTGGAACGCGGCGAGCCGCCGGCCCGCGCCGTCCGCGGCGGCCCGGCGGCGCCCCCGCCCGGCGGCGACCCGGCGTGCGTGGACGAGTTCTGGCTGCTCTCCCAGGAGTTGCGCGGCGCCCGCGAACACGCGCACGCCACCCTCGTACGGCTGGCCGGACCGGCCGCGCCGTCCGACAGCGACCGCAAGGTCGAGGTCTTCGTCAACCTCGCGCGCCGGCTCCAGTCCCTCGTGCACCGGGAGATCTCCCTGCTCGACGAGCTGGAGGACACGGTCGAGGACCCCGACCTCCTCAAGGAGCTCTTCCACGTCGACCACCTCGCCACCCGGATCCGCCGCCACGCCGAGAACCTGGCCGTCCTCGGCGGCGCCGCCTCCCGGCGCCAGTGGACCCGGCCCATCGACCTGA
The DNA here is from genome assembly GCF_044745505.1 of Streptomyces sp. NPDC086989. Taxonomy (NCBI): domain Bacteria; kingdom Bacillati; phylum Actinomycetota; class Actinomycetes; order Kitasatosporales; family Streptomycetaceae; genus Streptomyces; species Streptomyces sp. NPDC086989. Next base: position 54,086 of record NZ_JBIVAL010000007.1, read on the forward strand.
GCGAGGTGCTGCGCTCCTCCGTCGCGGAGGTCGAGCAGTACACGCGGGTCAAGGTGGTGCCCCCGGCGGGCGGCACCGTACGCGGCCACGCCGTCGCCGACGTAGTGCACCTGCTGGCCGAACTGGTCGAGAACGCCACGGTGTTCTCGGCGCCCGACACCGACGTGGTGCTGCGCGCCGAGCGGGTCACGGCGGGCATCGCCATCGAGGTGGAGGACCGCGGGCTGGGCATGCCGGCCGCCGAGCAGCACCGGATGAACGCCCTGCTCGTCGACCCCGACCAGATCAGCGTCCGGCACCTGCTGGCGGACGGCCGCATCGGCCTGTTCGTGGTCTCGGCGCTGGCCCGCCGGCACGGGATCGCCGTCGAGCTCAAGTCCAACATCTACGGCGGCGTGCTCGCGGTCCTCGTCCTGCCGAAGGAACTCCTGGGGGCGGAGGCGCCGAGCGCCGCCGACGCGCTCGGGGGCTCCCGGGCCACCTCGTGGGGGACCGGGGAGGCCGGCGCGGCCATGCCCCCGCTGGAGCCCGTACGGGTGGCCGTACCCAAGCGGGAGTTGTACCCCCGGCCGGAACCGCAGCCCCAGCCGGAGCGACCGGAACGGGAGCCGGAGCCGGTGGCCGGGGCGCCGGCCCGCGCGACCTGGGCAGCGCCCCCCTCGCCTCCCCCGCCCCACCCGGACGCGCGTACGCGGCCGGGGGCGCTGCGGCAGGCGCCCGAGCCCTGGGAGCCGGGGGAGGCGCCGCTCGTGGAGACCACCCTGGACCTCGGCCTGGACCCCGGGCCGGGTCCCGGGCCGGTTCCGGGTACGGGGCCGGGTGCGACTACGGGGCCGGGTGCGGGTCCGGGCCCGTTCACGCCGTCGCCCCCGCCCCCGGGGCACGCCGGGCGCGAGCCCGCACCCCCGGCGCCCGCCCCGGTCCGTGCGACCGCGCCCGCTCACCCGGCGGTGTCCGTACCGGCCGCCCGGACCGATCCGGACCGGCCATCGCTGCCCCGCCGCCGGGCCCAGCACCACCTCGCCCCGCAGCTGCGGGACGCCCCCGCCCCGCGGCGGGCCGACGCACCCGAACAACCCGTGCACGACCCGGGCCTGATGGCCGCCTTCCAACGGGGCTTCGGCCTCGCCCAGTCGGAGAACCAGCCATGACCCCGACCTCACATCTCGGCAAGGAGCGCACCCCCATGGGCGGCGAAGCGGCGACGAAGACCAGCCGGCTCTCGGACCTCGACTGGCTGCTCAGCGGCCTGGTCCAGCGGGTCCCCTACACGCGCAGTGCAGTCCTCCTCACGGCCGACGGCCTCGTCACGTGCGTCCACGGCCTCGACAGCGACAGCGCCGACCACCTCGCGGCGCTGGCGTCCGGGCTGTACTCGCTCGGCCGGAGCGCCGGATCCCGGTTCGGGGACGGGGCGGAGGTCCGCCAGGTGGTGGTCGAGCTCGACACCGCCCTCGTCTTCGTGTCGGCCGCCGGCGTGGGCACCTGCCTGGCGGTCCTCGCCGACCGGGAGGCCGACGCGGGCGTACTCGGCTACGAGATGGCGATGCTGGTCAAGAGCGTCCGACCGTACCTGGCGGCCCCGCCGCGACGGCCCGCCGGCGACCCGGAGTGATGCGCGCCCGCGCCGCGTGCGGCATGGGGGCCCCGCGCGACACGCCCTGGCTCGACGACTCGGCGGGCCGGGTGATGCGCCCGTACACGGCCAGCGGCGGCCGGACCCGCTGCGCCGTCGCGCTCGACCTGCTCTCCCTGGTGACCGCGACGGGAACGCGTCCGCGCGGCGCCCTCGGCGCGGAGCACGCCCTGGCGCTGCGCCTGTGCGCGGGCTCGGCGGCCGTCACCGTCGCCGAGGTGGCCGGGCAGCTGCGGCTCCCGGCGGTGGTGGTGAAGGTGCTGCTGTCCGACCTGATGGAACACGGGGCCGTCACGGCGCAGGCGCCGCGGTTCCCGGGCGGCGGGTACGTCGCCGCCGACGACCAGACCCTGCTCCGGGCGGTGCTCGATGGCTTACGCAGACGGCTGTGACACCCGCCCCGCCGCCGTCCTGCCCGCGACCTTGAAGATCCTGGTCGCGGGCGGGTTCGGGGCGGGCAAGACGACCTTCGTCGGCGCGGTGAGCGAGATCGAGCCGCTGTGCACGGAGGAACTGCTCAGCGGGCTCGGCGAGGGCCCCGATCCGCTGGACGGCGTCGAGACGAAGACGTGCACGACCGTGGCGCTCGACTTCGGCCGCCTCACCCTGGACGAGCGGCACGTCCTGTACCTCTTCGGCACGCCCGGGCAGCAGCGCTTCTGGTTCCTGTGGGAGGAGCTGTGCGCGGGCGCGCTCGGTGCGGTGGTGCTCGCCGACACCCGCCGGCTCGCCGACTGCTTCCCGGCCGTGGACTTCTTCGAGCGGCGCGGCATCGGCTTCATCGTCGCCGTCAACGAGTTCGACGGCGGCCACCGCTACACGGCCGACGAGGTCCGGGAGGCGGTGGGACTCGGGCCCGACGTACCCGTCGTACGGTGCGACGCGCGGCTGACCAGCTCCGGGACCGGGACCCTCGCCGCGCTGGTCCAGCACCTGCTCTTCACGGCGGCGACAGACAGACCGACAGAGAGACCGACGGACGGATCGGCCGGCCCGGCCAACGCGGCGGGGCCTTGGAACGGGGATGGGGGGACACCGCGATGACGTACTACGAGTCGACCGGACACCTGCTGCTCACACCGGTGGACCGGGAGGCGCCCGCGCGCGCCGTCCGGCTGCGCGAACTGGGCCTGGGGGAGAGGTCGGACACGGAACTCGACGCCTTCGCCCGGCAGGTCGCGGACGCGCTGGCGGCCCCGTACGCCGGGGTCAACTTCATCGGCGAGGAACGGCAGTTCTTCGCCGGACTGCACCACGCGCCGGACGCCCCCGCGAGCGGGTACCCGGCGCGGGTGCTGCCCCGGGACCACGGCTACTGCCCGCACGTGGTGGTGCGGCGCCGGGGGCTGGTGCTCGAGGACGTACGGGACTTCGCGCGCTTCGCCGGCAACGCGGTGGTCGACGAGAGCGGGGTCCGGTCGTACGTGGGCGCACCGCTGACCGACCGGACCGGGATCGTCCTGGGCACCGTGTGCGCGGTGGACCTGGAGCCGCGCAGGTGGGGGATGCAGGGGCTGGCGAGGGCCAAGTCCCTGGCGGCGGAGCTGCTGGAGACCATCCACGCCCGGGAGGACGCGCCGCGCGCCGGCTGACGGCCGCCCGGGGGCGGCCGTCGGTGCCGGGCGCTGTGGTCGAGGGCATCGGGACCCGCGACCACGCGCGGTTCCGGGTCCGCCCGGCGGCGCTCGACGGCGTCGCCGAGCTGCGCGCGATCCTGATCGACTCCTGGCTCCAGGCGGCCCCGGGGCGCCTGGCCGCGGCCCGTCCGGAACCGGCGGGGCGGTGAAGGGCCACCTCAGCGGAGGAAGCCGCTGATCCGCTCGCGGAGGGAGCGCGGGTCCAGGCCGTGCGCCGCGGTGTGCTCTTCCATGGTGCCGTAGCGGCGGAGCTCGGCGCGGCCGACGCCGAGGCCGAGGACGCGGTGGGGCACGTCCGCGAGGGCCTCGGCGGCTGCCGCCGTGGAGGTGCCCGCCAGGTACGGCTCGACGAGGACGACGTCGGCCGTGCCACCGCCGACGGCCCTGCGCAGGGCGGCCCCGTCGAAGGGCCGCACCGTCGTGGCGTACAGCACGCTCACGTCCAGCCCCTCCGTCGCGGCAAGGACGTTGTCGAGCAGCGGGCCGACGGCGACGACGACACCGGCGCCGGAGACCGACCCCCGTACGGTCTCCATGCGCAGGCCGTCCACCGGGCGCGGGGCGGCGTTCGACTGCTGCGACAGACGCACGTACACCTTCTCGTCCCCGGCGGCGTACGCGTGGCGCAGCAGCGCCTCGGCCTCGTCCGGGTGCCCGGGCACATGGACCGTCCAGCCGTCGAGGGTGTCCATCAGCGCGACGTCGCCCGGCGCCATGTGCGTGAACCCGCCGGCCGGCCAGTCGTAGCTGGCGCTCGCGCTGACCAGGACCCCGCCCGTGCCCTGGTGCCCGAAGTCCAGCTTGACCTGCTCGAACGGCCGCTCCACGAGGAAGCTGGCGAAGGTGTGCACGATCGGCCGGAGCCCGGTGAGGGCGAGCCCTCCGCCGACCCCGACGAGCAGCTGTTCCCTGATCCCGACGTTGATCACCCGGTCCGGATGCCGCTGCTGCGCGGGCCGGAACCCGTCCATGGTGATCTCGGCGAGCACCAGGGCCAGCCGCGGGTCATCGTCCAGTTCCCTCGACGTGACCGAGATGAAGCGTTCCCGCATGGTGTCCACGGTTCTTCCCGACCTCTCCTACTGCTTCTTCTCTACTACTGCTTCTCGACTACTGCTTCTTCTCGACGCGGGCGACGACGGCGTGCGGCCGGCCCGGATGCGGTGCGGTGAACGCGGCGTGCAGGGCCGCGTGGTCCCGGCCGTCCACGGTCACCGCGGACCAGCCGGCGGCCTCGAAGCGGGAGGCGATCCCGCCGTGCCAGCCGTGGGTCGCGGAGTCGTTGTCGATCACCACCGTGTGCAGCCGCTCCAGGCCGGCCGCACCGGCGTACGCGAGGGCCTCGTGGTTGCTGCCCTCGTCGAGCTCCGCGTCCCCGATCAGCACCCACACCGCCGGGTCGTCCAGCCCCTGCGCCCGCAGTCCGAGCGCACTGCCGACGGCGAGCGGCAGCCCGTGGCCCAGCGAGCCGCTGCCGATCTCCACCCCGGGGATCAGGGTCCGGTCCGGGTGGTGTCCGAGGGGTGACGCGTAGGAGCCGAACCCGCTCAGCCAGTCGACGGGGAAGAATCCCTTCGCGGCGAGTACGGCGTAGTACGCCATCGGCCCGTGCCCCTTGGAGAGCAGGAACCGGTCCCGCCCCGGCTCTTCGGCGGTGGCCGGTGTCACCCGCAGGACCCGGTCGTAGAGCACCCACAGCACGTCGAGCGTGGAGGTGGATGCGGGGCCGTGCTTCTCGGCGCCGGTCATGAGCGCCATGAACCGGCCCAGGTCCTCGTGGCGGAACCCGGTGTCCGCGGTTGTCTGTGTCATGCACCGATCGTGCTACCTCAAGTGGACTTGAGGTCAAGCGTCCCCCGGGCGGAACCCGGCCCCGGAAAGGCGCGCGCGACCACCCCGCGAAGTGCGGTATTGTTCTCGTGCGCGTTCAACCAGGGGAAACCCCAGGTCAGCGGGCATCGGGACGTGGCGCAGCTTGGTAGCGCACTTGACTGGGGGTCAAGGGGTCGCAGGTTCAAATCCTGTCGTCCCGACTCGAAAGAGTCGCAGGTCAGAGGCCGTTTTGGAGCAATCCGAAACGGCCTTTGATCGTTTTGTGCGCCTTGACCCAGTCAAGGTGCGTCCCGTGCCGGCGCGTGCGGCGCAGAGGGTGGTGCGGTGAGCGGGCGATCTTGGTTGTCCCTGCAGCCACACCGGCGGTAGGTGAGGCCGCGGCCGCAGTGGGACATCAGGGCGCCCCCATTTTCATCTGCCGTACACGCAACGGCGGTTCCGCTTCACCTACTCTCGTCGCCATGGCAGCAGGAATCCTCACTGCGGGCCGCCACGTCGACCAAGGGCGTATGGCACGACCTGGTGAACGACCCGCACCAGCTGACCAACACGCTCCACCAGGCGACTCCGGCCGACGAGCAGGCTCTCGGCATCCCCGCCCTGGCCACTCGGCTCGCCGCCGACCGCGTGGCCTGATCCGCACCACCGAACCGCCGGCCGGGCGCCCCCACCGCGAGGTACGGGGCCCGGCCGCCCACCGTCCCGACGGAGCCGCCATGTCTGACTGCTGCACCCCCGGCCGCGCCCATGCCCCGACGCTCACCCTCGCGCCACCGCCCACCGCGCCCCCGGCCTCCCGATTGGCCCGGCAGCTGCTCACCCTGCCCGGTGGCAGCTTCCTCATGGGCACCGACGACCCGGAGGGCTTCCCGGCGGACGCCGAGGGGCCGGTCCGCGAGGTGGCCGTGGAGCCCTTCCGGATCGCGGCCACGGCCGTGACCAATGCCCAGTTCGCCACCTTCGCCAAGGCCACCGGCTATACGACGGAGGCCGAACGCTTCGGCTTCTCGTTCACCTTCGGTGCCTTCCTCACCGACGAGGTCGCCGCGGTCTCCGCGCCCGTGGCGGCCGTCCCGTGGTGGCGGGCGGTGGAGGGCGCCTCCTGGCGCCACCCCGAAGGGCCCGGTTCGCAGGTCACCGACCGGCAGGACCACCCCGTCGTCCATGTGTCATGGAACGACGCCCAGGCGTACTGCGCCTGGTCCGGCACCCGCCTGCCCACCGAGGCCGAGTGGGAGTACGCGGCCCGCGGCGGCCTGGAGCAGCGCCGATACCCATGGGGCGACGAGCTCACGCCCGAGGGCCGTCACATGTGCAATATCTGGCAGGGCGAGTTCCCCGTACTCAACACCGGTGCCGACGGCTACGTCTCCACCGCCCCCGTGAACTCCTTCCGGCCCAACGGCTTCGGCCTCTACAACGCGGTCGGCAACGTCTGGGAGTGGTGCGCGGACTGGTTCACCCCCGGAGCGGAGACGTCCCGCGCCATGCGCGGAGGCTCCTACCTCTGCCACGACTCCTACTGCAACCGCTACCGCGTCGCGGCCCGCAGCTCGAACACGCCCGACAGCTCGACCGGCAACATCGGGTTCCGTGTGGCCGCCGACCTCGCGTAATACGGCCCGTCGTCCGCATACCCGCCGTCAACCGCCGAAGAGGCCGTTTCGAGTGCTCCGAAACGGCCTCAACGGCCTCTGGCATTGCGGGCGCCGGAGGTCAGGACACGGTGACCCGGGCCAGGGCCCAGGAGGTGTGGTCGAAGGACGTGCGGTTGTTGGCGTCCTCGACCACCAGACGCAGGACGCGGACGCCCCGTACGTCCACGTCGACCGCGACCGGGCCGGTGGCCGCCGTGAGGGTGGGGGTGGTGAGGATCAGGCGGTCGTCGCCGTAGACCTTGGCGCGGGTGGCGCCGAGGGTGCTCTGCTTGGCGGAGAAGTCGTCGATGCCGACCAGGGAGGTGAAGCGGACGGCGCCGCCGCCGAGGTGGTAGGCGATGTCGCTGGGCGCGTGGACGCCCAGACCCTTGGGGTACGCCGTACCGCCGAAGGAGATCAGCGGGCCGTCACCTGCGGCGTTCTTGCCGTTGGAGGTGTCGAGTTCCACCGGTCCCCAGCCGTTGGTGGCGCTGATCCAGGTGAGGTCGGAAAGGTAGGAGTCGCGCGTGGGGGCGGGGGGCGGGGTCGGGACGGTGCCCGTCGCCGGGTAGCGGACCGGGCCGGCCGCAGTGAGGGCGGTGCCCTCCGCGGTGAGCTCCCACGGGGTAGCGGGGGCGGCGCCCGCGGGCGGGGTGACCTGCCAGGAGGCGGTGAGCCGGGCGCCGGCGGCGAGCTCTTCCGCCGTGGTCGGGGAGGCGGCGATCACGGTCCATCCGGCAGGGGCGCGCAGGCCGAGCGCCGCGGTGGTCCAGGGCCGTGCGGAACCGTTGTCCAGGGTGGCGGTCACGGTGAACGCCTGGCCGGGGACGGCCAGGCGGGGCAGCGTCAGGCGGGTCCCGAAGGGGGTGCGCGGATAGGTGTCCTTCCAGGAGGAGCGCATCAGCGCCACCAGTTCCGCGGCCTTGGAGGGGTTCTTGTCGAGGACGTTGCGGGTCTCGCCGAGGTCGGCCGCCAGGTCGTACAGCTCCACCTGCCACTTGTCGTCGGGGAGGTTGTGGTCGCGCTCGGGGGCGAAGCGCACGGCCTTCCAGTTCTCCCTGCGCACCGCCTCGGCGAGCCAGGTGGCGCGCTTGTCGTCCTGGGCATTGGCCCGGCTGGTGACCCCCAGCTCGTCGCGGAACCAGTACAGGTGTCCGTGGCGCGCGGAGTCGGGGCTGCCGGTGAGCAGGGGAGCGGCGGAGAGCCCGTCCACGTCGGTGGGGGCGGGGGCACCGCCGAGCTCGGCGAGGGTGGGCAGGACATCGGTCAGGGGGGTCGGGCGGTCGCTGGTGCCCTGCCGGACCCGGCCGGGGCCCCAGGCGATGAGGGGGACGCGTACGCCGCCTTCGTAGAGGTTGCGCTTGTAGCCGCGCAGCGGACCGTTGGCGTCGAACAGGTCGGGGTTGACCCCGCCCTCCTCGTGGGGGCCGTTGTCGCTGGTGACGAGGACGACGGTGTCCTGCTCCAGGCCGAGGGAGCGCAGCCGGTCGACCACCTTGCCGACCAGTGAGTCGAAGTAGGACACCTGGGCCGCGTGCCCCTTGTTCGCGGCCGTCCAGCTCCGGTCGGCGTACGCGCTGGTGTCGGGGACGTCGCTGGGCGCGTGCGGGACGTTCGGGGTGAGCAGGAGGAGGAACGGCTCGGCGGCGTGGGCGTCGATGAACTCCAGGGCGTGCTGTTCGAGGAGGTCGGGGGCGTATACGGCTTTGGCGCCGCCGACGTTGGCGGGGATGGGCTCTTTGACCGCGTTGTGCCAGAGGTACTCGGGGTAGTACTCGTGGGCGTGGGTGTGGTCGATGTAGCCGTAGAACTCCTCGAAGCCGCGGGCGGCCGGATGGCTGTCCTGGCCGGCTGCCTCCGGTCCGAAGCCCCACTTGCCGATCACGGCGGTCCGGTAGCCGTGCGCCCGCAGCACCTGCGCGAAGGTGGTGTCGGTGGCGGTGAGCGAGCCCTGGCCGCCGGAGGAAGGGTTGGCGCGGACCGTGGCGTGGCCGGTGTGCAGTCCGGTCAGCAGGGAGCAGCGGGAGGGTGCGCAGACGGCCGCGGTGGAGTAGGCGTCGGTGAAGCGGAGCCCCTCGGTGGCGAGCCGGTCCAGGCGGGGGGTGGTGATCAGCTTCTGGCCGTAGGCGCCGAGTTCGCCGTAGCCGAGGTCGTCGGCGAGGACGAGGACGATGTTCGGCAGCCGGGCGCCGGAGCCGTCCGCCGTGTCCGGGACCGTCACCGCGGACACCGCCTGCGCCGACCCGGCGGCGGTGGCGGTGACGGCGGTCAGACCGAGCGTAGCGGTCGAAGCGGCCAGGAAGGTACGGCGGCTGGGCATGGCGGACTGCTCCTCGGGTGCGCGTGCGGGTGTGGGTACCACCGGGCTGGGTCGGGCCCGGCGTCTGTTGATCGTGCGCGGGGGAGCCGCACCAGGACCATGCACGGAGCATGAAGAACGCGTGACAGCATCCGACGTGCAGGTGCCCGGTCGCGTGGTGGTCGCAGCCACGCCGGGCGGCACGTTTCGCCACCGGCCTGCGACGGCTTCGCGGGCCGGCCCGCTCGCGGGCGGCGCATCGCGCATGGCCGCGAGGCTCGCGTGGGCGCGAGGTTCGCGTGGGCGAGGTGGTGGAGGCCGGTCAGGCCGTTTCGTCTGCCGTACGGGCGCGCAGTCGGCCGGCTGCTTCGAGTCGGGACAGTCGCCGGTGTTCGCGGGCGGCCCAGCGTCGGACGCGGTCGGGCTCGAGCGGCGTGCCGTGGCCGACGTGAAGCCTGGTGGGGTTCAGGTCGAGCATCGTCCGCAGGCTGTCGAGGTTGCGCAGCGGGTCGTCGTGGAAGGGCGGGTTGGCCGGCCGACCGCGGACGAGGCCGAAGAAGGAGTTGGCGACCAGGTCGCCCGCGACGAGGTCGCCCTGCCCGGTGAGGACGGAGACCGATCCCGCGGTGTGTCCGGGGGTGGGCATGATGCGTGCCGTGATCCCGAAGTCCTCCAGGTCGGTCTCGCCGGTCAGGATCACGTCGGGTTCGAACGGTTCGACCCGCATGTGCAGGTTCTTGTTCCTGGCCATGAGGCGGCCCATGGGACCGGTCGGCAGGTACGGTTCGCGGACCCGGCCGGTGCGGAACGGGCCGAGGTCGGCGATGTGGCCCGCCACCGGTGCGCCGGTGAGGCGGTGGAGTTCGGCGGCGGAGCCGAAGTGGTCGATGTGGCCGTGCGTGACGATGATCAGCGACACGTCGGCGGGGTCCACGCCGTGGGCGGCGACCTGGTCGTGGATCCGCCGGCCGCTGCCGGGCGTTCCCGCGTCGACGATGACGGGTCGGCGGCCGAGCAGCAGGTACGCGTTGATGTTGTGCCGGCCCATGACGGGGATCGGGACGACCTTGGTTCGGGACACGGTTGCCTCCTGGGGCATGGCTGTCTTCCGCCGCGCGGTGGTTCGCGGGCGGTCGGGGGGCGGGGGTGTCGGGCTCAGCGGAAGCGGCGCCGGTATTCGGCGGGGGTGGTGCCGAGGCGCCGTCGGAAGGCCCGGTGCAGGCTCTCCACGGAGCCGAGGCCGCTCAGGGCGGCGATCTCGGGCAGGCCGTGGCCGGTGTCCTGGAGCAGCCGACGGGCGGCCTCCAGCCGGACGGACTCCACGTACGCGGCGGGGGTGATGCCGGTGCGCCGCTGGAACAGCCGGGCGAAGTGGCGCACGCTCAGGTGCAGCCGCGCGGCCAGGGCGTCGGCGGACAGGTCCTCGGTGAGGTGTTCGCCGATCCACACGCGCAGGTCGTCGATCCGGTCGCCGGGGTCGGCCGGGAGCGCCAGCGGGACGCTGAACTGGCTCTGGCCACCGGCTCGTTTCACGTACATGACCATCGTGCGGGCGGTGGCCAGGGCGAGGTCGGGGCCGTGGTCCTCGGTGACCATGGCGAGCGCCATGTCCATCCCGGAGGCGATGCCGGCGCAGGTCCACAGGCGGCCTTGCCGGATGAAGATCGGGTCCGGATCGACGGTGACGCGCGGGTGGTCGGCGGCCAGCCGCGCGGACGTGCGCCAGTGGGTCGTGGCGCAGAGCCCGTCCAGCAGGCCCGCCGCCGCGAGCAGATGAGCGCCCGAGCAGACGGAGGCCACGCGGTGGGTGCTGGCGGCTGCCGCCCGCAGCCAGTCGATGATCCCGCCGTCGAGCACCGGCTCCACCCCGTGGTCGTCCACCCGGACCGCACCCGACACGAGGAGGGTGTCCACGTCGCCGTGCACCTCGTCCAGCGCCAGGTCGGCCATCAGCCGGATCCCGCCGGCCGTGGCCACCGGCTCCGCGCCGGCGGTCGCGATGCGGACGGTGTACCCGGGGCGGCCGGTGCCGGCGACCCGGGTGGCGACCGAGAACACCTCGGCCGGACCTGTGACGTTGAGCAGTTCGACGCCGGGGAAAGCGGCGACGACGACCCGGTGCGGGGGGAGCATGGCTCGATCATGTCGCCCCGCCGTCAGGGCCGCAATGACCATGTTCTGTCAGATCCGGACATGCTCGGCGGGTGGGTCGTAAACCGGCGGGGCGGGGTGCCGGCCGGCACCCCGCCCCTGGTCTCGCCGCGGGGCGCGACCAGGAAGGTCGCGCCCCGCGGCGGGCGGGGTGTTCAGCGCTTGGCGGGGCGGGCGAACGCCGCGCGGGCCCAGAGGTAGCCGACGAGGGTGAGGCCGGTGCACCAGGCGACCGCCACATATCCGCTGGTGCCGATCCCGGTGCCCATCAGCAGGCCGCGCAGGGTCTCGATGACCGGGGTGAACGGCTGGTACTCGGCGAACCAGCGCAGCCCGGTCGGCATCGAGTCGGTCGGCACGATGGCGCTGCCCAGGAAGGGCAGGAACGTCAGCGGCAGCGGTGCGTTGCTCGCCGACTCCGGCGTCTTGGCCACCAGGCCCAGGCCGGCCGACAGCCACGTCAGCGCCAGGATCAGCAGGGTGAGCAGGCCGATCGCGGCGATCCACTCCCCCGGGGTGGCGTTGGGGCGGAAACCGATGGCCAGCGCGACGCCGACGACCAGCGCGACGGCGATCAGCGTCTGGATGACACTGCCGACGACGTGCCCGGTCAGGAACGCGGCCCGAGAGATGGACATCGTGCGGAAGCGGTTGACGATGCCCTCGGTCATGTCGACGCAGACACCGACGGCCGTCATGACGGCCCCGGCGGTCGCGGCCATCAGGATGATGCCGGGCGCGACGTAGTCGATGTACTCGCCGCCGCCGGTGGGGGCGGCGGAGATCCCGGCGCCGAGCGCACCGCCGAAGGCGTAGTTGAACAACAGCAGCATCATCACCGGCATGATGACGACGGACACCGTCATCGCGGGGTAGCGCAGCGCGTGCTTGAGGTTGCGCCGCAGCATCGTCAGGGAATCGCCGGCGGCGTACGCGAGAGTGCTCATCGGGCCGTCTCCGTGGTGGTGTCGGACGCGCCGTGACCGGTGAGGGTCAGGAAGACGTCGTCGAGGTCGGGTGTGTGCACGGTCAGCGATTCGGCCCGCAGCGACGCGCCGTCCAGGACGTCGAGCACGGCCCGCAGGGTCGGGATGCCGCCGTCGCCGGGGATCCGGAGGGTGAGTTCCTCGGGATCGGCGGTGCCGGCACCGAAGTGCCGCGCCGCGGCGTCGAGTTCGGCGGCATCGGGGAAGCGCAGCCGGACGTGCCCGCCGGGGATGAGGCGCTTGAGCTCGTCCGCGGTGCCCTCGGCGACCAGCCGGCCCCGGTCCAGGACGGCGATGCGGTCCGCGAGCTGGTCGGCCTCCTCCAGGTACTGCGTGGTCAGGAAGATGGTGACGCCGTCGTCGGCGACGAGCCTGCGGATGATCTCCCACATGGTGCGGCGGCTGCGGGGGTCGAGGCCCGTGGTCGGTTCGTCGAGGAAGATGATCCGCGGATCGCCGACCAGGGTCATCGCCAGGTCGAGCTTGCGGCGCATACCGCCGGAGAGGGTGGAGACCGGCTTGCGGGCGGCCTCGGTGAGTTCGAAGCGCTCCAGCAGTTCGGCCGAGCGGCGGCGGCCCTCACGGCGGGGCAGGTGCCGCAGGTCCGCCATCAGGTGCAGGTTCTCCTCCGCGGTGAGGAGGCTGTCGACGGCGGCGAACTGGCCGGTGACGCCGATGGCGGCCCGGACGCCGTCGGGCCGGGCGGCCACGTCGTGCCCCGCCACGTGGGCCTGCCCGGCGTCGGCGGTGATGAGTGTCGACAGGATCTCGACGGTGGTGGTCTTGCCGGCTCCGTTGGGGCCGAGGAGGGCGAAGACCGTGCCCTCCGGGATGCTGAGGTCGATGCCGCCCAGGACCACCTTGTCGCCGTACGACTTGTGCAGGCCGACGGCGGAGATGGCGGGCGCGGCGGTGGCTTCGGCGGTGGCCGTGGTCCGGGCGGTGGGTATCGCGGTCATGGGTCCGGCTCTTCCTTTCGTCGTGTCGGGCGGGGGCGGCGTCAGGCGCGACGGATCACGATGTCGCCGACGTTGGTGCGGGCGTGGATCTCGACGGTCTCGTCGGAGGCGCCGGGGCCTTCGGCCGCGCCGAGGGCGTTGCGGACCGTTCCGAACTTGGAGTGGACGTCCAGCCAGGCCGCGGTGGACTCGCGGATGCCGACCTCCACGTCACCGACGGCGGTCTGGAGGTTGACCGTGCCGCGCGCCACCTGGTGGACGCTGATGGCACCGTTGGCGGACTTGGCCTCCACGGAGGCGTGGGCGACGCCGACCGTGATGCGGCCGTTGGCGGCGTTGGCCTTGAGCGGGCCGGTGACCTCGCCGATCGCCGTCTCGCCGTTCCCGTTCTTGACGGTCGCCGCTCCCGTGATCTCGCCGACGTCCACGCGGCCGGACCCGTGGATCTCGGCGTCGCCGACCGCCCGGTCGACGTGGATGTCGCCGTGGTCGGTCCGGAGGTTCACCACGGCCGCCTCGTCCAGCCGGATGTCGCCGAGCGAGGTCTTGATGCGGCACTCGCCGAGCGGTCCCTCGCAGACGTAGTCCCCCATGGGGGAGGTGCCGCGGACCTGCGAGCCGGCGGGCAGTTCGACGGTCACGTCGATCGAGCCGAGCTTGCCGAACAGGGAGCGCTTCTTGGGGCCCTTGACCGTCAGGGTGCCGTTGGCGTAACCGACCTTGGTCTCCTGCGCCGCCCGTACGTCGATGTCGACGGCGCCGTTGCTCGGCAGCACCTCGACGACGGCGTCCCGGCGCTTGCCCGCGACGATCCGGACGTCGCCGATCTCGAACTCGAGGATCGCGGTGATGGGTCCGGCGGTTTCGTAAGAAGGCATGGCTGTCCCGTCCTCTTGACTCTGAAGTGTGTTGACGCAGGTGGGCGGTGGTGCGGGTGCGGTGCGGGGGAGTGGGACCGGGGCTAGCGGACCCAGCCCTGGTACCCCTGGCCGTGGCGCGGGGCGCGAGCGGTGGGGCGGCCCGCGCCGCCGCCCGGTTCCAGGGCGGTGGACACGGCCCGCACGAGCCAGGCGTTGACGGACAGGCCCTCCTGGCCCGCCGCGTCCTCCACGCGGGACTTGAGGGGTGCCGGGAGCCGGAAGTTGATGCGGGCGGTGGCTCCTTCGTCACCTTCCACCGCGAGCGGCGCCGGTGGCGCCACGGGTGGCGCCACCGGGCCGGATTCCGCGGAGGTCTCCGGGGCGGGCGGCGCCGTCACCACGAACTCGGGGTCGAGCCCCCGCAGCCGTACGTCCACCGAACCGGGGGCGAGCTCGCGGGTGATCTCGTCCGAGGCGGCGGAAAGGGCGTTCAGCAGGGTCAGCCGGGCGGCGGACTCCAGGGGCGCGGTCAGCCGCTCGGCCAGGGCGCGGGCCTCGTCCCCGCCGGCGTTCGCGGCTACGGCGAGCTCGTGGCGGAGGTGATCGACGTAGGGGGTCAGGTCCATGCGAGCCATAGTGGCGCCACAGTGGCGCCATGGCAAGTCCCTTTTGACGCCATGATGCAGCGCAATGGCACCACCGGGCGCCACTGGGCCCCACGGGCTGCCACCGGGCGCCACCGGGCCCGCGGGCTGCCGCCGGGCCCGCGGGGTGCCGCCGGGGTGCCACGGGGTCCACCAAGTGCCACGGGGCCACCAGGTGGCACCTGGCGGACCGGGTTGCCGCGGGGTCCACCGGGGGCTGCGGCCTCCACCGGTGCCACCGGGTGCCACGGTCTTCATCGGTCCCACGGTCTCTACCGGTGCCACCGGTGCCACCGGTGCCACCCCGCCGGTCCTGCGGGGTGCCACTCGAGGTGCCACGGGGTCCACGGGGTCCACCAAGTGCCACGGGGCCACCAAGTGGCACCTGGCCGACCGGCTGCCCCAGGGTTCACCGGGGGGCTGCGGCCTCCACCGGTGCCACCGGGTGCCACGGTCTCCACCGGTGCCGCCGGGCGCCACCGGGTCCACGGTGCCGCCGCCCCTGCGGGGTGCCGCCGCGGTCCACCAGGTGCCACGGGCCCGCCAGGCGGCACCTGGTCCCGGGTGCGCGGGTGCGGGCTCCACCGGGTGCCACCAGGTCCACGGGGAGCCACGCTCCACGCCCGCCGGGTGCCGCCGCATGCGCGGGGATGCCGCCTGGCGCCGCGGGGTCCACCGGGTGCCGGGGGTTCCACCGGCGCCACCGGGTGTCACCGGATCCAGTGCCGCCGGGTCCACGGAGAGCCGCCGGGGCCCACCGGGTCCGCCGGCCGCCTCCACGGGGGGCCACCGGGTGCCGGTAGCTCCGCCGGTGCCACCGGTGGAGCTACCGGGGGCCGCTGGGCCCGCGGGGAGGCGGCCGGGGTGCCGCGGGGTCCACCAGGTGGCGCCTGGCCCACCGGGCGCCGCGGGTCCACCGGGGGTCACCGGTGCCGCGGGGCCGCCGGGTGCCGGGGGCTCCGCCGTGCCACCGCGTCCGCCCCGGGTGCCCCGGGTGCCGCCGGGGGCATCGGGGTGTCGTGGTGGAGTGTGGCTGGCGTCGGTTCGTGCCGTTCAGGTGCGGATCTCGAAGCCTTCGAGTCCCTCGGGCGGCTCCCGTCGGAGCTCGACGCGCGTCACGCTCGCCCCGTCCGGGCCGTGGTGGGCCCAGTCGACCATCGCCGCGACCGCGTCCTCGGCCCCCTCGAACGCCGCCTCGACCGTCCCGTCGGGCAGGTTCCGCACCCAGCCGGCCACGTCGTGGCCGAGTGCGGTCCGACGGCAGGTGTCGCGGAAGAAGACACCCTGCACCACGCCGTGGACGACCACCCGGCTGTGAACCCGCTCCATGGGCCGACCGTACCCACGCCGCGTCCGATCCGTGCGGAGCGTGATCGGCGCGTCGCCCCGTGTCGCTGCCGGAAATCTTCACGAGGTGAAAGTGGAGGGGATGCCTCCCGTTACATTCCCCCCTGACATCGGTGGCGGTTTGGGTGGGTTTGGCGCCAGGGGCCGATCGGGCTCCGGACTTTGTTACTCGATCTTGTGGAGAACCGGTGGCGATCCCCCGCATCAATGGGGAGACCTCCGTGGGAACCGTCATCAAGCGTGACCGGGGACGTCAACACGGTTCGCCCGGTCGCCCGTTCGCGTGCTTACATCTGGCCACCGCAGCAATGCTCGGACGCGGTCGGACCGCCTTGTCGCGGGCCGTCCACGGCATTTGAGAAACAATCAGACGACTGAAGGGTGCGCACATCATGCGTAACGACATCGAGACCCGTGAGATCGCCGACGACGAACTGGACGCGGTTTCCGGCGGTGTCAGCATTTCCGGTGGCCTGCTCGGCGGCGTGACCGGCGACGTCTTCCACGTGGTGAACGAGGTCACCTCGCTCCAGACGGTCCACGGCGCGCTGTCCCTCCCCGGCCAGGTCGAGGGCATCGTCGGCGTCCGCGCCGGTGTCGCCGGCCTCTGAGCCGAACCGGATATCAGTGCGCGTGAACCCCGGGACGTCATCGTTCCGGGGTTCACGGGTGCCCGTTCCATGAAATGCAGTCGAAGGACAGGTCGTGCAGTTCCGTCAAAAGGCGCTCTCCAAGCTGCAATCGCCCGAAGAACTCGATCTGCCCGTACGTTTCGCGCGCCCGCAAGGCCGATTCGTTCTCGCCGTCACGGTTCTCGTCATGGCCGTCGCGGGATTCTGGGCATTCACCGGATCCGTTTCCTCCAAACTGAGCGCGCCCGGCATCCTCACGCGCGCCGGAGGCAGTTACCTGCTCCAGAGCCCGTACTCCGGACAGGTCACGGCCGTACTCGCCGAAGACGGCCGGCTGCTCGCCCCGGGCGCGCCGCTGCTCCAGGTCGCCACGGAGCAGGGTGAGCGGACCGTACGCGTGGTGGCCGGCGGGCGGGTGACCACCCTGGTCGCCAAGACGGGCGCGGTCCTCACGACCGGCGCCGACGTCGCGACCGTCGAACGCGCGAAGAGTGCGGACGAGCCGCTGGTGGCCGTGCTCTACGTGCCCGCAGCGAGCGGCGCCGGGATCCGCGCCGGCACCCCCGTCGACCTGGACGTCCAGTCCGCTCCCCGGCAGCGGTTCGGCGTGCTGCGCGGCCACGTCAAGGAAGTCGGCCGCGCCCCGCAGACCCAGGCGCAGCTCTCCGGCTTCCTCGGCGACACCCGCCTGGCCGCACAGTTCGCGCGGCAGGGCGACCCGGTCGCGGTGCTCGTCCAGCTCGACCGTTCCCCGACGACCCGGTCCGGCTACCGGTGGTCCTCCGCGGACGGGCCCCCGTACGCCCTCGACTCCACGACCCATGTCACCGGAGCCGTCCGCCTCCCCGCACAGCACCCCGTCGATTGGCTCCTCCCGTGACCGCCGCGCCGCAGACGACCCGCGTCCCCTCCGGCGGCCGCCGGCGCCGGCGCCCGCCGGTTCCCCGGGGGCGCACGCCCCGCCCCGTCCGCACGCCCACGGTGCTCCAGATGGAGGCGGTGGAATGCGGGGCCGCCGCGCTGGCCATGGTCCTCGGACGGTACGGCCGCTTCGTACCGCTGGAAGAGCTGCGCATCGCCTGCGGGGTCTCCCGCGACGGATCGCGCGCCGGCAACCTCCTCAAGGCCGCCCGCGGCTACGGGCTGACCGCCAAGGGCATGCAGATGGACCTGGCCGCGCTCGCCGGCGTGAGCCCCCCGGCGGTCCTCTTCTGGGAGTTCAACCACTACGTCGTCTACGACGGCATGGGACGCCGCTTCGGCCGTCGGGGCGTGTACGTCAACGACCCCGCCAAGGGGCGGCGGTTCGTCCCCATGGAGGAGTTCGACACCGCCTACACCGGCATCGCGCTCGTGTTCGAGCCCGGCCCCGGATTCCGCCGCAGCGGTCGCAGGCAGGGAGTGCTGGGCGCCATGCCGGCCCGGCTGCGCGGCACTTCGGGCACGATGCTCGCCGCCGTGCTGGCCAGCCTCCTGCTGGTGGCCGTCGGCGCGACCGTGCCCGCGCTGAGCCGTACGTACATCGACACGTTCCTCATCGGCGGGCAGACGTCCCTGCTGGGCGTGCTCTTCCCGTCGATGGCCGCGGCCCTGCTGCTCACCGCGGTCCTCACCTCGCTCCAGCAGGCCAACCTGCTGCGCGGCCGGATCATCTCCTCGACGCTCGGCAGCGCCCGATTCCTGCGGCACCTGCTCCGGCTCCCCGTCTCCTTCTTCGCCCAGCGCAATCCGGCCGACCTGGTCCAACGCCTGCGGTCCAACGACGCCGTCGCCGAAACCCTCGCCCGTGACCTGGCCGCCGCGGGCGTGGACGCCGCGGTGGTCGTGCTCTACGCGGTCCTGCTGTGGACGTACGACCCGCAGCTCACCGCCGTCGGGGTGCTCATCGCCCTGCTCAACGTCGCGGCCGTGCGGATCGTGATGCGGGTGCGGGCCACCGGCACCCAGAAGCTGCGCGCCGAGAACGCCAGGCTCACCAACACCTCGTACAGCGGCCTCCAGCTGATCGAGACGATGAAGGCCACCGGAGGGGAGAACGCCTTCTTCCGCCGCTGGGCCGGCCAGCACGCCGTCACCCTCGACGTACAGCAGCGCCTCGGCGTCCCCAGCAGCTGGCTGGCCGTCGTCGCGCCGACCCTCGCCGCGCT
Organism: Streptomyces sp. NPDC086989; assembly: GCF_044745505.1. Taxonomy (NCBI): domain Bacteria; kingdom Bacillati; phylum Actinomycetota; class Actinomycetes; order Kitasatosporales; family Streptomycetaceae; genus Streptomyces; species Streptomyces sp. NPDC086989. The sequence continues at coordinate 72,854 of NZ_JBIVAL010000007.1, forward strand.
CAACAGTGCGCTGATCCTGATGATCGGCGGCCTGCGGGCGGTGGAGGGGCACCTCTCCGTCGGCCTGCTCGTCGCCTTCCAGGCCCTCGTGACCAGCTTCACCGCGCCGATCACCCGCCTGGGCGGGGTGGCCGGGCGGATCCAGGACTTCGCCGCCGACGTCGCCCGGCTCAAGGACGTCGAGAACTTCCCCGTCGACCCGGTCTACCTGCGGGACTCCCGGCACATGCGCGGCGGGGCCCCCGCCGCCACCCGCCGCCTCAAGGGCCACGTGGAGCTCGACGGCATCACCTTCGGCTACAGCCCGCTCGACGCACCGCTGCTCAAGAACGTCTCGCTCGCGGTCGGCCCCGGCCGGCAGGTCGCGCTCGTCGGCGGCTCCGGCAGCGGCAAATCCACCGTCTCCCGGCTGATATCCGGCCTCTACACCCCCTGGGAGGGGACGATCCGCATCGACGGGATGCGGCTGGAGGACATCCCGCGCGGTGCGCTGGCCGCCTCCGTCTCCTTCGTGGACCAGGACGTCTTCCTCTTCGAGGGCACCGTCCGCGACAACGTCGCGCTGTGGGACCCCTCCATCCCGGACGAGGCCGTCGTCACCGCCCTCCAGGACGCCGCCGTGTACGACGTGGTCGCGCGCCGCGCGGGCGGCATCCACAGCCGCGTCGAGCAGGACGGCCGCAACTTCTCGGGCGGCCAGCGCCAGCGCCTGGAGATCGCCCGCGCCCTGGTCCGCCGGCCCAGCGTCATGATCCTGGACGAGGTCACCAGCGCCCTGGACGCGGCGACCGAGCAGATCGTCATCGACAACCTGCGGCGCCGCGGCTGCGCCTGCGTGGTGATCGCCCACCGGCTCAGCACCGTACGGGACAGCGACGAGATCGTCGTACTCGACCGCGGCACGGTCGTGGAGCGCGGACGGCACGAGCAGCTCATCGCCGCGCGCGGCGCGTACGCCGAACTCGTCAAGGAGCACTGAGGTGGCAACCCCCCACCAGACACACCACCAGACCGACCACCGGACGGGCCAGCAGACCGGCCACCAGACCCACCCTCACCAAGGGAACCACCCAGGCCGGTTCGCGCCCGATCCGGTCGTCGCGGCCCTGGGCACCCTCGGCACGGCGGTCGACTGCACGGGCCTGCGCAGCCTGTCCCTGGAGGGTCCGCTCGTCCTGTGGCTCGTCGTCCAGGGCGAACTGGACCTGTTCGCCGTCGATGCCGCACAGGCGGGCCACTGGCACTTCCTCGGCAGGCTGGAGCCCGGCACCCTGCTCCTGGGCCCGGCCGACGGCCCCGCCCACACGCTGACCGGGCGCCCGCTCCAGGGCTGCGTCCTGCGCCGCATCGACCTGCACGAGCTGTACCGCCCCGGCTACGGAGCCCCGGGCGCCCCCGCCGACGGATCCTGGGGGTGGCACGCCGAGCCGTGGCAGCACGGATTCCCCGACGGGGCGCCCAGCCCGCTGGAGGACGCCTTCGCCCGCGGCATCGGCCGCGGCCTGCGCGTGCTGTACCAGGCGCCGCAGGGGAGCCGGGCCACCGCGGGCGCCGACGGGGCCGACGAGGACATCGTGTGGATGCAGATCCCGCCGGGCAGCGTGCAGTACGGAGCCGTGTACGAGCCGTACGAGGCCGCGGCCGGCCCGGTCGCCGCCGCCGGCACGCTCCTGGTCGACGAAGCCGTGTGGCAGGCGATGGTGGACCAGCAGTACCGGCTGCTGTCCGCACTCGACCGCTGGATCGAGCAGGACGAGCGCGCCCACGAGGACCGTACGGCGGCCGGCATCGAGGCCGGAGAGGCGGCCCGCACCCAGGCGGACCGGACCCTGCTCGCCTCGATCGGCCGCTCGCGCGGCGGATCCGGCCGCGCCGCGGGTGACGACGCGACCTTCGCCGTCTGCCGCCTGGTCGCCGCCGAAGCGGGCATCACCCTGACCGAGCCGACGGGCACCGGTGAGGCCTCCGGGCGGACGGACCCCATCGAACGCATCGCGCTCGCCTCCCGGATCCGCACCCGCCCCGTCCGGCTCGGCGGGCACTGGTGGCGGCAGGACAGCGGCCCCCTGGTGGGCCGGCGCGCGGACGACGGCGCACCGGTCGCGCTGCTGTGGCGGCGCGGCCGGTACGAGGCCGTCGACCCCGGCCCCGTCCCCGGCGCACGGGAGCGGGGCCGGCGCAGCCGGCGCGTCCACCAGGGCAACGCGGCCGGCTTCGCCCCGCACGCCGTCATGTTCTACCGCCCGCTGCCCGACCGGAAGCCGAGCCTGCTGCACCTGGTCCGCTTCAGCGTGCGCGGCAGCGGCCGGGACCTGCGCAGCCTCGTCGTGGGCGGGCTGGGCGCGGTCGGCCTGGGCGCGTTCGTCCCCGTGGCCACCGGCCGGGTGCTCGGCACGTACGTACCGCACGCCGAGGACAGCCTGATCGTGCAGACCGCCCTGGCGCTGATCGCGACCAGCGTGGTCTCGGCCGCGTTCATGCTGCTCCAGAACACCTCGGTCCTGCGCATGGAGGGCCGCATCGAGGCCACCCTCCAGCCCGCCGTGTGGGACCGGCTGCTGCGGCTGCCGGTGACCTTCTTCGCCGGCCGCTCCACCGGCGAACTGGCCGGCGCGGCCATGGGCATCAGCTCCATCCGCCGTGCGCTGTCCGGCATCGTCCCCGTGTCCCTCCAGGCGGGCACCGTCGGCACGGTCAACCTCGTGGTGCTGCTCGTCTACAGCGTGCCGCTGGCGCTGGCGGCGCTCGCCCTGCTGCTCGTCGTCGCCGTCGTGTTCCTGGGCCTGGGGCTGTGGCAGCTGCGCTACCAGCGGCAGCTGATCCGGATCGGCAACAAGCTCGACAACCAGGCGTTCCAGACCCTGCGCGGACTGCCCAAACTGCGGGTGGCCGCGGCCGAGAGCTTCGCGTACGCCGCCTGGGCGCGGGAGTTCGCCCGTACCCGCGGGCTGCAGCAGCGCATCGGGCGGATCAAGAACGTGGTCACCGTGCTCAACGCGGTCTACCTGCCGCTGTGCACGCTCGTGATGTTCATGCTGCTGGCCGGGCCGGCACGGGGCAGCATGTCCGCCGCCGGGTTCCTCACGTTCAGCACCGCCGTGACGATGATGCTGTCCTCGGCGACCCAGCTGACCGGCGCCCTCCTCTCGGCTGCCGCCGTGCAGCCCATGTTCGAGCAGGTCGAACCGCTCCTGGAGGCGACCCCCGAGGTGCGCGCCGGCGGCATCCGGCCGGGGCGGCTCAGCGGGGCCATCGAGGTGAAGGACCTCTCGTACCGGTACACCGACGACGGCCCGCTCGTCCTGGACGACGTGTCGCTGCGAGTACGGCCGGGCGAGTTCGTCGCGGTCGTCGGGTCCAGTGGCTGCGGCAAGTCGACCCTGCTGCGCATGCTCATCGGCTTCGACCGCCCCACCTCCGGCAGCGTCCTGTACGACGGCCAGGACCTGGCGGCCCTCGACCAGGCGGCCGTGCGCCGCCAGTGCGGGGTCGTCCTCCAGAACGCGCAGCCGTTCTCCGGGTCGATCTACGACTGCATCCGCGGGTCCGGCACGTACTCCCTCGAAGAGGCGGGGGAGGCGGCCGCGCTGGCGGGCCTCGCCGAGGACATCAAGGCCATGCCGATGGGCATGCACACCGTGCTGTCCGACGGGGGCGGGACCGTCTCGGGCGGCCAGCGCCAACGGCTGATGATCGCCCAGGCCCTCATCGGCAAGCCGCGCATCCTGTTCCTCGACGAGGCCACCAGTGCGCTGGACAACGAAGCCCAGCGCGTGGTCATCGAGTCCACCCGCGCCCTGCGCGCCACCCGCATCGTGATCGCCCACCGGCTGTCCACGGTCCTGGGCGCCGACCGGGTGATCGTGATGGCGGACGGACGGATCGCCCAGCAGGGGACGCCCGCCGAGCTGCTCGCCGATACGGCGGGCCCGTTCCGCGAACTGGTCCGCCGCCAGGTCGGAACCTAAGGGGAGCAGGCCGGGACGGGCCCGGGGGCCGGGGCCGGGGCCGGGGGGAGGGCCGGGGCCGGGGGGTGCGCCGGGGCGGCGGGCTGCGCCGGGAGGGCGAACACGCGGAGGAAGAGCTGCGAGAGCGGCCCGATGGCCAGGGCGTACGCCACGGTGCCGACGCCGGCCGTGCCGCCCAGCAGGACACCGGCCAGCAGGACCGTCAGCTCGATGCCGGTGCGCACCAGCCGCAACGACCGCCCGGTCCGACGGTGCAGCCCGGTCATGAGGCCGTCGCGCGGCCCCGCGCCGAAGCACGCGGCGATGTAGAGACCGGTCGCCACACCGTTGAGGACGATGCCCGCGGCCAGCAGGGCGGCCTGCGCGAGCGCGCCGTGCACGTCCGGCACCACCGCGAGGGTGGCGTCCATGGTCAGGCCGACGGCGAGGACGTTGGAGAGCGTGCCCAGCCCGGGCCGCTGCCGCAGCGGCACCCACAGCAGCAGGACCAGCGCCCCGACCGCCACCGACACCGTGCCGATGCTCCACCCCGTGCGTTCGGCGATCCCCTGGTGGAACACGTCCCACGGGTCCAGCCCCAGGCCCGCGCGGACCAGGAACGCCGAGCTCGCGCCGTACAGCGCGAGGCCGGCGTAGAGCTGGAGCAGCCGACGGGGAAGACGCCGCGCGGGGCGGGCGGGGGTGAGGGACACCGGTGGATCCTTCCGGGGAGCCAAAAGCCGAGCGATCCCACGGTCTGGCATCCCCCGGATGGTCCAACAGGGCCAATCCGAGCTAAGTGGCCTTATTTCTGCGGACCGCTTTCCGGTGTGTCGCGGAGCCTCGCCCCTTCGTGAGAACAGGCACATTTTCGTCACGTTTGGTCCGAATTGGTGAATGCTGGGTTGCGACCCAGACCGACGTACCTGCGCCAACGGCACCGGGAGAGACGAGAGACATGCGACGCGTACACCGCCCGACGATCAACCGGCGGACGGCCCTGCCCCTGGTCGGCGGAGCCGCCGTCCTGGGCTTCGGAGGCCTCTACCTCACCGGTCTGGCCGTGGCGGGTGACGCCATCGCCGACGGCACCCACGTACGCGGTGTCGACCTCGGCGGCATGAGCCGTCCGGAGGCCGCGTCCGCCCTCGACCACGCGCTCGGCCCCGCCGCCGCCACCCCGATCGCGCTGCGGGTCGGCGACCGCACCGAGCACGCGACCCCCGCCGCCTTCGGCCTGTCCCTGGACACCGCCGCCACCGTCGACCGCGCCGCGCAGACCGGATCGGACCCGTTCACCGTGATCGGGCGCCTGCTCACCCCGGCCGAGAGGCGGGAGGTCGAGCCGGTGATCCGGACGGACGGTCCCACGGACAAGGCCGAGATCGACCGGATCACCGCCGCCGGGCGCGAGGCCCGCGACGGCGCCATCACCTTCGAGGCCGGCACGGCCCGGGCCACCGCGCCCGTCACCGGCGTCGCCGTGCGCGCCGGCCAGGCGGCCGACACCGTACGCGCCGTCTACCTGCGCCCCCAGGGCGGTCCGGTCGCGCTCCCGGTGGACCGGAAGGCACCCGCCGTCGGACAGGCGGAGACCGCCCGGGCCCTGAAGGAGTTCGCCGAACCCGCGATGTCCGGCCCGATCACCCTCACCGTCGCCGGAAAGCCCGTCACCCTCACCCCCGCGGTGCTCGGCAAGTACCTGACGGCCGAACCCGACGCCCACGGCCGGCTGGCCCCGAAGCTGGACTCCAAGGGACTGCTCGCCGACCCCGCGGTCGCCCGGCAGGTGGCCGCGGCCACCAGCCCCTCCCGGGGCGCGACCTTCCGCGTCGACTCCGCCGGCCGGGCGGTCGTCGCCCAGGACGGGCGCTCGGGGGTGCAGGTCACCGAGAAGGCGTTCGCCGACGCGGTCGTGCCCCTGCTGACGCGCACCGGCGCCGCCCGTACCGGGGTGGTCGCCGTGCAGACGGTCCACCCGCGCCTGACCGCCGCGAACGCGGAGCGCCTCGGCATCAAGGAGCAGGTGTCCTCCTTCACCGTCAAGTTCCCGGCCGCGCCGTACCGCACCACCAACATCGGGCGGGCCGTGGAGCTGATCAACGGCTCCGTCGTCATGCCCGGCGAGACGTGGAGCTTCAACAAGACGGTCGGCGAGCGGACCAAGGAGAACGGCTTCGTCGACGGCATCATGATCAACGACGGCCAGTTCGTGAAGTCCCCCGGCGGCGGCGTGTCGGCGGTCGCGACGACCATGTACAACGCGATGTTCTTCGCGGGCGTCCACCCGCTGGAGCACGGCGCCCACTCCTTCTACATCGAGCGCTACCCCGAGGGCCGCGAGGCCACCGTCGCCTGGGGCACCCTCGACCTGCGCTGGAAGAACGACTCCGGCCATGCGATCTACGTCAAGGCCGACTCCTCCGACACCTCGGTGACCATCAGCCTGCTCGGCACCAAGAAGTACGACGAGATACGCGCGACCCAGGGCCCGCGGGAGAACATCACCCCGCCGGGCAAGCGCACGGGCTCCGGCCCCACCTGCGAGGTGCAGACCCCGCTGGAGGGCTTCGACGTCAACGTCGGCCGGGTCTTCATCCAGGGCGGCAAGGAGGTCAAGCGCGAGTCCTACCGTACGCACTACACCCCGCGCGACGAGGTCACCTGCGACCCGCAGGCCTCGCCGTCCCCGGCCGCCACCGCGCCCCAGACCGCCTCGGCGGCCCCGGCCGCCACGGCCACGCCGAAGCCGGGCCCCGCCTGACGCAGACGCCGACGGGGCCGGCTCGGCCGGTCCTAGAGGAAGGGGGAGTGCGGGCGGGCGCGCCAGGACTGCGCGGGATGGTGCACCACCGAGCGCAGGTTGCGGTCCCAGTGCGCCCGCCGGTGCCGGGCGCGGCGGGGCGCGCGCGGCGCGTCGGCCGCCCGCGCCAGCATGAGCAGGGCGGCCGTGAGGGCCGCCAGTTCTATGTGGTCCGGGGTGCCCCTGACCACCCGGATCCGGGGCCGGCGTATCACCAGGTCACCGGCAGGGTCTTGGGTCCGCGGATCAGCGCCCCCGCCTGCCATTCGATCTGCTCGGGCGGTACGGCCAGGGCGAGGCGCGGATAGCGGTCGAGCAGCGTGGTGACGATGATCTCGGACTCCATCCGGGCCAGCATCGAGCCGACGCAGTGGTGGGGCCCGTTCCCGAAGGCCATGTGGGCGATCGGACCGCGGTCGAAGTCCAGCTTGTCGGGGTCGGGGAAGACCTCGGGGTCGCGGTTGGCCGCGAGGTACGAGGAGTACACCGTCTCCCCGGCCTTGATCGTGACGCCGGCGATGTCCACGTCCCGCGTGGCGATCCGCGGCAGACCCACGCCACTGCGGTGCGGGATGAAGCGCAACAGCTCGTCGACGGCCTGGGGGATCATCTCCGGCTCCCGGCGCAGCCGTTCGAGGTGCTCCGGATGGGTGAGCAGGGCGTAGATCATGTTCGCGCTGTTGTTGCGGACGGCGTGCGCACCGCTCACGAGGATCGCGGTGGCGATGGAGACGGCCTCCGGCTCGGTGATCTCACCGGCGTCCGCGGCCCCGGCGAGGACTCCGGCCAGGTCGTCGCTCTGCTTCTGCCGGCGCAGGGCGAGCAGGGCCACCACGCACTCGCGCACCGTCTTCAGCGCGTCCGTGCTCTTGTCGGGGGCCGGACCGGGCGTCATGATCACGTTCGCCCAGGAGGTCATGTCCTTGCGCATGTCCTGCGGCATCCCCAGCAGGTCGGCGACCGCCGCGAGCGGGAACGGGCCGTGCAGGTGCTCGACCAGGTCCGCCGGCGAGCCGTGCCGCTCCATGGCGTCCAGCAGGCTGTCGGCGGTCTGCTGAACGGTCGGCCGCAGCTTCTGCATGCTCTTGCCGGTGAAGGCCCGGGCGACCACCCGGCGCATGTCGTTGAGGCGTGGCGGGTCGGCGTAGTTCATCGACGCCTGCTGCGAGGCGATCGCGTGCGGGGAGGAGGCCGTGATGGTCCGGCCGACCAGTTCCCGCCTGCTGAAACGCGGGTCGGTGGTGGCCGCCTTCACATCGGCGTAGCGCGCCATCAGCCAGGCGGTGCCCTGGCCGAACGGCAGCCGGATCCGGGTGGCCCGTTTGTCCCGCAGGCGGTCGTGCAGGAACGGGTCGAAGTCCAGCGCCTCGAAGTCGTCCAGGTTCCAGCAGTGCACCGGCTCGCCCGTGGCCGGGTCCGTCTCCGGCATGTCCGGGTCCGGCGTCTCCGGCCTGAGGGCCGTTTGCGGGTCTGAGGTCATGGTTCATCTCCCTGCGTGGATGTCACCCCCCAAGGCGCGATTCCGCGGGGAAATCGGCACAGCCATCCCTTCCCGCCCGTCACGCGCTCCGCTGCCTTCCCGGCGCAGCGTCACCGGATTGGCTCATGTCACCAACGCCGTAGTCCCGCGCGCGCATCCGCCGCAGGTCGATGAGGCTGTGTCAGACACGAAAGGAGAGCCACCCATGGCGACTCTGTGCAGGCCAACGGTGTGCGTGCCCGAGCACGTGATCACGATGGAGCAGACCCTGGATCTGTGCCGGTCCGTGCACGCGGACCATCCGCAGCTCGACCTGGCGCTGCGCCTGATCCGCAACACCGGCGTCGCGAAGCGGCACATCGTGCAACCGATCGAGGAGACGCTCAAGCACCCCGGCTTCGAATCGCGCAACGCCGTGTACGAGGCCGAGGCCAAGGCGCGCGTCCCGGCGGTGGTGCGGCAGGCGCTGGAGGACGCCCAGCTCCGGCCCAAGGACATCGACATGATCATCTACGTGTCGTGCACGGGCTTCATGATGCCCTCGCTGACCGCCTGGATGATCAACGCACTGGGCTTCCGGACGGACTGCCGGCAGCTGCCCATCGCCCAGCTGGGCTGCGCGGCGGGCGGTGCGGCCGTCAACCGGGCCCACGACTTCTGCACCGCCTACCCCGAGGCGAACGCGCTGATCGTGTCCTGCGAACTCTGCTCGCTCTGCTACCAGCCCAGCGACCTGGAGGTCGGCAACCTGCTCTCCAACGGCCTGTTCGGCGACGGCGTCGGTGCCGCCGTCGTCCGCGGCCGCGGTGGAACCGGCATGCAGCTCCACCGCAACAGCTCGTACATCATCCCCCAGACGGAGGACTGGATCATGTACGACGTCAAGTCCACCGGGTTCCACTTCAAGCTCGACCGGCGGGTGCCCGGGACCATGGAGCCGCTCGCGCCGTCCCTCAAGGAGCTGGCCAAGGCCCATGGGTGGGACGCCGCGGCGCTGGATTTCTACATCATCCACGCCGGCGGACCCCGCATCCTGGACGACCTCAGCAAGTACCTCGGTGTGGCACCCGAAGCATTCCGCTTCAGTCGGGCCACACTGACCGAGTACGGCAACATCGCCAGCGCCGTCGTCCTGGACGCACTGCGCCGACTCTTCGACGAGAACGGCACGGCCGACGCCGCCCGTGGCCTGCTGGCCGGTTTCGGCCCGGGCATCACCGCAGAGATCTCGCTGGGCAGCTGGACCTCGCAATGAGGGTCCGGGTGTAGGGAGGAATCCGAAGAATGCTGAAGGACGGCCCCGCTACCTCAAGGCCACCCATCACGCACTGGCCCACCCCGGCCCTGGACGGGGTCGACTTCGACCCCGTCCTCGCCGAGCTGATGCGGGCGGGTCCGATCACCCGGATCCGCATGCCCAACGGAAGCGGGTGGGCCTGGCTCGTCTGCCGCTACGAAGACGTGCGCATGGTGGCCAACGATCCCCGGTTCAGCCGCAAGCTGGTCGCCGAACACGACGTCACCCGGCTGGCCCCCCACTTCATCCCCGCGCCCGGTGCGGTCGGCTTCGAGGACCCGCCCGACCACACCAGGCTGCGGCGCACCGTCGCCGCGGCCTTCACGACCAGCGGGGTGGAGGCACTGCGCACGCGCGCCAAGGAGATGCTCGACGCCCTCGTCGACGACATCCTGCGCGACGGCCCGCCCGTGGACCTGACCGAGCGCCTGCTCGCACCCTTCCCGCTCGCCGTCGTGTGCGAGCTGATGGGCGTGCCGGAGGACGACCGGCCCATGGTCCACGAATGGACCACCCTGATCCTGTCCTCGGCCCAGGGCGCCGAGCGCAGCGAGCAGGCGAAGAACGACATGTGCGCCTACCTCGGCGGACGCATGCGCGACGGCGAGGTGGCGGGCGGTGACAGCGTCATCGGGCTCCTCGTCAAGGCCGTCGAGGCCGGCGAGGTCACGGCCGAAGAGGCCACCGGCCTCGCCCTCCTGATCCAGATCGGGGGCGAGGCCGTCACCAACAACGTGGGCAACATGGTCTACATCCTGCTCACCCGTCCGGACCTGATGGACCGGATGCGCAGGGACCCGGGCCTGCGGCCCTCGGCGATCAACGAGCTGCTGCGCTACATCCCGCACCGCAACGCGGTCGGGCTCTCCCGGATCGCCCTCGAGGACGTCACCGTGGCCGGCCAGCTCATCCGGGCGGGCGAGGCGATCTACGTCTCGTACCTCGCGGCCAACCGCGACCCGGACGTCTTCCCCGACCCCGACGAGCTGCACCTGGACCGCAGCCCCAACCCGCACGTCTCCTTCGGGTACGGACCCCACTTCTGTCCCGGGAACATGCTGGCCCGCCTCGAATCCGAACTGCTCGTGGACGCCCTGCTGGACCGCTTCGCGGACCTGCGCTTCAGCGTCCCGCCGAGCGAACTGCGCTGGCGGCCCGGGGCCCTCATCCGCGGGCCCGAAGGTCTGCCCGTGACCTGGTCATGACCGCGCACGTCGCCCGCGACGGGCTGCTCGTGCCACCGGGTCACGGCCGCAAGCTGCACACCGAAGCCCAACAGGTCACGTTCAAGGTCACCGGGGAGCACTCCTCGGTGGCCTCCAGCTTCGAGGTCGTCGTCCCGCCCGGCTTCGACGTCGGGGCCCACCTGCACACCCGCAGCGAGGAGCTCTTCTACGTCCTGGAGGGTGAACTCGACGTCATGGCCTTCGAGCCGCGCGTCCGTTCCGGCGACGATTGGCGACACTGGGAAGCGCTCGACGGCCGCCAGGTCGTCCGTGCCACGCCCGGAACCGTCATCGTGGTTCCACCCGGCTGTCCGCACGCCTTCGCCAACCCCACCGGCGAACCGGCCCGGATGTTCTTCCAGGCCTCTCCGCCGCCCGATCACGAGCGGTACTTCGAGGAACTCCTCGAACTGCTCGACACGAGCGCCACCCCGGATCCCGCCGCGATCCGCGAGCTCCGGATGCGCTACGACATCGAACAGCTCACGCCGTTGCGCCACGAGCTGTCCTGACCAGCACCGCAACACCCCTCACACACCACGCTCGGGAGAATTGATGCTGCGCCGCCGCAAACTCCGCACCGCCACGTACGCCCTCGCCGGCACGGTCGCCGCCGCCGCGCTGGCGGCGGGCCCGGCCAGAGCCGCCGAACCCCTGCCGTCCTACTGGTGCTACCTCAACGGTGTCGAGGTCCCGTCCGGCCAGAAGGTGGTGCGGGGCACGGCGGGCCCCGACACGATCCTGTGCGAGAACGACGTCGAGAACGTCATCATCGACGGCGGGAACGGCGACGACAACATCCGCGTCAAGGGCATGCTCATCGACGCCCAGGTACTCGGCGGCGAGGGCGCCGACACGCTCCAGGTCAACAACCTCTACCCGAAGAGCGGCAACTCGTCGGTGCGCGGCGGCCTCGGCAACGACACCATCATCACCGCGCTCGTCGTGGGCACCGCCGACCACGGCGCCAGCGTCTACGGCGACCACGGCGACGACAAGATCACCACGGGCAGCGTCATGGGCCAGCCCGGCGAGTACGAGCGCGGTGGCGGCCAGGTCTTCGGCAACGACGGCAGCGACCTGATCCGCACGGGCAACGTCGACCTCGGCGGCCGGGTCCTCGGCGGCAGCGAGAACGACATCATCGAGCCCAAGTCGGTGGGTGCGGAGTCCGCCGGCATCGTCCAGGGCGGTCCCGGCAACGACACGGTCCGCGGCCTGAACGACACCGTCCTGACGATCGGACCGGGCTACGGCCAGGTCGACGGCGGGATCGGCACCAACTCCTGCCGGGTGAGGCACTTCTCGACCGGCGACCGGGTCCGCAGCTCGCTGGCGAACTGCGCGAACACCGAGGCGGGACCGGCCACCCCGGCGGCCCCCGCCAAGCCGGCCACGTCCGCCACCCCGGCCAAGCCGGCGGCGCCCACCTCCTCCGCCCACTCACCGCGCTGACGGCCGGCGGCCGCCCGGAGCGCCGTGCGTGCGCTCCACGGACAGGCCGCCGGGAAGCAGGAACAGGGTCAGCACCGCGCCGGCGGCGAAGAGCACCGCCGATGCCGTGAAGACCGTGTGGTAACCCTCCAGGGCAGCCCGCGCCAGCAGTTCCGGCGTGGGCTGCCGGCCCGCCAGGGAGCGGGCGACGGCTCCGGCGCCCAGGGCGCTCATGAGCGCCGTGCCGACGGAGCCGCCGGTCTGCCGCATGGCGTTGACCGTCGCTGAGCCGACTCCCGCGTCCCGGGGGTCGATGCCCGCCGTGCCGAGGTTCATGGCGGCCGCCGTGATCAGGCCCATGCCCAGGCCCGTGGCCACCTGGCCCGGCAGCACGTCGAGGACGTACGGGCCGGTCGCCGTCACGTTCGCCAGCCAGACCATGCCGCACGCCGACAGCACCATGCCGGTGACGATCCGCGGGCGCCCGCCGATCCTGCCCAGCAGCCCCGTGTTGCTGCCGATCGCGCCGATCATGGTGCAGCCGGACATCGGCATGAAGGCCAGCCCGGTCTGGGCCGGGCTGTATCCGCGGGCGTGCTGGAAGTAGTACGTGAGGAACAGGAACACCCCGAACATGCCGACCCCCGTGATGAACACGGACGTCAGTGCCGTGCCCCGGACCCGGTCGAGCACGATCCGCAGCGGCAGCAGCGGGTGGGCGCTGAGGCGCTGCCACCACACGAACGCGGCGAGCAGGACGGCGCCGGCGACCAGGCAGCCCAGGACCCGCAGGGGCGGCCAGCCGTCGGGGCCGGACTTGGCGAGGCCGTAGACCAGGCAGAACAGCCCGGACGAAGCCAGCACCGTACCCGGCAGGTCCAGCCGGGGCGGGGTGGCCTGCGCGGGCCGGCGGAGCAGCAGCACACCGCCGATGACGGCGACGGTGGCGAAGAGCAGGTTCACGTACATGGTCGAGCGCCAGCTCAGGTGCTCGGTGAGGAATCCGCCCAGCAGCAGCCCCACGGCGCCCCCGGACGCGGCGAGCGCCCCGAACACGCCGAAGGCCTTGGCGCGTTCCGCGGGGGCGGAGAACGTGGTGGTCAACAGCGAGAGCGCCGCCGGGGCCAGCAGCGCAGCGAACACGCCCTGCAGGGCCCGGGCCGTGACGAGGACCCCGAAGCCGGCCGCGGCGCCGCCGAGCGCGGAGGCCGCCGCGAAGCCGATCTGACCGATGAGGAAGGCCCGCCGCCGCCCGAACAGGTCGGCCAGCCGGCCGCCGAGCAGGAGCAGACTGCCGAAGGTGATCGCGTACGCGGTCACCACCCACTGCCGCTGGTCGTCGGAGAACCCGAGGTCGGCCTGGGCGGAGGGCAGGGCGATGTTCACGATGGTGGCGTCGAGGACGACCATGAGCTGGGCCAGGCCGATGACGGCGAGGATCCACCACCGGCGCGGATCAGGCGGCGCTGCGGCGCCGGGGAGGGCTGGAGTGGTGCTGGTTCCGGGGCGGGTCGGCTCTGCGGACATGGTGGTACTCCATGGTTTCCGCTCGTTCTCGCTGGCGAGAGGCGTGCGCGTGTGACTGTCTGGTTCGAAGATGCGTGAGCCGGCCCCGTCGCCCGCGCGCCACGCCACGACGCCGTCCGGATGGACCAGTGCACCGATCGTTTCTCCTACCGTTCCCGGTTGCCGTCCCCCTTTTCCCTCTTCTTCCGCCTCCGCGCGCCGGCGGCGGGGCGGCCCGCGTGGAGCTCCAGGGGGCCCGTGCCCTCGGTGCGCGCCCGCAGACAGGCCTCGATCTGCCGGCGCAGGGACGGCTTGACCAGGGCGCGCAGCTCCGCGGCGGGCACCGCCCGCCAGCGGATCAGCTCGAAGGGGGCCAGCCGGATCCGCTCGAGGGCGGCGGCGTCCAGGACGCCGCCGTCGTAGAGGAAGCGGATGCGGGCGGGGTAGCCGGGCTTGTGGGCCCAGTTGACGCCGAGCAGCCGGCCCGGTTCGAGGTCGAGTCCGATCTCCTCGCGGACCTCGCGGCGGGCGGCGGCGCGCGGGGTCTCGCCCAGGTCGCTGTCGATCCCGCCACCCGGCAGGTTCCAGCGGCCTGGCCTGCCGTACGCGGGCTCCACCAGCAGGATCCGGCCGGCGGCGTCGGTGAACAGCACGCTCGCCGCGGTGATGGCCTTCGGCCGGGCCGCCCGGTGGCTGGCGGCGTCGAAGGAACCGGCGTGTTCGAGGGCCGTGCGCCGCCGCGGGTCCAGACCGGCAGGGGAGCCCGGCTGGGGCACGCCGTCGACGAGGTGCGCGAGGGAGCCGGCGTACAGGGCGGCCAGGCCGGCGCGCAGGCGGGGCGCGACCCGGTCGGGCAGCACCGCGCAGGCCTCCTCCGGCGCGAGCCACCGGGCCGCGGCGGCCTCGCCGTCCGGGAAGGAGAGCGCGGCGGTCTGCCCCGGCGGGAGCGGCCCGACGAGGTGGACGTGGGCGATGACGGAGCGGCCGAGGGAGCCGGGCCGACGGGAGTCCACGGCGAGGAGCCGCCCGACGGCAACGGCCAGGCCCAGTTCCTCCCGCAGCTCGCGGGCCAGCGCCTCCTCCGGGGTCTCGGTGCCCTCGACCGCGGCGCCCGGCAGTGCCGGGTCCGCCCCGTACGAGGGGGTCACGACGAGGACCCGCCCGCCGGAGTCCAGCACGATCCCGGTGGCGGCGACGAGCGGAGCCGTCCGGGCGGCGGACCGGGCGTCGCCGGGGGAGGGGCGTGCGCCGGGCCGGCCGGCCCGGTCGGTGTGCGGGTCGGGGCCCCCGCCGGGGGACGACGGGGCGTCGGCCGGGCGGTCTGCCGGTCCGGGGCCCCCGCCGGGGGACGGGCCGTCGGCTGGGCGGTCTGCCGGTCGGTCGGGCACTGCGGACTCCTGGGGTCGGGCGGCGCTGCGCGGCGGTTCCGCACCCCGCGCGGGCCGGCCGCGCTCGGCGGTCAGGCCCGGGCCAGGAGCATCCCGCCCATCGTGACCATGGTCGCCGCGACGAGCCCGTCCAGCACGCGCCAGGCCGAGGGGCGCGCGAGGACGCCGCTGAGCAGCCGGGCCCCGTAGCCCAGGGTGGCGAACCAGACGAGGCTGGCCGCTGCGGCCCCGATGCCGAAGGCCCAGCGCAGGTCACCGCGGTCGGCGGCGAGGGAGCCGACCAGCAGGACGGTGTCCAGGTAGACGTGCGGGTTGAGCCAGGTCATGGCCAGGCAGGCCAGCACGGCCCGGCGGCGGGACCCGGCGGAGTCCCCCGCGGTGTCCAGGGCGGCGCCGGGGGTGGGCCGCAGCACCCGGCGGGCCGCGAGGAACCCGTAGCAGATCAGGAAGGTGCCGCCGGCGATGGCGACGGCGGTCAGTGCGGCCGGCCAGGCGGTGACGAAGGCCCCCACACCGGCGACGCCGAGGGTGATGAGGACCGCGTCGGAGACGGCGCAGATCGCGACCACGGCGAGGACGGCGTGCCGACGGACCCCCTGCCGCAGGACGAAGGCGTTCTGCGCGCCGATGGCGACGATGAGGGAGAGTCCTGTGCCGAAGCCGGCGAGTGCCGCCGCGATGATGCCGTGTGTCATGCCGTCGACCGTAGGCAGCGGTGCGGTTTCAGTACAGCTAAAGATTTTTACGTACCCTTAGCAGTTGTGATGGACGAGCTTCCCCTGGACCAGGTACGGACCCTCCTCGCCGTGGTGGACGAGGGCACCTTCGACGCGGCGGCCGCAGCCCTGCACGTGACCCCCTCCGCCGTGAGCCAGCGGGTCAAGGCGCTGGAGCAGCGGACCGGCCGGGTGCTGCTGATGCGGACGAAACCGGTGCGGGCGACCGAGTCCGGACAGGTGGTGGTCCGCTTCGCCCGGCAGCTGGCCCGTCTGGAGCGCGACGCGCGCGCCGAGCTCGGGATGGCGCAGGAGTCGGGGGGACCGGTGCGGCTGCCGATCGCCGTCAACGCGGACTCGCTCGCGACCTGGTTCCTGCCGGCGCTCACGCGCGTCCCGCAGGACCCGCCCGTCTTCTTCGAACTGCACCGGGAGGACGAGTCCCATACGACGGCGCTGCTGCGGGAGGGCCAGGTGATGGCCGCGGTCACCTCCTCGCCGGACCCGGTGGCGGGGTGCACGGTGCGCGGGCTCGGGCAGGCGCGGTACCTGCCGGTGGCGAGCCCCGCGTTCGCCGCGCGGCACCTGGCCGGGAGCCTCGAACAGGGGCTGCGGGAGGCACCGGTGATCGTGTTCGACCGGCGGGACGTCCTCCAGGACGGGTTCGTACGGTCGCTGACCGGTGATCAGGAGGCCGGGGCGGGCCCGCTGCGCCACCAGGTGCCGACCTCGGAGGGGTTCTGCGGCGCGGTGGCGGCCGGTCTCGGCTGGGGACTGGTGCCCGAGCCGCAGGCCGAGCCCCTGCTGCGGGACGGCGGACTGGTCCTGCTGGTGCCGGGGCGGCCGTTGGACGTGCCGCTGTACTGGCAGCAGTGGAAACTCGACTCCCCGGCGCTGTCGACGGTCGCCGAGGTCATCGCGGCCGCGGCGGCCGGGGCCTTGCGCCAGGGCCCCGTCCGGCACCCGTAAGCTGCGGCCATGGAGTCCTACACGATCGGCCAGGCCGCCCGGCTGCTCGGCGTGAGCGTCGACACGGCGCGGCGCTGGGCGGACGCCGATCGGTTCCCCACCCGCCGGGAGGGCACGCGGCGCATGGTGGACGGGCCGGACCTGGCCGCGTTCTGCGTGGAGGCCGCCCAGGACGCCGCCGATGGCGAGGACGCCCCGTACACCTCGGCGCGCAACGCCTTCCCGGGCATCGTCACCGCCGTGAAGCTCGGCACCGTCGACGCCCAGGTCGAGATCCAGGCCGGGCCGCACCGCATCGTGTCGCTGCTGACCCGGGAGGCGGTGGAGGAGCTCGGCCTGGAGGTGGGCGCCCGGGCCGTGGCCCGCGTCAAGTCGACGAGCGTGTTCATCGACCGGGTCTGAGCCGCGCGCGGTGCGCGGCCGGTTCGGCGCCGGTGGCAGACTGGCCGCTGATCCGCCGAAGGGAAGTACCCCGTTGTCCATGTTCAGCAACCTGCGCCGGGCCGTACGCCGTGGATACCGGCGGGCCGTCGACCTCAGCCACCCGGCCCGCTCCCCGCTCGGCAGCGCGGTGGTCAACTGCGTGGTCTACGTGGACGGCACGCGGCAGGACGGCTGCGCCGAGGTGGAGGAGGCGCTGCGGCGGGTCCGCAAGACGGGCGACGGGTTCGTCTGGATCGGCCTGCACGAGCCGTCGAGGGAGGAGCTCGCCGGGCTCGCCGAGCTGTTCGGCCTGCACCCCCTCGCCGTCGACGACGCCGTCAACGCCCACCAGCGCCCCAAGGTCGAGCGGTACGACGACATACTGTTCTCCGTCTTCAAGACCGTGCGCTACGTGGAACACGAGGAACTCACCGCCACCAGCGAGGTGGTGGAGACCGGCGAGCTGATGGCGTTCACCGGCGACGACTTCGTCATCACCATCCGGCACGGTGGCCGCGGCACGCTCGGCCCGGTCCGCGAGAGCCTGGAGGCCGCGCCGGAGCAACTGGCCAAGGGGCCCGCCTCGGTCCTGCACGCGATCGCCGACCACGTCGTCGACGACTACGTGGCCGTCACCGACGCGGTGCAGAACGACATCGACGCAGTCGAGACCGCGGTGTTCAGCGAGTACGGCGGTCGCGGCGACGCGGGCCGCATCTACCAGCTCAAGCGCGAACTGCTGGAGCTGCGCCGGGCGGTGGCCCCGCTGGGCCGGCCGCTGCACCACCTGGCCACACAGCCGATACCGGTGATCCCGGCGGAGGCCCGCGCGTACTTCCGGGACGTCGCCGACCACCTGACCCGGGCGACCGACCAGATCGGCGCGTACGACGCGCTGCTCGACTCCATCCTCCAGGCGCACCTCGCGCAGGTGACCGTCGCGCAGAACGAGGACATGCGCAAGATCACGGCCTGGGCGGCCATCGTCGCCGTGCCGACCATGGTCTGCGGCGTCTACGGCATGAACTTCGACAACATGCCCGAGCTGCACTGGACGTACGGCTACCCGATCGTCGTCGGGGTCATGGCCCTCGCCTGCTTCGTCATCCACCGGGGCTTCCGCCGCAACGGCTGGATCTGACCCCCGGGTGAACTCCCGCCGACCGCACGGGTATTGAGCTGTCCCGAAGTCTGGTAGTAAAGTTTCCTAACGAAGTCGGGTAAGCCTCAACTCCCCCATGGAGGTCTTGTGTTCACCCCCCACCGCAAGAGGATGGCCCTCGGCGCCCTGCTCGGCAGCGCGCTGCTCGCCGTACCGGTCGCCGCCCATGCGACGACCGCGGCACCCGCATCCGCACCCGCACCCGCATCCGCGTCCGTTCCCGCCTCCGTGGCGGCGGCCGCGGCCACCGGGCTCGACGATCCGGCGAAGAAGGACATCGCCATGCAGATCGTCTCCAGCGCGGAGAACTCCTCGCTGAACTGGAAGGCGCAGTACAAGTACATAGAGGACATAGACGACGGCCGCGGCTACACGGCCGGCATCATCGGCTTCTGTTCCGGCACCGGCGACATGCTCGACCTCGTCGAGTACTACACACAGGTCAAGCCCGGCAACGTGCTCGCCAAGTACCTGCCCGCCCTGCGCAAGGTCGACGGCAGCGACTCGCACGCCGGCCTCGACCCGAACTTCACCAAGGACTGGGCGAAGGCGGCCCAGGACGGCGAGTTCAGGAAGGCCCAGGACCACGAGCGCGACCGGGTCTACTTCAACCCCGCGGTCGGCCAGGGCAAGTCGGACGGCGTCGGCACGCTCGGCCAGTTCATCTACTACGACGCCATCGTCATGCACGGAGACGGCGGCGACTCCACGAGCTTCCGCAACATCCGCAAGCGGGCCCTGTCCAAGGCCAAGCCCCCGGCCCAGGGCGGCAACGAGACCACCTGGCTGAACGCCTTCCTCGACGCCCGGGTCTGGGCGATGAAGCAGGAGGAGGCGCACAGCGACACCAGCCGTGTCGACACCGCACAGCGGGTCTTCCTCAAGAAGGGGAACCTGAACCTCAACACCCCCCTCGACTGGAAGGTCTACGGGGACTCCTTCCACATCGGCTGAACCGGCCCGCACGTTCACGGCGTCCCGCTCCGGCCTCCGGCCTCCGGCCTCCGGTGTCAGGTGCGGGACGGCCGTGCGAGCGGTGGCGGATGTCGCGGAGCCGTAACGATGTGGACGCGGAGGGGCGTGTTCCGCCGGGGAACGGGCGGTGCGCGCACCTACGCGGAGCGACTCGCGAGGCCCTCCGGCATCACGAATCGGCTTCTACCGCCCCGTTTTCGTCACCCCCTGTGACGTGGTGCGGCCGGTGGGTTCCAAGTGGCCTGCGTGGCCGGTGATTTTGCCCCCCGAACCCTGCAAAAGCGGCTCTTTTGGCATCTTGTGAAGTGGCTTGACCGCCACATAAGCGGGGCATAAGTTCTGCCTCGGCTTGCTCCAGCAGGACGGGCCGAAGAACCGTCCTCTGGGGGGACCA
The DNA here is from genome assembly GCF_044745505.1 of Streptomyces sp. NPDC086989. Lineage (NCBI taxonomy): Bacteria > Bacillati > Actinomycetota > Actinomycetes > Kitasatosporales > Streptomycetaceae > Streptomyces > Streptomyces sp. NPDC086989. The sequence goes on from NZ_JBIVAL010000007.1 coordinate 92,574, forward strand.
TGCACTACTACACCGACGTTCTGAAGAAGTACACCGTCTTCTCCGGCCGCGCCCGCCGGCAGGAGTACTGGATGTTCACCCTCTTCAACCTGATCGCCCTGATCATCGTTGCCGTCCTCGACAACGCGATCGGCACCTACCCGCTCCTCTACGCGATCTACGCGCTCGCCGTCTTCCTCCCGGGCCTGGCCGTCGGCGTCCGCCGCCTGCACGACACCGGCAAGTCCGGCTGGTGGCTGCTGATCGCCCTCGTCCCGCTGATCGGCGGCATCTGGCTCCTCGTCCTCATGGCGACCGAGGGCCAGCCGCAGCCGAACGAGTACGGCCCGAACCCGAAGGCCGTCCAGGCCTGAGCAGGCCCGTACGCCTGAACGCCTGAACGCCGTCCCCGGCTGGGAAACAGCCGGTGGCGGCGTTCTCGCCGTTTAGCGGGTCCGTGCGGGCCCACGCGGGTCCCTGCGGGCCCGGGGGTGACGCGCGTCTCCCCGGGACTCGGGCAGGGGGCTGTCCTGAGCGGCCCGATCACGAGATATCTTGATGTCGAGCAATGTTGCAGACGAGAGACGCAGACTGTGGAGCGGAGCATCCGGTGACTGACTCGACCATCATCTACACGCACACTGACGAGGCCCCGGCCCTCGCGACGTATTCCTTCCTGCCTGTGATCCAGGCCTACGCGTCGACGGCCGGTGTGAATGTCGAGACCCGTGACATCTCCCTGGCCGGTCGGATCATCGCCAGCTTCCCCGAGTACCTCGAGGAGGGGCAGCGGATCGCCGACGCCCTCGCCGAGCTCGGCGAGCTGGCGAAGACGCCGGAAGCGAACATCATCAAGCTGCCCAACATCTCGGCCTCGATCCCGCAGCTGAAGGCCGCGGTCGCCGAGCTCCAGGGCCAGGGCTACGCGCTCCCGGACTACCCGGACGACCCGAAGACCGACGAGGAGCGCGAGATCCGCGCCCGCTACGACAAGGTCAAGGGCAGCGCCGTCAACCCGGTCCTGCGTGAGGGCAACTCCGACCGCCGCGCCCCCGCCTCGGTCAAGAACTACGCCAAGGCCCACCCGCACCGCATGGGCGCCTGGACCTCCGAGTCGAAGACGAACGTCGCGACCATGGGCGAGAACGACTTCCGCTCGACCGAGAAGTCCGCCGTGATCGCCGAGGCCGGCACGCTCCGCATCGAGCACGTCGCCGCCGACGGCGCCACCACCGTCCTGCGCGAGTCCGTACCGGTCCTCGCCGGTGAGGTCGTGGACGCCTCCGTCCTGCACGTCGACGCGCTGCGCACCTTCCTGAACGACCAGATCGAGCGTGCCAAGGCCGAGGGCGTCCTGTTCTCCGTGCACCTCAAGGCCACGATGATGAAGGTCTCCGACCCGATCATCTTCGGCCACGTGGTCCGCGCCTTCTTCCCGAAGACCTTCGCCCGCTACGGCGAGACCCTGGCCGCCGCCGGTCTCTCCCCGAACGACGGCCTCGGCACCATCCTGAACGGCCTGGGCGCGCTGCCCGACGCCGACGCGATCAAGGCCTCCTTCGACGCCGAGATCGCCGAGGGCCCGGCCCTCGCGATGGTCGACTCGGACAAGGGCATCACCAACCTGCACGTCCCGTCCGACGTCATCGTCGACGCCTCCATGCCGGCCATGATCCGCACCTCCGGCCACATGTGGGGCCCGGACGGCAACGAGGCCGACACCCTCGCGGTCCTCCCGGACAGCAGCTACGCGGGCGTCTACCAGGTCGTCATCGACGACTGCCGCGCGCACGGCGCCTTCGACCCGTCCACCATGGGCTCGGTGCCGAACGTCGGCCTCATGGCCCAGAAGGCCGAGGAGTACGGCAGCCACGACAAGACCTTCGAGATCGCGGCCGCGGGCACCGTCCGCGTCGTCGACGCCGCGGGCAACACCGTCCTGGAGCAGCAGGTCGCGCAGGGCGACATCTTCCGCGCCTGCCAGACCAAGGACGCGCCCATCCAGGACTGGGTCAAGCTGGCCGTCACCCGCGCCCGCGCCACCGGCGTCCCGGCCGTCTTCTGGCTGGACGAGGACCGCGCGCACGACGCGCAGCTGATCGCCAAGGTCAAGACGTACCTCGCCGACCACGACACCGACGGTCTGACCATCGAGATCCTGTCGCCGGTCAAGGCCACCGCGTACTCCCTGGAGCGCATCCGCCGCGGCGAGGACACCATCTCGGTGACCGGCAACGTGCTGCGCGACTACCTGACCGACCTCTTCCCGATCCTGGAGCTGGGCACCAGCGCCAAGATGCTGTCGGTCGTCCCGCTGATGAACGGCGGCGGCCTCTTCGAGACCGGCGCCGGCGGCTCCGCCCCGAAGCACGTCCAGCAGCTGGTCAAGGAGAACTACCTGCGCTGGGACTCCCTCGGTGAGTTCCTCGCGCTGGCCGTCTCCTTCGAGCACCTCGCGACCACCACCGGCAACGCCCGCGCCCAGGTGCTGGCCGACACCCTGGACCGCGCGACCGGTACCTTCCTCAACGAGGACAAGTCGCCGAGCCGCAAGCTGGGCGGCATCGACAACCGCGGCAGCCACTTCTACCTCGCCCTGTACTGGGCGCAGGAGCTGGCCAAGCAGACCGACGACGCCGCGCTCGCCGGTGCGTTCGAGCCGCTCGCCAAGACGCTGGGCGAGCAGGAGGAGACCATCGTCGGCGAGCTGATCGCCGTCCAGGGCTCCCCGGCCGACATCGGCGGGTACTACCAGCCCGACGCCGCCAAGGCCTCGGCGGTCATGCGGCCGTCCGCGACCTTCAACCAGGCGATCGCGAGCCTCGCGTAAGACCCGCAGGATCCCGTGGGTTCCGCCCCGGACGGCAGCAGCCGTCCGGGGCGGACCCGTTTCCCGGGCGCGGTGGCGACGGGCGGCCGAAGTGCGCCCGTGACCGCCGGGGGCCCCTGGCGAGCCCGTTGCGGGTGCGTTAGCGTGCCGCCGGGGCTCTGGGGGGAGAACGGGTGGCGCGTCGCGAGAACACCTCCCGTGCGGGCATCGGCTGCGCGGGTTACCTGCTGCTCGCCGGCGTGGGGCTCGTCGGGGTCCTGCTCGCGTCGCCCGTGCTGCTGCCCGACCTGCTGGCCCGGCAGACCCCGCCGGTCGCGGTGGAGGGCGCCGGCCCGTGGGCCGTCGTCCACGGGATCCCGGTCGTGGTGGCCTGCGTCCTCGTCGCGGTGGCGGGCCGGGGCGGGCGCGTCGCGTGGTGGATGTTCCTCGTCCGCGTGACGGTGCTGCTCGCCGCCGGCGCCGCGGCGGCCGCCTCCACCGAGGACGGGCTGGCCGGAGCGCCCTGGAACGTCCGGGCGGGTGTTGCGGCGTGTGCCGCCGGGTGTGCGGCGCTCCTCGTCTTCCTGGGCGTGCGCCGGTGGGACAAGGCGATCGGTGCCCGCCCGCGGCCGGGCGAGGTCTGGCTGGCCATGGTCCCGCTGCGGGAGGATCCGGAGCGGCAGCTGCGGCACTACTGCGTGGTCCTGACGACCGGGTCCGGCCGCGCGCAGGTCGCCCAGATCACCAGCAAGGACAAGGACGGCCGGCGCGACCACATCCGGATCCCCAACCACGGCTGGGACGAGGTCTCGGGCCGTCCCCACTGGGTGGAGATCGGCCGCGAGCCGCGGATCGTGCCGTACCGCAGGTTCCTGAAGTCCCGGCCCCAGGGCCCGTGCCCGGACGCGGTCTGGACCCAGCTGCGCGACCGGCTGCCCGCGGGTCCCGGGTCCGCGCCCGTGCCGCGGGCACCGGTCCCCCCGTTGCTGCAGCGGATCCTGCGCTCGCACCGCGGCTGACGGGGCCGTGGCCGGTCCGTCGCACGTCGGGGACCGGCCGCAGTCAGAGGCGGTGGACGCGTTCCCCGTCGAAGGCCAGCGGGCACCGGCCCGCGCCCAGGATGCGCAGGCCGGGGGCCGCCGTGAGCAGGTTCCGCAGCCAGGTGAGCGTCTCGGGCGCGAGGTGGTCGGTGCCGTCCAGGACGAGGAGCATGTCCCGCTCCGCGAGCCACGAGACGGCGTCGGGTGCTGCGCACGGCAGGGAGGGCACGCCCGCGACACGGCCCAGCGCGGCCGTCAGCTCGCGCGGGCCGAAGGGCCGCTCCACCGTGATGACGGCCACGCCGTCGCAGAAGTTGGACGAGAGCCGCTCGGCGATCTCCCGCACCAGCAGGCTCCGCGGCTCCCGGAACCGCCCGGTGACCGTCAGCACCCGTCCGCGTCGCACGGCCGTCAGCAGCCGGGACAGCTCGTCGGACGTCGCCGGCAGCGTGCCGGTCCGGACTGGATCCCTCATCGGCACGATGCCCCCCATTGCATGCGTGTCCCATGCGCGGCCAAGGGTACTTTCGGGCCGCGTAGCGACGATTATGCGCCAGTTCTGCCGGAAGGCCAGGGGAATGCCGGATTCCGGATAACTTGTACACGGGACGTGCTTTTGTCCATTCAGCCAGGTGGGGGGCAGGGCGGCGAGCGGGAACGGCCCGCGCGTGCCCCGCCGAGGACGAACGGGCCCTGCACACCGGATCGCACGGCCCCAGCGGTCTGCGGCGGCCGCCCGCTCCCCACGGTTGTCCGGCGGCCGCGGATCGGCTCTACTGCTGTGCAGTCCCGTACTCGGGGCTCGTGCAGGGGAGGGCACCCACGATGAGTTCGCACCGCCGCCGTCCGGGCTTCCGGGGCCGGTCGCTGCTGACCCTGTCGGCCGCCGTCTTCCTGCTGTTCGGCGTCTTCGCCGCCACCGGCATCGCCTGGGACCCGTTCACCGGTGATGCGCGCCGGGAGGTCTCCGCACCCGTGACCGCCACCCCCTGGCCGGGCGGCCCCGGCGCAACCGGCGAGGACCCCGCGTCCGGGGCGAGCGTCCCCGCCCCCGGCCCGACCGCGTCCGGCCCGAGCCCGGACGGCACCGGGCAGGGCGGCGACGACGGAGCGGGGGACACCGCTGCCGGGCGGCCCGCCGGGGCACTGCCGTTCGACCTTCCCCCAGTGGCCGCCCTGCGGACCGGCAGCGCGGGCGGGAAGCTCGTGTTCGCGCACTACTTCACCCCGTACCCGCTCTCGCTGGACAACGCGAGCGCCGACGCCGACTACTACACCCGCAACTACCTGAACCCGGCCGGGGAGAACGGCAAACACGAGCGGTACGGCGGCCTGCTGCGCGACAGGCCGCTGCCCGTCGCACCCAAGGCCGGCGACTGGGAACTCGCCAACCTCGAACAGGAGGTGCGCACCGCCCGCGCCGCGGGCCTCGACGGGTTCACCCTCGACCTGCTCTCCCTCTCCGGACCCAACCGGGACCGCGCCGGCCTGCTGATGCGGGCCGCCCATGCCGTCGACCCCGGGTTCAAGATCATGCTGATGCCGGACATGACCTCACTGGACACCGACGACCCCGGCCTGCTCGCCGACGCCGTCGCGGCCCTCGGCAAGACCCCCGCCGCACACCGCCTCGGCGACGGCCGGCTCGTCGTGTCCCCCTTCAAGGCGGAGGCCAAGAGCGTCGCCTGGTGGACGCAGGTCCTCGACCTCCTGAAGACCCGGCACGGGATCCGCACCGCATTCGTCCCGACGTTCCTCGACTTCGACGGCAACAGCGCCCGGTTCGCGCCCATCAGCCACGGCTTCTCCGAGTGGGGCAGCCGCAGTTACGTCGGCCAGGAGAGCGCCACCCGCGACGTGCAGCGGGCCCACGGCGCGGGCAAGATCTGGATGCAGCCCGTGTCGGTCCAGGACGCCCGCCCCAACCAGGGCATCTACGACGAGGCCGGCAACACCGCCACCCTGCGCTCCACCTGGACCCACGCCATCGACGACGGCGCCGACTGGGTGCAGCTCACCACCTGGAACGACTACTCCGAGGGGAGCCAGTTCGCGCCCTCCCTGCACAACGGGTACGCCTACCTCGACCTGACCTCCTACTACCTGACCAAGTTCAAGACGGGCAGCTGGCCGAGGATCGTCCGGGACACGCTGTACGTCTGCGCCCGCACCCAGTTCGCCGCCGCGGACCCGGCCGGCACCCAGTCACTGCTGATGTCCCCGCGCAAGGGCAGCGCGGCGCCCCGCGACACCGTGGAGGTCCTCAGCTTCCTGACGGCCCCGGCGAGCATCCGTACGGCCGTGGGCACGGCCCGGAACGCACACGAGGCCCCGGCCGGCGTCCACTCCGAGCTGCTCCCGCTGCGGCCCGGCACCAGTTCCGCCGTGGTGGTCCGCGACGGCAGGCCCGGCGCGGAGGCGAAACTGCCCTACGCGGCGGACCGCACGGTGCAGGTCCAGGACTTGCAGTACTACGCCGTCACCAGCGGGCGCGACTGAGGGCTGTCCCGGTCCACTACGGCCCCGCCCCGCCCCGCCGCGGCTCGCCCGGCTCCACCGGAGGGGTCACAGTCCGCGCTGATGTGCCACCGTATGCGCGGTTCCGTGCCGGCCGGTACCGTCGAAGAGGTGCGTTCCACCATCCCGCGGCGGCACGGCCCGGCCGGGCGGCCGCGGATGACGGCACAGGAACGGGAACACATGGCCAAGCACGGGATCAACGCGGCGGCCGCGGCCGCCGTGGTCTGTCTGGCGACGTTCGGCACGGCATCCGCCGGCGCCGCCCCGTCACTCGCCCCCGCGCCCGCCGCCGGGCCCGGCCCGACAGCCCCTGCGCCGCGGTTCGTGCCCGGCCCCTGCCCCAAGCCGCCCGAGCCGATCGCAGCGCTCGCCGGCGCGCGCTGCGGCCTCCTGAAGGTCCCCGAGAACCGCGCCCGGCCCGGCGGGCGGACCATCGAGCTGCCGGTGGCGGTCATCCCGGCCAAGGCGGCGAAACCCGCCGCGGAACCCGTCGTGTTCATGTCCGGCGGCCCGGGAGCCGACACGTTCGACGACATTCCCTTCCTCGTCGACTCCGGTCTCAACCGCGACCGCGACCTGATCATCATGGCCCAGCGCGGAGACCTGTACACCCGGCCACACCTCGCCTGCCCGGAGATCGACCGGTACAACAGGCAGGCCGTGGGCCTGCGTTACGACTCGGCGGCATCGAAGCGGGCCCTGCTGGACGCCGTGGGCAAGTGCCGCGACCGCCTGGCGGCCGACGGTATCGACCTGAGCGCCTACAACACCACTGAGAACGCAGCCGACTTCGCCGACCTGCGCACCGCGCTCGGCATCAAGCAGTGGAACGTCTACGGCTATTCCTACGGCACCGACCTGGCCCTCACCTATCTGCGCGAGCACCCCCAGGGCATCCGCGCCGTCGCGATCGACTCCCTCTCCCCTCCGGCGCTCACCGTCCTGCCCGTGACCTGGAGCAGCGCCCGGCAGGGCATCGACGCCGTCCTCGACGCGTGCGCCGCCGAGCCCCGTTGCAAGAGCCGCTACCCCGACCTCGACCGCACGCTGACCGAGCAGGTGCGCAAGCTGGAGGCGCACCCGCTGGTGACGAACGCCCGGCCGCCGGGCGGGGGAGACCCCGTCAAGGTCGACCTCGACGGCGGTGCCCTGCTGAACGTGCTCGTCGCGGGCGGCGTCAAGCCCGTCGATGTCCCGGCGGCGCTCGACGAACTGAGCCGCGGCCGCCCGCAGCGCTTCGCGCAGGCCCGCGCGGCCGACTCGGCGGGGAGCGTCGGTGTCTGGGGCCACGGTCTGACGGAGTCGGTGGCGTGCGGCGAATGGGTGCCGGGCTCCTCGGAGTCCGACCTGCTGAACGCGGGGCGCAAGGCCTTCCCCGGATGGCCCGACACGGTCCTCGCCCAAGCCCCGCAGCTCCCCTTCCAGTACGCGGTGTGCCGCACCTGGAACGTTCCGGACCGCGCCGCCGTCCAGCGGGTCGCCACCCGGAGCGCGGTGCCGACGCTCATCGTCTCCGGCACGTTCGACACGAAGACCGGGGCGAGCATGGCGAAGGACGCCGCCCGGACCCTGTCCCGCTCGACGTCCGTGGTGATCCCCGGGATCGGCCACTGGGTCGTCCCGCAGTCGCCCTGCGCGCAGCAGGTGCTGGCCTCGTTCCTCGCCCGTCCGACCGCGCCCGACACCGGTTGCGCGGCCGACGTGAAGCCGAAACCGTTCACCATCGTCCCGAAGTGACTGGGAGGGCAGATGGCTCTCACCCACGCGCCCCGTCGTCGCCCCGCCGTGCGACGGCTGCACGCCAGGTCGGCCGCGGTGGCCACCGGGATCCTCATCACGGGCCTGCTCGCCACACCCGTCCACGCAGGGCACGGTACGGGGACGAGTCCCAGCCCCGGAGCGCCGGTCGGAACGGTGGCCCGGACGGTGGGCGACGCCCGCTTCGAGCCCGGACCCTGCCCGAAGACCCCCGAGCCGGTCGCCGCACTGGAGGGAGCCCGCTGCGGCACGCTCACCGTCCCCGAGGACCGCGGCAAGCCGGACGGCCGGAAGATCAAGCTCGGTGTCGCGATCGTGAGGGCGGCGTCCGCCGAACCGAAGCCCGACCCGATCGTGTGGCTGGCCGGCGGACCCGGTGACGACGCGGTCGGGGAGGCGAAGATGGCGATCGACGGCGGCCTGAACCGCGACCGCGACGTCATCTTCATGTCCCAGCGCGGCACGTACTCGGCCGACCCGGTGTTCACCTGCCCCAACATCGACGAGTTCAACGCCCGCTCGCTCGGCCTCGTCTACGACGCGCCGTCCACCGGGCGGCTGCACGTCGAGGCGACGCGGGCCTGCCGCGAGAGACTGGCGGCGACCGGGGCCGATCTCGGCGCGTACAACGACACCGAGAGCGCCGCCGACTACGAGGACCTGCGCGCCGCACTGGGGCTGGGGCAGTGGAACCTGTACGGCATCTCCTACGGCACCCACCTCGCGCTGGTCTACATGCGCCAGCACCCGCAGGGCCTCCGGTCGGTCGGCATCGACGGCATCCTGCCGCCGTCCACGGCCGGGTCCGCCCTGACCTGGAGCGCCGCCAGGCAGGGCTTCGACGGCCTGTTCAAGGCCTGCGCGGACCAGCCGGCCTGCAACCGCCGCTATCCGAACCTGCCGGCCACCTTCGACCGGCTCGTCCGGCAGCTCGAAGCCAAGCCGGTCACCACCACCGTCACCCTCCCCGGCCACCCGAAGCCGGTGAAGGTCGTCCTGGACGGCGGAGCCCTGGTGAACTGGATGACCTCCGCCACCCACGTGGCGCCCCAGGTCCCCCTCGCCCTCGACGAGCTGGCACACGGCAAACCGCAGCGGATCGCTCGGCAGTGGGCCGGCGGCAAGCTCAGCCCCCAGGCCATCGGCAGGGTCGCGCACGGACTCGTCTACGGCATCTTCTGCAGCGAGTGGACCCCGTACGAAACCCAGGCCCAGGCGCTCAAGGGCGGGCAGGACGCCTTCCCGACGTTCCCGCGCTCGGTCCAGGCCCAGGCCCCGCAGCTGGCGTTCCTGCGTCCCGACTGCAAGGTCTGGAACGTCCCCGCGGCGGCGCCCTCGATCCGTGACGTCACGCGCAGCGACATCCCCACCCTCGCCCTGTCGGGCGGGTTCGACTCCCAGACCGGGGCGGACAACGGCCCCTACGTCGCCCGCACGCTGCCCCACGCGACCGTCGTCACGGTCCCCTACGAGCCGCACGTGGTGTTCGCCACCTCGAAGTGCGCCCAGCAGATCGCCGTCTCCTTCTTCGACACCCCGACGAAGCCGAACACCGCCTGCCTCAAGGGTCTCAAGCCCCCCACGTTCGAAATGAGCCCTTAGGGACCCGCCCTGTGCCGGGGCCGCGGCGGGAGCGATGATGCGGGCGACACCCGCGCCGCAACCCCGGAGGTCCGATGACCCGGCAGATGCCGACCCCGCCCGCCGAATTCCCCGGCGGGCGGGCCCTGTTCCGCCTAGATCCCGCCGTCTCCCACCTGAACCACGGATCGTTCGGCGCCGTGCCGATCCCCGTGCAGGACGCCCAGGCCGCCCTGCGCGAGGAGGCGCACGCCGACCCCGACGCCTTCTTCATCGGCGCGGCCGACCGGATCGCCGCCGCCCGGACCCGCGTCGCCCGCCGGCTCGGCGCCGACCCCGACGGCACGGCCTTCATCGCCAACGCCACCGAGGGCGCCAACCTGGCCCTCGACGCCGTCCCGCTCGCCGACGGCGACGAGATCCTGGTCACCGACCACGGCTACGGCACCGTCGTCGCGGCCGCCGCCCGCCGCGCCCGGATCACCACCGTCGCCCTCGCCCCGGACCTGCCCGACGAGGACGCCGTTCGGGAGACCGTGCTGGCCGGGCTGACACCCCGTACCAAGGTGGCCGTGCTCGACCACATCAGCTCGCCCACCGCCCGGCTCATCGCCTCGCCCGGGCTGCTCGCCGACCTGGCCGCCCGCGGCATCACCACGCTCGTCGACGCGGCCCACGCCCCGGGCATGATCGCGGACCCGCTCGCCGGCGGCGCCGACTTCTGGTTCGGCAACCTGCACAAATGGGGGTACGCGCCCTCCGGCAGCGCCGTCCTCGCCGTCGCCCCCGCACACCGCGCCCGGGTCCGCGCCCTCGTGCCCTCCTGGGAGGACGAGCACGGTTTCCCCCGGTCCGTCGAGAACCGCGCAACCGCCGACTACACCGGCTGGCTCGCCGCCCCCGAAGGCCTGGACCTCCTCGACCGGCTGGACGCCGCGAAGGTGCGGGCCCACAACAGCGCCCTCGCCGCCCACGGCGCGGCCCTGCTCGCGGAGATCCCCGGGGTCACCCCGCTGCCGTACACCGCAGGGCTCGCGATGCGCGCCCTGCGGCTGCCGCCGGGCACCGCCGAGACCCAGGAGGACGCCCGCGTCCTGCGCGAGCGGATCGCGGCGGAGCTGGGCATCCGGGTGCTGATCTGGCCGTGGCCGGGCGGCGGCGGCATCCGGGTCTGCGGGCAGATCTACAACCGGCCCGAGGAGTACGAACGCCTCGCCGCCGGGCTGCCGGCCTACCTGAGCTGACCTCCCGCGCCGACGCGGCTCAGCCGCGCCGCAGCAGGTACGTGTCCATGATCCAGCCCTTGCGGGCGCGGGCCTCGGTCCGGAGCTCCTCGATCCGGCCGGCGACCTCCGCCAGCTTCCCCGAGACCAGGATCTCGTCCGGGGTGCCGACGTAGGCCCCCCAGTAGATGAACAGGTCCTGGTCGAGGTGGGCGGTGAAGGCGTGCCGGGCGTCCAGCATCACCACCACGTCGTCCACGTCCTGCGGCCAGCCCTCGGCGAGGCGCCGCCCGGTGGTGATCTGGACCGGCCGGCCCACCCGGTTCAGGTTGGTCCGGTGCCGGGCCAGCAGCGCGGAGATGCTGCTGATGCCCGGCACGACCTCGTGCTCGAACGCCACCCGGCCGCGTTCCAGCACCTCGTCGAGGATGGCGAGGGTGGAGTCGTACAGGGAGGGGTCGCCCCACACCAGGAACGCGCCGGTCTCGCCCTCCGCCAGGTCCTCGGCGATGAACCGCTCGAAGATCGCGGCGCGTGCACTGCGCCAGCCGTCGACGGTCGGGGCGTAGTCGGCCGGGGTCCGGTCCCGGTCCGGATCCCGGCCCTCCACGAGCCGGTGGCCGGGGCGGGCGTGCGCATCGAGCATCGCGCGCCGCAGCCCGGTCAGATCCGCCTTCTCCTCGCCCTTCTCCAGGATGAGGAATGCGTCCGCCGCGCCGATCGCCCTGACCGCCTGGAGGGTCAGATGGTCCGGGTCGCCCGCGCCTATGCCGATCACTGAGAACTTCTTCACCGGGCTATTGTGCCCATCATGCGTGCCGCCCTGTTCGTCACCTGCGTCAACGACGCGCTGTACCCCCGGACCGGGATCGCCGTCGTACGCCTGCTGGAGCGGCTCGGCGTCGGCGTGGACTTCCCCGCGGCCCAGACCTGCTGCGGCCAGCCGCAGTACAACACCGGCTACCGGCGCGAGAGCGAACCCCTGCTGCGGCGCACCGCCGAGGCCTTCGCGGGCCACCCGTACGTGGTCACCCCGTCGGGTTCCTGCGCCGCGATGGTCCGCAGCCACTACCCGCGCATCGCCCGCCTGGCGGAGCGGGAGAGGCGGAGCCCCGGGCTGGTGGCGCAGGTTGATGACCTCGTACCGCGCGTGTACGAGCTGACCGAGTTCGTGGTCGACGTCCTCGGGGTGACCGACGTGGGCGCGTACTTCCCGCACACCGTCACCTATCACCCCTCCTGTCATGGTCTGCGCGGGCTCGGCCTGGGGGACCGCCCGCGACGGCTGCTCGCCGCCGTCAAGGGCCTGGACCTCGTCGAACTGCCCGGCGCCGAGGAGTGCTGCGGTTTCGGCGGCACCTTCGCGGTGAAGAACCCGGACGTGTCCGCGGCCATGGGCACCGACAAGGTGGACAGCGCCGCCGGGACCGGGGCGGAGGTGCTCTGCGGGGCCGACAACTCCTGCCTGGCCCACCTCGGCGGGATCCTGCGCCGCCGGGGAGGGGCGATGCGCGCCCTGCACATCGCCGAGATCCTGGCCTCGACGGAAGCCTCGGCCTTCGGTGGGGCGTCGACGGAGGCCTCGACGGGGACCTCGACGGAGGAGGAGCCGCTGAGATGACGGGCAGGAGCTCCGGATGACGGGCACGTTCATGGGGATGCCGGCGTTCCCCGACGCGGCGCGCGAGGCCGTCGGCGACCGGGTGCTGCGCGCCAACCTCCGGCACGCCACCCACACCATCCGCGACAAACGGGCCCGGGCCGTGGCCGAGATGGCCGACTGGGACCGGCTGCGCGCGGCGGGCAAGGCGGTCAAGGACCACACCCTGCGCCACCTCGACCGCTACCTGCTCCAGCTGGAGGAGGCGGTGACGGCCGCCGGCGGCACCGTCCACTGGGCCGCCGACGCGGACGAGGCCAACCGGATCGTCACCGCGCTGGTCCTGGCCACGGGCGAGCGGGAAGTGGTCAAGGTCAAGTCCATGGCCACCCAGGAGATCGGCCTCAACGAGGCCCTCGAAGCCGCCGGGATCGCCGCCTACGAGACGGACCTCGCCGAGCTCATCGTCCAGCTCGGACACGACCGGCCCTCCCACATCCTGGTCCCGGCGATCCACCGCAACCGGGCCGAGATCCGGGACCTCTTCGTGGCGGAGATGGGCCACTGGGGCCGCCCCGCCCCCGAGGGGCTCGGCGACGACCCGCGCGAGCTCGCCGAGGCCGCCCGCCTCCACCTGCGCGAGAAGTTCCTGCGCGCCAGGGTCGGCGTGTCCGGGGCCAACTTCATGGTCGCCGAGACGGGCACGATGGTCGTCTTCGAGTCCGAGGGCAACGGCCGCATGTGCCTGACGCTGCCCGAGACCCTGATCTCGGTGGTGGGCATCGAGAAGGTCGTCCCCACCTTCCGGGACCTGGAGATCTTCCTCCAGACCCTGCCCCGCTCCTCCACTGCCGAGCGGATGAACCCGTACACGACGATGTGGACCGGACTGGGGCCCTCGAGAGGGGCCGACGGCGACGGCCCCTCCGCCTTCCACCTCGTCCTGCTCGACAACGGCCGCACCGACACCCTCGCCGACCCCGTCGGCCGCCAGGCCCTGCGCTGCATCCGCTGCTCCGCCTGCCTCAACGTCTGCCCGGTGTACGAACGCGCCGGCGGCCACGCGTACGGCTCCGTCTACCCCGGCCCGATCGGCGCCGTCCTGAGCCCCCAACTACGGGGAACCGGCAGCGCGATCGACGCCTCGCTGCCGTACGCCTCGACCCTGTGCGGGGCCTGCTATGAAGTCTGCCCGGTCGCCATCGACATCCCGGAGATCCTGCTCCACCTGCGTGAACGCGTGGCCCAGGGCGGACCGGTGACCCGCGAGGGCATCCGCGTCCGCATCCGCCCGGCGAGGGGGCACGCCGCCGAACGGGCCGCGATGCGGGCGGCGCGGCTGCTCCTGGACCACCCGGGTGCGCTGCGCGCGGGGGAGCGGCTGCTGGCCCGGGCCCGGCGGCTGCGGCCGCGCCGGCTGCCGGGGGCCGGGCGGGCCTGGACGGACAGCCGGGAGCTGCCGGAACTCCCGGCCGAGTCGTTTCGCCATTGGTGGGCGCGGGAGCGGGGAGAACGGGCATGAGCAGCAGGGACCGCATCCTGGGCCGGATCCGTCGCGCGACGGCGGACGCGGCTGCCGGCCCGGCCGCAGACTTGGCCGCCGACCTCGCCGCCGACCTCGCTTTGGACGCCGCCGTCCCACGGGACTACCTCCGCGTCCACGGCGCCCGCACCCCGGCCGGGACGGCCGACCTCCTCGCCGCGAACCTCGCGGAGTACCGGGCGAAGGTCCACCGCACCGACGAGGGCGGCCTCGCGCCGCTCCTGGCCCGGCTCCTCGCCGAGCGGGGCGCGCAGACGGTCCTCGTCCCGGCCGGCCTGCCCCCGCACTGGCTCCGCGGGTCGCGGGCGCAGGCGGTGCCGGACCGGGCGGACTCCACCCCGTACGAACTCGACGCGGTGGACAGCGTGGTGACCGGCTGCGCCCTGGCGATCGCCGAGACCGGCACGATCGTCCTCGACGGCGGCCCCGGCCAGGGCCGGCGCCGCATCACCCTGATCCCCGACCACCACGTCTGCGTGGTCCGGGTACCGGACCAGGTGGTGGACTCGGTCCCGCAGGCCCTGCCCCTGCTGACCCCGACGCGGCCGCTGACCTGGATCTCCGGCCCCTCCGCCACCAGCGACATCGAGCTCGACCGGGTGGAGGGCGTGCACGGTCCGCGCACCCTGGAGGTGATCCTGATGAGCGGACCAGCACAATGAGTGCCATGCCCGCCTACATCGCCCTCACCGCCCTCGTCGTCCGCGACTACGACGAGGCCATCGACTTCTACACCCGAGCCCTCGGCTTCACCCTCGTCGAGGACACCCCGCGCCCGGACGGCTCCCGCTGGGTCGTGGTCCGCCCGGACGGCGCCACCGAGGCCGCGCTGCTGCTCGCCCGTGCCAAGGACGACGCCCAGCGCTCCCGGGTCGGGGACCAGACGGGCGGCCGGGTCGGCTTCTTCCTGTACACCGACGACTTCGCCCGCGACCACACCCGGATGACCGCCGAGGGCGTCCGCTTCCTGGAGGAACCGCGCCACGAGGCGTACGGCTCGGTGGCGGTCTTCGAGGACCTCTACGGCAACCGCTGGGACCTCCTGGAACCCGCGTAGCCCCTTGCCCGGGGACCCGCTCGACGGCCCCGCCTGGACCCGCGCGACGGGCCGGCCCGGACCCGCTCGACGGGCTCGCCGCCCGCGCGGGCCGCGGAGGCGCTGGTGCGGGTGTCCCGTCGGGGCCGCGACGGCTGCGGGCGGCCCGGCCCCGACCGGGGCCGGGGCCGGGGCCGTCCACGATCAGGCGGGGGCCGGCCGGTCCGGCGGGGAGACGAGCCGCGGCGCCTCGGCCGCCGCGTCGACCGCCGCCCCGGCTTCCACCCGCAAGGCCAACTCCCGGGCCCAGCGGACCAGACCCGCCAGGTCGATCCCATGAGCCCCCTCCGGCCCGGCCAAGGCCAGGGCATCGGCCCCCCGGCGCAGCAGGCGGGCCCCGCCGACGGCGTTCCCGCGTGCGGCGTGCGTGAGCCCGACGGCCAGCTGCGCAAGGGCCCGCCACAGCGGGGCCTCGGCCGGCGGCCCGGACTTCCATGCGTCCTCGAACACCTCGTGCGCGTGGAACGGCATCCCGGCGTCCAGCAGCCGCTGCGCCTCGGCCACCGTCTGCGCGGGCGTCCGCACGACCCCCTCGGGCTGCCGCTCCACCCCCGGCTCCCCGTAGGCCAGCGGTCGCCCCAGCCCGTCCCGCGGCCGCGCACTGCGCGCCCGCCCCTCACCGTCCCGATCCCGTGCGTTCACCCCGCCATCCTCCCCGCCACCGGAAACCGGTGCATGCGCACCCCTCTACGTGGGGTAATGTTCTGCATGTGCCGCCGGGCCGGGGGAAACCCCAGATCAACGGCACAACGGGACGTGGCGCAGCTTGGTAGCGCACTTGACTGGGGGTCAAGGGGTCGCAGGTTCAAATCCTGTCGTCCCGACCATGCTTTTGGCAGGTCGGAGGCCGTTCTCTCATCCACGAGAGGACGGCCTTTCGTGCGTCCGGGGCCACGGTGGTCGCCATGTGACCGCACGTCCAGCCTGTGGCCGGTCCGCTGCCGCGCAGAAGGCCGGCGGCGCGGGGGAGCGGAGTGCGCCGAGGGCCTCGCGGAGTTGGCGGACGTGGTCGCGTGGTGGTCGCAGCCACGCCGACCGGTGCGGTGCGGAGCTGGTGTTCTGGGCGCCGGTGAGGGTGCGGTCGATGGTGTCGACGGCTTCGCGGGCGGCCTGGCGGGTGAGGTGGCCGTAGATGTTGGCGGTGGTCGACAGGGTGGAGTGCGGCAGCGTCTTGGACACCACGGTGAGCGGCACGCCGGCGGGGATGGTGATGGTGGCGGCGAGGTGGCGCAGGTCGTGGACCGTGATCCGCGGGACGCCGACTTCCTCGGACAGCTGATGCAGTCGGCCGAGGACATGGTGCGGGCCGAGCGGTCGCCCGTCGGGTCGGCAGAAAACGAGGCCTGCGAACGGATCGTCAGGATCGCCCCGCCTGCGGGGTGTTGTGCGTGCGTGGTGCCGGAGGGCGGTGGCGACGCGCGGTGAGATGGCGACCCAGTCGCGGCTCGGCCTGGTCTTCGGGGCGGGATCCGCAGGCGTAGTTTCTTCGCCTCCAGGCAGCGCGGCAGCTGTGCCCAGGCGGACGAGTGGCGTCGCGCGCGGAGCAACTGGCAAGTCGTTGTTGAGTGGCCTCACTTGCCCTCCTGCGCCTGGGTCTAGGCGCCGCGCCTGATTTTCGCTCTGCACCCCCGGCCGCAAGGGTGACCCGCCGGGTCGTCGGGACTCTCGGCCAGTCGATGCCTCGTGCGGCCGCGGAAAGAAGAGCTCTGTTCAACCTTGCATGTGCCAGGTCTCACCGGTCAAACACCCTGTAGATGCCGAAGAATTCTGCTGCTACGGTACGCAGCTGCTGCCCGCCGCACCGGGCGCATCCCTGCGGAGATCCAAGGAGATGGATCCCATGAACCTCACCTTCCACCACCGCTCTCGTTCGACGGGCCGGGCCCTCGCCCTCGTGGCCGGCGCAGCCCTTGCCGTGACCGTCCCGCTCACCGCCTACGCCAATTCCGTCGGCGTCACCGTCCGCACCCCCGGCGCCACCGCCGGGCCGGCCGGCACCTTTGCCGAGATCACCACGGACGCCGCCTGTGCCAGCGGCCTGATCTCGGGCGGCGGCATCAGCCAGGCCATCGGCACCGGCGCCTCCTCCAACGGCAACAAGATCAACGGCACGGTGCCCAGCCCCGACGGCAGCACCGAGTACCTCGGCTCCACCGGGGTGGTCGGCACCGACGTCACCCACTGGCTCGGCATCGGCGGCAGCGGTGGCGCCGTCAACGCCTCCTTCTCCAGCACCCCGTACGCCATGTGCTTCAGCAGCAGCCTCGTCAACCACACCCAGGTCGTGATGAACAAGCTCGCCGGGCCCACGACCAGCGGTACCTTCGGCCTCGTCACGGCCACCTGCCCCGCCAACACCCGCCTGCTGGGTGGCGGCGCGCGCATCACGCCCGCGAGCGTCGGCAGCCTCAAGCCGATCGCGAGCTTCCCCACCTTCAACGACTCTGCTCACGGCTTCGGGCAGAAGGCCGCGGCCAATGGTGAGACCAACCCGGACTCCTGGTCCGCGGTCGGCTGGAACGGGGGCGGCGGCAACAGCGGCAACACCACCTACGCGTACGCCATCTGCAGCGGCAACAACATCAACGTCAGCGGTGTCACGGTTACGGTTCGGCACACCTCGGTGAGCGGCCCGACCGCCGCCACCACCGGCCAGACGGCCACCGTCGGCTGCGGCGGTGGCGACGGCAAGCTGGTCAGCGGCGGCGCCGCAGTCAGCGGCGGCAGCCTCACCACCACCAACTTCACCGGCCCCGGCTCTGTTGGTGACCACCTCAACGGCAGCTTCCCCAGCACCTCCGGCGGCAGCCCCTTCGGCGACGGCACCACCACGGCGGCGTACTGGACCGCCGACGCGCACACCGGCGGCGGCAGCTCCCCGAACACCTACACCGACGCCTGGGCGCTGTGCGCCGACGACGGCATCTGAGCCGGCACGGCCACCCTTCCCCCCGAGACGGCAGAAGAACTGACACATGAACACATCCCGCCCCGTGCGGACCCCTGCGCTGGCCCTGGCCGGCACCGCCCTGCTGCTCGCCGCTGCGCTCTCCCCGCCCGCCGTCGCAGCGGCCGACACCCCGACCGTCTGCGGGACGACGGGCGTCCCCGCCACCGGCACCGAAGCCAGCTGCGCCTGGACCGCGCCCGGCACCGACACCTTCACCGTCCCGGCCGGAGTCAGCTCCCTGACCGTGGACCTGTACGGGGCCGAGGGCGGCAGCGCTGCCGGGTACGTCGCCCCCAACCCGCCCAACGCCGGGGCCCCCGGCGGTCTCGGCGGCCACGCCCGCGCCACCCTGGCCGTCACCCCGGGCCAGCCCCTCCAGCTCACCGTCGGCGCCGCCGGCATACCCGGCAGTTCCCGACACGGGGAGTACGCCCGGCCCGGCGGATACGGCCACGGAGCGGGCGGCGGCGGTGCGCACGGCGGCGGCGGCTCCGGCGGCGGGGCCTCGGATCTGCGGACCGGAGCGTTCGGCCCGGCCGAGCGGATCCTGGTCGCTGGCGCAGGCGGCGGCGCCGGAAACGGCGGCCCCCAGCTGCACGGCGGTGACGGCGGCGGCCTGACCGGCGAGCCCGGCGGACAGGCCGACGGGCCCCAGGGCTCCGGTATCGCCGGCGGGGGCGCGACCCAGACCGCCCACGGCACCGGCAGCCCCAACTCCGCGCTGGGCGGCCCCGGCATCCCCGGCGGTGACACGGACCCCAACACCGGCCTGCCCAACCAGGGCAGCGGCGGCCCCGGAGGCAACGGCGGGCGCGGCGGAAACGGCGGCGGAGGCGGTGGCGGCGGCTGGTTCGGCGGCGGCGGAGGCTCCGGCGGCGGCAACCCCGACAACCTCCCCGGCGCCGGCGGAGGCGGCGGCAGCAGCCACGCCGCTCCCCTCGCCACCGAGGTCAGCCTGACCCCAGGCGTCAACCGGGGCAACGGCCGCGCCGTCATCTCCTGGCGGTACGACACCACCCTCACCCTCACGGCAGAGAGCACCGACCTGCTGTACGGGCACTCGACGGCCCTCACCGCGGAGGTCACCTCTCCCGCCGCAGGCGCCCCGGCCGGCAGCGTCGCCCTCTTCGACGGTGACGAGCCGCTCGGCACCGTGCCGCTGACGGATGGGCGGGTGGTCTTCCACACCCCCGTGATGCGCCCGGGCACCCACGGGTTCACAGCGCGGTACGAGGGCGACTCTCTGCACCGGCCGAGCAGCAGTCCTGAACCGCTGTCGGTCACCGTCGGTTTCAGCCGTCCCTGTGTGACGGCGCTGCACGAGGGTCCCTTGACGGTGGCGGCGGGGGAGTCGGTCTGCCTCGGCGCCGGAGCCCAGCAGGTCGGTCCGGTACGGATCGAGCCCGATGGTGCCCTGGCGGCTTCCGGCGCGTCGTTCACCGGGCGGTTCTCCGCCGACCGTGCCCTCGCCGTGTCGCTCTGCGGTGTGCACGTCGACGGTCCCCTGACCGTGCGGGAGACGGTCGGTCCGGTCAGCGTGTGCGACGGCAGTACGGTCACCGGCGCGGTCACCCTCGAATCCAACGCGGGCGGCACCACCGTGTCCGGCACCACCATCACCGGACCCTTGCGGTGCGAGGGCAACACGCCCGCCCCCCAGCTGCCGGGCGTCACCGTGCAGGGTCCCCGCTTCGGCCAGTGCCGTTGATCCAGACGGGCAGGCTGCGGTGAACGTCGGCGCGGTCCGGGGCGTAGAGCCCCCGGACCGCGCCGGCTTGTTCGGACATCGCCGCTGGGGCGTGCCCGAGGGGCCTGCGGCGAGCAGATTGCCGTAGCGGGTACGGCCGTGGCGGCCGGCAGCCGTGAGCATCGCCGGGGTGAGGTCGATCCCGAAAGGGAATCTTCGAACACCGCGAGCGACGCGCAGTGGCTCCCGTACCGGCCGCCTGCGTCGCAGGGGGAGCCGCTCCACTGGGCTGGCGTCCGGTGTCTGTGCAGTCGATCAACAGCCGTCCCGGGCGACGACTGGATCCGGACACGGAATCCTGACTGTGAGACGTGCCCCCAGGCAGTGGATCGTCCAAAGGGCGTGCGGTTCGGATCCACGACCCGATACCGCCCACTCGGTTGGCGCATGCGATGCGCCTGCACAAGGGGACGAAGAGTGTGTCGTAGTGTCGGAAAAGCCCAGGCCACAACAGGGTCTGCGGTTCCGGACGATTTTCCTGTGAGGCGTTTTCCATGAGCCTGAGCATCCGCAACCAGATCCCCGGCACGGTCACGGCCGTCACCACCGGCGAAGCGATGGCCACGGTGCAGGTGCGGCTGGCGGGCGGTCAGGGCATCACCGCAGCGATCACCGCCGACGCCGTCAAGGATCTCGGGCTCGCAAAGGGCTCTGCGGTGAAGGCGCTCGTGAAGTCCACCGAAGTGGCCCTCGCTACCGCCCCGGTGGAGAACATCTCGATCCGCAACCAGATCGCGGGGACCGTCACCGAGGTCGCCACCGGCGGGGCGATGGGCTCCGTCAAGGTCACCGTCGAGGGCGGTGAACTGACCGCGGCCATCACCAAGGACGCCGTCGAGGCGCTCGGCCTGGCCGACGGGACCTCCGTCGTCGCGCTGATCAAGGCCACCGAGATCTCGCTCTCGGCCGCCTGATCACACGGCCCTGCCGCGGTCGAGGGCGAGCCACATACGGTCCCGGGTCACCGGCAGTTCGGTGAAGCGGATCCCGGTTGCATCGCGCAGGGCGTTGGCGAAGGCCGGGGCGACGGGGTTGAAGGGGCTCTCGCTCATCGACTTGGCGCCCAGCGGCCCTATGGCGTCGGAGGTCTCCATGAAGTGGACCTCCGTACGCGGGACGTCGGCGTACTGCGGGAGCCGGTACCTGCGGAACGCGGCGGTGGTGACCTCGCCGCGCCCGTCGATCCGTACGTTCTCGAAGAGCGTGGCCCCGAGCGCCTGGGCGACGCCGCCCTCGACCTGGCCCCGGCACTGCACGGGGTTCATGACCTTGCCCGCGTCGGCGGCGTGCACGCTGCGCAGGACGCGGATCTCGCCCGTGCCGGGGTCGACGGCGACGCGGAACCACTGGGCGTTGAAGGCGACGGAGCGCGGGGAGCCGCCCCAGTGGCCGTCGGCGGCCAGCTCCTCCTCGGCGCCCCTGGCGTGCGCCGCCTCGTACAGCTCCTTCAGCGTCACCAGCCGGCCCGCGCAGTCGAAGGACTCGGCGCCGAGCGTGCACAGGTGCCGGGCCACTCCGGTGTGGCGGGCGGCGAGGGTCCTCAGCCGCTCGGCCAGGGATGTGGCGGCCAGGAGCACGGCCTTGCCCGCGACGACGGTGCCGGCAGAGCCGAAGGCGCCGGTGTCGTGGCGGACGACGTCCGTGTCGGACTGCCGGATGCGGATCCGGTCCTGCGTGGTGTTCAGGGCGCCGGAGGTGATCTGCTGGTGGACGGTGGTGGTGCCGTTGCCGAACTCGGCGGTGCCGACCGCGACGTCGTACGTGCCGTCCTCCAGCAGCGAGACCCGCGCGTCGGCGTGGTGGCCGCCGGGCGGACCGGTCGCGATCATGGCCATGGCGGCTCCCTGGCCGGTGAGCCAGCCCTCCGGGGCCTCCTCGGCGCTGGTGTCCCCGGCGAGGGCCCGGCGGACCACGCCGAGGCATTGGTCGAGCCCGTAGGAGGCGATGTGCAGGTCCTCCTCCTCACCGATCGGGCTGACCATGTGCTCGCCCGGGCCGATGATGTTCTTTTCGCGCAGGACCAGCGGGTCCATCCCCAGGCGGCGGGCCAGCTCGTCCATGGCCGACTCCACCGCGAAGGTGACCTGGCCCAGGCCGTAGCCGCGGAACGCGCCGGCCGGCACGCAGTTGGTGTAGACGGAGTACGCGTCGACCTTCTTGTGCGGCGCGCGGTAGACGGCGAAGGACTCGCCGACGCTGTGGAACATCACAGCCGGGCCGTGGTTGCCGTACGCGCCGGTGTTCGACACGACGCGCATCTGCACGGCGGTCAGGGTGCCATCGGGGCGGGCGCCGAGCTTGATGCGGATGGTGAAGGGGTGCCGGGTGGTGGCGCCGTAGAACTGCTCGGCCCGCGTGTACTCCAGCTTGACCGGCCGGCGCAGCTTCAGCGCGGCGAGGACGACGATGTCCTCGGTCAGCATCTCCTGCTTGCCGCCGAAACCGCCGCCGACCCGGCCCGCCACCACGCGTACCTCGTCCTCGGGCAGCCCGTACAGCGCGCACAGGGCGCGGCGGGTGAGGAAGGGGACCTGGGTGGAGGAGCGTACGGTGAGCCGCTCGCCGGTGCCGTCCTCCTTCGGTTCGAAGTACGCCACGCTGCCGTGGGTTTCCAGGCTCGCGTGCTGCACCCGCTGGGTCCGGAAGGTCTCCTCGTAGACCACGGCCGCTTCGGCGAAGCCCTCCGCCACACAGCCGATCTCGCCGTGCACCTCTCCGGCGACGTTGTATGCGGCCCGGGCGATCCGCGACTCGGGGCCCTTGTCGCCGTGCAGGGCGGGTGCGCCCGGCCGCATTGCCTCCTCCGGGTCGGTGACGTACGGGAGTTCCTCGTAGACGACCCGGATGCGCCGGCAGCCCTCCTCGGCGGCCAGTTCGCTGTCGGCCACGACCGCGGCCACGCGCTGGCCGACGTAGCGGACGACGTCGTCCAGTACGCGGGTGTCGTCCGGATCCTCGGTCGGGTGCTCGTGGCGGGCGGTGGAGTAGAGGGCGGTCGGTGCGTCCTCGTGGGTGAGGACGGCGTGGACGCCAGGCACGCGCAGGGCGTCGGCCGTATCGATGGACACGATCCGGGCGTGCGGGTGCGGGGAGCGCAGGAGCTTCATGTGCAGCAGGCCGGGGACGTCGATGTCGAAGGTGTAGCGGGCGGTGCCCGTGACGACCTGCGGGCCGGCCGGGGCGCCGGGACTGCGGCCCACCGCCTCGCCGGCGCAGGGGCGTTCGGTGTGCCGGACGCCCTGGACGGCGTCCTCGATGGCGCGGTAGCCGGTGCACCGGCAGATGTTGCCCTTGAAGGCGCGGGGCAGGTCGTCGAGCTTGCCGTCGTCGTGCTCGGTGCCGCGCTCGGCCTCCAGGGCGGCGGTGGTCATCAGGAAGCCGGCGGTGCAGAAGCCGCACTGGAAGCCCTGGGCGTCGAGGAACTTCCGCTGCACGGGGTGGAGTTCCCCGCCGGGGCGGGTCAGGCCCTCGACCGTGGTCACTCGGCGGCCCTCGACGCGGAAGGCCGGGTAGAGGCAGCTGTGCACGGGCTCGCCGTCCACGTGCACCGTACAGGCACCGCAGTCACCGGCGTCGCAGCCCTTCTTCACCCCGAACCAGCCCTGTTCGCGCAGATAGGTGCGCAGGCACTGGCCGGCGCGGGGTTCGGCGTCGGCGGTCTGCTGGTTGATGTGGGTACGGAAGGTCATCGGTCACCGTCCTGGGTCAGTTCGCGGCGGATCTCCTGCGCGAAGCGCAGCGTCATGTGGCGCCGCCACTCGGGCAGTCCGTGGATGTCGTCGAACCACTCGTCGTCGGCGACGGCGGAGCGGATGGCGTGCCCCAGGCCGGCAGGGTCGGGCGGCAGCGGGAACCAGAGGCGGAACGGGCGGGTCGTGGCCGCGGTGAGGGTGATCGCCAGGGAGCCGTCCCGCGGGTCGAGCGTTCCGATGACCAGCGCGCCGGACCGCCCCAGGCCGTAGAGGGAGGCCTGGCGGAACGCCGTACGGCAGGCGAGGGCCGACGCGGGCAGGGTCACCGAACGCAGCAGCTCCCCGGCAGTCAGGTCCTTGCGCCCCGCGCCGAGGACGAAGTCGGCCGCCTGCACGCGACGCGTGGCGCCGTCCTGCGACCGGAGCAGGCACGTCCCGTCCAGGGCCGCGGTCAACGAGATCATCGGCCCAGCCGGCAGGGCGTTGCAGAGGTTCCCGCCGACGGTCGCCATGTTCCAGATCTTGAAGGAGGCGAGGAAGGCGCGGCAGCACTGCTCGAACAGCGGCCCCGCCGGCTCCGCTAGACGCCGTCCGTACCGGGAGAGCTGCGCGATCGTGCAGGTGGCGGCGATCTCCACCGAGCCGTCGGGCAGGCGGGTCAGCGGCTCCCAGCCCATCCGGCTCAGGTCCACCAGCCGCCGGATGTGCGGCTGCGGCTCGGAGAACAGGTACGTGCCGCCCCCGAGCCACGCGTCACCCGGCCGCCAAGGCTCGCGTCGACGCGCGTCACGCACGTTCAGCACTGTGTTGAGATCCATGACTTACCACCCGTTCGCGACCTTCTCGTCCTCTTCAGTGAAGTCGCTGGGGTGGCCGGAAACGACTGGAGCCGCACACGGAAATCACCGGGGCCGTCAGCGTCCTCCTGGGTGATCGACCAGATCGCTTATGCATGGTTTGCCATGAAATGGAGGATCGGAGTCCCGGACAGCCCCCCGCAGGGCCTGGAAGGTTTCCTCTGCGCCTCGGGACCGGAGAGCCAGGCCACGAACGCGGCGGCCGCCTCGGCGTTCTTGGAGTCCTTTCAGTGGGTGTGCGGGGGCCCGGCCAGGCGCTGCTCGGCGGGGAGCGGCAGGGCGCCGATCCGGAGGCAGTGAGGGCGCTGACGGCGGAACATCCGACCGGCATGCCCTCGCTCTGGAGTATCGCCCAAGAGGTATTTCTGGCCACTGGCATGGCATTTACGATGGGAAACACCGCATCGCCCTGGCGAATGTGGAACAGCGGACGGTCCTGTCCGCTGCAACGCAAGGGGGCTGGAACATGCACATCGAACAACTCCTCCAGGACGAGGACCTCGGACTGCGGCTGGTGTGGGCCGAGGACCCGCTGCTGCGCAGGGAGATCAGTGGACTGACCGCCACGGATCTCGAGGACCCGATGCGATTCCTGCAGCCGGGCGAGATCGTGCTCAGCGGGCTCGTGTGGTGGTCGGCCGACGGCGGCCGCCGGAAGGCCGAGCAGTTCGTCTCCTCGCTCAGCGGGGCCGGGACAGCCGCCCTCCTGGCGGGGGAGGAGACGCACGGGGCGGTGCCCGAAGACATCGTCGTCGCCTGCATCAACCACGAGATCCCGCTCATCGCCGTCCCGGCGGAGGTCAGCTTCCGCACCATCACGGACGCCTTCTACCTCAGGCAGTGGGGCCAGCTCAGCCGGCGTCCCACCGCCCACCACGCCCTCCCCACCGCCGTGCGCACCCACCTGCAGCGACTGCTCACGGCCGGGGCCGGACCGGAGGAGCTCCTGAACGCGGCCTTCACGCGACTCGGACCCGCGGCGTGCAGTGTCCTCACCGCCACCGGCCGCATCGTCGCCCGCACACCGGGGACGCCGGTCCTGGCGCCCCGCCAAGCGGCCGAGCACATCAGGGGCGGGGCCGGCGTGACCATCCCGATCGAAGGAGAGGCATCCCCCTACGACCGCTGGTACCTCAACGTGATGGACGCCACCGACGTACCTCTGCGCGTCCTGTACGAACTCGCAGGCGTGCTGGCCGAGTGCCGGGAGCGGGGGCACGGGTATTGCGCGGACGAGCGGTCCGCCGAACTGATGCAGCTGCTCGGCGCCTCCCCGGCCGATCCGGTGGCCGTCGCGGAGCTGCTGCGCTCCTGCGGCCTCCCGGACGAGGGGCCGTTCCACGTGGTCGCTGCCGGCACGAGTACGGGCGATGGGCGACGAGCCGTCGCCGTGCTCGCCGAGGCCCTCGCCCACCAGGGGGCCGCGCACGTCGTCGCAGGATTGAACGACGGCGCCGCAGCCGTCGTCTCCGGGCCGTCTCCCCGCAGCACCCTGGAGTCGGTCTGGCCGCTGCTGCATGCCTGCGATCCGACCACGCTGCTGCACGCCGGCATCAGTTCCCAGGTCGCCGCGCCCGACGCTCTCGAGGGGGCTGTGCGCGAAGCCCGCTACGGACTGGAGTCGGCCCGGAGCGTGTCCCCGGACCGCTCGGAGGTGACCGACACCGGCAGCTTCACCACGCTCGCCAGACTCGTCACCGGGGTTCCGCGTGACGTGCGCAGATCCTTCAGTGCTCGGGTACTGGGGCGCCTCGCCACAGAGGAGAGCGCGTCAGCCGCCATGCTGCGGGAAACGCTGGAGACGTTCCTCGCCCACAACGGTTCCTGGGCGCGCACGGCTGAATCCCTCCACCTGCACGTCAACACGGTGCACTACCGCGTCCAGCGCATCGAGGTCCTCACCGGCCTGGACCTCTCCCGGCTCGACCACCGCCTCGACCTCCGTGCGGCGCTGCTGTGCCGTTGACGCGGTCACCCCAGGTCGACGTGCACTTCTGTCGACTTCACACGAGCCGTAACGGTGATTCCCGGTGCCAGTCGCGATGTGGCGCCTCGGACTCGACGGCCCGGCTGCGGACGAACGCGGCGAGCGCGCGACCCCGTCGATCACGCGATGACCCGACTCTTCCGCTCGACGGGCAGCTGCCCCTTGTCAGCCCAGCGCCGGACGGGCTCGGGACTGACTCCGAGCAGGCGCGAACGAGCTCGACGTAGGTCGCCTGGTGGTGCAGGTGGCCGAACTCCTCGTCCCAGGTGCCGGTTTCGAGGTCATGGCGCAGACCTTGGTCGAAGCGCTCGCGCACGCCGTCGTCGACGAGGCTCCAGGCCGAGCAGGCCTGCCGGGCCGCCGTCGGCGTCGGCGCCGACGTTCGGGCCATCTGTGGACCGTATCGCACGACGGACGAGCGGACCCTCCTGGTGCAGGAGGGTCCGCTCCGGGGAAGCCGCTGCGTTACCGCTTGTGTCCGTGCTGTACGTCCAGGCAGAGCGCCCAGACGTCGGAGTAGCTGCCCTGGGAGGGTGAGCCGCCGCTGTGGGTGGCGGCCGTCCAGTACGACGGGTTGGCGCCCCCGTCGCTGACCGGGGTGCCGGGGGCGTTGCTGGGGAAGCTGCCGTTGAGGTGGGGGCCGCCCGAGGTCGCCTTGCTGAAGTCGGTCGTGGTCACGTTGCCGCCGCTGATCGCGGCTCCGCCGCTGACCAGCTGGCCGTCCTCGCGGGAGCAGCCCGTCGTCGCGGTTTGTCCCGTGGAGGCCGTGTTGGGGCCGCTGACTTCGGTGAAGTGGACGGTTGTGGCCACGTGCTTGAGATCGATGTCGTCGGTGCTGCAGATCGCGTAGGCGTACGTCATGTTGTCCGCGCCGCGGCCGCCGCCGATCCCGCCGACCGCCGTCCAGGAGTCCGGGTTGCGCTCGCCGTCGCCCGCCGCGATCGAGCCGAAGTGGTGTGTGGCGTCGTTGAAGGTGGGGAAGCCGGCGATCGGCTTGAGGCTGCCGACGCTGGCCGGGGTGGTGCGGGCGCCGCCGCCGATCAGGACGGTGTTCGCCGGGCAGGTCGCCGTCACGAGCTTGGACGACAGCCCGCTGGTGGGCCCGGAGGCCTTGTTCATGACCACCTGGGTGTGCCTGATCAGGTTGCTGTGCAGGCAGATCGCGTACGGGGTCGTGGAGAAGGCGTCGCTGCTGCGGCTGCCGCTTCCGCCGAACGCCATCCAGTGCGTGGCGTCGGTGCCGGCGATCCCGTGGGTGTCGGTGTACTCGGTGGCGCCGTCGGCGCTCGGCACCATGCCCATCACGTGGTTGCCGTTGGACATCTCGTCGCTGCCGATGCCCTGGTCGGCCCCGCCGCCGGAGACGAGGCCGTCAGAGCAGTCGGCGTGCGAGGAGACCCCGGTGAACGGGGTCGGAGGGCCCATCGTGGGCCCGGGGGTGACGACCGTGACGTCGGCGGTCTTGGCGTACGCGGCTCCCGGCACCGCCACGGTCAGCAGGGCGGCCAGGATCAGGGCCTTGCCCGTGGCGGCGCCCCGCCGGATTGTCGTGCTCATCGGATTCTCCCTGGTGTTCGTGCGCATGGCCGGCTGGCCGGCGGTCGTGGACGGCTGCCTCAGACGCCGTCGTTGGCGCACAGCGCCCAGGCGTCGGTGTGGGTGCCGGGGGAGGACTGGCCTCCGGTGTGGGCGGAGGCCGTCCAGTACGCCGCCGTGGTGGTCCCGTCGGCGACCGCGGCGCCGCCGGAGGTGCTGGGGAAGCTGCCGTTGAGGTGGTCGCCGCCCGAGCCCGGACCGGTGAAGCTGGTGGTGGTCACGCTGCCCCCGCTGATCGCGGCCCCGCCGCTGACCAGGTTCCCGTCGCCCTGGCCGCAGCCCACGGTCGCCGTCTGGCCGGTGCTGCCGGTGGTCGGGCCGCTCACCTCGGTGTAGCGGACCTTCACGGTGGCGCCGCTGACGCTGATGCCGCTTCCGCTGCAGATCGCGTAGGCGTAGGTGTAGTTGGCGCTGTTGGCGCCGGAGTCCCAGCCGACCGCCGTCCAGGAGTCGGGGTTGGTCTCACCGTCCGCCGCGGCCTTCGCGCCGAAGGCGTGCGCGGAGTCGTTGAAGGTGGGGAAGCTCGCGATCGTCTTGAGGCTGCCCGTGTTGCCCGGGGTGGTGCGGGCGCCGCCCCCGAGGAGGCGGGTGTTGGCCGGGCAGGTCGCGGTGACGAGCCCCGCGGTGGCCCCGGCGGTGGGGGTGTTGGCCTTGTTCATGACGACCTGGGTGTGGTTGATCAGGTTGCTGGTGAAGCACATGGCGTAGGGGGTGGTCGAGAAGGAGGCGTTGACCTGGCCCCCGCTCCCCCCGATGCCGAGCCAGTGCGTCACGTCGGTGCCGACGACACCGGTGGAGCCCGTGTACTCGCTGGTCCCGTTCGAGCTGGGCGAGGTGCCGTTGACGTGGTTGCCGTTCACGCTCGACCCGGTGCCGATGGCCTGGTTGAGCCCGCCGCCGGAGACGAGGCCGCTGGAACAGTCCGCGTGGGTCGATATCTCGGAGTTGGCGGAGGCGGGGCCGCTGGTGGCCCCCGGGGTCTTCACGGTCACGCCCACGGTGTTGGCGCGGGCGGTTCCCGGCACTGCCAAGGCCAGAACGGCACCGAGTACCAGCGTCCTGCCGGTGACGAAACGGCGCAGAAGTCCTGCGTTCATGTGGATCTCCCCATCTGACGGGTGACAAGCGAAGCGCGGTGCGGGCGATGGGCCTCGAAGGCGGCATGGGCGGCACGGAGCGGAAGGGGCGCACGGGCGTCGTCGGTGCGGAACTGCCACGGCATCACAACGGCTGGCTGCCTCGCGGATGTACGCCGCTCAGGGCAGATGTGGGGTTCGGGCCAGCCATCTCGCCACCCTGTCCCGGGCAGCGCATGCGGACTCTAGCAGCCATCCATCCCTGCATCTACCTAGCGATTTTGTACTTTCAAGTAGCAGATGCGTATCGGGCAGGCCGTTCCTCGCAGGAGCGGTGAGATCGCTGGTGACGGTTCCTGACGGCTGGGTCCGTGTGGAAGGCCGGGGCGGTGAGAGGGGGCCTGGGGCGTCGAACGCCGCGTGGTCGTCGAGGCCGCAGGCGAGGACGAGTTCGAAGCCCCCAGGCACCGCCGCCCCATCGAGGGCGGCGATGAGCGCTTGGACCGTCGGGCGTGGGTGCCCGCGGCGAGTCCCCGGTCGGGCGTGGTTGCCCTGTTTCGCAAGGCGTTCGCGCTCCTCCAACCCTCCGTCGTCTACGGCCACGCTGCACGGGGTCCATGCGCCTGGAATCGAAGACAAGCCGGTCTGTGCGCAGTTCGCGTGCAGACGCAAGCCCGCCGGCTGGAACGTGGCCCCGGGCCGGTCAACGCGTGGCGGCCACGGGGGCGTTGGTGCGCGCAGCGGTGATGCGGCTCAGTGCGGGCCGCAGGACGCGGTCGCGAATGCCGTTGCGTGGGGTGGGTGGGTGGCCAGGACAGCGAGCCAGGAGCCGTCCGCGAAGGCGATGTCCATGCGTCCCCTCTGGAGCACTCCCGTCCGGTTGGCGCGTACCGCCGCGACGGCCTGGCGCGGGGCCTCCCAGTACTGCTTCAGCGCCGGCGTCGTCCGCCACAGGGGCGAGACGTCGCTCAGGCCGAACCAGCGCCGGTCGGTGACGGCGAGGACGCCCGTGACCGAACCGCGGGCGCTCGCACGGCTGGTGAGGAACCGCCCGGCAGTGCTCCGCCAGCCGCCCTCCATGCTCTTGCCGTGCATCAGGCGGGCCCCGAGCCGGTTCACCGCGTCCGGTGCACGGTCGATCGCGTCCGCGACGGCGGCGGGCCCCGACTGCCGGGGGTCGAGGAAGCCGCCCGCCTTGAGCAGCTGCCGCAGGGGGCGGGGAGCCCGCGCCGTGAGCTCCCGGGCGAGGGCCGAGGGCTCGGGAGGGGCCGGCAGGGCCTCGGGCGGATGCGGTACGCCGGGGCCGAGTTCGTAGGAGCAGGCGGCGATGAGCCGCTCGCCCGGGTGCAGGAATCGCCCGGCCTGTATGCGTACGGTCTGGTTCAACCTGGTTGCTCCCGTTCTGGCGGGGTGAGGGCAGGGGCCTGGCCGGGAGCGATTGTCTCCCGGGCGGGCGGGAGGGCCGATGGCGGGATTCAGCCGTTCCCTGAGGTGGGGGACAGGGACTCCGGACCTGGGTGGGGGTCTCGGGGGCCAGTGGTGGCGGGGGATCCCGAGCGGGTCCGGGCCGGGAGGGGTGCGTACGGGTTTCGGCCAGCAGGTGAACTGCCAACCGCCTTGCACAGTCCGGATCATGACCTGCTGTCAAGAGCCGTGCATATAGACGCTAAGATTCCGGGCCGTTGTCATATGATCATTCACTTTCGATCGTTTGAGGGTTCTGATGGTTCGCGTGGGATCGTCGCCCGGAAGTCCAGGGCCCACCTCACCCGTCGTTTGGGCGCTGCCCGCCCTGCTGACCGCCGCCGCCGCGGTGATCGCCGTGGTGCAGGTGTCCGCACCTGCCCGCACCCCCGTCGCCTGGATCGGCGCCGTGGCCTTCGTCGCCGTGGCCCTGTCCTGCGGTGAGGCCGCCCGGCGCGGCAGGGTCGTCGCCGCGCTGCGGTCGACCGCCGCCGCACAGGAGGCGGCCCTGCACCGGCAGCAGGCCGAGACCGTACGGCTCGCCCGGGAGCTGCTGCCCGATGTCGTGGAACGGCTGCGCAAGGGGGAGTTCCCCGAGGAGGTCCTCGCCTCCTTCGAGGAGCTCGACGCCCACGGGCCCGGTCTGACGGCCGAGTTCAGAGCGGCGCACCAGGCCGTACTGCGCTCGGTGCTCGACGCCGTCGTCGCCGAGGAGGACCTGCGTGACTCCGCTCAGCGGGCCTTCGTCAACATCGCCCGTCGCGTCCAGGCCATCGTGCACCAGCAGTCCCAGGAACTGCGGGAGATGGAGGACCGGCACGGTCACAACCCGGACGTCTTCGGCGACCTGCTGCGGCTCGACCACGGCACGGCCCTCATCGGCCGCCTCGCCGACTCCATCGCCGTACTCGGCGGGGCGCGGCCGGGCCGCCAGTGGAGCAAGGCCGTTCCGCTGTACAGCGTGCTGCGCGGTGCCATGTCGCGGATCATCGACTACCAGCGCGTGGAGCTCCACTCCGTCTCGCAGGTCGCCGTCGTCGGGCCCGCCGTCGAACCGCTGATCCACGCGCTCGCCGAGCTGCTGGACAACGCCACCCGCTACTCCCCGCCGCAGACCAAGGTCCACCTGACCGCCGTCGACGTGAACTCGGGCATCGCCGTCGAGATCGAGGACGGCGGCGTGAGCATGAGCGAGGAGGCCCGCAAGCGGGCCGAGCGCATGCTCCGCCAGGCGCAGCAGGGCATCGACCTCACCGACCTCGGCGAAACCCCGCGGCTGGGCCTCGCCGTGGTCGGCCGCCTCTCGCAGGCGTACGACTTCCAGGTCTCGCTGCGTGCCTCGGCGTACGGCGGCGTACGGGCCGTGCTGGTCATCCCGCAGCAGCTGATCACCACCGCCTCCTCCGCCACCGGCGTCGCCCACGGCATCGGCACCGCCTCGGGCCCCCGCGCCGCCCTGCCGCCCGCCGGCGGCACGACCACCGCCACCGCCCCCGAGGCCGGGAACCCGGCCGCCCGCCCGGTCACCGGGCCCCGTATGCCGGCAGTCGACGACGAGGTGCCCGCCGTGACCGAGCGGACCCCGAACGGGCTGCCGCAGCGCCGCCGCAAGACCCGCGCCGTCGCACCCGAACCGGCCGTAACCGGGACCGGGATCGGCACGGGCACCGGCGACCGGTTCGTGACGGCGGCCGCGGCCGCCGCGGACCGGGCCGGACACGGCTACGCCGCCGAGTCCGAACCCGCGCCCGAACCCCGGCCCGAGGTACAGCCCGGTATGTGGCTGGCCGCCTTCCAGGACGGCCTGTCCTCGGACAGCAGCAAGACCGCCGCGAGCCGGAGCGGCGCAGCAAGCCAGAACACGGATGCCTCGCCGGCCTCGGCGAGCAAGGGGGAACAGCCATGAGTCAGCAGCAGACCAACATGGACTGGATGCTCAAGGACCTGGCCGAGGGCGTTCCGCAGACCCGCCACGTCATCGTCCTGTCCGCCGACGGCCTGCGCATGGCGCAGTACGGGGCGGAGACCGACACCGCGGACCGGCTCGCCGCCGCCTGCGCCGGACTGCAGAGCCTGGCCGGCGCCGTCGCCTCCGAACTCCCGGGCAGCAGCGGGCGGATGAGGCTCGTCGTGATCGAGATGGACGGCGGCTTCTTCTACCTGATGGCAGCCGGCGCCGGCGCCTTCCTCGCCGTACTGGCCGACGAGGGCGTCGACGCCGGACTGATGGGCCAGCGGATGCGCGACCTCGTCGCACGGATCGGAGAACACCTGAGCAGCCCGCCGCGCCGCGACGGGCAGCCGGCGTGAGCAACCCGGACCGGGACTGGGAGGACGGTACGCCCGAGCGGCTCTACGTGATCACCGGCGGCCGGAGCGGGGGGTCGCATCCCACCCACCTCGACCTCGTCACGCTGATCGTCGCCAAGTCGGGGCCCAGGCCCGGGATGCAGCCGGAGCACGAGGCGATCATGCGGCTCTGTCAGTCGCCGCTCTCGGTGGCCGAGATCTCCGCGTACCTCGGCCTGCCGGTGAGCGTGGTCACCGTACTCCTCGGTGACCTGCTCACCGCCCGGCACGTGTTCTCCCGCCCACCCGTCGCCCCCGCCAAACTCCCGGACCTGGCACTGATTGAGGCAGTCATCGATGGACTTCGAAAGCTCTGAGCGGGCCACCGCGCCCCGGCGCGAGGACGCGCTCCCGGCCACGGCCGCCGCCGCAGTCAAGGTGGTGATCGTGGGCGGCTTCGGGGTCGGCAAGACGACCCTCGTCGGCGCGGTCAGCGAGATCCGGCCGCTCACCACCGAGGAGACGATGACCCAGGCCGGGGTCGGCGTCGACGACACGGCGGGCGTGGAACGCAAGACCTCCACCACCGTGGCCATGGACTTCGGCCGCATCAGCATCAACGAGGAACTGGTGCTGTACCTGTTCGGCACCCCCGGACAGGAGCGGTTCTGGTTCCTGTGGCGCGGCCTGTTCGAGGGCGCCCTCGGCGCGGTGGTCCTCGTCGACACCCGCAGGCTGGAGGTCAGCTTCGACGTGATCGGCCGGCTGGAGGAGCGCGGGGTGCCGTTCGTGGTCGCGGTCAACTCCTTCCCCGACGCGCCCGAGCACCCCCTGGAGGAGTTGCGCGCCGCCCTCGACCTGCCTGCGTCCGTGCCGCTGGTCTTCTGCGACGCCCGCCGCCGCGACTCCAGCCGCGACGTCCTGATGACGCTGATGCGCTACCTGCACTCCCTCGCCGCGACCCCGGAGGCGCTCTGAGCACCCGCCACCCCGGCAGGCCGTTTTCCGGTCCCGGGCCGGGGTGACGGCCGGACGGTCACCGGGAACGAAGGTCCCGCGCGTCAAGGGCGGCGACGACCTCCGCGGTCGTGCTGACCTTGCCGATGCGCGGGAAGATCTTGGCGAACGAGTGGGCGTGGGACGCGGGATCCGTGTCGGCGGTGGCGTCCTCGGCGAAGACCAGCGAGTAGCTGTGCTCCCATGCCGTACGGGCGGTGGACTCGACGCCCACGCTCGTGGAGATGCCGGCCAGGACGATCCGGCGGACACCGCGACGGCGCAGCTGGAGGTCGAGCTCGGTCCCGGTGAAGGCGCCCCAGTGGCGCTTGGTCACGACGACGTCGCCGAGGGCGGCGAGCTCGGCGGGGATCTCCGAGAACGCGGCGGGCGGGGCGGTGGCCGGGCCCGGGCGGTCGACGTCGGTGGTGGGCAGGTCGCCGCCGTCGGGCGACCAGGCGACCCTGACCAGCACCACGGGCAGCTTGTGCGCGCGGAACGCCCCGGCGAGCGCGACGGCGTTCGCGAGGACCTCCTCGGCGGGCCTGGTGGTCGGCAGCGCCAGGACACCCTGCTGGAGGTCGACGAGGACCAGGGCGGTGCCGTCGTCGAGTGTCAGGGCGGTGCGGTCGGCTGCGGCGTTCATCTGGACTCCTGCGGGTCGGTCCGGGATTCACGGTCCTGCCCATGAAACCGGGACCGTGCACCGTATGCAGACCGCCCCGTCGACCGGCGTGGCGGCAGCCGGCCGGCGGCTCCCCGGTGGCACTCTTTATGATGTGAACGTGAGTTCGAATCCTACGGAAAGCCGGCCCGCCCTGACGCCGGCGCTGACCGGGGCGCAATTGCTCCGCTGGTACTGGACCCTGGCGGAGCTCTCGGCGCTCGCCCGGGAGATGGGCCTGTCCGCCGGGGGCGGCAAGGTGGCGGTGACGGCCCGGCTGGCCGCCGCACTGGACGGGAACCGGCCGCCGGAGCCGGTGCGGGCCCCGCGCCGCGGGGGGCGCCGGCTCACCGCACCCGTCGACGGCGACACCGTGATCCCGGAGGGGCAGCCGTGCAGCCAGGTGCTCCGGGAGTTCTTCGTCCGGGAGATCGGGCCCGGATTCCACTTCGACGCCTTCATGCGCGACTACGTGGCACAGCACGCGGGACACACCCTCGCCGAGGCCGTCGCCCACTGGCACGCCACCCGCGCCCGGGCCGCCGAACCCCGGGAGGTCGCCGCCCAGTTCGAGTTCAACCGGTTCCTGCGCGACTGGCATGCCCGCCACCCGGAGGGCACGCGCCCGCAGGCCCTGGCCGCCTGGCGGGAGCACCGCGCCCTGCCGAAGCACTGAGCCGCCGCACCGCTCAGTCCGCCGGGGCCGCCGGCTCGGGCAGCCGCCGGGCCAGGGCCCAGGCCGTCAGGGGGAGGACCGCCGGCGGGAGCAGGGCCGTCCGTACCCGAGGTGGCGTCCGCGAGGGCCCCGATGAACGGGCTCCTCACCCCGCCGACGCTGACCGTCAGGCCGAGGGTGACGCCGCGCGCCGTGCCCATGCGGGCCGGCAGGTAGTCCTGGCCCAGCGTGACCCGCAGCGAGAACGGCACGTACAGGGCGGCGCCCGCCGGCGCCCGCGAACAGGCTGCGGCTGGTCCTCCGCGAGTGCCTTCACCGACGTCTTCCGCCGCGCCTTCGGCCACACACGGGGGACCCACCCGGGCGCCCCGCCTGAACCTAGGCCCTGTCGTCAAACTCCCGTCGTCGCCCGGAGGGCGGCCCCGCGGCGTCTGGTGCGTGCTCTCGGCGCGCCGGGCGGAAGACCGCGTACTGGACGTACTTGGCTTTCGCCCGGTGCGGCGAGAGCGCGTGCCAGGCGTCGCGGGGCAGACGGCAGTTTGACGACAGGGCCTAGGGGCGTTCGTACCGGAGCTGGACCACGCCGTTGCCGAAGGTGCGGGTTCCCTCCAGGCGCAGTGGCACCGGGCCGCCGTCGGCGGGCGGGAACAGCGGTCTGCCGCGTCCGATGCGCACCGGGTGCACGAAGATCCGGTACGCGTCCACGAGATCGTGGCGCAGGAAGGTGGCGGCGAGATCCGCCCCGCCCACGACCAGGTCGCCCCCCGGGGCCGCCTTGAGCGCGGCGACCTCCGCCGGTACGACGTCCCGCACGAGGGTGGAGTTCCAGCCGAGGTCGCCGTCCGGCAGCGTGCGCGAGTACACGTACTTCGGCAGGTCCCGCCAGATGCCGGCGAACTCGGCCACCACCGCGGGGGCGGCCGGGTCCGCATCGGCGGTCGGCCAGTACGCGGCCATCAGCTCGTGCGTGACCCGGCCGGTCAGGAGACCACCCAGCGCACGGACCTCGTCGTTCATGTACTGGTGCAGTTCATCGTCGACCCGGTTCCAGGAGATGTCCCGGTCCGGGCCCTCGAAGTAGCCGTCCAGGGACACCTGCATCATCAGGATGATCTTCCGCATGCCGATGCACGCTACATACTGGCCGGTGTGAAGACCGAAGACGGCGCAGACGACACGGCCCTGTTCACCACCGAGGGCCACACCGGGGTGATCACCCTCAACCGCCCCAGGGCACTCAACGCCCTCACCCACCCCATGGTGCTGCGGATCACCGAGGCGCTGACGGCCTGGGAGCACGACCCCGCCGTCGCCCAGGTCCTCATCCGCGGGGCCGGGGAGCGCGGACTGTGCGCCGGCGGGGACATCCGGGCCATCCACGACGACGCGAAGGCCGGAGGCGACGCGTCCGAGGACTTCTGGCGCGACGAGTACCGGCTGAACGCGCTGATCGCCCGCTACCCGAAGCCGTACGTGGCCCTGATGGACGGCATCGTGATGGGCGGCGGCGTTGGCCTCTCCGCCCACGGCAGCGTGCGCGTCGTCACCGAACGCTCCCGCGTCGCCATGCCCGAGACCGGCATCGGCTTCGTCCCCGACGTGGGCGGTACGCACCTGCTCGCCCGGGCCCCCGGCGAGCTCGGCACCCACCTGGCCCTGACCGGCGCCGCCGTGGGGGCGGCCGACGCCCTGCTGTGCGGACTCGCCGACCACTTCGTACCCGCCGCCCGGCTTCCGGAGCTGACCGCCGAACTCGCCGGCGCCCCGGCCCCGGAGGTGCTGGCGCGCCTCGCCGGGCGGCCCGCGCCGGGCGAACTGGCTGGGAGGCGGGCCTGGATCGACCGCTGCCACGCCGCGGACACCGTCGAGGAGACCGTGGAGCGGCTGCTGGCCGAGGGCGACCCGGCCGCGAAGGAGGCCGCCGAAACGATTCTCGCGAAGTCCCCGACCGCGCTCAAGGTCACCCTGGCCGCCGTCCGCCGGGCCCGTGGCCTCGGCTCCCTGGAGCGGGTGCTGGAGCAGGAGTTCCGGGTCTCCTGCCACGCGCTGCGCGCGCCCGACCTGGTGGAGGGCGTCCGGGCCCAGGTCATCGACAAGGACCGCCGCCCCCGCTGGTCCCCGCCCGCACTCGCCGACGTCTCGGAGGAGACCGTGGAGCGGTTCTTCGCCCCGCTCGGCGAGGCCCGCGAACTCCGGCTGTCCTGAGGGCCGCCACGGACCCACGGCCCGGCCGGCCCCGGCCGCCACAGCCGGCCCGCCCGCCACGCCCGGCCGGACCCGGCGGCCACTGCCGCCTCGGCCGGCCCGCCCGCCACGCCCGGCCGGACCCGGTGGCCACTGCCGCCTCGGCCGGCCGCCGCAGCCGCCCCGCCCGGCCGCCGCGGCGGCCCCGGTCCGGGCGGGCCGCTCAGCGGTAGCCGGTCGTGTCCGCCGGGCGGCCCGGGTCCTGAACCTCGACCATGTACCGCCAGGCGTCCGGCCGGCTGCCGTCGAGATCGGTGAACCCGTAGACCCCGGCCAGCTGCCCGCTGGAGAGCGACTGCCCGTTCCAGCGCGCCACCTCCGGGTCCGCGGCGAGCGCCGCGACGGCCCGCCCGACGTACGACGGCGTCTCGGAGATGGCGAAGTGCGGGACCTTCTCCAGCGCGTCCCGCCAGTTCGCCTCGGTCACCCCGAAGTGGTCCAGCATCATCTCCGAGCGCAGCCAGCCCGGCGTCAGCGCCACCGCCGTCGCCCCGCGCGACCCCAGCTCGTGCCCGAGCGCGAAGGCCATCCGCAGGACCGCCGACTTGGCGATGTCGTAGAAGAACGACACCCGGTAGCGGCTCGCGTTGTAGTCGGCCGTACCGTCCGTCATCTCCACCACCAGCCCGCCCGGCTCGCGCAGCAGCAGCGGCAGCGCGAAATGGCTCGTGACCGCATGGGTGTCCACCGCGAGCCGCAGCAGCCGCAGCCCCTTGTCCAGGTCGTGCTCCCACACCGGGCTGTCCCACTCGAAGAGCAGTTCCCCGCCCCAGATGTCGTTCACCAGCACGTCCAGCCGGCCCTGCTCGGCGTCGATCCGACCGACCAGCGCCTCCACCTGCCCCGGCACCAGATGGTCGGTGACCACCGCGATCCCGCGCCCGCCCGCCGCCGTGACCAGCTCCGCCGTCTCCTCGACCGTCTCCGGCCGGCCGTACTCGGAACGGCTGCCGCGCGTACTGCGCCCCGTCACGTACACCGTCGCGCCCTGCGCGCCCAGCTGGACCGCGATGCCCCGGCCCGCGCCGCGCGTCGCCCCGGCCACCAGGGCCACCCTGCCTTCGAGAGTCCGCCGCGATTCCGCCATGCCCCGACCCTATGCCCCGGCCCCAAGGGCCGTCCCGTCATTCCCGGCGGGCGCGCGACGCCGGTTGCGGCACCTCGCTGCGCTGTCGGAACGCCCGGATGGGCCCTCTGCGGACGCCCCTCCGCCGTGCGGTGCACCGCATCCGACGCCGCGCGCCATCCACCGGGGTGTACAGGACATCCCTCAGGCCCCGACCACCGCCGAAGCCGCTCCGAGGCGCGCCGGTCACCTGTCGGGCCGGCGCGCTGCCCGGCGCACCGGTGGCCGGATCGGCGGCCTTTCGGGTCCGCCCCAGGGTGGCTACGACTGGTGTCCTAGCCCCGCCCGTGACCCCCGGAGGCGTACACCCGATGACCGGCCCCGGAATGACGAGCTTCGACGAGATCTACGGACTGCCCGACCCGCGCGGCTACTTCGGCCGCCTGGGCCCGTACGGATACCAGACCCCGGGCCACGCCCAGCCGGTGTTCCGCGCCCTGGCCGGCGAACTCCCCCCGGAGCGGCGCACGGTGCTCGACCTCTGCTGCTCGTACGGGATCAACGCCGCCCTCCTGAACCACGACCTGTCCCTCGACGACCTGTACGCGCACTACACCTCACCGCGGGCGGCCGGTCTGACCACCGCCGAACTGGTGTTGGCCGACCGAGAGTTCTACGCCCCCCGGCGCCGCCGGGACGCCGTGCGGGCCGTCGGGGTCGACGTGTCGCGCCCCGCCCTGGAGTACGCGGTGGCCGTCGGACTGCTCGACGAGGGCCACTGCGTCGACCTGGAGACAACCGAGCCGGGAGAGCGGCTGAGGCGCTCCGCCGCCGTGACCGGGCTGATCACCATCACGGGCGGCACCAGCTTCCTCACCGAACGCACCTTCGCCCGGCTGCTCACCGCGGCCGGCCGGCCCGTACCGGTGGCCGCGTTCGTCCTGCGCACCCATGACTACCGGCCGATCGCCGGCTGCCTGGAGTCGTACGGACTCACCGTCGAGCGGGCCGGCACCACCCGGCCCCAGCGGCGCTTCACCGACGCCCGGGAACAGCGGCTCGCGGTGGCCGGCGTCACCGCCCTCGGCGAGGACCCGGCCGGAAAGGAGTCGGCGGGGTACTTCCACACCCGGCTGCACCTGGCCCGTTGAACGCAGCCCAGGAACCGGCTTGTCCAACCCGACCCCCAGGCCGCACTGTTGGCCGAGATTCGTCCTAACGGTCAGGAGCCCCGGCTTGTCACCCGACATCGCGCCCACGCGCCCGCACGTCATCGACCCCGCGGGCGGCTGCCCGCACGCACTCAACGCCCGGCTGCGCGCCGGGGGATCCGTGGCGGACGTCGTTCTGCCCGGCGGCGTGCCCGGAGCGGTCGTCCTCGGACACGAGGCGCTGAAGGAGTTCCTCGCCCACCCCGACGCGGCCAAGGACGCCCGGCACTTCCCCGCCCTGCACGACGGCACCATCGCGCCGGACTGGCCGCTGCGGGTGTTCGCCAACGCCCAGGGCATGCACACCGCCGACGGTGCCGACCACCGCCGGCTGCGCTCCCTCGTCGGCAACGCCTTCACCGCCCGCCAGGTGGAGCGGCT
Organism: Streptomyces sp. NPDC086989; assembly: GCF_044745505.1. Taxonomy (NCBI): domain Bacteria; kingdom Bacillati; phylum Actinomycetota; class Actinomycetes; order Kitasatosporales; family Streptomycetaceae; genus Streptomyces; species Streptomyces sp. NPDC086989. The sequence goes on from NZ_JBIVAL010000007.1 coordinate 132,619, forward strand.
GCGTCCGCGCATCGAGCAGCTGACCGCCGACCTGCTCGACGACCTCGGCCGGGCGGCCGCCGAAGCCCCCGACGGGGTCGCCGACCTGCGCACCCACTTCGCGCTGCCGCTGCCGATGAGCGTCATCTGCGAACTGCTCGGCGTGGACCCCGAGCACCGCGGGCGGCTGCACCGGCTGTCCAACACGGTGATCATCGCGACCGACACCACGCCGGCCGAGGCGATGGCCGCCGTACGGGAACTCGTCGAGCTGATGGGCACCATCGCCGCCGCCCGCCGGGAGGAGCCGGGCGAGGACCTCACCAGCGCGCTGATCGCCGCACGCGAGGGCGACGGCGACCGGCTCAGCGAGGCCGAACTCATCGGCACCATGCGCCTGATGCTCGTCGCGGGACACGAGACCACCCTCAACCTGATCAGCAACGCCGTGCGCGCCCTGTGTACCCACCGCGACCAGCTCGCCCTGGTCCAGGAGGGCAAGGCCACCTGGTCCGACGTGGTGGACGAGACCCTGCGCTGGGACGGCCCGGTCAGCTGGTTCCCCTTCCGCTATCCCGCCCGCGACCTCACCGTCGACGGAACCGTGATCCCGCAGGGCACCCCGGTGCTGGCCGGCTACACCGCGGCCGGCCGCGACGAGTCCTTCCACGGACCCGACGCCGACCGATTCGACATCACCCGTCCCACCGCCGCCCGCAACCTCTCCTTCGGGCACGGCGCGCACTACTGCGTCGGCGCCCCGCTCGCCCGCCTGGAGGCCACCATCGCCCTGGAGCGGCTCTTCACCCGCTTCCCGGACCTCGACCTGGCGGTACCGGAGCAAGAACTCCCGCACCAGCGCAGCTTCATCGGCAACAGCGTCGAATCGCTCCCGGTCCGCCTCGGCAGGCCGTAGGCCACCTGTTCAGGCAGTCATGGCGGTACGCCTCGTCGTAGGCGGTGTCGTAGCCGACCGCGGGTCCCGCCCCCGCCGTCACCGGCCCCCGCCGTCACCGGGCGGCGGGAGCTCGGTGCTCAGCCAGCCCAGCGCGTCCGGGTACATCCCGGTCCAGGTCTGGAAGTTGTGGCCGCCGGCAGGCCGGACGAGGGTCCTGACCCTGACCCCGCTGCCCGCGGCGGCCCGGGCGAACGTCTCCAGCTGCTGCGGCGGGCTGTCCCTGTCCTGTGCGGAAGTGGCCAGGAACAGCCCGACGTCGGCCCGTTTCGCCCGCCGGACCAGCCACAACGGGCTGTTGCGCTCCCGCAGGACCGGATCGGTCAGCACCTCCGGGTCCCCGGCCAGCGGATCCGGGTCCAGCGCCGCGCCCGCCCGGTACACCTTCGGGTACTGCAACGGCAGCTTGACCGCGCAGAACGCCCCCGTCGACACGCCCATCAGCCCCCAGCCGCCGGGCTCGCGCAGGGTCCGGAAGTTCTTCGAGACCAGGTCCGGCACGTCCTGCGCGAGCCAGCTGGCGACCTTCCGCGTCGGCGTGTCGCTGCAGTCGGTGTTCACCCCGCCCGGGTAGATCTCCGGGATCACGACGATGAACGGGTGCGCGGCGCCCACCCGGACCAACTGCGCCAGCGTCCCCGGCATGCTGCCCAGGTCGATCCAGGTGCGGGGCGAACCCGGGTACCCGTGCAGCAGCACCAGCACCGGGAACCGGGTCTTCTCCGCTCCCGGGGCCCGGTACTCGGGCGGGGTCCACACGATCACCTGCCCGGCGAGTTTCGAATGCGAGCCGCGGAAATAGGTGATCTGCGTACCGTCGCCGCCCTGGGTGAACTTCGCCCGGCCCGGCGGCGGCCCGGTCATCGCCGACGCGGTCTGTGCGGTCTCCGTGCCCAGCAGGTCGTCCCACGAGGAGTACAGGCCGTAGCTGCCGTTGATCCAGGTCGCGATCACCGCGATGGCGGTCAGCTGGCACAACGCGATCATCAGCACCCGCACGGGCCAGCGCACCCACCCGGGGCCCGGAACCCGGTTCCACAGCAGCAGCGCGCCGAGCATGGCGAGCACGGTGACCGCGATCAGCGTCACGAGGAACGACGTACTGGTCAGCTCCACGAAGACCGGCTCCTGACGTGCGGGGCGGATTCCCGGGATGTCGGCATCATGCCTTCCTCCTGGGCGCCGGACGCCGGACGGACACGCACCGCAACCGAGTGCCACCCGGTCGCCCCGTCCGGCACGGTTGCGGTGCGCACCCCCGTCTGTACGGCGCCCGTGCCGTCCGTGGCGCGGACCTCCAGCGTGTGCGCGCCGGGGGTCGCCTCCCACGTCCACACCCACTGGCGCCAGGTGTCGTTGCCGTCAGCCGCCCCGAGCCGGGCCTCCTGCCACGGGCCCCCGTCCACCCGTACCTCCACCCGGGCGATCCCGCGGTGCTGCGCCCATGCCACCCCCGCCACCGGGACCGGCCCCTCCCGCGGCTCGGCGGACGGGCGCGGGGTGTCGATCCGGGACTGCGTCTTGACCGGGCCCTGCGCCGCCCACGACCGGCGCACCCAGTACGCGTCGTACTCCGCGAACGTCGTCAGCCGCAGCTCCGTCAGCCACTTGCACGCCGAGACGTACCCGTACAGGCCCGGTACGACCATCCGCACGGGGAAGCCGTGCGCGAAGGGCAGCGGCTCGCCGTTCATGCCCACGGCGAGCAGCGCCTCCCGGCCGTCCATGACCGTCTCGACGGGCGTGCCGAGCGTCATCCCGTCCACCGAACGCGCCACCAGCTGATCGGCCGGACCGCCCCGTGAGGGCGGCCTGACGCCCGCCTCGCGCAGCAGGTCGGCCAGGCGCACGCCGAGCCACCGGGCATTGCCCACGTACGGGCCCCCGACCTCGTTCGACACGCAGCACAGGGTGATGTCGTGCTCGACGAGCGGGCGGGCCAGCAGCTCCCGGAACCCGAGCTCCAGCGGCCTCGTGACGCCCTCCCCGCGGATGCGCAGCCGCCACGTGTCCGCGTCCACCCGGGGCACGACCAGCGCGGTGTCCACCCGGTAGAAGTCCCGGTCGGGGGTGACGAAACGGGAAATCCCCGGTACGTGCAGCTGCGTACCTGGCGGAACGGGCGGCGCCGCGACGGCGGGCTCCGGCAGGACCAGGTCCGCCCGCGAGGCCGTGGCCCCCGCCGAGCCGTACGCGCCGAGCCGCCGCCCGGCGTACCCGATCCCGGCCGAGGCCACGAGGACCGCGGCGACCAGCCGCCCGAACCCGCGCCGGTCCATCGACCACCCCCCGCCCGGCGGCGCACCCACCGGACGCGGCCGGGTCAGCGCGACGACCAGCAGGTACAGCACCCCGGCCGCGACCAGCCCGCCGATCAGCGACGGCAGTGCATCGCGCCAGGACGCCTCCGGGCGGCTGAGCGCGGCCACCGCCCCGACCAGCCCGAAACCGCCGGCGAGCGCGATCCCGGCGGGCAGGTGCCGTACGGCGAGCACCCCGGCCAGGGCGGCCACCGCGCCCAGGACGACGACGATCCCGAGGGCCAGCAGCAGTTTGTCGGCGGTGCCGAACTCCCTGATCGCCCATTCCTTGACACCCACCGGCGTACGGTCGACGACGACCCCGCCGACCGCGGTGACCGGGGAGGCCTCGGGCCGGACGGCCGCCGACGCCAGCTCCGCCACGGCCAGCCCCGCACAGGCAGCGACCAGCCCGCAGACGGCGCCGCCCAGGATGTGGCGCCGCCGCCCCGGGTCCGCCTTCACACCGGTCATGCGCAGCCACCGTCCGCCGGGGGGACCGGACGGGGAGGGACCCCGCCCGCCGCATCCAGTGTGACTCCGGCGAGGGCCGCCCCGTGCCGCACTGCGCCCCGGCCGCGCCCGTTGGCCCCCGTTCGGGCCAGTGCGACGGGGCCGGCAGGGGCCCCGGGGGTGGTGACGGACCGCGTGAGCATGGTGACGCCGCTCCGTCGGGCGCCACAACTGTGCCGACGGCGGCTGGAGTTCGCCGGCCTGCCCGACCCGCACCCGGGTGGTGCGCTCCCCGACGCCGGCCCGGTCATGCACGGGGGTGGCCCTCGGAGGCGACCCGTTCGGCGGCCCGCCGGGCCACGGTCTCCAGGTGGTTCTCGGCTCCCGCGGCCGCCCGTCGGGTGGCCAGCTCGCCGCGCTTGCGCAGTTCCACGACCCCGTCCGTGAGCAGGTCACGCAGGTCGGAGCGGCGCGGTACGTCCTGGGCCCGGTCGGCGGACCGTCCTAACTGGTCGAGCGCCAGGTCCGCGATCCCGGCGGCGAGGAGCGTCAGCAGCTCCAGGGTCATGGGCGGGGTGCGGTCCTCGGCGGGCGGGGTGTCCTGGGACATGCTCGGTGCACTCCTGCGGGCGTCGTGCCGTCACGGCGTCGGAAGGGGCGGCCGCCGGATGTTCCGACGGCCGCCCCTCATGGCTCGTTTCCGGGCCAGTCAACCGAGTGCGCCTCCCACGCGTCGAACCACCGGCGGTCTTCTCCCCCTCACGGGTACCGGGATTCCCACGGGCAGGTGACGGCCCTCGCATGGTCCGACCGTCACCGCTCCGGGTGGTGTAAAGGGTCAGTGGGCGGACCCCTCAGCCGACTTCAGGGCCGAGGCGATGCCCGTGGCAAGGGCGTGCGGATCGCCCTGGGGGCCGTTCGCCCCGCTCGGATGGCGGGTGGTGCGCCGGGCCCAGTCCTCCTCGAAGGCGTGCCAGTCGATCTCCCGGGGCGCCACCCGCTTCACCAGCGACTCCTCCAGCACCCCGAAGTAGGCCGCCCACCGGGGGGCGTACAACTCGCCGATCAGCCCGCTCCATTCGCGGTTCGCGTAGTCGTGCAGGAAACCGCCCTCGCTGGTGCTGCGCCGGCCCCAGACGCTCAGGATCGAGCGGACGTCGTACTCGTTACGGTCCCGCTCGGCCTCGTCCGCACCCCAGGAGCGGGCCGCGGAGATCCAGTCGCCGAGCAGGAAGTTCGGGTCCGAGCCGGTGACGGCGTCCAACTGCCGCTCAGCGTCCAGCCATTGCCCGGTCAGCTCGCGGAACTTCGTCAGGTCCTTGGCCTCGTAGGCCGCCTTGATCCTCGGCAGCAGCACCCGCGAGTGGTTGGCGAGGGCCTGCCGAGCGGTGTCGACCAGGTCGAAGCGGTACGCGCTGGAGCCGCGCAGTTTCGGATCCACCTTCAGCAGGTGGTCCAGAGCCCGGCGCACCCCGTCGGCCGGATACCGCATCGACTTGGGGCTCCAGTACGCCGCGCCCACCGCGGTCAGGCTCGGCCGGGCGGTGAACAGGCTGTCCTGGGACTCCGACCACAGGCCCGAGGAGGTGCTGTAGGGGCCCTTGCGCAGCTCCTCCCAGGCGGCCGCCGCCTCCTTGTCGGGCCGCCCGTAGCGGCGGCCCGCGAAGTCGGCGAACCACGTGCGCTGGTCGATCGTCCCGGGCTCCCAGGCGAGATCGGTGAACAGGTCGAAGGCGGCCGGGTTGGTGCCGGTGGCCTCCGGCAGGTACGCGATGCCCTTCAGTGCGCTGTTGGACTTGGCACGCCAGGGGCCGAACCGCTCGATCCACACCGAGGTGTTCGCGCCGATGGTGGTGTGCCCGCCGAAGTTGTAGATCGTGCCCATCGCGTACGGGGCCCCGCCCCAGCGCGTCTCTCGGTCCAGGCGGTTGTACCGGTCGGAGAGCCCGTCCAGGATCAGCAGCTTCGAGGTGTCCACCCCGGCGAGCAGCTCCGCCTTGGGACTGTCCTGCCAGCCCAGCACCGCCCACGTCGCGCCCGGGTGCGCGGCGTGCAGCGCCGACTGGACGGCGCCTGCCGCCGCCTTCACGTCGACGGTGCCCGCCGTCCCACCCTCGTGCAGCGGGCTCATCCGGTACATCGCGCTGTCCCCGAACACGGCGCGCTGCTCCGCGTAGTAGGCGGCGGCGAGCCTCCCGAAGACCGGGGTGGTGGGGTCCAGCCAGTCGGGCCGGTCGAAACCCGCCCAGTCGCCCTGCGCCACCGTCCTCGCGCCCGGGTTGCGGGCGGCGAACCCCGGCGGGACCGTGCCGAAGTAGCCGGGCAGCACCGGGGTCATGCCGAGCCCGCGCAGCTGCTCGGCGATCCTCCCGCCCAGTTCGGCGCGTTCCTCCAGGAGCCGTTCGGAGACCGGGCCGCCGAATCCGCTCAGGTTCTGCAGCAGCCACCAGCTCTGGTGCCCGGGGCCGGGGATCCACTCGCGCAGCTCGGCGGCGGAGTAGCCGAAGCCCTGGAGGGCCCGGTAGTACGGGTACTCGGCGCCGGCCTGGACGAACACCTCGTTGATGCCGTGCAGGGCGAGCAGGTCGATCTGCCGCTGGTGCTGCTCGAAGGTGCGGTACGCGCCCGAGTAGCCGTCGTCGGTGTCGTTGAGGGCGTACCGGTGCGGGACGAGCGCACTGCGGGTGACCGGCGCGGGGACCGCGGGCAGCCGCGCCGGCAGCATCCCGATGCTGTCGCCGGGCCAGCCGATGTCGGCCCCGGCGACGTGCTGGAGGTACCAGCCGACGCCGGTCAGCAGGGTGGCCCCGCTGGATCCGCGCACGGTGATCGCGCCCGCCGCCCCGGACACGGTGAACCGGTCGGCCCCGGCGTCGGCCGGTTCGGGCACGAAGGTGAACTGGGCGGCGTGGCGCGGCAGCAGCCGCTCCAGCGCGGCCCGTGCGGGACCCGTGTCGAAAGCCCGGGGGGCCGGGGCGTCGGCCGAGCCGGGGGAGCCCGGCCGCGTGGCCGTCCCGCGCGGGCCGCCGGGTACGGGCGCCGATGCGCCGGCCGCGTCGGGCAGGCCTCCTGGGCCGTCCGGTACGGGCGCGGGCGCGCGGCCTCGTACGCCGGCCACGTCGGCCACTTCGGCCACGCCGGCCAGCGCGGGGGAGCCGGCGCCGAGCAGGGCCACCAGGGTGGCGAGGGCGACCCGGCGGCGCAGCCGTGCGCGCCGCCGGGTCGAGGAGATCGTCATCCGTCGCATCACCGATCCGTGTTTCGATGCGGGCCCCGTGCGGGCCCGGGGGCTGTGTGCCGCGGGCCCGGCCGGCCGACGACCCGGGGCACGTCCTGCGACCGGGTCCGCGTCGGCGGCCGTGGCCGCCGCAGGGTGTGCGGCGGGGTCCGCCGTGCGGGTCCGGTCCCGGTCCCGCGCTGGGGACGGTCGTACGGGTCCCAGCCGGGCCGGCGGCTCCTGGCGCGGGCTCCGGGGCCGGCGGCCCCGCCCGCGGGTGGCTTCCGGGCCCGGTGGTGCGGCCCTCAGCGGGGCTGCCGTCCGGGCGCCGGGTGCAGCCCCCCGCGTACCGCCGTACGCCGGGTGCCGGGCGGGCGGTTCCGCCCTGACCGGGGCTGCCGTCCCCGGCCGTGGCCGGACGGCAGCCCCGGTGCGGCCTCAGACCGGCAGGGACCAGGCCTGGTCGACCCGGTGGTCGCCGCACTCGGCCAGCTTCAGCCGCTCGGCCGGGGCGTCCGGGGTCGCGGCCGCGGCGGGAGCCGTCAGGCACATCCCGCTCACGTCCTCGACCAGGGCCCCGTCCCGGCGGTGAGTCCAGCTCTGGCCGGGTTCCCCGGGCGCGCAGTCCGCCGTCTCCACGGAGCCGTTCAGGCCCGCCGACAGGCATTCACCGGTCAGCCGCACGGTGGAGTCCGGCCCGAGGACCCAGCGCTGGTCGGCGCCCGCGGTGCACGGCGCCATGACCACCGCGCCCACGCCGGTGGTGTTGACCCCGTCGGCGCACTGCGCGCCGTTGCCGGTGATCTGCCCGGTGGGCACGGCGGCGCCGCACCCTTCGCGCGGCGCGAGCCGCCAGACCGCCGTGTCGTGCGCGGCCAGCCTGCCCGTCAGGGAGGTGGAGACCTCGGTGCTCCTGCCGCTCCACAGGTCCTTGGCGTCGACCGTGCACGCGGTCAGACCGATGTCGGAGAGCGGCACGGAGATGTCACGGGTGCTGCCGGAGCGGTTGAGCACGGCGACGGCGCGGTCCCCGTTCGCCAGCGGCCGGGCCAGCACCTCGAAGGTGGCGTTCGCGGAGAGCACCGCGCCCTGGCGGCCCATTGGGTCCTGGTCCAGCGCGATCAGGTCGGTGTTGCCCAGGGCGGCCAGCCCGGCCGGGGTCAGCTCGGAGACCTGGGAGGACAGGATGAACGGCGCCGCCATCATCGCCCACAGCCCCACCTGGCTGCGGCTCTCGGCCTCGGTCAGCCCCGGCGCGCCCGCGATCAGGAAATCGGGGTCGTTCCAGTTGCCCGGGCCGGCGTAGCGGCCGAGCCAGCGGTTGTAGCCGTAGTTGCCCAGCACCGAGCTCCACCGGGAGGTGGCGGGAGCGGCCGCGTTGTAGACCTTGATGTCCTTGCCCTCGCGCCACAGCTGGCCGCTCTCGCCGACCCATCCGAGGACCTTGTGCCAGTCGGAGCCGCCCCATTCGCCCTGCTGGAAGTAGGCGGGGGCCGAGGCGGACAGCACCATGTCACGGCCGCTGCCGCGCAGGGCCGCGGCGACGGCGCCGTACGCGTCGCGGTACGCCTGCTCCTTCGTCGTGCCGGGCGGCACCCACAGGTTGCACCCGTCCATCTTGACGTAGTCGACCTTCCACGACGCGAACTGCCGGGCGTCCTGGGCGTAGTGGTCGGGGCCGCCGCCTTCGGGGGAGCCGCTGCCCGGGTAGCGCTCGCAGGTGAGGGAGCCGGCGTCCTCGTAGATGCCGAACTTCAGGCCCTTGGAGTGCAGGTGTGTGCCGAGCCAGGCCATGCCGTGCGGGAACTTCTGCGTGTCGACGACCAGGCTGCCGTCCGCGTCCCGGCTCTTGGTCATCCAGCAGTCGTCGACGGTCACCGTGTCGTACCCCTTGGCCGCGAGGCCGCTGGAGACCAGCGCGTCGGCGTTCGCGACCACTTTGGCCTCGTCGATGTCGCACATGTAGTGCGCCCAGTTGTTCCAGCCCATCGGCGGCGTGAGCGCGAGGGGGGTGTCCGAGGTCGCGTGGGGCTCGGCGGCTGCGGGGGCGGAGGAGAGGCAGAAGGCGAGCAGGGCGGCCGCGGTCAGGCAGGGGAGCGACGCACGCAGGCGAGGCGGCACGGAGACTCCTTGAGGTGGGGCTGCAGTGCGCTCAGTGCAGCGGTGCGACTACTCACTGTCAACATAAGTCGATGGTTATGGCTCAATGACCAGCAATATGGCCGTAGTCGACGTCACACGATCGGGGACGCGGTGAGGGGGCGCAGCAGGCAGCCGAAGTGTGATACGTCGTATGTTCCAGCGTCTGATACGTTGTATCTCATGCCGAGGAGATCAGCCGCCCTGGACCGTGCCACGCCCGACGCGATCGCCGTCGCCGCCCTGCGCCTGATCGACGAGGAAGGTCCCGACGCGCTGAGCTTCCGTGCCCTCGCCGACCGGCTGGAGGTCTCCCACGCCACCGTCCAGCGCCGGTGCACCGACCTCGCCGGACTCCTCGACCTCTGCACCGAGCACCTCGCCGGCCAACTGCCCGAGATCCCGGCCGGCACCGGCTGGGCCGAGGCCACCGAACAGCGGTTCACCGCCCTCTACCGGCTGCTCACCGCGCACCCCGGCCTGCTGGTGCTCCGCGGCGGGCGGCCCTGGCTCGGCCGCCGGCTGCTGGCCCGGCTGGTCGAGCCCGCGCTCGCCGACAGCACGGCCGCCGGGATGACCCCCGCCGAGGCCATGACCGCCTACCGCCGCATGTACCTGCTCACCCTCGGCAGCGCCGCCTTCGTGGACCACCGCGATCCGGCGGGCGCCACCGCCGCGTCGCGGGCGGCCCTGGCCGCGCTGGAACCGGAGCGGTTCCCCGTGCTCTCCGGCGGGCTGGCCGACGTACTGCCCGCCCTGACCGACCACGAGGTGTACTACGGCGCCCTGCGCCAGCTGATCGAGGCCAACCGGCCCGCCGCCGCATGAAGCCGCTCGAAGGGGACCCCGCCATGGAAAAGCTGCTCGACTACGCCGCCGTACGCGCCGCCGCCGGCCGGCTGTCCGGGGCGGTCCGCCCGGTCGCCGTCGCACCTGCCGCCGAAGGCGTCTGGTACGCGCTGGAGCACCTCCAGCACACCGGCTCCTTCAAGGCCCGCGGCGCCCACAACTTCCTGGCCGCCCACCGCGACGCCGCCGCCCTGCCCGCCGCGGGCGTCACCATCGCCTCCGGTGGCAACGCCGGCCTCGCCTGCGCCTGGGCGGCCCGCGCGCACTCCGTCCCCGCCACCGTGTTCCTGCCCGTCAACGCGCCCCGCGTGAAGGTGGAACGGCTGCGCGGCTACGGGGCCGACGTACGGCTCGTCGGCGAGCGGTACGCCGAAGCGCTGGCCGCGTGCGAGGAGTTCGCGGCGACGAGCGGAGCGCTGAGCAGCCACGCCTACGACCACCCGCTGATCGCCGCGGGCGCAGGGACGCTGCTGGACGAGATCCGGGCCGGGCTGCCCGGCCTGGACGCCGTGGTCGTCGCGGTCGGCGGTGGCGGGCTGTTCGCCGGTGTCGCCGCGGCGGCCCGCGAGCACGGCGTACGGGTGATCGCCGCCGAGCCGGAGAACTGCCGGGCCCTGAACGCCGCCCTGGAGGCGGGCCGGCCCGTCGACGTCACCGTGGACTCGGTCGCCGCCGACTCGCTGGGCGCCACCCGCGTCTCCGCGGCCGCGCTGGCCGCAGCCCAGGAGAAGAACGTACGGTCCGTCCTCGTCCCGGACGGGGCGATCACCGCGGCCCGGCGCGCACTGTGGGAGGAGCACCGGATCGTGGTGGAAGCGGGCGCGGCCACGGCCCTGGCGGCGCTGCGCAGCACCCCCGAGCCGCCGGGGGAGCGGGTGGCCGTCATCCTGTGCGGCGCGAACACCGACCCGGCGGACCTGACGGCCCCCGAGCACTGACGCGGACCGGCCGGCGCCGGCCCGTCCCCCGACGAACCGCCGCGGTCGCCCGGCCGTCACTTCATCGGGTACTCGGCCTTGTCCGCCAGCTTGCCGTCCTTGAAGCAGAAGCGGTACACGGTCTCGTCGCCGCCCTTGGCGTCCGCGGCCGAGATGTACCAGGAGCAGACGCTGCCCGCCGGTTCGGCCGGGCCGCCCTCCTTCAGGGCCGCCTTGATGAAGCTCTCGCCGGAGGGCATCCTGGCGCGGACCGCGTCCTCCGGGTCGCCGACGTTGACCGACCGGTAGACCTCGGGTTCGAGCATGGTCTTGCCGGCGGCGTCGACGACCTTCCCGACGCCGAAGACGAGTGCCGCGACGCCCGCGAGGCCGAGCACCAGCACCACTCCACAGCCGATCAGACAGCCCTTGCGCTGTGCCACGTCCGTTCCTCCGTACCTTGCAGATCTGTTGACACCCAGACCTTCGCAAGGTGCGGGGACCGCGCGCCGTCCTCCAAAGTCTTCGCCGCCCGCAACGATCGTCGTTGCGGGCGGCGCGTCGGTTCGTGGGTCCGTGCGTCGGTTCGCGGTCCGTGGTCCGTGGGGCCGTCCGGGCGCGTCGCGGGTGTGCCCAGCACGCGAGCACGCAACGGGCTTTTCCGGCGCAGTGGAGGTAAACCGCATTAGTACGCGGCTGTTTCAACCAGTGATAAGAAGTCAACATCTGACGCCGGAGGACGTTCGTTATGGAATCGATATCGCCGTTGGCCGGTTATTGACTAAAGCGCATCAGTGCAGGTCGGTGCGGTATTGACTGGGCGACTTCCGTCTGCCCGTCCGCCCCTTGCCGGGATGTGCCACCCACGGGTACCCGCCCATCCCGACTTCGGCCGCATTGACGCGATCGCGATGTGCGGTCAGCGTGGGCTGCGCGCTCCGGCAGCGAGGCCGGAACTCCCTCTGAAGGCGGCGACGATGACCCGTTCGAACGTGATCCGCACTGCCCTCACCACACTCGTGGCCGGCATGCTGCTCCCGGTCTGCGCCTGCGGAGTGAGCGGCGGCGCCGCAGACGTGCCGGAGGCCAGGAAGAGCGGCAAGGTGGCCGGTGAGATCACCTTCCGCACCCTCCAGCTCAAGCCCAAGTTCACGTCCTACGTCCAGGGCGTCATCGACGCCTTCGAGGAGAAGTACCCCGAGGTCAAGGTCAGATGGGAGGACGTGCCCGGCGACGGCTACAACGAGAAGCTCGTCGCCGACGCGCAGGCCGGCGCCCTCCCCGACGTGGTCAACCTCTCCACCGACTCCTTCCAGCTCCTCGGCGACCGCGGCCTGCTCGCCGACGTCGCGCGGCTCGACCCGGAGGTCGCCGGGGAGTACGTCCCCGGCTCCTGGGAGCAGTTCAAGCTCCCCGGCAAGGGCGACGGCGTGTACGCCTACCCCTGGTACGTGACCCCGGAGATCCTCACCTACAACAGGGAGCTGTTCGAGAGGTCCGGCCTAGACCCGGCGAAGCCGCCGACCACCGTCGAGCAGTTCTTCGACTACGCCGACAGGATCGCCGCCGCGTCGGGGGGCCGCTACTCCGCCTTCATGGCCGATCCCAAGGGCCGGCTGCCGGGGGACTGGCAGAAGATGGGCGTACCAATCCTGAACGAGCAGCAGGACCGGTTCGTCTTCGACACCCCCAAGGCCGTCGAGTGGGTCGAGCGGATGAAGGACCTGTACGCCAAGGGTGCCATGCCCAAGGAGTCGCTCCTCAAGTCCGACGACATCAACCAGCTCTACGGCGGCGGCAGACTCGTCTTCGGCCCCGGTTCCCCGGGCTTCGTCAAGGACATCAAGCAGAACGCGCCGCAGGTCTACGCGGGCACCCGGGTCGCCGGCGCCGTCACCGGCACGCTCGGCCACATCGGCATCTACGCCCAGTCACTCGGCGTCAAGAAGGACACCAAGCACCTCGACGCGGCCGCCGAGTTCGCCAAATGGGTCACCAACGGCCCCAACCAGGTCGAGTTCTCCAAGAACGCGACCATCTATCCGTCCAACGCCCGGGGCCTGGCCGATCCGCGCTTCGCGGACCGGGGCGACGGAAAGGACGCCGAGACGGTGGCCCGCGCGGTCGGAGCCGAGCAGCTGAAGAGCGCCGCGCTCGACGCCAACACACCGGTCCAGTGGACCAACCAGGTGGGCGACGCGGTGGTCCGCGAGATGCAGAAGGCGATCCAGGGCGACCAGGACCCGAAGACGGCCGTACGCAAGGCCCAGGAGGAGGCGAACCAGCTGCTCGCCAAGTCGGCGCGCAAATGACGCGCGTCGCGCCCGCCGCAGCCGCCCCCGGCGGCCGGACGGCCCGGCGACGCCGCCGCAGGGCCCTGGCGGCCATGGAGGCCGAGACCGGGCTGGTCCACCGCACGTGGTGGACCCCGTACCTCTTCCTCGCCCCCGGCCTGGTGATGGTGGCGCTCTTCAGCCTCTGGCCGTTCGTCAACACGGTCATCCTGTCGTTCACCGACGCCCAGATCCTGCGCGGCGGCACGTTCGTCGGCTTCGCCAACTACGCGCGGGCCTTCGCCGACCCCGACTTCTGGGTCGCGACCGGCAACAGCGTCCTCTACCTCGTGGTCGTCGTGCCGTGCCTCGTCCTCCTCCCGCTCGCCCTGGCCGTACTCGTCCAGGCGAAGGTCCCCGGGATCGGGTTCTTCCGCTCCGCCTTCTACACGCCGGTGATCGCCTCGGCCGTGGTCGTCGGCCTGATCTGGCAGTGGGTGCTGCGCAGCGACGGGCTCGTCAACACCGTGTTCCGCAAGCTGAGCATCGTCTCGGAGCCGGTCCCGTTCCTGACGGACAGCACCATGCTGCTGGTCTCCGCGATGATCGTGACCGTGTGGAAGGGCCTCGGCTACTACATGGTGTTCTACCTCGCCGCCCTCGGGAACGTGCCGCCCTCCCTCCACGAGGCCGCCGCCCTCGACGGCGCCGGCCCGGTCCGCCGCTTCTTCAGCATCACCGTCCCCCAGGTAAAGCCGATGATGCTGCTGGTCGGCACGCTCTCCGCGATCTCCGCACTGCGCGTCTTCACCGAGATCTACATCCTCGGCGGCGAGAGCGGCGGCCCCGGCGGCGGCGCCCGCACCCTGCCCTTCCTGATCCGCCAGGTCGGCCTCGGCTTCTCCGGCGAGACCGGCTACGCCTCGGCGATCTCGATCCTGCTGTTCCTGCTGACGCTGGTCTTCAGCCTGCTGGGCCGGCGCCTGTCGAAGGGGGACGAGCGGTGAGCGCCACCGCCGGGCGCGGGCGCCGGCGGATCGGGCTCGCCGCCCGGTACGCCACGCTGGTCCTGATGCTCGTCGTGATGCTCGGGCCGATCGTCTGGCAGTTCCTGACCTCGATCCGCGGCCGCACCGAGAACGTCTACGACGGCGTGCTGCCCTCGGAGCCCACCCTCGACAACTACCTCCTGGTCGCTGAGTCGTTCCCGCTGCTCCGGTACGTCGGCAACACGCTGGTGGTGGCCGTCCTCTCGATCGCCTCGAACACGCTGTTCGCGGCGATGGGCGGGTACGCCCTCTCCCGGGCCGGGTGGAAGGGCCGCAGGACCGTCTTCACGGTGCTGGTGGCCACCCTCATGTTCCCCTTCGAGTCCGTGATGATCTCGATGTTCCTGACGGTCCGCGAGATGGGCCTGGTCGACACCCTCATCGGCGTGTGGCTCCCCGGTGCGGTCTCCGTCCTCAACATCATGATCATGCGGTCGGCCTTCCTCGCCGTGCCCCGGGAGGTGGAGGAGTCCGCCGTCCTCGACGGCGCCGATGAGTGGACCCGGTTCACCCGCCTCTTCCTCCCCGCGGCCAAGGGAGCCCTGGCCGTCGTCTGCATCACCAGTTTCATGGGCGCCTGGGACGACTTCCTGTGGCCCCTGCTGGTGCTCACCGACAGCGACCACTACACCCTCCAACTGGGCCTCAAGACCCTGGCCGGCGCCACCACCACCAACGACCAGCGGATCATCGCCGCCGGTGCGATGGCGGCGCTCCTGCCGATGATGCTGCTCTTCTTCGCCCTCCAGCGTTTCTTCTTCAGGGGAGTGGGCGAGGGAGCCGTCAAGATCTGAGCCGCCCCGTCATCCGACCTCCCTCCCTTGGAGCAGCCGTCATGCACGACGACCGCAGCATCACCGAACACCGCCTGCGCCGGGTCCTCACGGAACGCATCAGGCCCGCCGTCCACTCCCGCCCGGTCCCGCTGGAGACCGGGCGCTGGGAGGCCCCGGGCGAACCCGTGCCGGTCGC
Source organism: Streptomyces sp. NPDC086989 (assembly GCF_044745505.1). NCBI lineage: Bacteria > Bacillati > Actinomycetota > Actinomycetes > Kitasatosporales > Streptomycetaceae > Streptomyces > Streptomyces sp. NPDC086989. Next base: position 147,722 of record NZ_JBIVAL010000007.1, read on the forward strand.
CGAGGGCCTCGCGGCCCCGTACGCGCCCTGCGCGGCAGGTGAGAGCTGGGGCCCGGCCTGGGGCACCACCTGGTTCAAGGTCACCGGCACCGTCCCGGCCGAGTGGGCCGGCCGTACGGTCGAGGCGGTCCTCGACCTGGGCTTCGACCGGATGATGCCCGGATTCCAGTGCGAGGGGCTCGTCCACCGGGCCGACGGGGCCGTGGTCAAGGCGCTCAACCCGTACAACGACTGGGTGCGCGTGGCCGACTCCGCGGCCGGCGGCGAGCAGGTCGAGTGGTACGTCGAGGCGGCCTCCAACCCCGTCCTGGTCGACCACCGCGCGACGTACGAGGGCGACCGGCAGACCAGCGGCGACCAGCCCCTCTACCGGCTGGCCCGGATGGACCTCACCGTGTTCGAGACGGAGGTCTGGGAACTCGTCCAGGACCTGGAAGTCCTCCACGACCTGATGATGCAGCTCGCCGAGGGCGACGCCCGGCGCCACGAGATCCTGCGCGCCCTGGACGCGGCGCTCGACGCGGTGGACCTGGACGACGTCCCCGGCACGGCGGCCGCAGCCCGCGCGCGGCTCGCCGCGGTGCTCGCCGCCCCCGCCAACGCCTCGGCGCACCGGATCAGCGCGGTCGGCCACGCCCACATCGACTCCGCGTGGCTGTGGCCGCTGCGCGAGACGGTCCGCAAGGTCGCGCGGACCGCCTCCAACGTGGTCGGCCTGATGGACACGCACCCCGAGTTCGTCTTCGCCATGTCGCAGGCGCAGCAGCTGGACTGGATCAAGACGCACCGGCCCGAGCTGTTCGAGCGGGTCAAGAAGAAGGTCGCGGACGGGCAGTTCGTGCCGGTCGGCGGCATGTGGGTGGAGTCCGACACCAACATGGTCGGCGGCGAGGCGATGGTCCGCCAGTTCCTGTACGGGAAGAAGTTCTTCCTCGACGAGTTCGGCATCGACACCCACAACGTGTGGCTCCCCGACTCCTTCGGGTACACCGCGGCGATGCCGCAGATCGTGAGGCTCTCCGGCTCCCACTGGTTCCTGACGCAGAAGATCTCCTGGTCGCAGGTGAACGCCTTCCCGCACCACACCTTCTGGTGGGAGGGCATCGACGGCACGCGCGTCTTCACGCACTTCCCGCCCGTCGACACCTACAACAGCGATCTCGGCGGTGCGCAGCTCGCGCACGCAGCCCGCAACTACCGCGAGAAGGGCCGGGGTTCGCGCTCACTCGTCCCCTTCGGCTGGGGCGACGGCGGCGGCGGTCCCACCCGCGAGCACCTGGCCCGCGCCCGGCGCCAGCGCGATCTCGAAGGCTCCCCGCGCGTCGAGATCGAGCGCCCCGACGCGTTCTTCGAGAAGGCGCACGCCGAGTACCCGGACGCGCCCGTCTGGGCCGGCGAGCTGTACCTGGAGCTGCACCGCGGAACCTACACCTCTCAGGCCAAGACCAAGCAGGGCAACCGGCACAGCGAATCGCTGCTGCGGGAGGCCGAGCTGTGGGCGGCCACCGCCGCGGTCCGGGTGCCGGGGTTCAGGTACCCGTACGAGGACCTGGAGCGGATCTGGAAGACGGTGCTGCTCCACCAGTTCCACGACATCCTGCCCGGATCGTCCATCGCCTGGGTGCACCGCGAGGCGCGCGCGACGTACGCACGGGTGGGCGAGGAGCTGCGCGGGATCACCCTGGCCGCGCAGCTGGCCCTGGCCGGGGAGGGCACCACCGAGCTCGTCTTCAACTGCGCCCCGCACGCCCGGCGCGGCATCCCCGCGGGCGGCGCGGGCGTGCCGCAGGGGGCGGGGCAGCAGGTCACCGTGGAGGAGCGGCACGGCGGCGGGTACGTCCTGGCCAACGGGCGGCTGCTGGTGGAGGTGGACGGGCGCGGGCTGATCGTGTCGGCCTACGACCTGGAGGCCCGCCGTGAGGCGGTGGCGCCGGGGCAGGCCGCGAACCTGCTCCAGATCCACCCCGACTTCCCGAACATGTGGGACGCCTGGGACGTCGACGCCTTCTACCGCAACAAGGTCACCGACCTGGTGCAGGCGGACGCCCTGGAGGTGGCCGAGGCCGGCCCGGACGTGGTGACGGTCCGCGTCTCGCGCTCCTTCGGCCGCTCGTCGGCGGTCCAGTCGATCACCCTGCGGGCGGGCGCCACGACGGTGGACATGGTGACGGAGGTGGACTGGCACGAGACGGAGAAGTTCCTGAAGGCCGCCTTCCCGCTGGACGTGAAGGCCGAACGGTCCGCGTCGGAGACCCAGTTCGGGCACGTGTACCGGGCGACCCACACCAACACCTCTTGGGAGGCCGCCAAGTTCGAGATCTGTGCGCACCGGTGGATCCACGTCGAGGAGCCCGGGTGGGGGACCGCGCTCCTCAACGACTCCACGTACGGCCACGACGTGACCCGCGACATGCGGCCGGACGGCGGGCAGACCACCACGGTCCGGCTCTCCCTCCTCCGGGCCCCGCGCTATCCGGACCCGGAGACCGACCAGGGCTCCCACACCCTGCGGTTCTCGCTGGCGCCGGGTGCGCAGATCGCGGACGCGGTCCGCGAGGGCCACGCGCTCAACCTGCCGGAACGTCTGGTCTCCGGCGCGGGCCCGGTCGCCCCGCTGGTCGCGGTGGACGAGGACGCGGTCGTCGTCGAAGCGGTCAAGCTCGCCGAGGACCGCAGCGGCGACGTGATCGTCCGCCTCTACGAGTCCCGCGGCGGCCGCGCCACGGCCACCCTCACCGCCGGCTTCCCCTTCTCGGCGGCGTCCGAGACCGACCTCCTGGAACGCCCCCTGTCCCCGACGGCGGTCGGCGCCCCGTCCCCGGCCGGCACGCTCCCCCTGACCCTGCGCCCGTTCCAGATCGCAACGGTCCGCCTGCACCGGGCCTGACCCCCGGCCCGCCGCGGGCGGTGGCTGCGCCGCCACCGCCGCCGCCCCGGCCTCCGGGCGGCGGCGGTGGTTGCGGTGCCCGGCGGCCACGACGGTCCGCAGCGGGGCCGGCGCCCCGGGCGCCCGGTCTCCCGCGTTCGGCCACCGCGGGCAGGAGGGCCAGCGGGTCGCCGTCCGGGGGGCCGGAGACCCCGCACTTCACCGCCACCATGTGCCGAGTGGTCATCCGGCAGACGCGACCAGGTGGCCTCGGGGCCCGGGCCGCCCGTGAACTGCGCCACAGGGGGAGGCCGCCGGGAGGCCCGGGCCCCGGGATTCCCGGCCGGAGTGCCCCCGGCCCGGTTATGCACCTAGTTGCAAAACCTCCCCCCGCTCGCTAGAACAGGTCCATCACCCCCGCGCGAGGAGGCACACCCCGATGAGTCCGCAGAGTTCCCAGAGCCGGTACCCGCACCTGCTGAGCCCCCTGGACCTCGGCTTCACCACCCTGCCGAACCGCGTGATCATGGGCTCGATGCACACCGGCCTGGAGGAGCACGCGGGCGGTTTCGAGCGCCTCGCCGCCTTCTACGCCGAGCGCGCCCGCGGTGGCGCCGGCCTGATCGTCACCGGCGGCATCGCCCCCAACGACGCCGGCCGGCCCTTCGAGGGCGGCTCCCGCCTCACCACCGAGGAAGAGGCCGCCGAGCACCGGGTGATCACCGAGGCCGTGCACGCCGAGGGCGGGAAGATCGCGATGCAGATCCTCCACTTCGGCCGTTACGCCTACCACAAGGACCTGGTCGCGCCCAGCGCGATCCAGGCCCCCATCAGCCCCTTCGTTCCGAACGAGCTGACGGACATCGAGGTCGAGCGCACCGTCGAGGACTTCGTCCGCGCCGCCCGCCTCGCCAAGCTCGCCGGGTACGACGGCGTCGAGATCATGGGCTCCGAGGGCTACCTCGTCAACGAGTTCATCGCCGCCGCCACCAACAAGCGCACCGACCGCTGGGGCGGCGCGTACGAGAACCGCGTGCGCTTCCCGCTGGAGATCGTCCGCCGCACCCGCGCCGCCGTAGGCGAGGACTTCATCCTCATCTACCGCCTCTCGATGCTCGACCTGATCCCCGGCGGCTCCACCCTCGACGAGGTCGTCCACCTCGCCAAGGAGATCGAGGCGGCCGGCGCCACCATCATCAACACCGGCATCGGCTGGCACGAGGCCCGCATCCCCACCATCGCCACGTCCGTCCCGCGCGGCGCCTACACCTGGGTCACCAAGCGGCTGATGGGCGCGGTCTCGGTCCCCCTCGTCACCAGCAACCGCATCAACACCCCGGAGATCGCCGAGGAGCTGCTCGCCGACGGCCGCGCCGACCTGGTCTCGCTGGCCCGCCCCTTCCTCGCCGACGCCGACTTCGTCGCCAAGGCCGCCGCCGGCCGCTCGGAGACCATCAACACCTGCATCGGCTGCAACCAGGCCTGCCTCGACCACACCTTCAGCGGCAAGATCACCAGCTGCCTGGTCAACCCGCGCGCCTGCCACGAGACCGAACTCGTGCTCTCGCCCACGCAGCTGAAGAAGCGCGTCGCCGTCGTCGGGGCCGGCCCGGCCGGACTCGCCTGCGCCGTCTCCGCCGCCGAACGCGGCCACACCGTCACCCTCTTCGAGGCCTCGGGCCACATCGGCGGACAGCTCGACATCGCCCGCCGCATCCCGGGCAAGGAGGAGTTCGAGGAGACCATCCGCTACTTCGGCACCCAGCTCGAGGCCCGCGCCGTCGACGTCCGCCTGAACACCCGCGCCGACGTCGAGACCCTCCAGGGCTACGACGAGGTCGTCGTCGCCACCGGCGTCACCCCCCGGACCCCCGACATCGAGGGCGTCGACCACGCCAACGTCGTCAGCTACCTCGACGTCCTGCGCGACGGCGCCCCCGTCGGCGAGCGCGTCGCCGTCGTCGGCGCCGGCGGCATCGGCTTCGACGTCGCCGAGTTCCTCACCGACAGCGGCGAGGGGGCCTCCCAGGACCCCGAGACGTACTTCCGCCACTGGGGTGTCGACACCGCGTACGCCGGCCCCGGCGGGCTCACCGCCCCCGAGCGGCCCGCGCCGCCGCGCCGGGTCCACCTCCTCCAGCGCAAGACCACCAAGGTCGGCGCCGGCCTCGGCACCACCACCGGCTGGATCCACCGCGCGGAGCTCAAGCACCGCGGTGTCGTCTCCGTCGCGGGTGCCACGTACGACCGGATCGACGACGAGGGCCTGCACATCACCGTCGGCGGCGAGCAGCGGCTCGTCCCCGCCGACACGGTGGTGCTCTGCACCGGCCAGGAGCCGCGCCGCGACCTGTACGAGGCCCTGCTCGCGGCCGGCGCCCGGCCGCACCTGATCGGCGGCGCGGACGTGGCCGCCGAGCTGGACGCCAAGCGGGCGATCCGCCAGGGCACGGAGCTGGCGGCGACGCTCTGACCCGCAGCGCGCACCGACGGGACCGGCCGGTCCGGCGGGTCGTCGCCGGCCCGCCGTCCCGCCCGGAGCGCGTACTGCCCTGACGGATCAATGGTGTTGTGCGGCCCGGGGCGGGCCGCCACAATCTCCGGGTGACCCTGACACCCGCAGACGCAGACAAGATCCTCGCCGACAACTTCGCCCCCTGGGTGCTCGCCCTCGGGCTGACCGTCCAGGAGACCGGCGAGCGGCACGCCGTACTGCGGCTGCCCTGGTCCGAGGCGCTGGCCAGGGACGGCGGCGGCCTCTGCGGGCAGGCCCTGATGGCCGCCGCGGACACCGCCACCGTCATCGCGGTCTCCGCCGCGCGCGGGGCGTACGGCCCGATGACCACCGTCCAGCAGTCGACCAGCTTCCAACGGCCGGTGCTCGGCGCGGACGTGCTGATCGGGGTCCGGGTGACCAAGCTCGGCAAGCGGATGGCCTTCGCCGACGTCACCATGACCCCCGAGGGCGCGACGGAGCCGGCCGCCACGGCCTCGACCGTCTACGCCCTGCTGGGCTGAGCGGGGTGGCGGCCCCCCGCCCCTCGCTCTGGCGCAACCGGGACTTCAACGTCTTCTGGCTGGGCCAGACGCTGTCCGTCCTCGGCGGATCGATCACCTTGCTCGCGATGCCCCTGCTGGTCTTCGAAGCCACCGGGTCCGTCGTCCAGATGGGGCTGATCACGGTCGTCACCGGTGTCACCGGCATCGCGACCGGGATGTTCGCCGGACACGTGGTGGACCGGACGGACCGGCGCCGGCTGATGATCGCCTGCGATCTCGTACGGGCGCTGCTGCTGGGCGCGGTGCCCCTCATCTGGCTGGCCGGGCCGCGCATCTGGGTGCTGTACGTACTGACGGCGGTGGCCACCGCGCTGAAGACGCTGTTCGACGTGGCGTACGTGACGGCGGTGCCCGGGCTGGTGCCCGCCGAGGACCTGACCGCCGCCAACGGGCGGCTGATGGGCACCTTCGCCGTCGGGACCCTGTGCGGGCCCGCGGCGGCCGGGTTCATCGCCGCCGGGGTGGGCGCGGACTGGGCCCTCGGTGTGGACGGCGCGACCTTCCTGGTCTCGGCCCTCAGCCTGCGCTGGGTGACCTTCGGGCGGCACGGCGACCCGGAGCCGTCCGCCGCGGAGCCGTCCGCCGCGGGGCCGTCCGCCGGGGGGCCGTCCGCCGGGGGGCCGCGTGCCGCCGGGCCCGGGCGCTCCGGGGCCGCCGGGCTGCGGGAGGTGTTCGTGGTGGGCTTCCGGTTCCTGTGGACCCACCCCCTGCTGCGCCCGCTGACCGTCCTGCTCACGCTCCTGACCTTCGTCACCATGGGCGCAACCGACCTCCTGGTGTACCGGATCCGGCACGAACTCGGCCAGGACGCGGCCACCGTCGGCTACGTCATCGCCGCGAGCGGCCTGGGCGTCGTCGGCGCGGCCTTCGCCGCCGGGCCGCTGCGCCGGTCCTTCGGGTTCGGGTCCTGCTGGCTGGGCTCGGTCGTCCTGATCGGCGTGGCCGTGGCGGGCACCGGCGTCAGCCGCAGCCTGCCGGTGATCGGCGTACTGGCCGCCGTGTGCATGTTCGGGATGACCCTGGGCGGGGTCTGCTCGATGACCCTGCGCCAGGAGGTGACCCCCGATCGCCTGCTCGGCCGGGTCACCTCCGCCTTCTGGACCGTGCACAACGCCTCGGGACCGGTGGGCGCGGCCGCCCTCACCGTCCTGGCCGACCGTCACGGGGTCCCCGCGGTCAGTGTGGCCGCCGGGGTGTTCTGCCTGCTCATCGTCGGGGCGGGGCTGCTGACCCCGCTGCGCGGAAGCCGGATCGCCGCCACCCCGCCCCGCGCCGCCGTGGCCGGCTCCCCGGCCCGTGGTCCGGCCGGCGCCCGGCACCCCAGGAGCCCGTGACGCCGGCCCGCGCGGCCGGTGCGCACGGTGCGGCCCCGCCGTCCGCGCGCGCACCCGGGGCCGGCCTGCGATCATGGCTCGGGGGACGGCGTACGGAGGAGTGGCAGCCATGTCCGGACAGTTCGAGGCGACCGTGGAGATCGACCGGCCCCTAGGCCCTGTCGTCAAACTGCCGTCTGCCCCGCGACGCCTGGCACGCGCTCTCGCCGCACCGGGCGAAAGCCAAGTACGTCCAGTACGCGGTCTTCCGCCCGGCGCGCCGAGAGCACGCACCAGACGCCGCGAGGCCGCCCTCCGGGCGACGACGGGAGTTTGACGACAGGGCCTAGGGGAGGTCTTCGCCTATCTGGCCGACGGGCGCAACGACCCGCAGTTCAGCCCCCGGGTCCAGGAGATCACCCGGACGCCCGACGGCCCGACCGGTGTGGGCACGGTCTTCCGCAGCACGGTGAAGGACGCCGGGATGAAGACCGGCCGCGAGTTCCGCATCACCGCCTTCGAACCGCCGCGGCTGATCCGCTGGACGGAGCAGAGCAAGAACCTCGTCACCGCGGAGGGCGGGTACGACTTCGAGGCCCTCCCCGGCGACCGCACCCGGGTCCGCATCTTCAACACGCTGGAAGGACACGGGCTCGGGAAACTGCTCGTGGGCTTCGCGGTGAGCGCGGCCCGCAAGGACGCGCCGGACTTCGGCCGCCGCATCAAGGCCGCCGTCGAGGCGTCCTGAGCGGCGGCCGGAGCCGGTGCGGGGTCAGAACCTCCCGTCGGTGAGGCCCGGGAAGCGCTGCGGCGACTGCGGGGCGATCTCGGCCCGGTGCTCGGCGGCGCCCGGCGCCGTCGTGCACGTCACGTCGGCGGCAGGCAGCCTGCCCGTCGTCAGGTAGGAGCTGACCGGCGCGTTGGCGCAGGAGTTCGGGTCGGCCAGGTACACGCCGTGGCCCTCGCCGCCCTGCGCGAGGACCATCCGCGAACCCCGCAGTGCCTTGTGCAGGCCCTGGCCGCTGACCAGCGGGGTCTGGGAGTCCCACTCGTTCTGCACGGTCAGGACGTCGGTCCTCGTCTTCATCGCCGTCGGGGGCTCGACCGGCCGCTGCCAGTAGGCGCACGGCTTGATGTTCGAGGCGAAGTCCCCGTACAGCGGGTACGCGATCTTGTCCCTGGCGGCCTCCCGCGCGTACTGCTCGGGGTAGCGCGGCCATTCGGTGTCCCCGCACACCACGGCCAGGAACACGGCGGTGCCGTTGTCCGACGCCGGTTCGGCGGCGGCCGGTTTGAGCAGCTGTAGCTGGGGCGGGGTCAGCTTGACGGGCTTCCCGTCGGCCGCGTCCTTGAGCGCCTTGACGAGGGGCGCCGCCTGCGAGGGGGAGAAGAACACCGCCCGCGCGGTGCGGATGTCATCGCCGGTGAGCTTCGTGCCCTCGAACTCGATCGGCTCCCGGTCGGCCCGGGCCACGAGGTCCCAGAAGGTCCTGGAGACGGCGTCGGGGGTGGCGCCGAGCCCGTACTCGGCCGAGCGCTCGGCCGTCCACTGCGTCCACCGCCTGAACGCGGGCTCCGCCTCCGTGGCCCACACCTGGATCATGCCCCGCCAGATGCGCTGCGGGTCCACGCCGCTGTCCAGCACGATGCGGTCGCTGCGCTCGGGGAACATCTGGGTGTACACCGCGCCGAGATAGGTGCCGTACGAGTAGCCGACGTACGAGATCTTCTTCTCGCCCAGCGCGGCACGGATCGCGTCCATGTCGCGTGCGGTGTTGCGGGTGGTGACGAACGGCAGTACCGGGCCCGCCTTCTCCCGGCACTTGTCCGCGACGGTGCGCGCCCAGGCCACGTCCGCCGGGAACGTCTCCTCCCTGTACGGCCGGTTGATGTTCTGCTCGGTGTCCGTCAGACCGCAGGTGATCGGGGTGGAGGCGCCCACGCCGCGCGGGTCGAAGCCGATGAGGTCGTACTGGTCGCGTACGTCCTTGGGCATCACCTCATCCATCATCAGCGGGAGATCGAGCCCCGAACCGCCCGGACCGCCCGGGTTGAGCAGCATGGCGCCGTGCCGCCGGGCCGGGTTCCCGCTCTTCATCCGCGATATCGCGAGGTCGATCGTGCGTCCCCGGGGGCGCCGGTAGTCGAGCGGGACCTTGATCGTGGCGCATTCGTAGGCGGCGGGCCGGTCCGCACTGCACCGCTGCCACGCGGGCTTCTGCGGGGTGTACTCGGCGGCCGGGGCGGCGGAGGCCCCGGTCGCGGAGAGAAGGGGGACGGTGCCGGCGATCAGCCCGGCGACGGCGAGCATCGGTGCGAGGCGTTTCATGTTCACGAAGAGCCATTTCCTTCCGTGAATGCAATGGCCTCACCACCCTGTTGTACGAGGGCCCCGGGCGAATCATCCCGGAGGGCCGGACCGTATGCTCCTCACGAACGAGCTCAGATCCGGACAACTGGCCGACACGCAGGCGGCATTGCCGGCGCAAGCGCGCCGAGGGCGCGGGGCGCGGGTCCCGCGGGCCCCGCGGGTCAGGGGCGACCGGTGACGCGTTCGATGGCGACCATCGCCGCGTCGTCGCCGAGACTGCCGCCCGGGGAATGGGCCAGCAGGTCCGCGCGCAGGTGCCGCAGCAGGGCGTCCGGGCCGTCATCCGGCCAGTCGGCGGCGCGCTCCGGCAGGGGGTAGAAGGCGCCCTCGGCGTCCCGGGCCTCGATGACCCCGTCCGTGTACAGCAGGATCACGTCGCCCGGCTCGAAGGAGAAGGACTGCGGGGCGAAGCCGGTGTCCACGAACTGCGTCAGGCCAAGGGGTGGCGCCGGGTGGTCCACCTCGAGGGGGACCACCCGGCCGCCGCGCAGCAGCAGGGGCGGCGGATGGCCGCAGCTGATGAGCCGTACGGTCATCTCCTGGTCGGGGATGTCGACCACCGCGGCCGTCGTGAACGCCTCGCCGGGTTCGCCGGACGCCTCGCCCGTGCCGTCCGGGTCGGCCGCCACGGCGGCCTCCAGGTGGGCGACCAGCGTCGGCAGGTCCGCCTCCTGGTGGGCGGCGGCCCGGAACGCGCCGAGCACCAGGGCGGCGTCCCCGACCGCCTCCAGGCCCTTGCCGCGGACGTCGCCGATGATCAGCCGGGTGCCGTGCCGGGTGCGGGTGGCGGCGTACAGGTCCCCGCCGATCTGGGCCTCGGCCTCCGCGGCCAGGTAGACGGAGGCCAGGCGCAGCGGTCCCATCCGGTCGCGCAGCGGCCGCAGGACCACCTCCTGCGCGGCCTCGGCGACGGAGCGCAGCTGGACCAGCTGTTTCTCGTGGACCTCGCGCAGGTGTGCGAAGAAGGTGACGAAGGCCGAGATCAGCACCAGGGCGATGATCTGGAAGGTGTGGTTCAGATCGGTGGCGGTGGTCCGTGTCACGGCCACCGCCACCTGGGCCAGCACGGCCACCGCGCCCACGAACCCCGTCATCCGGGGCCCGGCGAAGGAGGCGGTGATCGCCGGGGCCGCGACCAGGAACGGACCCAGGTGGACATCGGGCGGCGCCAGGACGTCGACCACCGTGACGACCGCGATCAGCGCGAAGGGAACCGCCGGCAGCGGCAGGCGCGGCTCGCCGACGTGGCGATGGCTCGGATGCGGCGGCCGGTGGTCCATGACTCCTGAATACACCGCGCTCCTTGTTCCTGCGCTCCCGGAAACGGCGGCGCGAGCGCCCCCCGGTCCGTCGTACGGCCGTATCGGCGGGCGGCTGCGCTGCCGGTCCGGGGGAGTGGAGGGAGGATGGGAGACGCCCCGGGCGGACCGGGGCGTGGAGACCGAGCGGGCCGATGTACCGCCCTTGCGGCAGTGGACGGGAAGGAGCGCCCGGCATGAATACGGCGGACGCCTCTCCGGCCGGTGCCGAGCCGGCGCGCCCCGGCCCCTCCGTCGACCCCGCCACCGGCCCCGGGCTGCTCGACGTGCTCGGTGTCGCGGCGGTCGTCCTCGACGCGGAGGGGCGGATCGCGCTCTGGAGCCCGCAGGCCGAGGAACTGTTCGGGTACACCGCAGGCGAGGCGCTCGGCCGGTTCGCGGCGAAGCTGCTCGTCGACGAACGGAACCTGGACACGGTGCTCGCCCTGTTCGAGAGGGTGATGTCGGGCGGCGGCTCGTGGGCCGGGACGTTCCCCGTACGGCACAAGGACGGCAGCACCCGGTCGGCGGAGTTCCGCAACATGCGGCTGGAGGACAGCCAGGGACGGCTCTACGCACTCGGCATCGCCTCCGACCAGGCCACCCTGCGGCGCGTGGAACGCGACCTGGCGCTGTCGATGCGTCTGGTCGCGCAGTCCCCGATCGGCCTGGCCGTCCTGGACCCCGAGCTCCGCTACGTCCTGGTCAACCCTGCCCTGGAACGGATCAACGGGATCTCCGCCGCCCGGCACGTCGGCCGCCGCGTCCACGAGGTGCTGCCCCGTTTGGACGCCGCGTCCATCGAGACCGCCATGCGCGAGGTCATGTCCACCGGCCGCCCCCAGCTGAACCGGTTCACCACCGGCCGTACGCCCGCCGACCCAGAAAGGGACCACGCCTATTCGGTCTCCCTCTACCGGCTCGACGACCCGGCCGGGCAGCCCCTGGGGATCGCCGCCTCCGTCGTCGACGTCACCGAACAGCACAAGACCTCGATGGCCGTCGCCCTGGCCCGGCAGCGGCTCGCCCTGATCGCCGACGCCTCCGTACGCATCGGCACCACCCTCGACCTCTGGGTCACGGCGCGCGAACTCGGCGACATCGCCGTCCCGCAGCTCGCCGACCTGGCCACCATCGACGTCCTCGACGCCATCCTCACGGGTGACCACCCGCCCGGGGGCCCGACGGACGAGACCGTGCGCTTCCGCGCCCTCGCCGTCAAGGCGGCGCGCCCCACGCCCGCCACCCTCGCGGCCGACCCGGTCGGCTCGATCGCCCGCTACGACGCGACCCGGGTCGTCACCCAGTGCGTGCAGTCCGCCCGTCCCGTGCTCGTGGCGCACGTGACCGCGGAGGAGATGGGCAGCGTCGCCCGCGACGCCACCGCCGCCACCCTTCTCGCCGAGGCCGGACTCCACTCCTACCTCGCGGTGCCGCTGATCGCCCGAGGCGAGGTCATCGGTGCCATGGGTCTCCAACGCACCGACAACCCGCTGCCGTTCGACCAGGACGACATCCTGCTCGCCAGTGAACTGGCGGCCCGCGCCGCCGTCTGCATCGACAACGCCCGCTGGTACCAGAAGCAGCGCCACGCCGCCCTCACCCTCCAGCGCCACCTGCTGCCCCACCAGCCCACCCCCACCCCCGGCCTGGAGATCGCCTACCGGTACCAGCCCGCCGCGGCGGCCGGCGAGGTCGGGGGAGACTGGTTCGACGTCATCCCGCTGCCGAACGACAAGACCGCCCTCGTCGTCGGGGACGTCATGGGCAGCGGCATCAACGCCGCCGCCACCATGGGTCAACTGCGCACCGCCGCCCGGACCCTGGCGGAACTCGACCTCGACCCGGCGGCCGTCCTGACCCGGCTGGACCACACCACCACCGGGCTCGGGCACACCATGGCCACCTGCGTGATCGCCGTCTACGACCCGCACCGCAACCAGTGCCGCATCGCGACCGCCGGCCACCTGCCCCCCGTACGGACGCGCCCGGGCCGGCCGCCCGAGCTCCTGGACCTGCCGACCGGCGCGCCGCTGGGGGTCGGCGGAGTGCCCTTCGAGGCCACCGCCCTGGACCTGGACGTCGGCGACCAGCTCGTCCTGTACACCGACGGGCTCGTCGAAACCCGCGACGAGGACATCGACGTCCGCCTGCAGGTGCTCACCGCACTGCTGGGCGACCCGGAGCGGCCGCTCGAGGAGACCTGCGACCTGCTGCTGGGCGAACTGCGCCAGCCCGACGACCGTGACGACGTGGCCCTGCTCATAGCCAGGACCCGGCCCGTGCCCGAGACACCGCGCCGGTAGCGCCCGCGCACGGTACCAGCCTTTCGAGGCGTTGCCCGGATGTTTGTCCATTCGTGATGGTCCTTCCGAACGGGCACCACAACTGGCACTAGCGTCCCGTGGCACCCGGGGAGCGCGGGTGCACTGGACACGGGCAACTGCCGGAGCAACGACCGGAGCCCGTGCCGGCGCAGCCCCTCCCGGTCCACGCAGCAAGGAGGAACAGTGCTGGGAATCCGTCGGTCGGCCGTCGGCAGCATGTCGGTGGCATCGCGACACGTGATGGCGACGGGCGTCGTCATCGGCGCTCTCGCCTTCACCCTGATCGCGTTGCTCATTCCCGTGCAGAAGTTCGGCGGGAGGAGCGCCGCGGCCGCCACCGCTCCGGCGGCGCCCGAGGACGACGGCGCCGGAATCCAGAGCACGGCCTTCGGGCCGCTCACCCCCCAGGACCGGGACTTCGTCCGCAAGGTGCGCCTGGCCGGCCTGTGGGAGCTGCCCGCAGGACGGCAGGCCCAGCAGCGCAGCACCCGACCCGCGATCCGCACGGCCGGGGAGCACCTCGTCGACGGCCACACCGAACTGGACCGCAGGGTCACGGAGGTGGCCCAGGCCCTCGGCATGGAGATCCCGAGCCAGCCCAGCGCTCAGCAGCAGGAGTGGCTCGACCAGATGGACCGGGCCCAAGGCCCCCAGTACGAAAGGCTGTTCGTCCAGCTGCTGCGCAGGGCGCACGGCAAGGTGTTCGCGCTGGTGGCCCAGATCCGCGCCCAGACGCGCAACTCCATGGTCCGCCAGCTCGCCACGGACGCCAACAACACCGTCCTGGACCACATCACGGTCCTCGAGGCCAGCGGGCTCGTCGACTTCGACGGCCTCGCGGACACCCCGTCGGGTACCCCCTCCGCGCCTGCCCCGGCCGCCTCTTCCCCCGTTTCCCGACCGACGAAGTGAAGTGATCGTATGAGCCAAAAGGGCCACAAACGCCGACTGCGGCCGAAGCACAAGGTCCTCGCCCTGATGTCCGTCCTGGCTCTGGGCGGCGGTGGCGTCGTGATCGTCGAACAGGGCGCGTTCGCCGGGCAGGACGGCCGTTCGGCACCCGTGACCGCCACCATCGACTGTCCGGACGTGGGCGACAAGCTCAGCAACGTCCCCGACCAGGCCCGCGTCCAGGTGGACGCGAAGCTCGCCCAGCTGGACACCCAGGTCGCCGACGCCTACCAGCAGCTGTCCTCGGGCAAGGCCAAGGACAAGGCCCTGCTCGGCGGGCTGAAGCAGCAGCGCGACCAGACCATCACCGGCATCACCGACACCCTCGGCAAGGCGGGCCAGAAGCCCGCCGGGCTCGACAAGCTCAGCACCTGCGTGATGAAGGAGGCGGCCGCCGCCAACCCGGCGGACGAGCCGGCCCCCGCGAACGCCGCCCAGGGTGCCCAGGGCGCCGCCGCGCAGCAGAACCAGCAGCAGGCGGCCAAGGGCGGCCCGGCGCGCAGCGACTTCGTCGCCATCGGCAACGTGAAGCCCAACGTGCGCAAGCCCGCGGCCCGCGGCGGCGCCTCCACCGGATCCTTCGCCGTCCAGTGCGGGCGCAACGAGAACAACCACTTCAATCCGGACAACGTCATCGTCGCGCCCGGTGTGAGCAACGGCGCCCACCACATGCACGACTACGTCGGCAACAAGACCACCGACGCCTTCTCCACCAACAACAGCCTCGCCCAGTCCGGGACCACCTGCACCAACGGCGACCAGTCGGCGTACTACTGGCCGGTGCTGCGACTGCGCGACGGCAAGGCGGAGAAGGACGCCAAGGCTCCCGGCGGCGGCCAGGACGCGAACGTCGGCACGATCCTGAAGCCGAAGCAGGTGACCATCGAGTTCAAGGGCAGCCCCGTCAGCAAGGTCACCGCGATGCCCCGCTTCATGCGGATCATCACCGGCGACGCCAAGGCCCTGACCAACGGCAACGCGAACGCGAACGCGTCCTGGAGCTGCACCGGCTTCGAGAACCGCCAGCTGAAGGACAAGTACCCGGTGTGCCCCAAGGGCAGCGACGTCGTACGGACGTTCAACTTCCAGAGCTGCTGGGACGGCAAGAACATCGACAGCGCCAACCACCGCACCCACGTCGCCTTCGCCGACGCCAACGGCAACTGCAAGAAGGGCTTCAAGGCCATCCCGCAGCTCGTGCAGCGGATCGTCTACAGCGTGCCGCCGGGTTCCCGGTTCGCCGTGGACAGCTTCCCCGAGCAGCTGCACAAGCCGGTGACCGACCACGGAGACTTCATCAACGTCATGTCGAACGGCCTGATGGCCGGCGCGGTGCGCTGCATCAACGACGGGCGCGCCTGCCGCTGAGACCCTCGGGCCGACGCTCCCCCTCCCACCTCCCAGCGTCGCCCCGAGAGCGGTGCCGGTCCGAAGCCGACTTCGGACCGGCACCGCGTTCTGCATGTACCACCAGTCCCAAGGGGCCCGCGGGGCCCTGAGACCCACACGAGGAGTGCCATGTCCGGCTCTCGTCACACCACACCCGGCCCGCGAGGCGGGCCGGATCCCGACGCGGATCCCGACGCGGATCCCGAACCCGGACCGGATCCCGGACCGGATCCCGGACCGGATCCCGGACCGGATCCCGGACCGGATCCCGGACCGGATCCCGGACCGGATCCCGGTCCCGACCCGGGGCCCGACCCCGGTCCCGATCCTTCGGACGGGAACCTGATCCGGCGGCTCAGGGCGGCCTACGCGGCGGGCGGCGGCGATCCGGCCGTCTGCGAGTACCTCTACCGGCGGCACCGTGCCGCCGCTTTTGCATGTGCGCGCCGTTGTTGCCGGGGCCCGCACGACGCCGAGGACCTCGTCTCGGAGGCGTTCATCCGCACCCTCCAGGCCGTCCGCTCCGGCGCCGGGCCCCGGGACGAGTGGCGCCCGTACCTCCTGGCGGTGGTCCGCCACACGGCGGTCGAGTGGCGGGCCGGCGCCCGCCGGACCGTTCTGACGCCCGATGTCGAAGCCTGGTGCCGGCCCGGTCCCGACGGGGACGATCCGCAGCGCCGGCTGCTGGCGGGCGAGGACCGCCGGCTGATCGCCAGCTCGTTCCAGGGCCTGCCCGAACGCTGGAAGGCCGTCCTCTGGCACACCCTGGTCGAGGACGACTGCCCCCACTCCGTCCCGCTGCTGCTCGGAATCACCCCGAGCGCCGTGACCTCGCTGGCCTTCCGGGCCCGCGAGGGACTGCGCGAGGCGTACCTGCGCGCCCACCTGGACACGGCCGCCGACGACCGGTGCCGCCACTACGGCAGTGTGCTCGGGGCGGCGGTCCGGCGTCGCGGGGCTCCCCGCGGCCGCGGTCTCGCCCGGCATCTGGCGGGGTGCCGCTCCTGTTCCCGTGCGTACGCCGAACTGCTGGACCTCAACGCCGCGTTGCGGGCCGGAGCGTCCGCGGTCCCCGTCGGCCGGTAGCACGCGGCGGCCCCGGTCCATCCCCCCGCTCCGTCTGGGCGGGGAGGGGACCGGGGCCGCTTCCGTATGTATGGGGGAGGGGGAGGGGTAGGGGGGCCGGGGGGCCTGCGGGGCCGGGGGTTACAGGCCGTTCACGCGGGCCATGCGGCCCACGCCGAGCGGCCGGAAGTCATTGGCGGCGGCGCGCACCTTGCGGGTCACCCGCGCGTTCTGGCGGCGCACCTGGGCCATCAGGCGGCGGCTGCGCAGGGCCATTTCGAGTTCGAAGCGGGTACGGGGGTCCCGCAGGCCGGGGCCGAAGAGCTTCTCCAGCTGCCGCATGCGGTAGCGCACGGTCTGGGGGTGCACACTCAGCGCCTTTGCGGCCTCGGGTGCGCCCCCGCCTTCGAGCCAGGCCAGAAGGGTCACTTCGAGCCTTTCGCTCTGGCGCGGTGTCAGGTTGGCCAGGGGTCGCAGCCAGCGTGCGGCCAGTGCGTGAGCCAGGGGCTCGTCCTGGAGCAGCATGAGGGTCGACAGGTGGTCGTCGACGAAGAGGGCCCGGGCTTCCAGGCCGGGGCGGTTGGGGGTCAGGGACAGCAGCCGCAGGGCCCATCGCAGTGAGGAGGCGGTGTCGCGGGGGGCGACGGGGTGGCCCACGGCGGCGAACCGTCCGCGGAGCAGGGCTTCGAGGGAGGTGCGGGTCTCCGGGTCGGGGTTCGGGACCAGCAGGCAGGGCTGGCCTCCGACCATGCCGGCGAGTCCGTCGTCCAGGACGGCCGCCAGCTGCTGGGTCTCGCCCGGCGTGGCCAGGGCGATGGCGCGTATCTCGGCCGGGAGGGGCCAGCCGGCCGCCGCGGCGAGTTCGGAGAGGGCGATTTCAGCCATGGGCATGTCACTCGTAAGAGCGGAGAACAGCTCGCGCCGGGCCCTCTCGGAGCGTGTCCCGAGTCCCTCCCGGGGGACCACCGTCAGGGCGGCCAACTGCCTGCGGCGGGGGTCCCGGAGCCGGGGCGGGCCCCGGTGCTCTTCCTCCTCTTCTTCCGTCTCGGCCGCGTAGGCGTGGTCCTCCTCCTCGGCCGCGTAGTCGTCCTCGTCCTCCTCCCCTTCCTCTTCCGGGTGGTCCTGCTCGTCCCTGAGGGGGGCGGGGTCGGGTCCGGGATGCGGGTCCGCGGCCTTGGCCTGCTTCTGCGGCGCGGGCTCGCGGTACCCGAGGGCGGTCAGCAGGGCCACTTCGAGCCGCTGTCTGACCACCTCCTCGTCAAGGTCGTCGACCAGGGCGGAGAACCCGGGGAGCTCCTCCCTCAGCTCCTCCACCATTCCCGCGCTCAGCGCGGGCAGTTCCCTTCGCAGGACCCGGGTCCATTCGCCTCGGGGACGGGCCCAGATGCGGTTCAGAAGTTCGCACATTGTTACCTCGTTCATGCCGGGGTACGGCCTGCCACGTGGGAGGGTGACAAGCCTGTCGAGGCCGCGCTCCTCCCCCCTCTGCGCCTGTGCGGACGGGGGAGTCGAGCACCTCGTACACCCTCCAGGAGAGTGCCATCCACTTGCAGTCCCGCGACTTTGCCTCAACTTTGCCGTCGGGGAGGTGTGGTGGCGGACAAAGCGTCTCGGGGGTGCCACCGCACCGGTTGGAAGGGAATCTTCCGCGGACCTCCGGTGTGACGATGCCACGCGCACCAGAACTTGTCACGATTAGATAAATACTGTGGAGGCCTTGCGAACCTCCACGATGCTTCTGCACTCCGGCCCCCGCTCCCGGTCGGGTGAGATCAGAGACCTCATCTCCCGCCCCCCGCGGAGCAGTTCCGTCGACTACCCCGGGCGCCGAGTGCGCGGTGGAGTGCCTCGGGCCTGGGCGTATGGGAGAACTAAATGCCCCTGTACCAAGCCCGTACGCCCCGCTCACACCGGGCCAACCGCACCAGACGCCATGCCGGCGTCGCCGCTGCCGCGGCCGCAGGCCGGCGGGCGGTCCGCAGGCCGCCCCTGCTGGCCCCCGCGGGAGGCGTACGTCCCGCCACGCTCGTCGTGGCCGCCCTCACGGCCCTGCTCTTCCTGGCCGTGGCGGCCTGGGTGGGCGCCTTCAGCCACTTTGCGGAGTTCCTCGACTTCGGGGCGGGCGTCCTCTCGCTCGTCTGCCTCACCTCCGCCGTCCTGTGGGGCCTCGCGGCCACGGACCGTAAGGTGCTGACCTCCGGGTACCGGCTCGTCGCCCAGGGCGCGCACCGCGGCCTGGCCGTCGCGGGACTGGGCTTCCTCGCCCTGCACATATGGATCAAGGTCACGGAGGCGCACACCAGTGCCTCCGCCGCGCTCCTGCCGTTCACCGACCGGGACAAGCCGGTCCTCATAGGCCTGGGCACGATCGCCGGATACCTCTTCGTCTCCGTGGCGGTCTCCGGTGCGGTCCGCAGCGCCTTCGCCACCAAGGGGCGCTCCCTGTGGTGGCGCGCCCTGCACGTGGGCGCCTATCCCGCGTGGGGTGCCTCCCTGGTGCACGGACTGAAGTCCGGCCGGGCCGCCAACGACTGGGTGACGGTGTCGTACGCGCTCTGCCTGATCGGGGTCGCCGGCCTGCTGGCCATCCGCCTCCGGGCCAGGCTCCTGGCGGCGCCCGCCCGCCCGGTGGCCGCCGCTCAGGCGTCCGCCCCCCAGACGAAGCCCGGACCCAGGAACGCGCAGCAGCGGTTCCTGCGGCAGCCCGCCGAGTGGGCCGCCGAACGGCTGACGACGCGTCTGGCGCGCCAGACGGGCCGCCGCTCCGCCGGACAGCAGCCCGGCCCGGTCGCCGCCCCCGCGGCGACCGGCTTCGTACCGTCGCCCCGGCAGGCCCTGGAGCCCACGACCGAGGTCCTCCCGCCGTACGGCGGGCCGACGTACGCGCCGTCCTACGCGCCGTCGTACGGCGCCGAGACGTATGGCGCCGAGGCGTACGGCACCGGCTCGTACGAGACGGTGGTCATCCCCAGCGGCATCGGGGCCGGACCCGGCACGGACCGGTTCGGTGGGTCGTTCGACGGGATGCGGGGACGTCAGTGACCTCGATCGTCGATCCCGCCCTCGGGTGCGTCGGCCAGCCCCGGCTGCTGGCCGGACTCGACGTGCTGCCGAGGCTCGACCGTGCCAACCACCTGGTGGTGCACGGTCCGATGCCGCAGTACAACCAGGACGAACTCGTGGAGCTCGCCGAGGGCATCGACCTGAAGGGCCGCGGGGGAGCGGGTTTTCCGTTCGCCCGCAAGCTCAAGGCGGTGATCCGCTCCGCCCGGACCAAGGAGGGGCGCAGCGCCGTCGTGGTGAACGGCACCGAGGGCGAGCCGAGCTGCCTCAAGGACGCCGCCGTGCTGCTGCACTCCCCGCACCTGGTGCTCGACGGCGCCCTGCTGGCGGCCGACGCGATCGGCGCCGAGGAGGTCGCCATCGGCGTGACCAGGGACGACGTGGAGCAGTCCGTGCGGGCCGCCGTCGCCGAGCGCGGCGCGGCCGGCAGCCGCGTGCGCGTCGGCAGGCTTCCCGAGCGCTTCGTCAGCGGAGAGGGGACCTCCCTCGTGAACGGCCTCAACGGGGGGGCCGCCGTCCCGAACGGGCAGAAGGTCCGGACCAGTGAACGAGGACTGAGCGGGCTGCCGACCCTGCTGTCCAACACCGAGACGTACGCACAGCTCGCCGTCGCGGCCCGGCTCGGCGTGGCGGGATTCCGCTCGGTCGGCCTGGAGAGCGAGCCGGGCACCGTCATGCTGACGATCAGCGGTTCGACGGTCGTGGAGGCGCCGCTCGGGACGTCCCTGGCATACGTGCTGGAACTGTGCGGCTCCTCCCCCGGCCAGGGCGTCCTGGTCGGGGGGTACCACGGCAAATGGCTGACGCCGGCGGCGGCGCGGACGGCACTGCTCTCCCGCGAATCCCTGACGGCGTACAAGGCGACGCTCGGGGCGGGCGCGATCCTGCCGCTGCCCGAGGACACCTGCCCGGCGGGCGAAGTGGCCCGCGTGATGCGCTGGATGGCGGACGAGACCGCCGGCCAGTGCGGCCCCTGCGTGCGGGGCCTGCCCTCGCTCGCCGACGCCGTGGACGCCCTGGTGGCCGGGGGAGGCCGGGCCGCCCTGGAGGCGGTGGAGGCGCGGATGCGGGGCGTGCTGCGCCGCGGTGCGTGCAGTCATCCCGACGGCACCTCGGCCTTCATGGCCTCCGCGCTCGCCGTCTTCCCCGAGGAGATGCGCGACCACGCCCTCGGCAGCGGATGCGGCCGCCGTGTGCTCGGGGCGCTGCCCCTGCCCGCGGACGAGAACCCCGAAAAGCTCGTCGTGGACTGGACGCTGTGCAAGGGCCACGGGCTGTGCGTGGACGTGCTGCCGGACGTGGTGCGGCTGGACCGGGACGGCTATCCGGCCGAGGCCGTCATGTCGGTCCCCGGGAGGCTGCGACCGAAGGCGCTCCGCGCCGTACGGCGCTGCCCCGCGCTCGCGCTGCGCATTCAGGAATGAGCCCGCGGTAAGCGGCTGCCGGCAACGGAGTTCAACCGTTAGCGTGATCTGACAAATTCCCGTTCATTCGAATTCGGTGAACCTCTCAGGCCTTATGAATAAGGCAGTAGACCAACCCCCCGGGTTCAACCCGAAGGAGTGATCGTGAACAAGAAGCGTGGTATTGCGACTGTTGGATCGGTGACTGCGGTTCTGTTGCTGGCAGTCGGATGCGGAAGCAGCGAAAATGGCGCGCGCAACGCGAATTCCGTACAGCCGGCGGGCGCTGGAAAGGCCCTCGGGGGCGCATACGACACGGGCTACGGAGCGGGCGGCTACGGGGCGGGCGGCGCGGCCCCCGCCGCCGGTTCCGGGTCGGGCTCCGACGTCGGCTCGGGCTCCGACAAGGGCGGCCCGGCGGGGCAGCTGGCCGTACGCGACATCGCGAGCGTCGGCAGCGTGGTCACGGACAGCGCCGGAATGGCCCTCTACCGCTTCGACAAGGACACGCCCCAGCCGCCCAAGTCCAACTGCGAAGGGGACTGCGCCGTGACGTGGCCGGCGGTCCCGGCGGACGACGCGTCGGCCGCCGCCGGCATAGACGCCTCCCTCCTCGGCTCGGTGGCCCGGGCGGACGGCAGCAAGCAGCTGACCCTCGGCGGCTGGCCGGTGTACCGCTACGCGAAGGACACCAAGGCGGGCGAGGCGAAGGGCGAGGGCGTCGGCGGCACCTGGCACGCACTGGCGCCGGACGGCAAGAAGGCCGTCGACAAGAAACAGAAGGCGGACGGAAACGGAGGGATGGCGGGCATGGAGATGAAGTCGGGAGCGGAACTTTCCGTGGCCGACAACGAAAAGCTCGGAAAGATCCTGGTGGACGGCCAATGGCGCACGCTCTACCGATTCGACAAGGACAGTGCGTGGCCGATGAAGTTCGGCTGCCTCGGCGCCTGCCTGGACACCTGGAAGCCCGCCCCCGCCGTGGACAAGTCGAAGGCCGAGGGAATTTCTGGCAAGCTGGTCGGATCGGTCAAGCGGCCCGACGGCAGCGAGCAGTTGACGATCGACTGCTGGCCGGTCTACACGTTCACCGGGGACACCGGGCCCGGCCAGGCGAACGGACACAACAAGCAGGGACTCTGGTTCGCGGTCACCGCCGAGGGCAAGAAGGTCCCCCCGACGGCGTGACGCGCACCGCATCCCGGAGAGCCCGGTGACGATCCCGCCCCCGACCCCCTGTGAGGCAGCCAGCATGCCCCCTTCACCCCGTATCGCCGCCGCCGCTGCCGCCGTGCTGCTCGCGACGCTGCTGTGCGGCGGCTGCAGCGCCCGGGCGTCGGCCGGTCCGCAGGGATCCGACCCGAGTCCGAGTCCGTCCGCACCCCCCTCGTCCGGCGCCCGCCCCGCCCCGCTCCAGCAGATCGGCGACGCCCTCGGCTGCACGCCCGAGATCACGGTCGACGCGGAGGAACTCCGGGAGGGGGCGTGCGGGACGGGGCCGCAGGCCTTCCGGATGGCCACCTTCACCAGCGAGCAGGGCCGCCAGGCCTGGCTGACGGAGGCCCAGAACTACGGCGGCACGTACCTGGTGGGGCCCACCTGGGTGGTCACCGGGGCATCCGCCGAGGCGCTGGCCCCGGCCCACACCCGCCTCGGCGGGACCATCCAGAGCGCCCCCGGCCACGGCTCCTCCCACGACGCCCCGCCCGGCCCCGGGCAGACCCCGGCGCAAGACCCCACGCACGACGCCTCCCACGGCTCCTCCCACGCCGGCGGGCACGACTCCCCGAGTCCCGCCGCATCCTGAGGAGGCGTCCGGCCCGGCCCGCGAACAATTGCGGTGCCGGGCCGCTGCCGTGTCACTACACTCGCTCCCGTGCCGCCGCGCGACGTGGCGTGCGCTCCGTCGTACGAGTCGAACGACTCCAGTGATTCCAGTGAGGGGAGCCGGGCCATGTGTCACCGCATCGCCGTCTTCGCTCCCCGCTCCCGGTACGACGTGATCCCGGTGTCCTCGGCCTCCCGATGACGGCTGCGCGGCCGCCATCGGACGTCCGCGACGAGGACCCGCCCTCATGACGGCAGGCGAGCCGGCCCCGCACACCCGGGCGTACCCGGGGCGTGGCCGAGCCCTGTGACGCCCGCCCCTTCCGAGCCCCGTCCCGTCCGGAAATCGCGCTGCCCTCTTCACCCCTCCGCCGAAAGGCCCCGGGCCATGCGCACCCACCCGAACACCGCGACCACCGTCCGCAACCTCGGCATCCTCGCCCACGTCGACGCCGGGAAGACCACCGTCACCGAGCGGATCCTCTACACCACCGGCGCCACCCACAAGCGCGGCGAGGTCCACGCCGGCACGACCGTCACCGACTACGACCCGCAGGAGCGCGACCGCGGCATCACCATCTTCGCGGCCGCCGTCAGCTGTACGTGGGACGGCCACCGCATCAACCTGATCGACACACCGGGACACGTCGACTTCTCCGACGAGGTGGAGCGCTCGCTGCGCGTGCTCGACGGCGCGGTCGCGGTCTTCGACGCCGTCGCGGGCGTCGAACCGCAGAGCGAGTCGGTATGGAGACAGGCCGACCACCACGGCGTGCCGCGGATCGTGTTCGTCAACAAGATGGACCGCGTCGGCGCCGACCTCGACCGGGTGGTCGCCTCCGTGGCGCAGCGGCTCCACGTGGTCCCGCTGGTCGTCCAGCTGCCCGTCGGGCAGGAGGACGGGTTCCGCGGGACGGTCGACCTCGTCCGCATGCGGGCGCTGCTCTGGCGCGCCGGGCAGGACGCGTACGAGACGGGCGCCGTACCCGAGGAGCTGTACGAGGAGGCGCGCAGCCGCCGCCGGCAGCTGGAGGAGCGGGTCGCCGAGCTCCATCCGGCCGCCCTGGAGGAGTACTGCGCCACCTCGGCGCTCTCCGCCGCCACGCTCGGCGCCGCGCTGCGCGACCTGACGCGCAGCGGGGAGGGGGTCGTCGTGCTGTGCGGCTCGGCGTACCGCAACCGCGGGATCGAACCGCTGCTGGACGCCATCGTGTCGTACCTCCCCTCGCCGGCCGACGTGCCGCCCGTACGGGGAGCCCACGGCGCTGCGGTGCAGGAGCGGCCCGCCGACCCGTCGGCGCCGTTCGCCGCGCTGGCGTTCAAGGTGAACGCGACGCCGACCGGACGGCTGACCTGCCTGCGGGTGTACTCGGGAACGATGAGGAAGGGGGACACCGTGCTGGACGCGGGCACCGGCCGCACCGAGCGGATCGGGCGCATCCTGCGCGTCCAGGCCGACCGGCACGCCGAGGTGGAGCAGGCCGTGGCGGGGGACATCGTCGCCGTGGTCGGGCTCAAGGGCACCCGCGCCGGGTCCACGCTGTGCGCCCCCGGCGCGCCGCTCGTCCTCGAACCGCCGAAGACCGCCGCCCCGGTGGTGTCCGTGGCGGTCGAGGCGGGCACCGGCGCCGAGGCGGGCCGCCTGTCCGCGGCGCTGGCCCGGCTGGTCGAGGAGGACCCGTCGCTGGTGGTGCGGACCGATCCCGAGACGGGCCAGACGGTGCTGTCGGGCATGGGCGAGCTGCACCTGGAGGTGGCGGTGGAGAAGATCCGCCGCAGCCACGGGCTGCACATCGGCGTGGGCCGCCCGCGGGTGGCCCACCGCGAGACCGTCGTGCGCGGGGTGTCGGGGCTGGTCTACCGGCACGTCAAGCAGGACGGCGGGGCCGGCCAGTTCGCCCATGTGGTCCTCGACGTCGAGCCCCTGGGCGGCGCCGACGCCGAAGGCGACGCCGGCGGCTTCGCCTTCCGCTCGGCCGTCGTCGGCGGGCGGGTGCCGCAGGAGTACGTCCGCGCGGTGGAGACGGGCTGCCGGGACGCGCTCGCCGAGGGCCCCCTCGGCGGGCACCCGGTGACCGGGCTCCGGGTCACCCTGACCGACGGGGCCACCCACCCCAAGGACTCCTCCGAGACGGCGTTCCGGGCGGCGGGCAGGTTCGCGCTGCGCGAGGCCCTGCGCGCCGCGGAGATGGAGCTGCTGGAACCGGTGGCCGAGGTCGTGGTGACCGTACCCGACGACGCCGTCGGCGGGGTGCTGGGCGACCTGGCCGCGCGGCGCGGCCGGGTCTCGGGCTCGGCGGCGCGGGCGGGCGGCACGGCGGTCACCGCCACCGTGCCGCTGGCCGAGCTGTTCGGCTACGCGTCCCGGCTGCGCAGCCGCACCCAGGGCCGGGGCACGTTCACCGCCCGGCCCACGGGCTACGCCCCCGTACCGGCGGCGGTGCTCGACCGGGCCCTGCAGGGCTGAGGGCCGTCCCTGTGCCCCCGGCCGCAACCGCGGCCGGGGGCACACGCTCCGGGCGTTCGCCGTCCGCCGTCCGCCGTCCGCCGTCCGCCGTCAGTCTTCGGCCGCGGCGGCGTCCGCCGCCTCCAGGAACCCCTCGGGGAAGGGCTGTTCGGCCCAGATGGTCTTGCCGCGGGCGTGGTAGCGGGTGCCCCACAGCTGGGCCAGTTGCGCCACCATGAACAGCCCGCGCCCTCCCTCGTCGGTCTCCTCCGCGCGCCGCACGTGCGGGGAGGTGCTGCTGCCGTCCGAGACCTCGCAGATCAGCTCGCGGTCGCGGATCATCCGCAGCTGGACCGGCTCGCTGCCGTAGCGGATCGCGTTGGTGACCAGCTCGCTGACCACCAGCTCCGTGGTGAACTCCAGTTCCTCCAGACCCCATGCGGCCAGCTGCCGCGTCGCGAGGGTACGGGCCCGGCCCACGACCTCGGGCTCCGCCGGCAGGTCCCAGGTGACGTGGTGTCCGGCCGCCAGCTCGTGCAGGCGCACCATCAGCACCGCCACGTCGTTCTGCGGCAGCACCGGCAGCAACCGGCCGATCACCGCGTCGCAGGCCTCGTCCAGCCCGTTCCCCGTGGTGCCTCCGGCCCCGGACGGCGGCGTGAGCGCGATGCCCGACAGCGCCTCCGGAAGCCGTTCGAGGCCGAGGTCCACCTCCCGGTCGGGGGCTGCGACCAGGCCGTGGGTGTACAGCACGAGCACGTCCCCGTCGTCCAGCGTCAACTCGGCGCTCCCGAAGGGGGATCCGCCGAAACCCAGGGGCGGCCCCGCGGGCAGCGCCACCATCGCGGGCGCCCCGCCCACGGGGGCGAGCACCGGCGGCGGATGCCCCGCGCTGGCCACCGCGCACTGCCGCGAGATCGGATCGAAGACGGCGTACACGCAGGTCGTGCCCGCCGCCCCGCCCGGACGCGGCCCGCCGTCCCCGTCCTGGGCCTGCTCGTCCGCGAACCGGTGGATCTGGTCGTCCATGTACGAGAGCAGCTCGTCGGGGGAGAGGTCGAGGTCCGCGAGGGTGCGGACCGCAGTCCGCAGCCGCCCCATGGTCACCGCCGCGTTCAGGCCGTGCCCCTGCGCGTCGCCCACCACCAGGGCCACCCGTGCGCCCGACAGCGGGATCACGTCGTACCACGCCCCGCCCAGCTGCGCCCGGCCGTGCGCCGGCAGATAGCGGGTCACGGCCTCCAACGCGCCGAGTTCGGGCAGCCGTTGGGGCAGCAGGCTGCGCCGCAGAGCCAGCGCCGCCGTCCGCTCCCGCGTGTAGCGGCTCGCGTTGTCGATGCACACCGCCGCGCGCGCCGTGAGCTCCTCGGCCAGCAGGACGTCGTCCGGCTCGAACCCGTGGGCGCGCGCGTACCGTACGAAGACCGCGGCGCCCAGCGCGGCATCGCGGGCGGACATCGGAACCAGCAGCCACGAGTGGACCCCGTGCGCGCGGACCAGCTCGGCCTGCCGGGGGTCGACCGGGGCGACCTCCGCGATCAGCTCCTCGCCCGTCAGCAGCAGCGGCTCCCCGCCGGCCATGGCCCGGGTGAACAGGGAGCCCGGCCCCGAGGTGAACGGGTCGGCGTCTCCCGTCGCCACGGCCGGCTCGGCCGAGCCGCCGGGAGGGACGGACGTCGCCGCCCGCAGCAGTGTCACGGCCTCGCCGACGGGGCCCACGACCGGCTCCTCGCCGCCGAACACGGGGGCGAGCAGGTTGACGTAGGCGTGGTCGGCGAACTCCGGAACCGCCACCTCGACGAGCTCCCGCGCCGTGTGCAGCACGTCCAGCGTGGTGCCGATGCGCGTGCTCGCGTCGTTGACCAGCGCCAGCCGTTCGCGGGCCCGGACCCGTTCGGTCACGTCGGTGACGGCGTGGGCCAGCGCGATCAGCTCGCCGGAGCTGCTCCGCAGCGGCAGGATGCTCTCGGACCAGACGTGCTGCCGGTCGGGGTCACCCCGCAGCAGGCCGCGCACCTCGGTGTGGACCAGGGCCTCACCGGTCTCCAGAACTCGGCGCTGGCGCGCCTCCAGGGCCGCCATGTCCAGCAGGTCGGACGGCGCCACCTCGGACATCGTGCGCCCGATGAACTCCTCGTTTGCGAAGCCCCCGCCGCGCCGCAGGGCGTCGTTCTGCGCGATGAAGCGCAACTGCGTGTCGAAGACGTCGATGAGGAAAGGGGACTCGGTGAACAACCCCCTGATCAGCGCCTCGCTGAGCTCGTGCCGCCGCGTGGCGCCGACGTCGGTCGCCTGGATCAGCCACTGCCGGTCACCGGTCGTGGACACCATGGGGCGGGCGTGGAGCGCGACCTCGACCCCGCGCCCGCTGCGGTGCCGCAGGACCGTGCGCCCCGTGTCCGGGCGCGCGAGCAGCAGATCGGCCCCGCGCAGCCCGTGCACCTCCCGGGCCGTGTAGCCGAGCAGCCGCTCCGCCCCGGGACCCCAGCCGATCACGACACCGCGCGAGTCGAGGAGGGCGTACGTCTCGTCGCCCGGTTCCGCAGGCCCGCCGGAGGCATCCTGGAACACCGGGTCCTGCATCACTGCGCCCCACTTCCGGATCTGCGGAACGGCCACGGAACGGCTCTGTGCGTACTGGTGCAATTATCGCTCTGCGTCACCCCGTGTGCAGCCGGGCCACCGCGCCCCGGTTACCGTCCGTGTGCGGCGCACCACGGGGACGCCCGGCCGGCCGAGGCCCGCCGCGCCGCCCCGCCGGCCGGCCCCACCGGCCGGAGGCACCGGTTTCGGCCAGGGCGGAGGGCCGCGGATCGCCCCGCAGGCACCCGGACGCACCCCGGGACGCGCCCCGTCGCCGGCTCGCGGCTGGCCGGAATGATGATCGTCATCGGATGCCCGTTTCGATACGATCACCGGGCGACACGCGTGCGAGGGACCGAGGACTGGGGCAGTGGGATGCGGCAACTGATCGACGTGGTGCTGACCAAGGCCGGCCGGGTCAAGATCCGTTACGAGGCCGGCGTGCTGGCCGACGACGGCGCGCAGATCTCCGTGACCGCCCCGTGGTCGGCACCCAAGGTGCGGGACTTCGGCTTCGTGCGCTTCGAGCCGGGCGACGTGTTCGTCGAGCACTACTGGCGCGACCGCTGGTACGCCGTCAAGGAGGTCCGCGACGGCGCCGGGGCGCTCAAGGGCTGGTACTGCGACGTCACCCGCCCCGCGGAGGTCCGCCGGCCCCCCGAGGGGGCGGCCGAGATCGTGATCGACGACCTCGACCTCGACCTGTGGGTCTCGGCGGACGGCAGCCAGGTGCTGCGGCTGGACGAGGACGAGTTCGCACAGAGCGGGCTCGCCGAGAGCGACCCGGAGGCCGCCCGCCAGGCGGTCGCGGCCCTGGACGAACTGGAGCGGCTCGCCAAGAGCGGTGCGCTGCCCGGTCTGCCGGGCTGACCGGGGCCACCCGTGGCGGCGACTTCACCGGGCCCCGGGGGACCTGACGCGGCGGCCGTGGCGCGGGTGCTCGCGGAGGCGGACTGCGGGGAGGTGTCCGGGGACCCGGGCCGCCGGGCGCAGTACTCCGCCGACGCCTCCAACTACCGGCAGATCCCGCTGGCCGTGGTCTTCCCCCGGGAGCGGGCGCACGTCCTCAACGCGCTGGCGGTGTGCCGGCGGCTGGGAGTGTCCGTCACCGCGCGCGGCGCCGGCACCAGCACCTCCGGCCAGGCCGTCGGCGCGGGAGTGGTGCTGGACTTCTCCCGCTTCTTCAACCGGCTCCTCGCCCTGGACCCGCAGGCCCGCACCGCCACGGTCCAGCCCGGCATCGTGCTGGACGACCTCCAGAGCGCGGCGGCCGGACACGGACTGCTGTTCGGGGCCGACCCCTCCACCCACAACCGCTGCACCCTCGGCGGCATGATCGGGAACAACGCCTGCGGCACGCACTCCGTCGCCTGGGGCCGCACCTCGGACAACGTGGTCGAGCTGGAGGTGGTCACGTACCGCGGCACCGTCGTCCGGCTCGGCGAGATGAGCCGGGAGGAGATCGACCGGGCCGTCGCGGCCGGCGACGACCGGGCCCGGCTCATCGGCGCCCTGTCCGCCCTCGCCCGGGACAACCTCGCCACGTTGCGCACCGAGTTCGGACGGTTCCCCCGTCAGGTCTCCGGATACGCCCTGGAACACCTGCTGCCGGAGCGCCGCTTCAACCTCGCCCGGGCCTTCGTCGGCAGCGAGGGCACGCTGGCGCTGGTGTTGTCCGCCACCGTCCGGCTGATCGCGCCGCCGCCCGCACGGACCCTGGTGGTCCTGGGCTTCGAGGACGCGTACGCGGCCGCGGAGGCGGTGGTCCCGCTGCTCGGGCACCGGCTCCTCGCCCTGGAGGGCCTCGACCAGGCGCTGACCGACGTGGTGACGCGGCCCGAGACCCGCGCCGCCATCGACACCCTGCCGGCGGGAGCCGCCTGGCTCTTCGCCGAACTCGGCGGCACCGCCGAGGAGCTGGCCGACCGGGCCGAGGCTCTCGT
Source organism: Streptomyces sp. NPDC086989 (assembly GCF_044745505.1). Classification (NCBI taxonomy): domain Bacteria; kingdom Bacillati; phylum Actinomycetota; class Actinomycetes; order Kitasatosporales; family Streptomycetaceae; genus Streptomyces; species Streptomyces sp. NPDC086989. The sequence goes on from NZ_JBIVAL010000007.1 coordinate 177,627, forward strand.
GGCGACCGCGGGGGAAGCGGCCGGCTTCACCGGCGGCCGGGCCGTCGCGGACCCCGCCGACGCCCGCCGGCTGTGGCGGATCCGCGAGGACGGCGCCGGACTGGCGACCCGCCGGGCCGACGGGTCGGAGGCCTGGCCCGGGTGGGAGGACTCGGCGGTCCCCCCCGAGCGGCTCGGCTCCTACCTGCGGGAGTTCGGGGCCCTGATGGAGCGGCACGGTCTCACGGGAGCCCTCTACGGCCACTTCGGCGAAGGCTGCCTGCACGTACGGATCGACTTCGACTTCACGACCGAGGAGGGGACCGCGGTCTTCCGGGCCTTCGGCGCGGACCTCGCCCGGCTGATCGCCGGGCACGGCGGCTCGCTCTCGGGGGAGCACGGCGACGGGAAGGCCCGCTCCGAGTTCCTCCCGCTCATGTACTCCCCCGCGGCCATGGCCCTGTTCGAGCGGTTCAAGGACGCCTGGGACCCCGACAACGGCCTCAACCCGGGCATCATCGTCCGGCCGTCACCGGTCGACGGGCACCTGCGCATCAGCCCGCACCGCCCCCCGCTCCCGCTGGCCACCGTCTTCGCCTACCACTCCGACGACGGGGACTTCGCCAAGGCCACCCGACGCTGCGTCGGCGTCGGCAAGTGCCGCGCCTCCGCCGACCACGGCACCGGGGTCATGTGCCCCAGCTTCCGGGTCACCGGGGACGAGAAGGACTCCACCCGCGGACGCGCCCGGCTGCTGTACGAGATGACCCAGGGCGAGATCGTCACCGACGGCTGGCGCTCCACGGAGGTACGGGACGTCCTCGACCTGTGCCTGTCCTGCAAGGGGTGCGGCACCGACTGCCCCGTCGGGGTCGACGTGGCCACCTACAAGTCGGAGTTCCTGCACCACCACTACCAGGGGCGGATCCGGCCGGCCTCCCACTACAGCATGGGCTGGCTGCCCCTGCTGTCCCGGGCGGCCTCCCGGGCCCCGGGCCTGGCCAACGCCGTCCTGGGATCACGGCTCGCCCCGCTGGTCAAGCGCCTCGGCGGGATCGCCGACGAGCGCAGCCTGCCGCGCTTCGCGGACCGGACGTTCCTCTCCTGGTTCCGGGGGCGGGCGCCCGGCGGCGATGGGCACCGCGGGCCGGTCGTGCTGTGGGTGGACTCGTTCAACAACCACTTCTCGCCGGAGGTCCTCCGGGCGGCCGTGGCCGTACTGGAGCACGCCGGGTTCACCGTCCGGGTACCCGACGGCACCCAGTGCTGCGGCCTCACCTGGATCACCACCGGACAGCTCGGGGTGGCCAGGCGGATCGCCCGGCGCACCACCGCCGCGCTCGCCCCCGCGGTCCGGGCCGGCGTGCCCGTCGTCGGTCTGGAACCCAGCTGCACCGCCGCCCTGCGCACCGACCTGCCCGAACTGCTGGGCCGGGACCAGGACGCGCAGGCGCTGGCCGGAGCCACCCTGACCCTCGCCGAACTGCTGGTCCAGCGGGCCGCCGACTGGGAACCCCCCGAGATCGGGGCCGAGTCCATCAGCCAGACGCACTGCCACCAGCACGCCACGTCCGGCTTCGGCGCCGACGCCGCCCTGCTGCGCCGGATGGGCGTGGACAACACGGTGGTCGGCTCCGGCTGCTGCGGGCTGGCCGGCAACTTCGGGTTCGAGCGCGGCCACTACGAGGTCTCCGTGGCCGTCGGCGAACAGGGACTGCTGCCCGCCGTACGGTCCGCGGACCCGGACACCCGCGTCCTGGCCGACGGATTCAGCTGCCGCACCCAGATCGCCCAGCAGACCGACCGCCGGGGCACCCACCTCGCCCAACTCATCGCCGAGGCCCTGCCGCCGGCTCCGGCACCCTGAAGAAGGACCGCTCATGCCCTACTTACACATACTCCGGCGCCCGTCCGTGTTCCGGCTGCTCACCGGCAGCTGGGTGGGCCGGCTGCCGTCCGCCATGGCCGCCCTGGCCGTGCCGCTCGCCCTGCGGGACGCGGGGGCCCCGTACGGTTTCGTCGGGCTGGCGGCGGGCACCTTCGCCCTCTCCGCCGCGGTGGGCGCCCCGCTGGTGGGCCGGCTGGTGGACCGGAGCGGCCAGACCCTGGTGCTGCTGGTCACGGCGCTGCTCGCGGCTGCCGGGTTCATCACCGTCGCCGTGGCCCCGGACCAGCGGGCGCTGGTGATCCTGGGCGCCGCCGTGGCCGGAGCTGCGACGCCCCCGCTGGAACCCTGCCTCAGGGCGATGTGGCCGGATCTCGTTCCCCCCGATGATCTGGAGTCCGCCTACGCCCTGGACTCCAGCGCCCAGGAGCTGGTCTTCGTCGCCGGCCCCCTCGTGGTGGCCGGGACGGTGGCGGTGGCCTCGCCCGCCACCGTGCTCTGGGCCCAGGCCGTCCTCGGCATAGCCGGTGTGCTGGTGGTGGCTACCTCCGGCCCGTCGCGCCGGTGGCGGACCGCCGCACGCTCCACCGACTGGCTCGGTCCGCTCCGCGAACGCGGACTCGTGCTGCTGCTCGTCTGCCTGGCCGGCGTCGGCTTCGCCATCGGCACCCTCAACATCCTGGTCGTCCACTACGCGGAACAGCGCTCGTTCCCCGGCGGAGCGCCCGGACTGCTGGCTCTGCACGCCGCAGGCTCGCTGATCGGCGTTCTGGTCTACGGGGCCCGGAAGTGGGATGCCCCGCTGCCGCGCCGGGCCCTGGCCCTCGCCCTGTGCCTGCTGGCCGGCTACACCCTGCTGATCCTGCTGCCCCCGGCCCTGCTGATGGGCCCCCTGCTGGTGCTGACCGGCCTGTTCCTGGCGCCGCTGCTGGCCACCACCTTCATGCTGGTCGGCGAGCTGGCCCCGGCCGGCACCACCACCGAGGCCTTCGCCTGGCTGATCACCCTGTTCGCCTCGGGGACGTCCCTGGGCTCCGCGATCACCGGTTGGGTGCTCCAGGGCACCGGCGAGCACTGGGGCGCCGCCTGCGGGGCGCTCGGCGTCTCGGTGACGGTGCTGCTGCTGTTCACGGGGCGCCGCAAGCTGCGCGTCTCCGTCCCCGCCTGAACCGTCCAATTCCCGCCATTCCAGAGCGCGTTGAATAGTCCTGCTCACGCCCGGCCGGGCTGTTGACGATCACTCAACGGCGCGACTAGGGTGCAATTCAGTGAGGCTCGGCCCCCCGTGCGGGGCGCAGCCGTTCTCTTGCGTTGCCGTTCCCTTCCGTTCACGTGCAACGCGAGCGAGTCCCTCCCTCGGCCAGGCGTGCTGTCCCGTCTGTCACGCGGCCCGGAGTCGAACGTTTCAATGCGGCCTGCCCTGCCTGCGTACGGGGCTGCCGTCCTTCCCTTCCCATGGGTTCGCCCGGCGAGCCAGAATGGATGTGAGGCGTGCATTCCTCCGATGTGATGGATCTGATGTCCAAGGCGCCCGACGTCTCGGGGCGCAGCAAGAAGGTGTGGCTCGTCGACGAGGACACCTGCCTGGTCGAGCTGATCCCCTCGCTGAGCAGCTTCACGTACAACCGCAATGAACTGATCGACGGAACCGGCGAGTTGCGACTTGACTTCTTCGAGTACGTCTCCGGACGGCTGGCGGCCGAGGGGGTGCACACGGTCTTCCGCGAGCGCACCGGACCGCTCACCTACCTGGCCGACTACCGGCCGTCCACGCCCTTCGAGGTCATCGTCAAGAACCGGGCCACCGGTTCGACGATCCGCAAGTACCCCGGGCTGTTCACCGAGGGCCAGGTGCTCGACCGCCCGGTGGTCAAGTTCGACTACCGGACCGACCCCGAGGACCAGCCCATCGGCGAGGACTACCTGCGGCTGCTCGGCCTCGACGTGGACGCCTACCGGGCCGCCGCGCAGCACTGCAACACCGTGCTCCGCGGGCTGCTGGAGCCCCTGGAGCTCTGGGACTTCTGCCTGATCATCGCGCCCGACGCGGAGCGCGGACTCGTGATCAACTCCGAGATCTCGCCCGACTGCATGCGGCTGCGCTCCGCCGCGGGCGAGTGCTACGACAAGGACCTGTTCCGCCAGGGCGTCTCGGGCGACGAGATCATCAAGCGGTGGACCGAGCTGATGCGGCTCATCACTCGTGGCTGAGCGACCCGTGGCTGAGCGATCTGTGGCCGAGCGGCCTGTGGCCGAGCCGCCAGAAGCCGCGCGACGGGCGTCCGGGCGACGGGCTCTGGTGACGGGCTCGAACCGGGGGACCGGGCGGGCCATCCGCGAACGCCTGGCGGCGGACGGCTTCACCGTCCGCTGCCTGAACCGCAGCTCCTGCACGGACCACCGGGACCCGGTCACGGCCGATCTCGCGGACGGGCGGGCCGCGTTCGAGGCCGCCCGGACGGTACTCGCCGACGTGCCCGCGCTGGACCTGCTGGTCCTGAACGCGGTGACGCGGGGCCTGGGCCGGGTCGACGAGCTCGACCCGCGGGTGTGGGACGAGGCGGTGGCGGTGAACCTCACCGCCAACGTCCGCGTGATCCAGGCGGCGCTGCCCGCCCTGCGGGCGGCCGGCGGGCACATCGTCCTGATGGGTTCGCACGCCGGGGACCGGCCGTTCGAGGGCGGAATGGCGTACTGCGCGACCAAGGCGGCACTGAAGTCGGTGGCCGAGGTGCTGCTGATGGAGGAACGCCCGAACGGCGTGCGGACCACGCTGCTCAACCCGGGTGCCATCCGCAACTTCGACGACGACTTCTCGGAACTCAAGATGAGCGTCGAGTCGGTGGCCTCGGTGGTGTCCTGGGTGGTCGCCGCCCCCGCCGACACCGTCGTCGGCGAGGTCGAACTGAGGCCCGCGCGGCTCGGCACCCCGCCCGCCGTCGGCTTCGAGCGGCTCCAGCATGTGTGAGTGATCCAGTTCCCCTTATGACCTGACGGGAGCGTTGTGATGGCGCCACGAACCTTCATCACGGAATGGGACGCGGAATCCGGAGTCCTGGAAGCCGTGCGGGCCCCCATCGGGGACCGCACGGACGGCCGGACCCCGCCGACCGGACCTGCCGGGGAAACCCCCATCGGCTTCCGGGCGGTGGCCTCGGTGGGCTTCGCCCCCGACGGCGGAGTCTGCGCGGTGAACGTGCCGGACATCCCGGAACGCGTCGCCCCTGCCATCCCCACCGCCCGCGACGCGGAGACCGTGGGCAACGCCTGGCTCGACAGCGGCTGGCTGTGGATACCGCTCAGCGGTGACCCGGCCGAGCAGCACCGCTCGGGCCTGGCGGAGATCGAACTGAGGCTCCGCAGCCAGGCCGTGACCGGCCTGTCGCTGCGGTTCCTCGACGAAGTGTCCGACCGGCAATTCCCCGACCAGGAGAACAGCACGTGAGCTACGCGGCCCTGCTGCGCCGGCCGTCCGTTCCGCACGCCCTCGGGGGCGCGCTGATCGGACGGCTGCCCACCGCCATGACGGCCCTCGCCATGACCCTCACCCTGCGCGCCCACGACGCGGACTTCCGCTTCGTCGGCCTGGCCACGGCGGTCCTCGCCGTGGCGGGGGCCGTCGGGGGACCGGTGCTCGGCCGCATGGTGGACCGCTGGGGGCAGACGTACGTGCTGCTCGCCAGCGCCGTGCTGTCCAGCTGCGGCATCCTGCTGATCGCCCTCGCGCCGGCCTCGCGGCCGGCGGTGCTCGCCGGCGCCGTCCTGGCCGGGGCTGCCACCCCGCCGCTGGAGCCGTGCCTGCGCGCCCTGTGGCCGGTCCTCGTCGGCCAGGAGAACCTCCAGCGCGCCTACTCGATGGACGCCGCCGCGCAGGAACTCGTCTTCATCGGCGGTCCCCTGCTCGTCTCCGCGACGGTGGCCCTCGGGCCGCCGGAGGCCGCCGTGGTGCTCTCCGCCGTGCTCTGTCTCGGCGGGGCCCTCGTCATGGCCACCTCGCGCCCCTCCCGGCGCTGGCGGGGGAGCCCGGGCACCCGCGACTGGCTCGGTCCGCTGCGCAGCCGCGCGCTGGTCCTGCTCTTCCTCGGGCTGGCCGGAGCCGGGGCGGCCATCGGCGGCCTGAACATCGGCGCCGTCGCCTACGCCGAACGCCATCCGCTGCCCGGCGGGGCCGGCACCCTGCTCGCGCTGTCCGCGTGCGGGGCGCTCGTCGGCGCCGTGGTCTACGGCCGCGGCCGGTGGAACGCGGCCCCGACCGCCCAGGCGGTGCTCTGCGGGGCCGGACTCACCGTCACCTACCTGCTGGTGGCCCTCATGGCCCCGCCGGCCGTCATGGCCCTGGTCTGCCTGTCCACCGGGTTCTTCCTGTCCCCGCTGCTGGTGGTGTCCTTCACCCTGGTGGACGCCCTCGCCCCCGAGGGCACCCTCACCGAGGCCTTCGCCTGGCTGATCACCCTGCTCACGACCGGCACCGCACTCGGATCGGCCCTCGCCGGACTGGTCCAGGAACTCAGCGGGCCGGGCCCCGCGACCGCCTCGACCGGGCTCTGCGCCCTGCTCGGGACCGGCTTCCTGCTGCTGTGCCACCGGCTGCCCGAGACCGCGGCCCGGCGGACCGCCCCCGCGTCGGCGGCCGGGTGATCCCCCCGCCCGGCGGCGGCCCCCGGCCGCGGCCCCGGCTGCTCGCCTGCGACCTGGACGGAACCCTGCTGGACTCCCGGGGCCGGCTCACCGCACCGGTCCGCGCCGCCCTGCTCCGGGTCCGGGACGCCGGACTCGCCCTCGCCGTGATCACGGCCCGGCCGGGCCGTGACATCCCCGCCGCGGTGACCGGCGGGGTCCCGGACTCGGCGTACTGGGCGTACAGCAACGGTGCGGTGATCCACGCGCCCGGCGAGGCCCGGCCGCGCCGGGTCCTCGGCTTCGCCCCCGGCCCGGTCCTGCGGATCCTCGAAGCCGTCCGCGCGGCCTCGCCCCACTGGTCCTGCGCGCTGGACCTGGTGGACCGCACCGTCACCCTCGACCCCTTCCCGCGCGAGGCCGCCGCGCACTGGACCCACGTCAGCCACCGCACCTGCGCGGACCGGCTCGACCTGCCCGCCCGGGTGCCCAAGCTGCTCGTCCACACCGGAACCGGCTGCGGGCCGGCCGTCGTGGCCGAGGTCCAGCGCGCCGTCGGCGGGGGCGCGACCGCCACCGCCTCGGGCGGCGGCTTCGTCGAACTGGTCCCGCCCGGCACCGGCAAGTCCGAGGCCCTGCGCTGGCTGTGCGCCGAGGCCGGCGTGGACCCGGCCGAGGCGGTGGCCGTCGGGGACGGGCTCAACGACCTGTCCATGCTGCACCTGGCCGGACTGGGCGCCGCCCCGGCGAACGCACCCGAGGAGGTCCGGCGCGCCGCCGGGCTCGTCCTGCCCTCGAACGACGAGGACGCGGTCGCCACGCTGGTCGCCCTGCTGCTCGACGGCCGCCGCCCGTACACCACCGAGGAGTGAGGACCCCGTGCCCGACGACGCCCGCAAGCAAGCGCCCTACGGAAGCTGGCGGTCGGCGCTCGCCGCCGACGACGTGGCCCGCGGGGCCGCCCTGCCCGAGTGGCTGGACTTCGTCGGCGACGAGGTGTGGTGGACCGAGCCGCTGGCCCACGACGGCGGCCGCAGCGCACTGATGCGGCGCGGGCCCGGCGGCGCGCCCGAGGAGGTGCTGCCCGGCGGCCGGGACGTGCGCAGCCGGTTCAACGAGTACGGGGCCAGGCCCTGGCTGCCGGTGTCCGGCCGGCCCGGCGACGGCATCGTTTTCAGCGACGGGACCGACCAGCGGGTCCACCGGTGGCGGCCCGCCGCCCCGGCGGTACCGGTCAGTCCGCCCGCAGGCCCCGGAGCGGTCCACCGATACGGGGACTTCGCGGTCCGCGGCGCCGAACTGTGGTGCGTGCGCGAGACCCTGCCGGACGCCGCCGGGGACCCGGTCCCCGAAGGTGTCCGGCGCGAGCTGGTGGCCCTGCCGCTGGACGGCAGCGCGGCCGAGGACCCGGCGGCGGTTCGGGTGCTGGCCGCCGGCCACCGGTTCCTGACCGGCCCGCGCATCGCCCCCGGCGGGGACCGGGTCGCCTGGCTGGGCTGGGACCACCCGGACATGCCCTGGGACCGTACGGACCTGATGGTCGCCGCGATCACCCCCGAGGGCCTGCTCGGGCCCGCCGTACGGGTCGCGGGCGGCCCGGGCCGCTCGGTCGCCCAGGCGGAGTGGGCCGCCGACGGCACCGGACGCCTGTTCGCCGTCACCGACCCCGACGGCTGGTGGAACCTGCACGAGATCGGCCCGGACGGCGGCTCCCGCCCCCTGCGCGCCGAACCGCAGGAGTACGCCGAAGCCCTCTGGCGCGTCGGCTCACGCTGGTTCCTGCCCCTGCACGACGGCACCCTCGCCGTGCTGCACGGCACCGCCGGCCGCCGCCCCGCCCTGCTGAGCCCCGACGGGAAACGGACCGCACTCGACCCGGACGGGCCGTACACCGAGTGGCACTCGCCCGCCACCGACGGGAAGCGGATCGCAGCCGTCGCGGCGGGCCCCGCCCACCGGCCGACCGTGGTGCTGCTGGACCCCCGGGAACCGGGCGGCCGGCTGGAGGTCCTGCGCCCGCCCTCCCGCGAGCACGCCGAACTGTGGCCCGCCCCCTTCCGGCGGACCTACCAGGGACCCGGCGGCGAAGAGGTGCACGCCCACGTCTACCCGCCCCACCACCCCCGCCACCGGGGCCCGGACGGCGAACTGCCGCCCTACGTGGTGCTGGTGCACGGCGGCCCCACTAACCGCACCCATATGACCCCGCACCCGCACATCGCCTACTTCACCAGCCGGGGCATCGGCGTCCTCGACGTCCAGTACGGCGGCTCCACCGGTCACGGGCGGGCCTACCGGGACCGGCTGCGCGGCGGCTGGGGCGTGGTGGACGTACGGGACTGCGCCACGGCCGCCCGCGGGCTGGTGGCCGAAGGGCTCGCCGACCCGCGGCGCCTCGCGATCCGGGGCGCGAGCGCGGGCGGCTGGACCGCCGCCGCCTCACTGATCGCCGAACCGGAGCTGTACCGGGCCGCCGCCATCCACTTCCCCGTACTGGACGCGGACACCTGGCAGCGCACCACGCACGACTTCGAATCCCGCTACGCGCAGACGCTGATCGGCCCCTGGCCGCAGAGCCGGGACGCGTACGTCCGCCGTTCCCCGGTGCACGGGGCAGCCGGCATCCGGGCCCCGTTCGCGCTCTTCCAGGGGTCCTTGGACGCCATCTGCCCGCCGAGCCAGGCCGAGCGGCTGCTGGAGCGGCTGTCGGGCTCCGACGTGGAGCACACGTACGAGGTCTTCGAGGGGGAGGGGCACGGGTTCCGCAGGGGTGGGACGGTGGCCCGCACCCTGCGGACCGAACTGAGCCTGTACGGCAAGGTGTTCGGGTTCACTCCCGACCCCGGGTGACCGCCGGCGGAGGCCGAGCGCGTCGCGGCGGCCCCCCGGGGTGTCACATCCGGGTCGCCTCGATCGTCTTCCATTCCGGGTGCCGCCCTCCCGCACCCGCGCCGCCGAGGGCCCCGCCCGGGCGCACGCCAGGAAGAGAAGAGCCCATGAAGCGTTGGTCCACCAAGGATCTGTACACACTGGCACCACCCCGCGACGGTCGGCCCGGCGACGGAATCCTGACCTTCACGGACCGCTACTCCGTCTACGACTTCGGCGTCATGCCCGACGAGATCCCCGGCAAGGGCAAGGCGTCCTGCGCCATGGCCGTCCGGTCGTTCGGCCTCATGCACGAGGCCGGCATCGGCACGCACTTCGTGGAGCAGGTCTCCGACAACGCCATCCGGATCAAGCTCCTCGACATCGACTTCGAGGGCGTCCGGCCCCGGACGGGCCCCGGCGGGATGATCCCGCTCCAGGTCGTCTACCGCAACGCCCTGGCCCGGGAGTCCTCGGTGCACCGCCGGGTCGCGGCCGGCCGCCTCGACCCCGCCCTCGTACCGGACCGCCGGGAGCCCGGCTCCCCGTGGCTGTCCGAGGTCATGGTCGAGTTCACGACCAAGTTCGAGGAGACCGACCGCTTCGTCACCCGCGAGGAGGCCGCCGCCGTCGGCCGGATCACGCCGGAGGACATTGCCCGGATCGAGAAGCTCACCCGGCAGCTCGCCCCGGTGCTCACCGCCCACTGCACGGCCGTCGGCCTCGAACTCGTCGACGGCAAGGCCGAGTACGGCTTCGACGGGGACGGCGAGCCGATCGTGATCGACCACGCGGGCACCCCCGACGAGAACCGCTTCTACTACGACGGCGTACCGGTCTGCAAGGAACTGCTGCGCTGCCTGCACCCCGGCCTGCGCGAGCACGTCCAGCAGCACATCAGGGACGGTCTGCCCCGCGACCGGTGGCCGCGCCCCGAGCCGCTGGGCGCCGCAGCGGTGGCTGCGACCTCCGAGGTCTACGCCGCGCTGACCGCCCTGTGGACCGGCCCGGCCGGCGAGAGCGGCCCCGACGCCGCCGTACGCGCCCGACTGTCCACCGCGGTCCGGGAGTTCGCCGAGGTCACCGGGGCCGCCCTGGGCGACCGTACCGGGCTCTGACCGACCACCGACGAGGAGATGCCCCCGTGGCGATGGAACCGCCCACCGAACCCGGGACGGCCGTACGGGTGTCCGCCCCGGCCCGCCTGAGCTTCACCCTGATCAGCCTCGACGCCACCTCGATGCGCCGCAACGGCATCGCCGCGATGGCCGTGGACCGGCCGGGACTGACCGCCGAGGTGCGGCCCGCCGCCGACGGGGTCACCGAGGTGACCGGAACCGCCGAGGAGACCACCCGCGAGGTGGCGCGGGCCGTCGAGACCCTGCGCAAGCTGTGGGACGGCCCGCCGGCCCGGGTGACGGTCACCCGGCCGCTTCCCCAGCACAGCGGCTTCGGCTCGAAGACCAACACCCTGCTCGCCGTCGGGCACGCGTACGCACGCCTCTGCGGCCAGGAGACCGACCTGCGCGAACTCGCCCGCACCCTGGGCCGCGGCCGCACCTCCGGAGCCAGCACCGGCCTCGCCGAACACGGCGGCTTCCTGGTGGACGGCGGGCACCGCAACCCGCCGGAGTTCGCCCGGGCCCCGCACACCTACCTGCGGCCCAGCCGGTTCGCCCAGGACGTCGCCCCGCCCCGGCCGGTGGTCCGGCTCGACTTCCCCGACTGGCCCGTCCTGGTCCTCCTCACCCACGGCCGCCACCTGGGCGGCCAGGAGGAACTCGACTGGTTCCAGCGGGTCACGCCGATCCCGCCCGAGGAGTCCTGGCGCACCTCGCACCTGGTCTTCATGGGCCTGGCCCCGGCCGTACTGGAGCAGGACTACGAGGCGTTCTGCGCCGCCGTGAACGAGATCACCTTCACCGGCCACTTCAAGCAGGCCCAGATCGCCTTCCAGGGCGAGGCCGTCACCGGCGTCCTGGAGGCCGGACGCGCGGCGCCCGCCGTCGACGCGATCGCGCTCAGCGTGACCGGCCCGGCCTGCTTCGCCTTCACCCGGCGGACCGACGAGGCCGCCGTATGGGCCGAGGACCTCCGCCGCCGGGGCCTGATCAGCGACTTCTGGTTCACCCAGGCCAACAACAACGGAATCAGCACCACGTGTCTGTCCTGAACTTCGGAAAGAGTGCGATGAACGCCAACATCCCCGACGTCCTTGCCGCCCGCTACGCCTCCCCGGAGATGACGGGACTCTGGTCGCACGAGCACAAGATCGTGCTCGAACGCCGGCTGTGGCTGGCCGTGCTGACCGCCCAGCGCGACCTCGGCATCGACGTCCCCGACCAGGTGATACCCGACTACGAGCGGGTCCTGGACACCATCGACCTGGACTCCATCGACCGGCGGGAGCAGGTCACCCGGCACGACGTCAAGGCCCGCATCGAGGAGTTCAACGCCCTCGCCGGCCACGAGCACGTCCACAAGGGCATGACCTCCCGCGACCTGACCGAGAACGTCGAGCAGCTCCAGGTGCGCGACAGCCTGGTCCTGGTCCGCGACCGCTGCGTGGCCCTGCTCGCCCGCCTCGCCGGGCTGGCCGAGCAGCACTCCGGGCAGGTCATGGCCGGCCGGTCGCACAACGTGGCCGCCCAGACCACCACCCTCGGCAAGCGCTTCGCCACCGTGGCGGAGGAGGTGCTGGTCGCCTTCCGGCGGCTGGAGGAGCTCATCGGCCGCTACCCGATGCGCGGCATCAAGGGCCCGATGGGCACCGCCCAGGACATGCTGGACCTGCTCGGCGGAGACCGCGCCCGGCTCGCCGAGCTGGAGGACCGGATCGCCGCCCACCTCGGCTTCGCGCACCGCTTCACCAGCGTGGGCCAGGTCTACCCGCGCTCCCTCGACTACGAGGTGCTGAGCCTGCTGGTCCAGCTGGCCGCCGGCCCGTCCTCGCTGGCCCGCTCGATCCGGCTGATGGCCGGCGACGAACTCGTCAGCGAGGGCTTCGCCGAGGGCCAGGTCGGCTCCTCCGCCATGCCGCACAAGATGAACTCCCGCTCCTGCGAGCGGATCAACGGTCTGATGATCGTCCTGCGCGGCTTCGCGTCGATGGCCGCCGAGCTCTCCGGCGACCAGTGGAACGAGGGCGACGTGTCCTGCTCCGTGGTCCGCCGGGTGGCACTGCCCGACGCGTTCTTCGCCCTGGACGGGATGCTGGAGACCCTGCTGACCGTCCTCGACGAGTTCGAGGTGTTCCCGTCGGTGATCGAGGCCGAGCTGGAGCGGTACCTGCCCTTCCTGGCCACCACCAAGATGCTGATGGCCGCCGTCCGCCACGGTGTCGGCCGCGAGACCGCCCATGAGGTCATCAAGGAGCACGCGGTCGGATCCGCCCTCGCCATGCGCGCGGACGGCGCCGACAACCTGCTTCTGGACCGGCTCGCCGCCGACGGGCGCTTCCCCCTCGACCGCGCGCAGCTGGACGAACTCCTCACGGACCGCATCGGGTTCACCGGCGCGGCGGCCGACCAGGTCACGGCGCTGGTGGCAGAGATCGGGCAGATCGCGGCCCGTCACCCCGACGCGGTGCACTACAAGCCCGGCCGGCTGCTCTGACCGCGTCCGCACGCGTCCCGTTGCCCGAGGAACCCTGGGAACCAGGAACCAGGAACCAGGAACCAGGAAACAGAGGAAGAGGAACCCGCTTCCGTGCCCCACACCGATTTCCACCCCGAACCCGCGCCTGACGGCGACAGCGGCATCGACATCGACACCCTGGTGATCGGCTCCGGCGGAGCCGGACTGCTCGCCGCCTGCCGCGCCGCCGACGGAGGACGACGCGTCCTCGTCCTCGAACGCACCCCCGTACTGGGCGGCACCACCGCCGTGTCCGGAGGCATGGTCTGGGTGCCGAACAGCTCCGTCATGCGCGAGCACGGCATGCCCGACTCCGCCGAGGACGCCCTGCGCTACCTGGAACTGGTCACCGAGGGCGCCGTCGAGTCCTGGCGGCTGGAGCAGTACGTCGCCACCGCGCCCGAGGTTGTGGACTACCTGCACGCCAAGACCCCGGTCCGGTTCTTCCCCATCGACCGGCCCGACTACCACTCGGACTGGCCCGGTGCCCGGGACGTCGGCCGCACCCTGGACAACGTGCCCTTCCCGACCGCCGACCGGCCCGGCCTGGTCGAGCGGATCCGCCGCGGGGCGCACTTCGACGCCGTCACCTACGACGAGCGTCACCGCTGGCACTCGCCGGAGCTGTACGACCACGAGCTGGTCGCCCGGCGCAAGGCGGAAGGCGTACTGACCGTCGGCGCCGCCCTGGTGGCGGGGCTGGTCGCGGCCTGCGACGAGCGCGGCGTGCGGTTCGCCACCGGCGTCCGCGTCCGCGAACTGCTCGTCGAGGACGGCCGGGTCACCGGGGTCCGCGCCGAGACCGCCGACGGCCCCGTCACCTACCGGGCCCGCGCCGGGGTGGTCCTCGCCAGCGGCGGCTACGAGTGGAACGAGCGCCTCAAGCACGCCTACCTCGGGGTCGCGGACACCCGCCCGATCAGCCCGCCGTGGAACCACGGCGACGGGCTGCAGATGGCCATGGCGGCCGGCGCCGCCCTGGACGGCATGTCCCAGGCGTGGTGGGTGCCGGCGGTGGGCGCACCGGGCGACGAGTACGACGGGGCGCCGCTCTCCCGGCACCTGGTGGCCGAGCGCTGCCTGCCCGGGTCGGTGATCGTCAACCGGCAGGGCCGCAGGTTCGTCAACGAGGCCGTCAACTACAACGACATCACCAAGGCCTTCCTGGCGTTCGACCCCACCACGCACACGTACCCGAACGCCCCGGCCTGGCTCGTCTTCGACGAGGCGTTCCGCAGCCGCTACCCGATCGCCTCCGTCCAGCCCGCCGACCCGGTCCCCGACTGGTTCGTCCGCGCGGACTCACCCGCCGCACTGGCCCGCCGCCTGGGCGTCGACGAGGTGGCCCTGACCGCCACCCTCGCCGCGTTCAACCGGCACGCGGTGCTCGGCGAGGACCCCGAGTTCGGCCGCGGCGGCACGAGCCACGACCGCTACTACGGCGACGAACGGCACGGCCCCAACCCCTGCCTGGGCCCGCTGGAGCAGGCCCCCTTCTACGCCGTCCCGGTCGGGCCCGGCATGCTCGGCACCAAGGGCGGGGTGGTCACCGACCGCACCGGCCGGGTCCTGCGCCACGACGACACCCCGGTTCCCGGCCTGTACGCCTGCGGCAACGTCGCGGCCACGCCCATGGGCCCGGGCTACCCCGGCTCGGGCGGTACCCTCGGCCCGGCGCTGGTCGGCGGCTACCTGTGCGGCACCGGCCTCGCCGAGGGGGACCGATGAGCGCGGCCGGGAGGACGGCGGTGCGGGCGGTCGTGGTCGGAGCCGGCTCCATCGGCAGCTGCGTGGCGCTGAACCTGGCCGAACAGGGCGTGTCGGTCGTCCTGGTGGACGGCCAGGACCCCCGCCGCGGGCTCTCCGCCCACGGCTTCGGCTGGGTCAACGCGGTCGACAACGGCTCCGACGCCTACTTCGCCCTCTCCGCCGAGGGCCTGCGCGCCCACGAACGCCTCGCCGCCCGCACCGGCGGCGACCCGTGGTTCTTCCGCACCGGCAACCTCCACTGGGCCGACACGGAGGACGGCGCCGAACGCCTGGCCAAGATCGCCGCCGGCTACCGCGCCCGCGCCTATCCCGTCGAGGAGTACGGGCCCGGGCGGGCGCTGGCCGAACTCCAGCCGGGCCTCGCCCTGGACGACGTACACGGCCCGCTGTACCACTACCCGGCCGACGCCCACGTGATCAGCGACCGCTTCCTCGCCGCAGTCCAGGACCTCGGCCGGGCCCACGGCGTGGAGATCCGCACCGGCGACCCGGTCACCGGCCTCATCGGCGCCGACCCCGTCCGCGGCGTGGTCCTGGCCTCCGGCGAACGGATCGAGGCGGACGCCGTCATCAGCTGCGCCGGGCGCGGCACCCGGGACCTCCTGGCCCTCGCCGGGGCCGAGGTCCCGCTGGTGGAGCCGGGGGACGAGGGCACCCTCACCATGGGCCTGCTGGTACGCACCTCCCCGGTGACCGGAGCCCGGGTGGAACGCATCCTGCACGCCCCGGAGCTGAGCGTGCGCCCCCACACCGGCGGCCGGCTCGTGCTGCACTGCCACGACGTCGACCACGAGCTGGACCCGGACCACCCGGACCCGGCCGGGCAGGCGCGGCGGGCGGCCGAGCGGGTGCTGGGCCGGCTGGACGCGGTCCTGCCCGGCGCCGGCGCCGGGGTCGGGGTGGAGTCGGCCTACGTCGGCGTCCGGCCCATGCCCGCGGACGGAATGAGCGTCCTCGGCCCGGTCCGGGGGGAGGGGTCCCCATACGTGGTCGTCACGCACAGCGGGCTGACCCTGGCCCCGGTCCTGGGGGAGATCGTCGCCGGCGAGGTGCTCGGGCGGCCCTCCGAGCTCGCGGCGGCCTTCCGCCCCGGCCGCTTCGCCGCCCGCACGGCCTGACGCACGAAAGGGGGACCGCCCGGTGCCAGGCACCGGGCGGTCCCCCTTCGGGCTGCGCGCCGCCTACCGCACCAGCGTCGCCGGCCGGGTGGCCCGCGGGGTGTTGCGGCTGGCCAGGAACCGCGGCACGCCGTCCGTCACGACCGCAGAGATGCCGGGCATGTCACCGATCGACATGGCCTCCAGGGCCGTGGACGCCGCCGAGGCCCTCGGCGCGTCCAGGACGAGCAGGTCGGCCTCTGCGCCCACCCGGATCCGGCCGGCCGGCAGCCCCCAGACGTCCGCCACGTTGCCGGTGGCCAGCGCCCAGGCCCGCGCCGGGTCCAGCGGGCCCAGCGAGGACAGCTCCACCAGCGTCTTCAGCACGGCCAGCGGGATCACCCCGAACCCGGAGGGGGTGTCCGAGCCCACCACGATCCGGGCCAGGGCGTCCTCCTCCACGGCCCGGCCCAGGATCCGCAGGGCCGCGCGCAGGTTGCCCGCCTGGACGAGCTGGAGCGCCATCGTGCTCTCCGCCAGCAGGCGGTCCACATCGGCATCGGGCATCGAGGTCGGGCCGCCGTTGGCGTGCCCGCACACGTTCGGAGCCAGGGCCAGCAGGTCGTCGGCGCGCAGCGAGGCGGAACCGGCGGCGCTGGCACCGCCGGCGTGGCACATCACGACCAGGCCGTGGGCCCGCGCCCAGCGGATCTGCTCGACGCCGTCGACCGCCTTCTCGTACGCGCCGAACCCGAACTTGGCCAGCCACACCCCGCAGCGGGCGAGGTGGGCGAAGTCCTCCTCGGTCAGCGTGGGTTCGAGCAGCACGTTGCCCGCGTGGACCCGCATGCCGCCGGGCCGGTACGTGTCGAAGCTGGCCCGGGCCGCGACGGCGAGCGCCTTGACGCCCTCCCGGTCGCGGGGCCGCCCCGGCACGTGCACCTCGCCCGCCGAGATGGTCCGGGTGATCCCGCCGTGGACGTACCCCTCCAGGTAGTCCACCGCCTTCTGGCGCGGCGAGTAGTCGCCGAACGTGACGTGTCCGTGCGAGTCGATGAGGCCGGGGGCCACGGTGGCCCCGGCCGCGTCCAGGACGCGGTCCGCCGCTGCGACCTGCCCGGCCAGGTCGGCGGCCCGGCCGACCGCGGTGATGACCCCGTCGGCGCACAGCACCGTGTCGGCGTCCTCGATCAGGGGGTGCGCGAGATCGCCGGAGACCACGGTCCCGGCGCCCACGACGGCCAATGTGGCCACCGGTTCACCTCTTCCTTGCGTACGGGTTCTGCGGGTCGGCGGATCAGGGGGCGGGGCGGCGCGGCGGCACCGGCAGCCCCAGGTGCTCGCGCAGGGTGTTCCCGGTGTAGTCCTTGCGGTACAGGCCGCGCCGCTGGAGTACGGGCACCACCAGTTCGGTGAACGCGGTCACCGAACCGGGCACGTACGCCGGGTAGATGTTGAACCCGTCGGCGGCGCCGCCCTCGAACCACTCCTGGATCATGTCGGCGACCTCCTCCGGGTTGCCGACCACCGTGTGCGAGAGCTCGGACGGCGCCGCGTGCACGAGGTCCCCGTACGTGATCCGGCGGGGGCCGTCGACGGTCCTCCGGGTCAGCCGGGTGATCTCCGCCAGCCGCAGGGCGCCCTCCTCGGACACCGCGGCCAGGGTCTCGGCCGGAACCTCCGCGGCCAGGTCGTTGCCGCGCAACTCCACCCCGAACACCCGGCTCGCGGACGACAGGTTGCGCCGGTGCCCCTCGCCGATGCCGCCCTTGCGGACCAGCTGGCCCGGCTCCTCCTCCGGGTCCAGCACCAGGAGCGAGTTGAGCAGGTCGTACAGTTCGACGGCCTCCTCGGTGGTCGGCGCGACGATCGGCGTCAGCCCGGGCAGGATGGTGACCTGGTCCGCCCGGCCGTAGCGGGCCGCCCGCTCCTTGATGTCGGCGTAGTACGCCTGGCGCAGCGCGAAGGTCGGCTGCATGCCGGCGAAGACGATGTCGGCCTCGCGGGCGCTGAGTTCGCGGGACTGGTCCGAGGTGCCCGCGTTGAACAGGACCACTTGTCCCTGCGGGGGCCGCGCCACGTCCAGCGGCCCGTCCACCGAGAAGTACGCGCCCCGGTGGCCGAGCGGGCGCGGCCCGGACCCGGCGCCGGCGCCGCTGTCCCACAGGTCGCGGACGACCTGGAGGCACTCCTCCGCCCAGGCGTAGCGCTTGGCGGTGTCCCAGTGCTCCTCGCGGCCGAAGTTGAACGCGGCCGCCGTGTCGGCGCCGGTGACCAGGTTCCATGCGGCGCGCCCCGCGCTGACGTGGTCAAGGGAGGCCAGCAGCCGGGCGATGGAGTACGGGTCGGAGTAGGTCGGGTTGGCGGTGACGACCACCCCGATCCGGCTGGTGGCGGCGGCGATCGCGGTGGCCGTGGCGAAGGGCTCCAGCCGTGAGATCTGCGCCGGGTTGCTGTGCTGCAGGGCCGGGTCGCTGGCCAGCCGGTCACCGAGGAACACGAAGTCGAACTTGGCGCGCTCGGCCTCCGCACTGACCTCCTGGATCAGGTCGATGTCGTACGCCGCGTCCGCGCGCGCGTCCGGGTGGCGCCAGCCCGCGGCGTGCGTGCCGGTGGCCCAGAACATCAGGCCGAGATGGAGCTGTCGTTCGGTGGGCATGCCCTCAATTCCTTTCCGGGCCGGCGGCGGCGATCCGCTCGGCGAAGCGGTTGGCGGGCCGGGTCAGCCCGAAGTGACCGCGCAGCGTGTCGGATGTGTACGTGGCCGGAAACCGTCCGGCGGCGGTCAGCAGGGGCAGCACGGCGTCGGTGAACTCCGCGACGCCGTCGGTGCTCGCGGCGCCGCCCTCGGGGGCGGGGGCCGGGAAGCGCACGGTGAATCCCTCGACCGCGCCCCGGTCGAACCAGGCGCCCAGCCGCTCGGCGACCTGCCGGGGCGTGCCGGTCAGCACCGCGCGGCCGCGGTCGGACGCCGGGGCGCCGGCCAGCTCGTGCAGCTCGCGGGCCCGCTCCTCGGTGGCGGCGACGAACGGGGTGACCACCCCGAGCCGGGGCCGGCCGCCGGCCTGCGCCGCGGTGGGCGCGGAGTCGGGGTCGCCCACGGTCAGCACGTCGGCGTGGGCCGAGACCAGCGGGTCGGCGGCGTCGGCGAGGACCACCGGGTGACCCTGGGGCGGGCGGACCACGTTCAGCGGCCCGCGGACCCGCAGGGTGCCGCGGTGGTCCAGGACGTGCACGCGGCCGCTGTCGATGAACCGGCCGGTGCCCTTCTCGTGGACGAAGGCACCGTCCTCCCAGGTGTCCCACAGGTTCTGGACGACGGGGACGAACTCGCGGGCCCGGGCCTCCCGGTCGGTGAGCGGATCCACCCCCTCGCGACGGTGGTTGGCGTCGGCGGCCGCGTCGGGCCCGGTGACCACCCGCCAGCCCGCCCGGCCATGGCTGATGTGGTCCACCGAGGCCACCATGCGGGCCAGGTTGTACGCCTCGTTGTAGGCGGGCGCGGCGGTCATGACGAGGCCGATGCGGCTGGTGCTGACGGCCAGCAGGGACGCGGCGACCAGCGACGCCGGCGTCCCGGGCCCGGCGGGGCCGGCGGCCGGCCGGTCCCCGAGGACGAGGTGGTGGACCCCGGCGGCCTCGGCCTTGCGGGCGACGGCCAGCAGGAAGGCGGTGGGGTCCGGAAGACCCGCCTCGGGCAGTTCGTAACCCAGGAGCATTCCCGTGCTCACGTGGTGCCTCCAATGACAGGGGAGAACAGACGGGCAGAGCATCGTGGAGAGGGGCGGAAGAGGAGACGCGGCCGCAACGGACACCCGCACAGGGGGCGGCGGCGGGAACGCGTGACGGTTCGATGCCGGCCGGAGACAGGTGCTCCGTCGCGTCGGCAGAACCGGGCAGACTCGCCGGAAGCTAACACGATCTTGGAGGGGCCTACAAGCGGTCCGGTGGTCCCATGCGTACGGTTCCGGCCAAGGCGCCCAGCCCCTCCGCGGCCGCCGGCCCGAAGTCCTGGGCGTCCACGATCAGTCCGTGCACGGCGTGGTGGACCAGCAGCATGGCCCAGATCTCCTGTTCGACCAGATCGGGGCCGCGCGAGCGCAGCAGCTCGATCCCGGACAGGCCGCCGGCGAGGATGTCCTCCACCATGTCGGCCAGCCCCCAGCGGCTGCGGTGCGCCTCGATCAGCTGGGCCGCGGCCGCCTCCTCGGGCGCGAGCAGCGTGGTGATCAGCCGCTCCGCGGGACCCGACCAGCCGTCGCGGTCGTACGGGATCACCCGCACCGGCACCGAGGCGGCGGCCGGAGCCTCGGGCTCCGCCAGCCGCGAGAGGTAGCTCCCGTCGGCCAGGACCTCGTCCACCGGCAGCGGCCAGTCCGGCCCGGCCCGCCAGAGCAGGTCGGCCCGGGTGCCGGCGGCCTGCCGCCACAAACCCACCGACAGTGCGTCGAGTTCGGCGAGCAGCAGCGTCCCCTCGCCGAGCGAGGGCAGCAGCTCCAGCGCGAGGCAGGCGGAACCCAGGGCCGGCGGACCCACGGCCGCGTCGAGCACCGCGTGTGCACCGCAGTGCCCGAGCGCGACCAGCCGCACCTGCGGCACGGTGCCCCGGTCCGCGGTCACCGCCGTGCCGAACCGGTCCCGGTTGGCGTGGGTGTCGGGCACGCACAGCGTGAGCGCGTCCAGCGTGACCGGCCGCCGCATCCCGGGCGGCGCCTGCGGAACGGCACGCGGGGCGACCGTACGGAACAACAGCCGCAGCGGGGCGGGTCCCAGCCGCTGCCGGGCCTGGGCGAGCGCCGACGGCGTGGGCATGCGCCAGCCGCGGGCCCAGCCGTGCTTGCGTGCCAGCCCCCGCATGAGCCTGCGCATCACCTCCTCGTGGCCTGCCGAGGGGTACAGCCACATGGCCAGGGCGTGATAGACCATGGTCCGGGCGGACAGCGTCCGCGAGCGCTGCTCGGTGCGGCTGGCGGCCGCGACGGCCTCGTCCACGAGGGCCGGCGGAAAGGCCCAGGTCAGAATGCCGGCGGTAATTCCGTCCGCCTGGCGGGCGTAATCCGCCGAAGCCACTTCGCCGGCGCGCACCATTTAGGGTCCTCCTTTTGCCGATCGGGTTGGGTGGGGTGGAGAGGGTGCATATTCTCACGCTCCGCCACGCCCCGTGCGCGTTATGCGATTTCCTTCCGCCCCGGCAAAGAAATTCAAAAAAGAAGGGTGAGTTCCATCAAGAGCAATTCCATGACCGGACGGCCGGTGCTGGTCGGCACCGTCACCCTGGATTTCCTGCACGAAGGCCCGCTGGGCCGCGGCCAGGACCCGGCCACCGTGCGGTGGGGCGGGGTGGCCAACAACGCCGCCTGCGCGCTCGCCGCGCGCGGCGCCCGGCCGGCCCTGGCGACCGTGGCGTACACGGGGGAGCTGGGTCCGGCGGTCGGCGGACATCTGGCCGGAAACGGCGTGGAGTGGCTGCGGCTGCCCGAACGGGCGCCGCTGCCAGTGTTCCACGCCGAACTGGTCGAGGGGTCCGTGGCCGACAAGAGGTTCCTCGGCGAGCGGGCCCTCGGCCTGATCACGCCCGCACTCCTCGACCGGTCCCGGGACCTGTTCGAGGACGCGGGCGTGCTGGCCGCCGGCACGGACGCCGAGGAGCCGGGGCTGGCCTGGCTGGCCGACACCGCCCGAGCCCGGGGCGTGCCGTTCTGGCTGCTGTCCGCAGACCCCAACGAGGTGGCCAAACTGCGTCCGCAGGGCCGCGGGGCCGATCTCGTCGCCCTGAACCTGCGCGAACTCTCGCTGTGGGCCGGGCGGCCGCTGGCCGGGCGGGCCGATCTCGTCGCCGCCGCCCGCCGGTTGCCCGCCCCCGGCGGGCGCTGCCTGGTCACCCTCGGTGCGGACGGAGCCCTGCTGATACCCGCCGACGGCTCCGAACCGGTCCACCAGCCGGCGGTCTCCCTGGCCGGCGAGGTGATCACGGTCGGCGCCGGCGACGTGCTGTTCGGCTGTCTGCTGGCCGGCCGGCTGGCGGGCCTGGACTGGGCTCCGGCACTCGCCGAGGCCACCGCCTTGACCAGCCGTTTCCTCGGAGCGCCGGAGGACGCTCCGCACCCGTACGGGGTCCTGGCGGACCAGGCGAGGGCCTGATCCGCCGCCGCCGGCTGTCACACCGGGCGGGCCTGGATCGTCTTGAAGGGTGGGCGGCGGCCGGGAAGTCGGCGCCGATCCCGGATATCGATCATCACGGAGGCCGGAAGTGACCACTCAGAAGGTGAACGAGACCCTGACCCAGGTGGGTCCTGGCACCCCCATGGGGCAGTTGCTTCGCGAGTACTGGCTGCCCGTCATGCGCTCGGAGCGGATCGCGGAACGGGGCGGCGCCCCGCTCCCGGTGGAACTGCTCGGTGAGAAGTACGTGTTCTTCCGCGCGGACGACGGCACCGTCGGCTGCTTCGCCGAGGCCTGCCCGCACCGCGGAGCCTCGCTGGTCCTGGCCCGCAACGAGGACTGCGCGCTGCGGTGCATCTACCACGGCTGGAAGTTCGACGTGTCGGGCAGGGTGCTGGAGACCCCCTCCGAGCCGGAGGAGGACGGCCCCCGGTTCGGTGAGCGGGTCAAGTTGCAGCACCACCCGGTCGTCGAGGCCGGCGGCGTCGTCTGGGTCTGGCTCGGCGGCACCGGCCGCGAGCCCGCGCCCTTCCCGGAGTTCCCGTTCACCAAGCTCCCCGCGGAGAACGTCTTCGCCACCATCGCCCTGGTGGACTGCAACTGGCTGCAGGGCCTGGAGGCGGACATTGACTCCGCCCACGTCTCCCTGCTGCACGAGACCGAGGCCCGCAACGGGCCGCTGAAGGACCTGCTGGACGACACCGCCCCGCGCGACGACATCGACCCGCAGCCCTACGGACTGCGCTTCGCGGCCCTGCGCACCCTCTCCTCGGGGGAGACCCTGGCCCGGGTGAAGCCCTTCGCCATGCCCTGGTACACGGTGGTGCCCGAACTGCCCAACGGGGACCGGCTCTGGCACGCCTGGGTTCCGGTCAACGACCACCAGACGATCATGTGGTACCTGTGGTGGAACGACGACCAGCCGGTCGACCCGTCCTATTTCAGCGAGCAGTTCGGCCTGGACCTGGACACGCTCAACCCGGACAACATCCGGGAGGGCTACACCGCCGAGAACGGCTGGGGCCAGGACCGGCAGGCCATGCGCGACGGCAAGAGCTTCTCGGGCATCCGCGGCCTGGTCCTCCAGGACGTGGCCGTGCAGGAGAGCATGGGCCCGATCGTGGACCGCACGATCGAGAACCCCGGCAAGAGCGACCGCGGCATCGTCCGCACCCGCCGCTTCCTGCTCGACGCCCTCAAGGCGCACGCCGCCGGCGGGACCCCCGCGGGTCTGGGCCCCGACGCCGACTACGCCGCGGTCCGCTCCGCCGTGATCGTCGTACCGGAGGGCGAGGACTGGCGCTCCGCGTCCTCGTAGCCCGCTCCGGCCCCAGGCCACCCCAGTGAAAGGGACCTCTCATGGCCACCGTCCTGTCCGTCTCGGGGAGTCCCTCGGCGACCTCCCGGACCACCGGGCTGCTGCGTCACCTGGATGCCCGACTCCTCGCCCAGGGGCACGAGGTGACGCACCTCGACGTCCGTTCCCTGCCGGCCGAACCCCTGCTCAGGGCCGAGGTGCGGCATCCCGCGATCGTGGCGGCGGCCGCACTCTTCGAGCGTGCGGACGGCATCGTCATCGGCACGCCGATCTACAAGGCCGCCTACTCCGGACTGCTGAAGTCGCTGCTCGACCTGCTGCCGCAGTACGCCTTCGCGGGCAAGGCGGTGCTGCCGCTGGCCACCGGCGGGAGCACCGCCCACGTCCTGGCCATCGACTACGCGCTGCGACCGGTGCTGGCCTCCATGGGCGCCGCGTACATCGCGCCGGGCTGGTTCACCCTCGACCGGCACATCACCCTGGGGGAGGCCGGCGAGGTGAGCGTGGCCGCGGAATCCGCCGTGGGTCTGGAACGCGTCACCGAGCAATTCTCCGCAGCGCTCTGCGATCGCCGGGCGCCGGTCGGCGCGGTTCTTTAACGCATTCCAGCGACACCTTTACACAGTTCTCACGACGCCGTCCGCACCGGCCGGCCCGGATAACTCCGGGACCGGTCGGCCGGGCGGCGTTTCCGCATGTCAGAGGGGGTACCAGGGTGATCGGCCGGGCTGTGGGCGCGAGGGAGCGATCAATTAAGTTAAGCGCCCGGTAAGTCATCGAAGTCGCCGCCCGGATGCCTCAGAGTTATCGCTTCATGGCCGAAACCATGGCTTTCGGGGAGAGGGTGAAAGGTTTCGGCCAGGTCTTAACTGAATTGGCGAGGATCCACCCAAGATCCCCTTCACAACCCTCAGGTGCTGTGCTTGACTGACACTCGATTGGTGCTTGAGATTCCATATGTACGCCCGATGTAGCGGGGGCTGTTTCATGACGGAACGTCATCTTCTCCTTGTCAATCTCCGGCGCATCCAGAGGGAAGGGCTCGAGTCCCTGCTCGCCGCCCGGCGCCTCGGATACCGAGTGGTTCTCCTCGGCCGGTCCATTCCTGAATTCGCAAAGCCGCTCGTCCATGAATTCCGGCAGGTCGACACGTACGACCGCGCCGCTTCCATCGCAGCGGCCCGCGAACTCCACGCCACCTACGAATTCGCCGGCGTCGCCAACTTCACCGAAGTCGACGTCCAGCTGGTATCGGCCATCGCCGCCGATCTCGGACTTCCCGGCATGTCCGAGACCGCCGCCCTCCGGGCCCGCAACAAGTACGTCATGAAGGACGCACTGCGGCACCTGGACGGGGTCCTCCCGCGCTTCGCCAAGGTCACCGACCTGGCCGGCCTGCAGGCCGCCGTCGACGAAGTCGGGCTCCCGGCCGTGGTCAAGCCGACCGGCGCCTCCGGCTCGAAGGGCATCTTCGAACTGCGCCGGCCGGAGGACCTCGACGCGGCGATGGAGCGCCTCGCCGACATCGCCCGGCCCGACTTCGACCCGGTGTTCAAGCAGTTCGGCGCCGAGTTCATCGTCGAGGAGTTCCTCGAAGGCGACGAACTGAGCGTCGAGGGCTTCGTCTCCGGCGGTGAGGTCCACATCGTGACCGTCACCGACAAGATCACCAGCGTCCCGTTCCACCTGGAACTGGAGCACAAGGTGCCCAGCGCCCTGCCCGCGGACGCCTGGGCCGAGA
This sequence comes from Streptomyces sp. NPDC086989, assembly GCF_044745505.1. Taxonomy (NCBI): domain Bacteria; kingdom Bacillati; phylum Actinomycetota; class Actinomycetes; order Kitasatosporales; family Streptomycetaceae; genus Streptomyces; species Streptomyces sp. NPDC086989. Next base: position 202,700 of record NZ_JBIVAL010000007.1, read on the forward strand.
TCAGCGCCACCACCAAGGACATCGTCGGGGCCCTGGAGTTCGACAACTGCTCCTTCCACCTGGAGGCCAAGTGGGGCGAGCGGGGCCTGCGGTTCATCGAGATCGCCGGCCGCCCCGCCGGCGACTACATCGGATCCCACCTCGTACCGCTGGCCACCGGCGTCGACTACTTCGAGAACGTGATCCGCGTCGCCACCGGCGAGCCGCTGAGGCTGGAGCACGACCGGCAGCTCAACGCCGGCCTGCGCTTCGTCCTCGCCGAGCGGGCGGGCCGGTTCGAGGGCGCCGACGGCCTGACACCCCTCGGCGAGGAAGCGGGCTACGACCACTTCTTCACCGAGGTCCCCGTCGGCACCGAAGTGGCCCTGCCACCACAGAACTTCGGCCAGCAGCGGGTGATCGCGGTCATCGCCCGCCACGCCACCCGCGAGGGGCTGGAGCAGCTCCTCCACCGTGTCACCACCGAGGCGACGGCCAGGATCACACCTGCCGCCGACCCCGCGGAATGACCCGGAGCACGCTGGAACGGAGGGCGTGCTCATGAAGGTGGCCCTCCTCGGCTGCGGCCAGATGGGCCGGGCCGCCGCGTACGCGCTGGCCACGGACCCCGGAACCGAGGAGCTGCTGCTCCTGGACCGGGATCCCGGCCAGGCCGCCGCCCTGCGGGACTGGTTACAGGACGGCGGCGGGACCGGGAACCGGCCCGCCGCCACGGTCCGGGCCACCGGCGGTCTCGACTCCGCCCTCACCGGGTGCGAGGTCGTCGCCATGGCGATGCCCTGGGCACCCACCGACGAGGCCCTGCACGCCGCGGTCGGCGCCGGCCGCCCGGTCGCCGCCATCACCCGGCCGCCCACGGCCGAACTGTCCCTGCTCGACACCCGGATCCGGTCCGCCGGCGGCACCGTTCTGCTGCCGGTCGGCCTGGAACCCGGCCTGACCGAACTGCTCGCCGTCCACCTCGCGCAGCGGCTCGACCGGGTCCACTCCCTGGAGATCTACTGCGGGGGCATACCCACCGAGCCCCGCGAGCCCCTCGGCTACACCGCCTTCTTCGGCGGCGAGAACGACCACCACCTGCCGATCGCCCAGCGGGAGGCACTGGCCCTGGACCGGGGCCGACCGGTTCACCACCCCCGGTTCTCCGGAGTGGTGACCCGCGAATACGCCGGTGTCGGCCGGCTGGAGGCCTACCACGACGGGATGGCCCCCTGGCTGGGCGAACACCCCGCCCTCCGCGACGCGGACTGCACCCAGAAGACCCTGCGCTGGCCGGGCTTCGCCCGCGTCGTCACCGAACTGGCCCGTCTCGGCCTGCTGGCCGACGACCCGGTGGACGTGGACGGGTCCCGCGTCGTCCCCCGGCGCCTGGTCGAGCGCGTGCTCTCCCCCCAGGTGCGGGCCACGGCGGACGACCGGGACGCGGTGGTCCTGGACCTCACCGCCCACGGGGAACTCGACGGACGGCCCGCTTCCCTGCGCACCACCGTCGTGGACATCGCCGACGAGACGACCGGCCTGTCCGCGATGGCCCGCACCACCGGGTTCACCATGGCCGCCGCCACCCGGCTGCTCGCCGAGCGGGCCGTCACCGGCACCGGGTGGATCAAACCGCACCTCGCCCTGTCGCAGGAGCTGACGGAGCGAGTGATGCAGTCGCTGACCGGGCGCGGAGTCACCTGGCTGCCGGCCCACGAGGTCGCCGAAGCCGAACGCCCCCACCTGTAACGGGAGCCCCATGATGAGTACAACACCGCGAACCTACGACCTGGTGGGCATAGGGTTAGGCCCCTCCAACCTCAGCCTCGCCGCGCTCACCTCGCGGGAGCCCGGCTTCTGCGCCGTGTTCCTCGACCGCAAGGACGCCTTCGACTGGCACCCCGGCCTGATGGTGCCGGACGCCGAGATGCAGGTGCACTTCCTCAAGGACCTGGTCACACCGGTCGACCCGACCAACCCGCACTCCTTCCTCGCCTTCCAGGTGGAGCAGAAGCGGCTGTACCGGCTGCTGGTCACCGGCCGCTCCAAGGTGCCGCGGCGCGAGTTCGAGCAGTACTGCCGCTGGGTGTCGCAGCGCCTGGACAACCTCCGGTTCGGCGTCACCACCGAGACCGTCGAATGGGACGGCTCCGCCTTCCTGGTGCACACCACCGACGGCGTGCTGCGCGCCCGCAACGTGGCCACCGGCACCGGACTCACCGCCAAACTCCCGCAGTGCGCCGTCGGCCACGACCCCGAGACGGTCTTCCACGCCGAGCAGCTCATGCGCAGGCCCCGCGACTTCGCGGGCAAGCGGGTGGCCGTGATCGGCGGCGGCCAGAGCGGCGCCGAGGTCGTCAGCCACCTGCTCACCTCCGAGACGCAGCGCCCGGCACGGATCGTATGGGGCACCCGGCGCACCAACCTGCTGCCGCTGGACGACAGCCCGTTCGTGGACGAGCTCTTCCTGCCCGACTACAGCCGCCACTTCCACAGCCTTCCCGAGGCCGAACGCGAAGACGTGGTCCGGCGGCTGCGGATGGCCAGCGACGGCATCTCCCTGTCGACCCTCCAGGCCCTCTACCGGCGCCTGTACGACCTGGAACTGCTGGAGGGCGGCGGCCGGCCCTGCAGGATCCTGCTCGACCAGCACCTCACCGCCCTGACCCGCACCCCGGAAGGGCTCGCCACCACCTGGCAGGCCACCCGCGGCGGCGACCCGGTGCACGAGAGCGTCGACATCGTGATCTGCGCCACCGGCTACGAGCACGGCATGTCCGAACCGCTCCTCGGCCTGAAGGACCGTCTCAACCTGCACGACGGACTGCCCGTCGTCCGCTCCGACTTCAGCCTCGACTGGGACGGGCCGGCCGACCACCGCGTGTACGTGCAGAACGCGGCCCGCCGCGAGTTCGGCGTCGCCGACCCCAACCTGAGCCTGCTGGCCTGGCGCAGCGCCGTCATCGCCAACAGCCTGCTCGGCCACGAGCGGTACGACACCGGATCCGTCAGCACCGCCCTGGACTGGGAGCCGCTGGGCTCCGACGTGCCGGACCCGAGCCGGCCGGGGGCCGTCGCGGCCGGACGGGCCTGATCCCGCACACGACCTTCCCGAGAGGAGCAGTGGGGCGTCCGCGGCCGGCTCCGGCCGCACGGCGTTCCGCGCCCAGCCATGCACGTCATACGCATCCCACGTACGGTCGGGGAACTCGACCTGCCCGACTTCGTCCGCAGCGTCGAGCCCGCCTGGGCCGGCGGGGGCACCCTCCCCTTCAACCTGCGCCGGGTCACCCTCCGCCCCGGCGAGAAGACCGCCCCGCACAACCACCACGACACCGAGGTGTGGGTGGTCCTGGACGGCGAGGGCGAGGTCACCTCGGACGGGCAGACCGTCCGGGTCGGCGCCGGCGACACCGTAAGCCTGCCGCCGCTGGGCGTCCACACCCTGCACAACACCGCCGGCGACCGCCCGCTGACCTTCCTCACCACCTGGTGGGAGGACATGGCGGCCCTCGACGCGGCACACGGCGAGCGCGCGGAGCAGCCCGGCGGAGCCGAGCGGCCCGTCCTGCTGCTGCCCTCCTTCCCCACCCCGAACGGCGAGCTGCACCTCGGCCACATGGTCGGCCCGTTCCTCGGTGCGGACCTGGTCCGGCGCGGCCTGGAAGGCCGCGGGACCCAGGCCCACCTGCTGCTCGGCACGGTCGGCCACCAGTCCCAGGTCGCCTCCGCCGCCATCAGCCAGGGCCTGTCCTTCTACGAACTGGCCGAACGCAACACCGACGCCATCCAGGAGGCCCTCACCGCGGCCGACGTCCGCTGGGACGTCTTCGTCCGCCCCTCCTCGCCCGAATACCCCCGGGTGGCCCTGGAGATCTTCGAGGACCTCCGGGCCAAGGGCGCCGTGGTCACCAAGACCGTGCGGGCCAACCACTGCGCCCCCTGCGGCACGTTCCTCTTCGAGGCGTTCGTCGCGGGAGCCTGCCCGCACTGCGGCTCGCACGACACCGCCGGCATCGAGTGCGAGGCCTGCGCGCTGCCCTTCGCCGACGAGGACCTGCGCGAGCCGAGCTGCGCCACCTGCGGCACCCCCGCCGAGCAGCGCGACCTCACCCGGTGGTACCTGCCCCTGGAGCCGCTGCGCGAGAAGCTCACCGCGTACCTGCGCACCGTCCACATGAGCGCCCGGCTGCGCACGTACGTCGACCGGGTCCTCGCCGGACCGCTGCCCGACCTCCCGGTCAGCACCGTCGCCCCCGACGGGATCCTGGTCCCGGCCGACCCCACCGGCGGCACCGAGGGCCAGCGCATGTACTCCGCGTTCGAGCTCGCGGCCCGCTTCATCACCGCCCTCGACGCCCTCGCCCGGGGCAAGGGCGAGAGCGGCTGGCGGGAGTACGTCCGGGCGGACGACCCGCGCACGGTGCTGTTCTTCGGCTTCGACAACGCCTTCCTGCGCACCATCGTCTTCCCGGCCGTCCTCGGCTCGTTCACCGACCGGCCGGCCCTGCCCGACACGATGATCTGCAACGAGTTCTACACGCTGGACGGGCAGAAGTTCTCCACCGGCCGGATGCACGCGATCTGGGGCCGGGAGGTCTTCCGCGAGCAGACCCGCGACCAGCTGCGGCTCTACCTGGCCGGCACCCGGCCCGACATCCGCCGCCGGGACTTCGTCATCGACGAGTACGCCGCGTTCGTCCGGACCGAACTCCTCGACGGCTGGGAGCCCTGGCTCGCCTCCGTCGCCGCCCGCGTCGACAAGCACTTCGGCGGCGCCGCCCCCGAGGCGGGCAGCTGGAACGCCGAGGCCGAGCGGTTCTACGGACAGATCCGCGAGTTCCGCGCCGCACTGCCCCGGGCCCTGCAGCCCGAGCGGTTCGACTCCCGCGGCGCGGCCGAACTGCTCCGTACGTTCGTCCACCGGGCCCGCCGGTTCGCGGAGGTGGCCGAGGACGTGCTGGCCGCCGGGGCGCCCTCGGGCGACGCCCGTACCTGCGTGGCACTGGAGCTGATGGCCGTGCGCACGCTGGCCGAGACGGCCCGTCCGCTGGTGCCCGTCCTGGCCGCCCGGCTCGACGAACAGCTCGGCACGGCGGGAACGGTGGCCACGGACACCCCGCAATGGGTCCCCGCGGGTACCCCGGTGCGCCTGGCCGGACCGTACTTCACGGCGGACGTGGCGATCAGGACCGCCCGCTGACCCGACGCGCCCCGCGCGTCACCCCGGCTTCCCCCTCCATTTCGTCCCCCTCCATTTCTTCCTTCCGGTAGTGAAAGGGCACAACGTGAACACGGACAAGTCTGCCGAGCTGTACTCCCGCGCGGTCGAGGTCATGCCCGGCGGCAACAGCCGTACCGCCGTCTACAGCGCCCCGTACCCGGTCTACATCCAGTCCGGCAGCGGCGCCCGGGTGACCGACGCCGACGGCGTCGAGCGCCTCGACTTCCTCAACAACAGCACCACCCTGATCCACGGCCACGCCCACCCCGAGATGGTCAAGGCGGTCACCGAAGCCGTGAGCCGCGGCGCCAGCTTCGGCATGCCCACCCCGGTCGAGGTCGAGTACGCCGAGGCGCTCTCGGCCCGCAACGAGACCTTCGAGCACGTCCGCTTCACCAGCTCGGGAACCGAGGCCGTGATGATGGCCGTCCAGGCGGCCCGCGCCTACACCAAGCGCCCGAAGATCGCCAAGATCGCCGGCGCCTACCACGGTGCCTACGACGCGGTCGCCGTCAACAACGACGGCTCCGGCTCGCTCATCAACCACGCCGTCACCGGCAACCCCGCGGGCGTGGTCGACAACACCGTCGTGTTCCCCTTCAACGACGCCGAGGGCGCCCTCGCGGTGCTCCGCGAGCACGCCGACGACCTGGCCTGCGTCCTGATCGACCCGGTGCCGTGGCGGATCGGCCTGGTCCCGGCCGACAAGGAGTACCTGGACGCGCTGCGCGCCTTCTGCGACGAGAGCGGCGCCCTGCTCATCTCCGACGAGGTCGGCTCCTACCGCGTCGGCTACCACGGCGCCATGCACCTGCTCGGCAGCGAGGCCGACCTGACCGTCCTCGGCAAGGTCATCGGCGGCGGCATGCCGATCGGCGCGGTCGCCGGCCGCCGCAAGTTCATGGGCGTCTTCGACCCGAGCCAGGGCTCCCCGGCGCTGCCGCACTCCGGCTCGTACAACGCCAACCCGGTCAGCATGAGCTCCGGCGTGACCTCCCTGCGCCTGCTCACCCCCGAGGCCCACGAGCGCATCGGCGAGCTCGGCGAGCGGGCCCGCACCGCCATGCGCGCCACGATCGAGTCCGCCGGACTCGACTGGCAGGTCAACGGCCTCGGTTCGCTGTTCCGCGTCATCGCCACCAGCGCCCCCCAGGGCTACACCAGCCCGGCGGCGGCCATGAAGCGCCTGTACTGGGTGCTGCTGGACAACGGTGTCCACATCGGCGACAGCGGCCTCGGCTGCATCTCCACCCCCATGTCCGACGAGGACATCACCGCGTTCGCCGAGGCCTTCGACACGAGCGTGCGCCAGGTGCTGGCCGAGGGCCGGGCCTGATCCGTGCCGGTCCGGGCCGGCCCGCGCCGGCCCGGACCGGCACCGGCTGTTGCGAGTGACCGTACTGCTCCGAGTGACCCGTACTGCTCCTAGTGACCTGAGCTGACCCGAGTGATGGGCTGCGCCACGGGCCGGCCTGGAGGCAAAACCTTGTTCGATCTTGATCAGGAAGAGTTCCACCGCCGCAGGGCGAGCCTGCAGGCGCTGGCCTACCGTCGCGTCGGCTCCGCAGAGGAAGCCGAGGACATCATCTCCGAGGCCTGGCTGCGCTGGATGACGGCGCAGAACGTCGAGAACGTCGAGAACCACGGGGCCTTCCTCTCCACCGTCGTCACCCACCTGTGCGCCGACTACCGCAAGTCCGCGCACACCCGGCGGGTCTCCTACGTCGGCGCCCTGGTGCCGGAGCAGACCGTCACCACCACCCCTGAGCCGTTCCAGAACGTGGAGCGGGCCGAGGAACTCCGGCGCGGCGTGGCCTGGCTGCTGGAACGCCTCGGCCCGGCCGAGCGGGCCGTGCTCGTGCTCCGCACCGCATTCGAGTACAGCTACCGGGAGATCGCCGCCGTACTGGGCATCAGCGAGGTGTACTGCCGCAAGCTGTACGGCCGTGCCCACGACCGGCTCGCCGAGGGCCGGCCCCGCTTCACGGCCGCGCCCGTGGAGCAGGCCGAACTCACCGAGCGGCTGCTCGCCGCCAGCCGCGGGGGAGAACTCAGGCCGCTGGAAAGCCTGCTGGCCGCGAGCGTGGCGGCCTGATCCGGCCTCCGCGGCCCCCGCACCCCCGTATCACCCGCACCGCGCCGTTCCTCGCACCCCCGTACCCCTCGCACGCCGCTACCCCCGTATCCCTCGCATCCACCGCATCCTTCGATCCGCATTCGCGTCCAGGAGCGCCCCGTCGGCCCCTGGCCCCACAGGAAGCACACCATCATGCGACCGAACGTAGTCCTCGTCGGCTCGATGTACGCCGCCGAAGCCGAGGAACTGCTGGAGCAGCACGCCGACGTCCGCCGCGTGGACGACTCCGACCGGGCGGCCGTCCTGGCGGCCCTCTCCGACGCGCACGGCCTGGTGGCCCGCTACCCCGCCCGGATCGACCGGGAACTCCTCGCGGCCGCCCCCCACCTGATCGCCGTGCTCTCCAGCGGACGCGGCGTGGACAACATCGACATCGAGGCCGCCACCGAGGCAGGTGTGGTCGTCGCCAACAACCCGGGTCTGGGCGGCAAGCCCGTCTCCGAGCACTTCTTCGGGCTGCTCCTGATGGTCACGCGCAACCTCGCCGCGATCCACCGCCACGGCAACCGGGCCGCCTGGGGGGAGAGCCGGCTGGGCAGCCACCGCGTCGAACTCACCGGGAAGACCCTGGGCATCGTCGGCCTCGGCAACGTCGGAGGCTGGACCGCCCGGCGCGCCCACGGCGGTTTCCTGATGAAGGTCCTCGCGTACGACCCGTACGTCTCGGCCGAGAAGATGGCCGAGGTCGGCGCGATCAAGGTGGAGCGACTGGAAGACCTCCTCGCCGAGGCGGACTTCGTCACCGCCCACCCGGAGATGAACGAAGAGACCGAGCACATGTTCAACGACAAGACCTTCGCGCAGATGAAGCCCGGGGCCTACTTCGTGAACACCTCCCGCGGCCGGGTCACCGACACCGACGCCCTCGTCCGCGCCGTGCGCAGCGGCCACCTCGCCGGCGCCGCCCTCGACGTGTACGAGGACGAGCCGCTGCCGGACGACAGCCCGCTGCTCACCCTGGACAACGTCGTGCTCAGCGCCCACATCGCGGACTTCACCGTCGAGACCAAGCGCGCCCTGGCGCTGAACGCCGCCAACCAGCTGATCACCGCCCTCGGCGGCAAGCAGCCCCCGAGCGCCCTCAACCCGGACGCCTGGGGCCGCGCCGCCGAGCGCCGGCGCGAGCTGCTGGCCTGAGCGGCCGTCCGAGGCATCCGTGACGGGCCGCCCGCCGGTGGCGACGCAGGACACCCCGGCGGGCGGCCCGGCACGCCCGTTTCACAGAACCGCCGGAACAGAACAGAGGAGTTCCATCGTGCTCATGGCAGTTGTCGGCCTCAACTGGGGTGACGAGGGCAAAGGAAGGATGGTCGACAATCTCGCCGCGGATGCCGACTACGTGGTCCGCTACCACGGCGGCAGCAACGCCGGCCACACCATCCACACCGACCAGGGCACGTTCAAGCTGCACAGCCTGCCCAGCAGCATCATGCGCCCCGACGTGATCAGCATTCTGGGCCCCGGCATGACCGTCGACGTCGAGGGCCTGCTCGGCGAGATCGACGCCCTGGCCGGCCATCCGGGAGTGACCCCCGAACGGCTGCTCGTCTCCGACCGGGCGTCCGTCTGCTTCCCCTTTCACCGGGACCTGGACGGACTGGAGGAGGAGCGCCTCTCCCACGGCCGCTACGGCTCCACCCGCAAGGGCATCTCACCCGCCTACGGCGACCGCGTCATGAAGAAGACGCTGCTGGTGGGAGAGCTGTTCGACAAGGAGGGCCTGCCGGGCCGGCTGGCCTCCGTCGTCGACTGGGCCAACGAGCGGATCACCAAGCTGTACGGAGGCGCCCCGCTGGTCCTCGCCGAGGTCGAGCGGTGGGCCGCCGACGTCCGCGACCGGCTGGAGCCGCACGTCGCGGACGTCACCGCGCTGCTCTCCCGCGCCCTCGACGAGAACGCCGCCGTCCTGGCCGAGGGCCAGCTCGGCGCCCTGAAGGACCTGTACTTCGGCATCTACCCCTTCACCACCTCGTCCAACTGCCTGGCGGGGCACGCCCCGGTCGGCATGGGCGTGCCGTGGGCCACGGTGGACCACACGGTCGGCGTCACCAAGGCGTTCTCCTCCTGCGTGGGCGCGGGACCCTTCGTCACGGAGTTCGACGAGGAGCGCGCCGACCGGCTGCGCCGCCAGTGGGGCGAGTACGGCTCCACCACCAACCGGCCGCGCCGGCTCGGGGCCTTCGACGCGGTGGCCACCCGCTACGGAGCCCGGGTCCAGGGCGCGGACGCGATCGCCGTCACCAACCTGGACCAGCTCACGGGCATCGGCGAGCTCCAGGTGTGCACCGCGTACGAGCAGGACGGCACCGTGGTGTCCGAGTTCACCACGAGCCCGGCCGAACTGGCCCGGATGAAGCCCGTGTACCGGACGTTCGCCGGCTGGGACGAGGACATCTCCGGGATCCGCCGGTACGAGGAGCTCCCGGCCGCAGCCCGCGCCTACGTCGAGGGCATCCAGGAACTGCTAGGCGTACCCGTCCGCCACGTCTCGGTGGGCTCCCACCGGGACGCCCTGATCACCATCACCGAGGAGGACTGACGTGCTTGCCGTGCTCGCCGTGAGCGACAAGCGGAACATCGACACCCTGGCGATCGGCCTGCTGCGACTGGGCTGGGACGTCGTGGCGACCGAGGGGACCCAGAAGCAGCTGGCGGACGCCGGCCACCCGGTCGGCCGGATCGCCGACCTGGCCGGCGCGCCCACGCTGCTGGGGGGCCGGGTCAAGACCCTGACCCTGTCCGTCATGGGCGGCATCCTCGCCCGTGACACCCCCGCGGACCTGGCGGAGATCGCCGCGTACGACATCACCCGCGTCGACCTCGTCGCCTGCAACTACTACCTGCTGCCCGAGCGGCAGCAGGGCATCGACTTCGCCGCCTTCCGCGAGAAGATCGACGTCGGTGGCCCGGCGATGCTCCGTGGCGCCGCGAAGAACTGCGAGCACGTCATCCCGCTCGGTGACCCCGACGACTACGACGAGGTCCTCGCCCTGCTGGAGTCCGGTGCGGGCAGCCCCTCGGCGGTCCCCCTGTCCCGACGCCTGGCCCTGGCGGAGAAGGCCTTCCGGATCAGCGCCGCGTACGACGACTCGGTCCGCGCCCTCTTCCAGGCCTGACACACGCGGGCTCTTTCAGGCCTGACGCGGGCGGCCGGGGGCGGGCACCGGGTGCGACACGGTGCCCGCCCCCGGCACGACGTCGTCGCAGGTGGAACACCCTTGATCCGGCGCCAAGTTGTTCGGGACACAGGGGTGTCAGCACCATTACTGTGATCTCTCATGACCATTGCTGATAATCACATCACGGCGGCCCGGACCCGCCTTTCCAGAACGTACCTCCTGTGGCTCAGCGGAGCGTTCACGTCCCAATTGGGCGACGCCGCCATGTACTTCGCCCTGGGCTGGGCCGCCACCTCGCACGGAGGAGGTGCCGCCGGCCTCGTACTCACCGCCGTCGCCTTGCCGCGGACGCTGTTCCTCCTGTTGGGCGGGGCCGTTGCGGACCGGTTCTCCCCCCGCCGCATCCTGATCATCGGCGACTCCCTGATGCTGGCCATGACGGTGATCGTGGCCCTCGTCGCGTTCACCTGGGGCAGCACCGTGTGGCTGCTGGTGGGGGCCGGCGTCGTCATGGGCACCATCGACGCCTTCTACCTGCCGGTGTCGGGTTCGATGCCGCGCCGGCTCGTGGGCTCGGACCAGCTGGACCGTGCGGTCGGCCTCAGCCAGACGGGCGGCCAGCTCATCTCGCTGGTGGGCGGCTCCCTGGGCGGCGCCCTGGTCACGGCCGGAGGCCTCGGCGGGGCCGCCGTCTTCGACGGCCTCACGTTCGCCTTCGCCGTCCTCGTGGCCGTCCTCGTCCGCCCCCGCCACGAAGTGCCGCAGGGCGAGCGGCGCAACCTGCTGAGCGAGGCGGGCGAGGGCGTGACGTTCTCGCTGCGCCACCAGGTCCTGCGGCCGGCCCTGATCCTGACCGGTGCGGTCGCCGGCTTCGCCATCCCCGTCGGCTCCCTGCTCGTCCCGCTCCTCGCACGGGAGAACCACTGGAGCGCGCAGACTGCCGGCGTGGTCCTGGGCGGCCAAGCGGTCGGTGCACTCGCCGTCGCCATGACCGTGGCGCGCAAGGGCGCCCTCCGGGCGCCGGGCCTGGTCGCGGCGTTGAGCGTCGTACCCATGGGCCTCGGCATATGGCTGCTCGCGCTGGCCGAGGCGGCCCCGCTCGCCGTGGCGGCCGCCACCCTGTTCGGCCTCGGGCTGGGCCTGTTCGTGACGCACCTGGGCCCGCTGATGCTGGGAGCCAGCCCCGAGACCCACCTCGCCCGGATCCAGTCGCTCATCACGCTGGTGCAGAGCCTCGTCCTGGTCGCCACCCTCAACCTGCTCGGCCAGCTGGCCGAAGCCGTGGACGCGTTCACCACGGCCGTAGTGTGCGCCGCCGTCCTGGTCGCCGCCGGCCTGCTCGCCCTGTCGTCCGCCCCGCTGCGGAACGCCACTATGAAACAGGGTGAAGAGGCGTGAACACCACCCCGCACCCCGCCGGCCGCACGGAGGAAGGGGCGCGGCCGCAAGCCGTACGGCACCTGCTCCTTCCACCCGACCACAACGCGGGGGGAAGCGGATCCGGCGAAGCGCACCGTGTGCTGCGCGCCGGCGAAACGGCCCGCTCGCTGTTCACCTGGTGCCACCGTCACGCAGTGGAGCCGCAGGACGTGGTCCAGGCGATGGCGGCCCACCTGGCGGAGCGGTGGAGCGCATACGCCCGCCCCGAACCCGGGGAGACGCTCGGGCAGGTCCTGCAGCGCATCCCGGAGCGAGTCGTCGAGCCGCCGCCGGAGTCTGCGGGAGCCCTCACGCTCGCCGTGCGAGCCGCACCGGACACCGCGGCGGGGGCAGAGATGACCCTCTCCGCATCCTGGGACGCCGGCACGCTCGACCCGCGGACGGTGGCGGCGTTCCTCGACTCCCTGCACACCCTGATGACGGGATGGCTCGCCGACCCCGGGGCGGACCTGGGCTCCCTCCCGCTGCTCTCCCCGACCGACACCGGCGGTCTGCTCTCCCTCGGTGACGGCGGAGCCCCCACGCACGCCCCGTACCGCACCGTGGTGGAGGCGATCGCCGACCGGGCCGAGCGCCACCCCCGGCGTCCCGCCGTCCGCTTCGCGGGCCGGACGCTCACGTACGAGGACCTGATCCGGCAGGCGCAGGCCACCGCCGCGGGACTTCGGGCCGCCGGCGTCGGGGCTGGTGCGCGCGTCCTGCTGTACGGTGCCCAGTCGGACCTGACCGTGGTGGGCATGCTCGCCTGCCACCTGCTCGGCGCCGCGTACGTACCCCTGGACGTCGAATCCCCCGGCGCACGGCTGGAGCAGGTCGCCACCGGGACGGGCGCCGCTGCCTGCCTTTGGGCCGACGAGGCGACGGCGACGGCACGGGGAGCCGAATTCCTCCCGGAGGGCACCCCACTCGTGCCCGTCACCCTCGCCCCCCGGGCGGCGCAGCCCTCGGTGCACCGCCCTCCCGAGCCCTCGGCGGCCGCGTACGTGCTCTTCTCCTCCGGTACCACCGGGGTCCCCAAGGGGATCGAGGTGAGCCAGCGCAGCCTCGCCCACTTCTGCCGTGAGATCAACGCGGCCTACGCGATCGGCGACGAGGACCGGGTCCTCGCCTTCGCACGCCCGGTGTTCGACGTCTCCGTCTTCGAAGTGTTCGCCACCTTGGCCGCCGGCGCCCGCGTGGTGATCCCGGATGCGGACGCACGACTGGACCCGATGCTCCTCACCGACGTCATCAATGAGGAGGGCGTCACCCTCGCAGAACTGCCCCCGGCACTGCTGCCGCTGCTGGACGCGGCCGAACTTCCCACCCTGCGGATGGTTTCGGTGGGAGGGGAGGCGGTCGCAGGGGCGCTCGTGGCCGAGTGGGACTCGCCCGAACGCGAACTGTGGAACGGCTACGGCCCCACCGAGACCACCGTTGCTGTGACCCTGCAGCGGCTCACCGGCGAGTGGACCGTCTCACCGCCGATCGGGCGTCCCCTCCCCGGATGCACTGCCTTCGTCGTGGACGAGGAACTGCGGCTCCGGCCGAGGGGTGCCGTCGGGGAACTGTGCATCGCGGGCCCGTCCCTGGCCACGGGCTACCTGGACGATCCGGAGCGCACGGCCGCCGCGTTCGTAGAACTGCCCGAAGTGCCCGGGACGCGGGTGTACCGCACCGGAGACCTCGCGCGGTGGCGCGGCGACGGGGCCCTGGACTATCTGGGCCGGATCGACCGACAGGTCAAGGTCAACGGATTCCGTGTCGAGCCCGCCGAGGTCGAGGGCGTGCTCGCGGCCGCCACCGGGGTCCGCCAGGCCGTCGTGGAGATGGCCGAGGCCGCCGGAGGCGGCCGCATCCTGGGCGCTCTGGTGGTGGGCGGCGCCGACCTGGACCACGCGACCGTGCTCGAACAGGTCCGCAGGACGCTTCCGCCGTACGCGGTCCCCGGCCGCCTGGTCCGTGCCGAGGCGCTGCCGCTGACGGCGAACGGAAAGGTCGACCGCGCCGAGGTGCGCCGCATGCTGGGCGCACGCTGAAACGGTCCGGCGTCCTGCCCGCGGGCAGGACGCCGGACCGTTCGGTCGTGCGGCGCAAGATCAGAGCGAGGCCACGAACTCGTCGCTGAAGAATTCGTCGGAGCCACAGGCACCGGACAGCATCGAGAAGTACAGCCCGGTCATCTCGGCGCTCTCGGCGACGGCGCGGAGCATCGCCAGCCGTTCCGGGGTCACCGTCAGATCCGCGACGAACAAGGTGCTGTGGTACCCCTCGACGACCAGGTCGTAGTGGGCGGTGGCGTACCGGCGCAGGGCCGTGTCCAGGTCCTGCGTGTTGCCGGCCTCGCCCGGCAGGGTATCGGCGAGCAACTGGGCCTGGAGGAAGGCATCGGTGATGCCGCGCGCCGTGATGGAGTCCTTGTGGTGCGCCGCGTCACCCACGAGGGCCCATCCAGGACCCGCCGCCCGACGGATGAAGTTCTGCTGGTCACCCGTTCCGTAGAGCCGGTCGATTGGTCCCTTCCCTGCGACCTGCTCGTAGAGTTCCGGAGCGTGCTCGCGGAAGCAGCCCAGGTACGCCTCGGTGGCGTTGCCCTTCATCTGCCGGAAGTCGCTTTGCGGGAAGTAGCACCCCACCAGCGTGGCCCCGTCGTTGGTCGACACGGCGCCCACCCAGCGGCCGGGGGCCTCGTGCAGCGCCATCCGCGGCCCCGGCAGGTCCCAGTACGTGTAGTACGCGCAGGTCTTGGGGCCGGTGCTGTCCAACACCTCCGCCTGGACCTGGTCGGCCACCCGCGAGCGCATGCCGTCCGCGCCGACCACGAGGCGCGCGTGCCGGTCCGTCCACGCCGAGCCGGAGGTCCGGCACTTGAGACCGACGACCCGTCCGTCCCGGAAGAGCAGGTCGCCCGCGGTGGTCTCGTCGTGGAACTCGACGCCCGCCGCGACGGCCGCGTCGACCAGGATGCGGTCGAGCAGGTACCGGCGCGGGGCGTATGCGGCCCGCTGCCCGTCCACGGGCCGACTCGACCCGGTCAGCCGTACGTCCCCGACGCGGTACTCGACCGTGTCCACCGGCGGGCAGCCGGTGGAGGCGATGTCGTCGAGAACGCCCCACGCGGCGAGGCGGGCCACGCCGGGCTGGTGGATGTACAGGGTGGACAGCGTGTCCTTGGGAAACTTCGCCCGCTCGATGAGCAGGACCTTGTGGCCCTGCCGTGCGAGCAGGAGCGCGGTGGACGCTCCCGCGCAGCGGGCCCCCACGACGATGACGTCATACATCGCGGGCTGCCCCGGCCGCGAGCGCCTCTGCCGCGATCTCCCGGTAGACGTCCAGGTGGGCAGCCGCCACCGCGTCGAGATCGGCCGCGGAGAACGCATGGGCCGCAGCGGCCGCTTCGATCACGAGCCGTTCGCCGTCCGGTGACTGCACCACGTCGAACGCCAGCGGGAAGCTGGTCTTGTCCTCGATGCGGGTGTCCAGCACGCGTACGGCCTCGAGCGCGTCCAGCTCCGTACTGCGATGGAACTGCACGTAGTTGAACGCCACGTCGAACAGCGGTGCACCCATGACCTCGCGCAACGCGGGGAACGGGAAACGACGGTGGGGCAGCAGTTCCTTCTCCGCCTCGAAGACGCCCTCGACGATGTCCCTCCACGAGCCGGTGACGGGGACGGACATCGGGACCACGTTCAGGAAGAGGCCCACCAGGCGATCGCTCTCCGCGGTCTCCGGACGACCGTTGACGATCAGGCCGGTCACGGGCTCGACCGAACCGGTGAAGCGGCCGAGCGCCGCGAGGTGACCGGCTACGATCAGGCTCTTGTACGGCAGCCGCCACAGCCGCGACCCGTGCCGGAGCCCGGCCACGACGTCTTGCGGGACCGCGGAGACCAGCGTCCTGCGGTCGGAACCCTCCTGGGCGCGGGGGCTGGTGAGGGTCGGGGCCAGGGCCGCGCAGCGCTCCTTCCAGAACCTGCGGGTCTCCTCCGAACCGACCGCCTGCTGTTCGAGGGCGGCGAACTCGGCGCAGCCCCGCGACGGCAGGGTCGGCTCGGGAGCGGCCCCACGCAGCATCGCGTCGTACCGGCGCAGGAGGTCCGCAGCAAAGACGGACTCGCTCCAGCCGTCCATCACGGCATGGTGGAAGCCGTACGTCAGGACGTACTCTTCGGCAGCCGTCAGGACGAGCCGGAAACGGATCAGCGTGCGCGCGTCCGGGGCGAAGGGCAGGCCTGCCGCCCGGTCGGCCGCTGCCACGGCCGCGGCCGACACGTCGGGATCCTGGCCGCGGACGTCCGTGATCTCCAGGTCGACGACGGGCTCGGCGAACACCAGCTGCACCGGGGTGCTCAGCGTGTGCAGGTCGAAGCCGGTGCGCAGGGCCGGATGCTGCTCCAGGGCGAGCCGCAGGGCCTCCGTGAACGAGGCCTCGTCGAACCGGCCGGACACCCGGCGGCTGATGACGTCGATGTACAGGCCGCTGTCCGGGTCCGCTTCCGCCTCGAAGAGCAACCCGAGCTGCATCTGCGTGGCCGGATACGCGCTCTCGACCTCCGGGCCGAACCGCTGTGCCACGTCGTCGTCCTCGACACCCGCAGCGGGGCCTTCGGCCCGCGCGGCGGGCGGCTGCGGTCCGTCGTCCCCGCCGGCCAGTGCCCGGA
>NZ_JBIVAL010000007.1:219336-494214 GCF_044745505.1 Streptomyces sp. NPDC086989
CCGGATGGTGGGGGTGGCGAACAGGTCGGCGAGGGCGATCTCGATGCCCGAGGCCTCCGCGTCGGCGATGACGCGGATGGCGAGGAGGGAGTCGCCTCCCAGGGCGAAGAAGTCGTCGTCGAGCCCCGGTACCGCTCCCAGTACCTTGCCCCACACCTCCCGCAGCGTCCGCTGGTCCGGCGAGAGTCCGTCGTCCCCGCCGGCCAGTGCCCGGATGGTGGGGGTGGCGAACAGGTCGGCGAGGGCGATCTCGATGCCCGAGGCCTCCGCGTCGGCGATGACGCGGATGGCGAGGAGGGAGTCGCCCCCCAGGGCGAAGAAGTCGTCGTCCGGACCGATGTCGTCGACGCCCAGGACCCGCCGCCAGATGCCCGTGAGTACGGACCGGTCGTCGTCGGCGGAGGTCGGCACCGGCGCCTGCGGGACGCCCTGCGCCGAAACGCCCTCGGTGTCGGACCCGGCGACGAGGGCCTTCCGGTCGATCTTGCCGGACGGAGTGAGGGGGAAGGCTCGCAGCAGACGGATCGTGGCGGGCCGCAGGTAGGCGGGGAGGCCGGCCGCGGCGAATTCCGCCAGTTCGTGGTCCATCCGGTCGTTCCCGGGCTCCTCCGCCACCACGTGGGCGACCAGCTGGTGGCTGCCGACGCTGGTGGTCCGGGCGGTCACGGCCACGCCGTGGACACCGGGGCACCGTGCGAGGGCCGCTTCCACCTCGCCCAGCTCGACTCGGTGCCCGCGGATCTTCACCTGGTCGTCCCGGCGTCCGACGAACTCGATGCCGCCGTCCGGTCGCCGACGCCCGATGTCCCCCGTGGCGTACATCCGCGCTCCGGGGGAGGCCGAGTACGGGTCCGGGACGAAGCTCTTGGCCGTCAGTCCGGGCCGGCCGACGTACCCGCGCGCGACGCCGGGTCCGCCGATGAATATCTGCCCGGTGGCGCCCGGCACGACGGGCTGCAGGTCCTCGTCGAGCAGATGGACGGCTGCTCCTTCGATCGCCGAGCCGATCGGGATGGAGGCGTCGGGCCCTTCGAGGTCGGTGATCTCGTAGCAGCTGGCCAGGGTCGTCGCCTCGGTCGGCCCGTAGACGTTGGCGAAGGTCGCGCCGCGGCCCTCGGCGTGCCGGAGGTAGGTGCGTGCGGCCGTCAGCGACATCGCCTCCGCCCCGACGATGAGCCGTCGGACCGAGCTCAGACAGTCGATCTGCCGCCGAACCAGTTCGTGGAAGAGCGGGGGCGTGAGCAGCAGCATCGTGACCGCTTCGGAGCGCAGCACGTCGGGCAGCTCGTCCAGGGCGTGGTACGAGGCCGCCGGGACCACGAGCCGGGCTCCCGACAGCAGCGCGGCCCAGATCTCGAACGCCGAGGCGTCGAACGACGTGGGGGACAGTTGGAGGTAGATCTCCTCGGGGCCGAACGCGGCGTACGTCTGACCGCGGACCAGACCGAGCAGGTTGCGGTGGGAGATCCCGACGCCCTTCGGCCTCCCGGTCGAACCCGAGGTGAAGATGATGTATGCGAGGGCATCCGGGGCCGTCGCCCCGCGGGCAGCCACGCCGCCCGCGGCGCCGTGGACCGGTACGGAGTCCTCCGCGACCTGCACCACGGGCAGGCCGAACCCGGCTGCGTCCTCCCGGTGCCGGCCCGTGGTGAGCACGGCCTTCGCCCCCGCGTCGGACAGGATCCGGGCGAGGCGCTCCCGGGGGTGGTCGGGGGCCAGGCAGACGTACGTGCCACCCGCCTTGAGTACGCCCAGAAGGGCGACGACGAGCTCGACGGACCGCTCCGCGTACACCCCGACGACGGTCTCGGTGGTGACGCCGCTGCGGCCCAGCAGCGCGGCGACGTCATCGGAGCGGTGCTGCAACTCCTGGTATGTCAGCGTGGTTCCCCGGTGTACCAGGGCGACGCGGTCGGCGTGGCGCCGCACGACTTCGTCGAAGAGCTCGGGAATGGTCGCCGGTTCCTGCATCGTCAACTCTCTAGGCTCGCAACTTCAGTGGCAGGCTGCTCAGACCGCTCAGGAAATTTGAATGGACACGTCGGATGGGGCCCGTCGGCTCCATGACGCCCACGGTCTCGCGCAGGGCGTCGAGCAGAGCCCCGATCTCGATCCGGGCGAGGTGGACGCCGATGCAGTAGTGGGGCCCGTGGGCGAAGGACAGGTGCCGGTTCGGCTGCCGGGCCAGGTCGAACCGGTCCGGCCGGTCGAACTCGGCCTCGTCGAAGTTGGCGGATGCCGTCCAGGCCACGACCGCGTCGCCCTCGCGGATG
The DNA here is from genome assembly GCF_044745505.1 of Streptomyces sp. NPDC086989. Lineage (NCBI taxonomy): Bacteria > Bacillati > Actinomycetota > Actinomycetes > Kitasatosporales > Streptomycetaceae > Streptomyces > Streptomyces sp. NPDC086989. The sequence continues at coordinate 221,610 of NZ_JBIVAL010000007.1, forward strand.
CGTACTCCGCCCAGCTCCACATCGCGTACGGCGGTCCGGCCGACGTGCAGCGCCGGCGAGGTCCACCGGAGGATCTCCTCGGTGGCGGAGGATGTCTCGACGTCGCCGTTCTTCAGCGCCTGCCACTGATCGGGATGGTCGATCAGGGCCTTGACCCCGCCGATCATGGCCAGCCGTGTCGTCTCGTCCCCACCGAGGATGAGGCTGTAGCAGTTGAGTACGACCTCGTCGTCCGTGAGCCGATCGCCTTCCACCACGCCCGTGGACAGCAGGGTGATCAAGTCGTCGGCCGGGGCACTGCGTCGGGCCCGGGCCAGTTTGGCGAAGTACAGCAGCAGTTCGCCCTTGGCCAGCCGGGCGGCGCCCGGAGCGTGCGCGGCGTCCTCGGAGCCGAGCGCGCTGCTGGTCCGCTGCAGGATGAACGGCCGGTCTTCGGCCGGAACGCCCAGCAGGTCGCAGATGGCAGCGAGGGGAATGTGCGCCGCGACGTCGCGGGCGAAATCGCACTGCCCCGTGCGTACGGCTTCGCGGACGAGGTCGTGCGTCGCCGACCGGATCCGCTCCGCGTAGCTCTGCAGGGCACCAGGGGTGAAGGACTTCCACAGCAACTTGCGCATACTGGCGTGCTTGGGGCCGTCCGTCACGGCGAGCATGCGACCGGCCCCCGTGTCTCCGCCGGTCAGCAGCGTGTCCATGACGTTGCCGCCGGTGGAGACGAACGAGTCGGTGTCCCGGCACACGGTCAGCACGTCGGCATGTCGGCTGACCAGCCAGAACCCGCGCCCGTCGGAGGTTTCCCGCCGGGCCACGGGCTCGTCGGCGCGCAAGCGCCCGAAGTACTCCGAGAGGTCCTGCTGGGCATGCAGTGACGGATCCGTCAGATCCGGTTCGGTGACGGGGCGCGTGGACGCGCCCGCGGTACTAGGCATCGGACAAGCACCCCATGGAAATGGTCCGCTCACCATCGGCGAACGTGAAGGAATATGACAAAGTGCGTCCCGCCTCGGCCAGTTGGGCGAACATCTCGTCGTGGTCGGCGGCGTCTCCGGCCACGAGGTCCAGCGGTTCCGTCATCACTCCGCCCGGCAGCCCCGCCCCCGGCCGCAGATACGGCGTGTAGGCGGTGACGCCCTTGATCCTCAAGGTCTCGCGCCATCCGAGGACGGCCTGGAGCTCGCAGCGCTCCCGTGGCGCCGGGTTGTTGTACTGCCAGTACACCCGGCCCGAGGTCGGGACCGGTGACGGTGTCGAGGTGTCGCCGAGGGCGGCCGTGCCGGCCATGCGCACCGCGTCCAAGCCCGCCGCTCTGCGGGCGAGTTCGCTGATGTGTCCACCGAGACGGCCGTTCACCTCGATGACGCGGGGGCCGCCGGGGGTCAGCTTCAGCTCCGTGTGCGTCACCCCCGTGCCGAACCCGATTGCCCGCAGTGCGGCCGTCACCAGGTCGAGCACGGCGTCGGTCTCAGCGATCCCCAGCGGCGAGGGCCAGAACTGGCCCACCTCGCGGAACGGGGCCGCCAACGGGAACTTGCCGGTCACTGCGAAGTGGTGGGGCGTTCCGTCCAGTACGAGGCTCTCCACCGAGACGTAGTCCCCGAAGGGCTTGTGGTCCCGCCCGAGCAGCAGCTCCTCCAGTACGAAGGGTTCACCCGCGCCCTGGACGCGGGCCAGCAGACGGCGTCCTTCCTGCGCGTCGGTGACGGGGTGGGTCTCCCGGCTGCCCCCGCCACGCGCCGGCTTGAGCACGGCGGGCAGACCGACGGCCGCAACGGCTGCGTCCCAGTCGGCGCCGGAGGCGATCACCGCGGACCGCGTGGTGTCGACGCCGCCGGCGCGCATCAGGTCACGTTGGCGGCTCTTGTCGGTGACCGCCTCGGCCGCTGCGGCGCCGGGGCCCGGCAGGCCCAGGTCCGCGCTGAGCCAACCCGCCGTCCTGATCATCCGCTCGCTGAAAGTGACCACGCCGTCGACGTCCAGCGCCTCGACCGCCCTCCGGTCGGCTTCGCGGCCACCGGTCAACGCGACGGTACGGCCCAGGGCCGCCATGACCGGTTCGAGCCGCCGGGCGTGTTCGGAGTCCGCGACGCCGTACACGATCTCCGCCACGTCACCCAGGGCGCCCGCCATCTCCGCGGGATGGACCGCACCCTTGTCATAGGGCACCAGCAGCCGCTTCATCGGGCGGCGCGCCGGAGCTCGGAGACCTGGGTGGCGAACTCGTCCAAGCGGCCGTGGTTGAGGAGGACCTTCACGGGAACGCGGACACCGAGTCGGGAGCTCAGCTTCGCACAGCCCCGCATGGCTGCGATGGACGTGCCCCCGGCCTCGAAGAAGCGCGTCTGCCCGTCCAGGGCGGCGCCGGGGAGCAGCTCGCCCCAGACGTCGACGACCGCCTGCAGCACTTCGTCCTCCGCGTCCTGCAGCGCGGCGGCAGGAGCGGTTTGCGGCGCGGCGTCGGCGCCGCCGGCCGGGGCAGCCGTCCCCGGATGGACCAGAGCGTTGAAGTCCACGAGTTCCCTGCGGTAGTAGAAGTGACCGCCCGGCCAGGTCCGGGTGGTGAACGTACCGGTCGTCAACGACGCCCAGCCCCGGAGGACCTCGGCGGGCACGGCCTGGTCGTCGATGCCGCCCAGGGCGAACAGCGGGCACGACACCACCCGTCCGGGCACCGGATGCCGATAGGTCCACCCCAGCCGGAAGTCGTGCCGCACCACCGGCAGTGCCATGGCGAGCAGTTCGGGTTCGTCCAGGGTCTCCGCCGGCAGGCCGCCCGCCGCCACCAGAGACGCGGCGAGCTCGTCGTCCCCGAGGAGGTGCAGGGGCTTGCCGTGCCGGCTTTCCGACAGCGGGCCGTCACCGCGGGCCCGGGTGCCCGGGGGGCCGGCCGCGGACACGACCAGGGTGCCCACGGGCGTGCCGCGCTCCTGGAAGACCAGCGCCGTCTCCAGGGCGACGAGGCTGCCCATGCTGTGACCGAGGAGCAGCGACGGTGCCTCCGCGGAGAACGTGGCGTACTCGTCCACCAGCGCAGCGGCCAACTCCTCCACGGACGCGGCGAAGGGCTCGCCGAGCCGGGTCCCCCGGCCCGGGTACTGCACGGCGATGGCGCGGTGGCCGGCGAGGCGCTCGCCCCACTCCCGGACGGAGTGGGCGCTGCCGCCTGCGAAGGGGAAGACGAGTGCCACCGGGAGCTCCGGTGCAGCGTCGGGGGTGAGCTCCCAGAAGCTCGGCGAGAGCGGCCTCACGATGTCGGTCCTCCGGTGTTCTCCAGCGGCGCTCCGGCGTCGCGGTGTGCCGCGGCCGTGAGCAGGGCCGCGATGTTCTGCGGGTGTTCCATCACGTGGAAATGGCCTCCGGGCACGAACTCGACCGTGCATTCGGCCGTCGTGCACGTGCCCCAGCCGGCCAGATCGGTCCGGCTGACGGTGGGGTCCTCGGATCCGCCGACCGCCGTCACCGGTACCTCGACGACCGCGCCCGGCACGGGGCGGTGTAGCTCGCCCAGCATCGTGTCGTGACGGATGACGGGGAGCATCACCTCCAGCAGCTCGGGCTCTGCCAGGAGGTCGGCATCGAGGCCGCCATGGCCGACCAGCAGGTCGAGCAGGACTTTGTCGGACACCTGGTGGACCGCCCGGGTCTCCGCGGCCATCGCATGCGGACTGACACAGCTGGACGCGACGAGCCGGCGGACCCGCACCTCCCGTTCGGCGAGCCCGCGTGCGACCTCGAAGCCGACGATGGATCCGAAACTGTGGCCGAAGAGGACGACCTCCGCCGGGGCGAGCGCGGCCACGGCGTCGGCGATCTCCGCGGCGAGGACGAAGACGTCGGGTGCGGGCGCCTCGATGAAACGTCCACCGTGGCCGGGGTAGTCGACGGCCACCACGGCTGATGGGCCGATCATGGCCTGCGCCACGGGCAGGAACACACCGCTGTTGCAGCCCGAGTGCGGCATGAGGACGACCAGCGGGGCGCCGGAGGCTACGGGGTCCGCCTCGCGGAGGAGGACCAGGACGGGTGCGGATGCGGTGGCCGGCGTCACTGGTTCAGTTCCTTGCCGAGCCGTTCGGCCAGCGCGGCCACGGTCGGGGCCGAGAGGAAGTCCCGTACGGCGATCCGGATGCCGTGCTGCTCGCGGATCTTCGAGATGATCCGGACCGCCTGAAGCGACTGGCCGCCCAGGGAGTAGAGGGTGGCCGAGAGGTCGTTCACGGGCGCGCCCAGCACGTCCTCCCAGATCCCGGCGACCGACTCCTCGAGTGCGGTGCGCGGCTGCGCCGCATCCGGTGTCGCCTGCGCCGGCGCCGGTTCCGCGGAGGCCAGGGCCTTTCGGTCGACCTTCCCGCTCGGGGTCAACGGCAGCTCTTCGGCCACCCACACGCACGTGGGCACGACACCGGACGGGAGCCACGCGCTGCACGCTTCCCCGACCGCCGTGACCAGGGCGGCGGGGTCGGTCGTCCCCCGTGCGGTCACGGCCAGGCCCAAATGCACGCCCGCCGCCGTCCGGCTGACGTACGCGGCTGCTGCGGCGACGCCGCCGGCCCGGGATGCCGCTGCCTCGATGTCCGCCAGCTGTACGCGCTGGCCGTTGAGCTTGACCTGGTCGTCCGCGCGGCCGAGGTGGTGGAGGCAGCCGTCCGCCCCCCACCGGCCGAGGTCGCCGGTGCGGTAGACGCGGTCACCCGGCTCGACCACGGAATCGGGGAACCGGGCCTTGGTGAGGGCCTCGTCGCCGTGGTAGCCGAGGGCGACGCCCGCACCGCTGATGCAGATCTCGCCCACGGCACCGCGGGGCACCTCACGCAATCTCTCGTCGAGGACGTGAAGGCCGACGCCGGGCAGGGCCACGCCGATGCTGCGGGTGTCCTGACCGCGGGCGGAGGTCGAGAACGAGGCGCACACCGTTGCCTCGGTCGGCCCGTAGGCGTTGACCAGGACGGCCGACTGCTCCAGCTTCTCGGCGAGGGCCTCCGGCAGCGGTTCACCGGCCGACACGACCACCTTCACGGACGGCGGCAGCCGGTCCGCCGTCCCCAGCAGCGACGGAGTGGCGGTCAGGACCTGCGTTCCGTACGAGGCGAGCCGCTCCGCGAGCTCCTCGGGAGCGCAGAAGTCGAGGCGTCCCCGCCGGCCCAGGGGCAGCACCATCTCCCAGACCGAGGCGTCGAAAGATGGTGTGGCAACGGCGGCGAAGCGCTCCATCGCCTCCACCGGCAGCGCATCCTGCGCCGCGACCAGGTGGTCGAGGCTCGCCCGGCTCACCAGCACGCCCTTGGGCCGACCGGTGGACCCGGAAGTGTAGATGAGGTAGGCCGGGGCCGAACCTTCCACCTGCAGCGGAGCGGGACGGCCCCCGTGGTCGGGCGTGAGCGCCACCACGTCGTCGCGGTCAGGCGAGGGAGCGAGAACGACGCGGCCGGCCGTCCACGGCGCGGCCGGTGCGGGGGCATCGGACACGATGTGGCCCGCAGCGCTGTCCTCGACGATCTCGCGCAGCCGCTGCTCGGGATGGACGGGATCCAGCGGAAGGTAGACGCCGCCGGCCCACAGCACGGCCAGGAAGGAAACAAGGAGGTCCGTGCCCCGCGGCAGGTGCACGCCCACCACCGAGCCCGGGACGACGCCGGCCGCGGTCAGCCGGGCAGCCAACGCAGCCGAAGCCGCGCCCAGCTCGCCGTAGCTGAGGGTGCGCTGTTCGTCTGTGACCGCTTCGAGCTGGGGTTCGTCCCGCTCGGTGGCCAGGAACCGGTCGAACAGGCCTCGGGCGGCGGGCTCGTCCGGTGCCGTTGCCGACGCCGGCTGACCGCTGCTCCGTACGGCGGGCTCGTCCCCCGCCAGCGACAGGTCGGCAAGGAGGGCGTCGGGGCGGCCACCGCAGTGGGCGAACACCACGGCCAGCGCCTCGTTCATCCGGCCGATGGTCTCGGCCTCGAACAGTTCCCTGTTGTACTCCATGTATCCGGCGAACCGGTCCCCGTCCGGGGCCATGGTCAGCGTCAGGTCGAAGATGCTGGTGCGCTCGTGCACCATGAGCGGCTCCACCGACGCCTCGCCGAACACCAGGCTGCCGCGGTTGGCCGTCTGCAGGGCGAGGGCCACGTTCACGATGGGCGTGGACCGCTGGTCCTCGTCCGCCCGCCGGTGGTCCTGGACGATCTGGTCGAACGGCAGTTCCTGGTGGTCGAAGGCCGCGAGCATCGTCGCACGGACCTGCCGGAGCAGTCCGCGAAACGTCAGCTCGCCGTCGAGCCGGACCCGGATCGGCAGGAGGTTGACGAACATGCCGATGAGCGACTCGAGTTCGGCCCGGGACCGGTTGGCCACGGGGAGACCCACGACGACCTCGTCCTTGCGCGTCCAGCGGCCGAGGAACAGCGCGTAGCCGGCCGTGAGGGCCATGGCCAGTGAGGCCCCCTCTTCCTCGGCCACCGCGCTCAGGCCCCCGCAGACACCGGACGGCACCACGACGTCGTGCAGGTCGCCCTTGAACGACTGCACCACGGGACGGGGATGGTCGGTGGGGAGGTCGAGCAGCGGCGGGGCGGAGCGCAGTTGCTCGCTCCAGTACGCGGCGTGCTCGCCGAACCGCCCCTCGTCCACCGATCGACGCTGCTCCTCGGCGAACGTGCCGTACGTGGTGCCGAGTTCGGGCAGCGTGACCGGACCGCCCGCGACGAAGTGGTCGTAGAAGTGCGAGATCTCGGTCTGGAAGACGCCGAGGGACCAGCCGTCGAAGGCTATGTGGTGCACCACGAAGGCCAGGACGTGGTCGTCCTGCGCGATCCTCCACAGCTTCAGGCGCAAGGCCGCGTCCGCACCGAGGTCGAACGGTTCGCCGACGTACTGCTGGACCGCGGGTACCAGCCAGTCGATGCCCTCCTCGCCCGCAGGAGCCTCGACATCGGTGACGTCGAGGACCACTGGCGCAGCCGGGTCGACCACCATGACCGGCTCGTCGCCCCGGTACACGTAGCGGGTGCGCAGCGGCTCGTGGCGGGCGATGACCGCTTCGAAGGCGCGGGCGAGGCCGTCGTGGTCCAGGTGGCCGCGAAGCCGGTAGCAGAAGGCGGAGCCGGTGTTCTCGCTCTCTCCCAGTCCGCTCTGGAACCACAGCCCGCGCTGGCCCATGGAAATGCGCCCCGTGTTCGCAGGTGTCGCGTCGGGGCCCTGCGATGCGGCTTCGGCGCGCTCTGCCAGCCACTTCGCGATGGCTGCCCTGCGATCGGCCGTCTGGTTCACTCACTGCTCCCGGACATCTGGTCGATGAGGCTCTGGGGACGCATGTCCGTCCACACCTCATCGACGAATTCCATGCACGCTGTCTCCGTGCCGGTGAATCCCGCTGTCCGCCAGCCGGCCGGTGGACTCAGCCTGGCGGGGTGGATCGCGTACTGCCGTTCGTCGTTCACGAGTACCTGGTGGTGGGCGCCAGAGGCTGTCATGTGTCTCTTCCTGGCAAAGTGAAAGAAGGGAGGGGGGTTCAGGGGGCTTCGCCGATGGCGGCGAGGATGCGCTGCTCGATCTCGTCGGCGAGGTCCTGGAGCACGGTCTTCTCGAAATAGAGGCTCAGGGGCACGGGCAGGCCCAGTCGGTCGCCCACGCGCGCCGCCACCCGGGTGACCAGCAGGGAGTGGCCCCCGAGGACGAAGAAGTCGTCGCGGGCCGACACCCGGGCCATGCCCAGGACCTCGCCCCAGATGTCCGCGAGGAGTTCGGCCACGGGACCCTCGGGGGCCGTCAAACGAGCCTCGTCGCTGGCGGGCGCCGGGCGTTGGGCCAGAGCGACCCGGTCGACCTTGCCGTTCGGTGTCAGGGGGAGCTCGGACAGGCTGACCAGTGACGCCGGCACCATGTGCTGCGGCAGCGTGCGGGCGAGACGGTCGCGGACCTCTTCGGGGTCGGGGCCGCCGCCCTTCGCGGCTTCGGGCACGAAGTACGCGGCCAGTTGCTTCCCCGCGCCGGGCAGCTCGCGGACCACCACGCAGGCGACGGCCACTCCCTCGGTCTCCAGCAGGACCCGCTCCACTTCGGCGGGCTCGATCCTGAATCCGCGGATCTTGACCTGGGTGTCGCTGCGGCCCAGGAAGACCAGTGTCCCGTCGTCGTCCCACCGCATGCGGTCGCCGGTCCGGTACATCCGCGATCCGTCGGCGGCGAACGGGTCGGCGAGGAACCGCGAGGCGGTCAGGCCCGGTCGGCCCGCATAGCCGCGGGCGACCCCGGTGCCGCCGACGTACAGCTCGCCGGGGGTCCCGTCCGGCACCAGCCGCAGCCTGTCGTCGAGCAGGTAGAGGAGCCCGCCGGGCAGCGGACCGCCCAGCGTGACCGCCGCCCCCTCGACCTGCTCTCCGGCAGCGCTGACCACGGACACTTCGGTGGGGCCGTAGAGGTTGGAGAGCCGGTAGTGCAACCCCTGGGGCACCGCGGGCAGCTCGTCGCCGCCGACCTGCACCGCGCGGATCCGGTCGGGCAGTGCGAGCCCGGCGCCCTCGATCGCAGTGAGCACCGGCGTGACGAGGAAGGCGACCGTGGCCCCGGAGGCGTCGAGGAAGCGGCACAGCGCCGCCGGGTCGACCCTGGTGTCATCGGGTACGACGACGAGGCAGGCGCCGACGGCGAGCGCCGGGGCCATCTCCAGGATCGCGGCGTCGAAACTGATGCCTGCCAGCTGGGGGATCCGGTCGTGGCAGGTCAGCCCGTACGTGTCGACGTACCAGTCGACCATGCTGCCCAGTCCGCGGTGGGGGACCTGTACTCCCTTGGGGCGACCGGTGGTCCCGGAGGTGTAGATCGTGTAGGCGACGCCGTCCGGGCAGGGTCCGGCCAGCACCGCCGGAGCAGTGCCCGACCCCGCGGCCGCGGGCCGCAGCACGGTGCACGGGCCAGCCCACTCCGCGGCTCCCTCCGGATCGGCGGTGACCAGGACCCGGATACCGGAGTCCTGAGCCATGTAGCGCAGCCGGTCCACGGGGTAGCGGGGGTCGAGCGGCACGTACGAGGCGCCAGCCCCCATGACGGCGGCCAACGCCACCGCGAGCTCCGGGGAGCGGGGGAGGTGGACTCCCACCGGGCTCTCGGGCCCGACGCCGGCCGCGCGCAGTTCGTGCATGAGCCGCGCCGCGCGGTCGGTCAGCTCCCGATAGGTGAGCGTCTCGCCCGCCGCCACGACGGCCGGACGGTCGGGATGGCGTGCCGCGGACTCCCACACACGCTGCACGAAACCCGGTGCCGGCGCAGCGGCGCCACCCGCCCCCCTGGAAAGGAGCTCGGCGCGCTCGGCCGGGCTCACCAGGGGATGCGCCGCCAGGGGCAGGTCGGGCCGATCGCAGAGCAGCCGTAACAGGTGCAGGTACCGGACCCCGAAGGCGGTGACGGAGCGGCGGTCCAGTATGTCGACGGCGAACGAGAGCGCCAGGTAGGAGAATCCCGCACGGTCCTCCAGCTCGGCCACGAAGTCGAAGTGCGTGCTCTCCCCGTAGGCGAACGGCACGGGGGTGCCGAGCACGGAGTCGCCGGCGGGCTCGACCTCGCGGATGTCGTTGAACACCGCCTGGACCAGCGGTGCGCATCCGGGAACCCGTTCGGGAGCGAGGTGGTGGACCAGTTCGTCGAACCCGAGGGCCATGTGCTGCATGGACTCCAGCACCATGTCACGGTTGGACGACACCAGTTGCCGGAAGCTCATTTCCTCGTCGATCCGGGCCCGGAGGGGCAGGATGTTGACCAGGGGTCCGACGAGGTGCTCCGAACCCGGCTCGAACCGGTCTGCGGTCACCGTGCCCACCACGATGTCGTCCTGACCGCACCAGTGGCCCAGAGCGATCTGAAGAACACTCAGATACACGGCGAAGTCCGCGCTGTTGACCTCGGCGGCCAGGCCACGGGCACGGCGCCGCAGCACGTCCGGGATCTCCAGCTCGACACGGTCGCCCTGGTGGGAACGGACCGCGGGCCGCGTGCCCTTGAGCGGCAGCTCCAGGACCGGTGGGGCGCCCGACAGCTGCTGCTCCCAGTGGACGAGGCAGTCCTTGATGTCGGCGAGTGCGGCGTCGCCGGCGGCCTGCTCACCCAGGTCGGTGAGCCGCAGTGGGAGCTCCGGCAGTTCCGGCGTGCCGTGTTCGACTTCGGCTCGGTACAACTCGGACAAGTCGTTGTGGAGAAGGCCGAGGGACCAGCCGTCCGTCGCGATGTGGTGCATGACCAGCATCAGCGTCTGCTCGCCTGATGCGGAGGTGAACACGCGGGCCCGGAAGACCGGTCCAGCGGCCAGGTCGAACGGTTCCCGGAAGAAGGCCGACTGCTGGTGCTCCGGGGACGGCTCGCCTTCGGAGCCCTGCCGCACGACGGAGAGCTCCGGTGGGCGGGAAGGTCGGACGATTTGGAAGAGTTCGTCCGCGATGACTTCGAAAGTGGTGCGCAGTGCCTCATGCCGTTCCACCAGCCCGGACAGGGCGCGGCCTAACGAGGTGAAGCACACGCGTGGTTGAAGTTTGAGGAGCAGAACTGAGTGGAATCCCGCATTCTCGGATCCCGAGTCCTCCCGAACTCGACTTTCCAGCCAAATTCGGCGCTGGGCCGGCGTTGCCGGAGCCCTGGTCTCCGTTTGTGGTTGACCTGTGTGGATATGCAAACCTGCCTCCCCCGTGCTCGCACTCTCGGTCACGCCCCCTCTCGGCAGGTGATCTTGGAGGAGGCCGTTGCACGATACACAGCACCACTCATCGAGTGTCAACTGCGAATCACTCAAGTATCGTTGCCGCTCAGAGGGGGTGCCGGGGCGTTCGGTCAGGCCATACCGGACGTTGTCGCACAGAAGCTACCGTACGCGGTTTTTGTGGGGGCGAGTGACATTCTGGCGTGATAGCGAAGATTTTGCGGCGCGGCGAGCCGAACCGATCACTCTGTACGCACCAGTTGACGTCTGATAGGAATGATCGGCGGCGTGCGGTCGACGATCGGAATTCCGTGCGGCACGCCGACCGGGAGCCGTGGCCGGGGCCTGAACCCGTGAGCATTTGCTCCTGCGTCTTTTCTTGCCGATCTCTGCGCCATTCGCGCGCGCCAACAAATTCAGTCACGGCCACGCCGGAGGGGGAAGCGTCATGTACTCGGGAGGGGGCAGGCAGCGGGAAAGGTGCATCGATCTCACCGATCCGGCGCTGTTCGCCGACGATCAATTCATCGATGTGCTCGGGCACCTGCGGGAGGAAAGCCCGGTTCATTTCCACGAGGAGGAGGACGGACCGGGATTCTGGACCCTCACCCGCCATGCGGACGTGTCCCACGTCTACGCGAACGCGGACCTGTTCAGCTCACGCAGCGGCATGCGCCTCGGGGGCCATGCCGATGCAGTCAAGGCCGTGGCCGACAAGATGCTGATCGTCACGGACAATCCCGAGCACGTGAGGGTGCGCAGACTGGTGGGAGCCGCCTTCACGCCTCCCGTCGTCCGCACCCTTGAATCCCACGTCAATGACGTTGTCGGGGAGTTGATGGACACGACTCTCGGCGGCGCCCCTTGTGAGTTCGTCTCGTCCGTCGCGCGTCCCCTCCCGACACACGTCATATGTGCCTTCATGGCACTGCCTCGCGGCGACTGGGACTGGATCGGCCGGTTGACGACCGAGGGAATCGACTCCGAGGACGAAGAAGTCCGCATGGCTGCCAACACGGAGCTGTTCCTGTATTTCACCGAGGTGATCGAGGAGCGCCGGCAGAAGCCGGGTCCAGACCTGATCAGCATCCTCGTCGGCGCCGCCGCCGAGGCGGAGGCATCGGGCGAACACCCGTTCTCCGACGTCGACCTCGTGGTGAACCTGGCCGGCATTCTCATCGGCGCGAACGAGACGACCCGGTATGCGGTCGCGGGCGGACTGGTCGCGCTCGCGGAGCATCCCGACCAGTGGGCCCGACTGCGACAGGACCCCGAACTCGTCGCTCCGGCAGTGGAGGAGATCCTGCGCTGGGTGTCGCCCGCGGTGCACGCGATGCGGACCGTCACCCGGCAAACGCGGATCGGCGATCAGGTCCTGGCTCCCGGTGACCGGGTCACCGTATGGACCCACGCGGCCAACCGTGACCCGGCCGTCTTCCCTGATGCCCATGTGTTCGACGTGGCACGGCGCCCCAACCGGCACCTCAGCTTCGGCAGCGGCCGCCACGTCTGTGTCGGTGCCCGACTCGCGCGCATGGAGATCGCCGCCTTCCTGGAGGACCTGCGCACCCGGGTCGCGGAGATCGAGCTGACCGCGCCCGTGGAGTGGAGTCCGTCCAACTTCACACGCGGTCCCCTAAAAGTCATGGCACGGCTGAGCCCGGTCAGCTCGGCAGCGACCGCAGCGAAAGACGGCGACAGAGAGGATTCCCACGATGAAGACCGATGAACCGAGCGCGGGACAGTTGAACGTCGAGCTGCCCAACGGGCAGGCCGTTGCCTGCATCACCGAGTCCGAAGCGCTCCTGCTGTGGTCCGAGATGTCCGAGGAGGGCATGTACGGCATTGCGGCGGGCCGCCTGCGCCCCGGCGATGCCGTACTCGACATCGGGGCGAACATCGGACTGGCTTCGCTGATGTTCCGACACACGGTCCCGGACGTGCGGATCATCGCGTTCGAGCCGGCGCCGATGACCTTCGCGTGTCTCGAAGAGAACTTGCGCCGGCACGTTCCGGGGGCCGTTGCGGTGCGCGCCGCCGTGAGCGACGAGGTCGGGGAGCTGGACTTCACCTTCTACCCGAACTCTCCGGGCAACTCCGGTCTCTTCGCGGACCGCGAGGCGGACGACGAGACGACCCGGCACTTCCTGCGGAACTCGGGGATCGACGAGGAGTTCATCGACGAACTCCTCGAAGGCCTCCACTGCGGTACGTCCCTCACCGTGCCCGCCACCACCGTATCGGAGACCATCCGCCGGTACGGACTCGATGACATAGGCCTCTTGAAGGTCGACGTCGAGCGCGCCGAACTGTCCGTGCTGCGAGGCATCGAGGACGACCACTGGCCGCGCATCCGCTGCGTGGCTGCAGAAGTGCACGCCGAAGGCGGTCGTTTGGAGGAGATCGTGGCACTCCTCGGAAAGCACGGTCTGTCCGCCGAGGTCTCGCAGAGCCCCAGGCTGGTGGGGACTCCGCTGTACGACCTCGTTGCCACGCGTGCGGACAGGCCCTGACGGGCGCGGCGCAAGGAAGAAGTGGTGAACGAGGTCGGAGGCGTGTCGGAGGGTGCAAAGGAACGCCTCGCGAACGTGGCGGCGCGCCATTTCAGGGACAAGGAGATCATCTTCGTGTCGCCGCGCGCCGCAGCCGCGTCCTGGCTGCTCGACCTCCTCCAGCCGCACGGTATGGACACCCGTTCCTGGTGGTGGGCGGCGCATCGCAGCTGTCGCCCGAGGATCGCTTCTTCGGATTAGGTGTCTGTGCCGACTCCGTGGACGATCGGCTGAGGAAGCTCAAGGACCGGCTCGTCACGCCGTCCCCCGACCTCCGCGCGGCATTGGACGCATTCGATGCCGATCGTGAGGCCCTCGTCGTCACCCCGCCCTTCGAGCGCGGGCACAGCACGCTCTTGGACCGCCGCTGCCTGGGATGGCGCCGGCCTGAGTGGTTGCGGTACGAGGACAAGACGATCGCGGACTCCTTCTGGAAGCGGGCCGGAGCACGGCTCCTCCCCTCCACCGTCAGCGCGCTGACGAAGGAGTGCCTGGCCGAGGCGTTCGAAGCCTGCGATCTGGGGCAGGACCGGCGAGACCCTCCGTGACGAGGCCGAGTACCGGGGATCCTTCGGCGTCGACGCCATCCTCTCCGCGGACGGTCAATGACCGCATGGGTGGCATCCTCGCCCGTGACACCCCCGCGGACCTGGCGGAGATCGCCGCGTACGACATCACCCGCGTCGACCTCGTCGCCTGCAACTACTACCTGCTGCCCGAGCGGCAGCAGGGCATCGACTTCGCCGCCTTCCGCGAGAAGATCGACGTCGGCGGCCCGGCGATGCTCCGTGGCGCCGCGAAGAACTGCGAGCACGTCATCCCGCTCGGTGACCCCGACGACTACGACGAGGTCCTCGCCCTGCTGGAGTCCGGTGCGGGCAGCCCCTCGGCGGTCCCCCTGTCCCGACGCCTGGCCCTGGCGGAGAAGGCCTTCCGGATCAGCGCCGCGTACGACGACTCGGTCCGCGCCCTCTTCCAGGCCTGACGCGGGCGGCCGGGGGCGGGCACCGGGTGCGACACGGTGCCCGCCCGAAGGCGGGCCCGCTCGCCGGGCGGCCGGCGCCGACACCGGACTGGGGGCGGGTCAGCCGGACGTGTCGGAGGGTGTGCCCGCGGCGCGGCGGAACTCCTCGTTGAGGCGCTGGGCCTCTTCGAGCTGGTCCTCGAGGATGACGATGCGGCAGGCGGCCTCGACCTGCATGCCCTGGTCGACGAGCTCCCGGGCGCGGGCGGCGATGCGCAGCTGGTAGCGCGAGTACCGGCGGTGGCCGCCCTCCGAGCGGAGCGGGGTGATCAGGCGGGCCTCGCCGACGGCACGGAGGAAACCGGGCGTGGTACCGAGCAGTTCGGCGGCCCTGCCCATGGTGTAGGCGGGGTAGTCATCGTCGTCCAGCCGGCCGCCGAGCGAATCGTCCGCTGTCATTTGCACCTCTTCTTGGGAACGCGTCGAGGGGCCCTGTTGCCGTACGGCACCAGGGCCCCGGAGGAAATTCAACACCATCCGCCGGCTCTGGTGTGTTTCCTGCCCCGCGGGCGGGTGTTCGCGCTCGCGGACGCCGCGCACGGCGACAGCCCCGGCCGGCGCGTGCCGGTCGGGGCTGTCGGGGCTGTCGGTGTCGTTCGGACGTCAGACGCAGACGGGGCCGCCGAGCATGGCGGACGCCTGCTCGAGCGGACTCAGGGCCGCCGCGGGAGCCTCGGGCAGGCCGCGGAGGGTGAAGCCGAGCCGGGTCATGGCCCGGATGACCTCGCCGGCGCTGAAGTCACGGCGGTCCTGGCGGGTGATGACCTCGCCGACCTGCATGACGGGGTAGACGCGGCGGCCGATGATCACCGACTCACCCACGACGGTTTCGGGCTTGACGCCCTTCATCGATTCCAGCACGCCGGCCTTGGTGAGGTCGAACGGGAACCGGGCGATGACACAGCGCATGATGCCTCACTCACGGGAGGAAGGGGGAAGTACGGAAGCGGGAGGCGGCCCGGGCGCGCCGGGGGCCCTAGGCCGCGGCGTCGAACGTGCCCTGGCGCCGGCCGCCGCGGCGCGAGGACTGCGGGGGACGGCCCCGTCGGCCGCGCGGCCCGGCGCCGCGTTCGGTGCGCTCGCGCACCGGCACCGTGATGACCACGGGGATGCCGGACGGCGTCCGGGCGCCGGTGATGCGCTGCAACTCGGCCTCACCGGAGCGGACCTGAGTGGTCCGCGGGGTGATCCCGGCGGTGGCCATGAGGCGGGCCATGTCGCGCCGCTGGCCGGGGGTGACGAGGGTGACGACGCTGCCGGACTCGCCCGCACGGGCGGTGCGTCCGCCGCGGTGGAGGTAGTCCTTGTGGTCGGTGGGCGGGTCCACGTTGACCACGAGGTCCAGGTTGTCGACGTGGATGCCGCGCGCGGCGACGTTGGTGGCCACCAGCACGGTCACGTGCCCGGTCTTGAACTGGGCCAGGGTGCGGGTGCGCTGCGGCTGGGACTTGCCACCGTGCAGGGCCGCGGCCCGGACGCCGCTGTCGAGGAGGTCCTGGGTCAGCCGGTCGACGGCGTGCTTGGTGTCCAGGAACATGATCACGCGGCCGTCGCGGGCGGCGATCTGCGTGGTCGTGGCGTGCTTGTCGGCGCCCTGCACGTGCAGCACGTGGTGTTCCATCGTGGTCACGGCTCCGGCCGAAGGGTCGACGGAGTGGACCACCGGGTCGTTCAGGTAGCGGCGCACGAGCCGGTCGACGTTGCGGTCGAGGGTCGCCGAGAACAGCATCCGCTGGCCGCCCGGGCGGACCTGGTCGAGCAGGGCGGTGACCTGCGGCATGAAGCCCATGTCCGCCATCTGGTCGGCCTCGTCGAGCACGGTGGTGTCCACGTCGTCGAGCCGGCAGTCGCCGCGCTCGATGAGGTCCGCGAGGCGTCCGGGGGTCGCGACGACCACCTCGGCGCCACTGCGGAGCGCGCCGGCCTGCTTGCCGATCGACATGCCGCCGACGACCGTGGCCATCCGCAGCCTCACGGAGCGGGCGTAGGGGGTGAGGGCGTCCGTGACCTGCTGGGCGAGCTCGCGGGTGGGGACGAGTACGAGGGCCAGCGGACGACGGGGCTCCGCCCGCCGTCCGGCGGTCCGGGCGAGCAGCGCGAGGCCGAAAGCGAGGGTCTTGCCGGAGCCGGTGCGCCCGCGGCCGAGCACGTCACGGCCCGCAAGGGTGTTCGGCAGGGTCGCGGCCTGGATGGGGAACGGGACACTCAGGCCCTCCGCGCCGAGCGCGGCGAGCAGAGGGGCGGGCATGTCCAGCTCGGCGAACCCCTCCACGGCGGGCAGCGCGGGTGTGATCGTCCGGGGGAGGGCGAACTCGCCCTGTACGGCGGCGGGCCGACGGCCCTGTCCTCCGGGCCGGCCCTGTCCTCCCGGGCGCGCCTGGCCGCCTGAACGGCCGGGGGCCGCCGCGGTGAACCCCTTCCGGCCCGTCCGGGAGGAGGAGGCGGAGGAGCGATCGGTCGTGCGTGTGCGGTTCATGCGGAACCTTCCTCGAATGCGGCGCATATCAAGGAATTCCCGAAGCGGCGAGCGCACGGAGAATTGCAAGAATGGGCCGGATGAAGCGTGAAGCGAATCTGGCCGCCAAAGACGAAAATCAGTGCGGACTCAGGTGCTGGAAACGGGGACGCGGCGCGAAGGCGGTGCCGGTGTCCCTGGGCGAGGATCCTCGTGCGGAGGGCCGCTAATCCCCCCGGATCGTCCCGCAGGTGAACTCACTGCGGGGAAGACATGCAGCTGGGGCCCGCACCCCGAGGGATGCGGGCCCCAGCTGCACAGTACGCGTCAGCGTCAGGCGACGACGATGTTCTCGGCCGTGGGGCCCTTCTGACCCTGCGCGATGTCGAAGGAGACCTTCTGGCCTTCCTGCAGCTCGCGGAAGCCCTGCGCGGCGATGTTCGAGTAGTGGGCGAACACGTCAGCGCCGCCACCGTCCTGCTCGATGAAGCCGAAACCCTTTTCGGCGTTGAACCACTTCACGGTGCCACTGGCCATGTCTAATCTCCTTTGGGGCAGTACAACGGGATCCGCACCGTGCGGATCTCGTGTCGCCGCGATGATTGCCCCGCCGGACGATAAGGCCGGAATGCACAAGCGCTGACAGTGGACGCGGAGTCCTGCTGGGCGCTTGCAATTTTGGGAACCACAACTGCAACTGAGATCGACAGTAGCACGGCACGGTGGCCCGCGCCGTAAATGTGCGCGCCCTCTCCTAAGCTCTTCTAAGCCGTGAAAAACCCTCAGCGCGCGGTCCGCCAAATTCTCATCCCGTGAACACAGATATTCCCACCCACCCGTGCGCGACACCATCACCCCCGCCCGGTCAACGCCGGGTCGGCACGCGCACCGCGAGTACGGAGCACCAGAACCGGCATCTCGTACCACGCACCGATGTGGACCGCCTCGTCACTGGCGGACGGGGGCGCCGACTGGCTGAGCAACGTGGCGGGGTCGCCCTCGCCGGCGATCAGCGTGGCCAGCGACGGCTCGCCGGGCTGCCAGGCTGGTTCCCGGCCTGTCTCCCCGCAGCTCGGGTTCAGTTGCCGACGAGGCTCTGCATGGCATCCACGGACAGGCGCGCGGCCGGATCCGCTGCCCCGGCATCGAAGCGGATGCCCTCGGCCGACAGGACGTCGGCGGGAGAGTCTGTGCGTGTGCGGTCGGTCCAGCGGAAGCCCGGGCTGATGCGGCCCGCCGCGTTCAGGACCCGCCAGGCGTTGGGGCACTGGCCGCACGTGGCCAGATGGGTGCCGACCGGGACGGCATGGCTGCCGATCACGGTGGCCACGTCCCCGTATGTCGCCCACCGGCCCGCGGGAACGGCCGCCAGGACTGCGTGCAGGCTCGTCCAGTCCTTGCCGGTGCCGCCGAGCTGCTTGGCCAGGCCGGCGAGGCTGGTGCCGGCCAGGGTTCCCCACTCGTCGGGGTCGACGGCGTACGGGATGTGGACGGTGTCGACGTCCCACCAGGTGGTGCCCTGTATACCGTCGGCCTTGCGGCCGGTCACGCTGGTGAAGATGTGGTTGGCCAGTCCGGTCGGGGTGTACGGCTTGCCATCCGCCTGCCATGTCAGCGGCTTGGCGGTGTTGTTGTTCCACGTGACGCGTGCGCGGCTGCCTTCTTCACGAACCCAGGCGAGGATGTCCTCGCGGATGCCTTCGGTCACGCCGTGCCTCGGCGTGAGCGTGAGCAGGGTGCCGTCCGGGAGCACTCCGGCGCCGACGACGACATGCACGGCGTTCCGGGCCCGCGAGCGTTCTTCCAGCTTCTGCGCCGCGGCCTTGGCCTCGATCCGGGCCGGGGCAAGAGTGAACTCCTCGACCTCCGGCGTGGGGTACACCTTGGTGAAACCGGCGACGAGCTGCTCCCTCACCTTCCACAGTCCCACCTGGATGAGGTCGATGTCGAGGTTCATCTCCGACAGCCACACCACGGTGTGGGTGACCTGCTTGGGGAAGTCGGCGGCGATGATCACCTGCCGGGGGCGCTGGAGGAGATCAGGGCTCCATTCGCCGTCCACGTGGTCCAGCAGGCGCTGGCGACTCGCGTCTAGTTCGAGGATTTCCCCCCTGCCCTTCCGGAAGTCGCGGTGAGCTTGTGCCAGCGTGTCCAGGTCGAACCGGGACACCAGGGCGGCGTAGGTGATCGCCTGGAGGTGGACGTCCCGGTCGGCCGTCCCACGCTTGAGCTCGGCGACCACGAGCCGCCCAGTGGCATCCAGCCCCAGGACGTCCAGGCGATCTCGCGCCGGTACCCCGTCCGTGTCGGCCCACCGGTCGAACTCAGAGGTGATCACGAGCACCGACTCCCCGAGGACCTGCGGATTGGCGATCACCCACTCCTGGAGGTGCTGTCGCTCGAGGAGGCCTTCCGCCGCGAGCGCAGTCGCTGGGACGGGCGTGGCCGTGTCACCGTCGACGGTGAAGAGATGTTCCACGCTGCCCCCCCTGCCCCGGTTCGCCAGCCGGGCGCTGCCAAGCTGGCCGTCCTGAGCTTATGTGCGGGTCAGGCAGGATGTCCCACGTTTGCGGACCTCCTGCTCATGGGGCGGGTTTCGCGCCGGTCGCGTGCCCGGGGAAGGGGAACACTCCGGCAACGTCCAGCCCGGCCTCGGCTGCCGTCTTGCCCACGACGACGGCGCCGGCCGGGAGGACCCCGGTGCGGTGGTAACCACTGTTGACTTCGATGCACCACCTCGACCGGGCGCGCGGTCTCCCGAACGGCATGCCCGAGACGCTGAACACTTTCGACGGGATCGGCCCCCACGTGCAGGGCAGCGGTCTCCGCGAGTTGGCGCAGCCGCCGAGCCCTGCTGCCGTCGAGCCAGATCGGGTGGGCGATGAACAGATCGGTGGCGCCACCACCGGTGCGGAGGGAGCCCATCGGCCGCGATGCACTGAGCAGCTTCTCCTACCCAAGGTTGTGCGTCGGTGCAGTCTCTCGTGAGCAGAGCTGGGCCGTGACCGCCCGACCTCGCAAGCGGTTCGCCGCGATCGTCGTCGACCTTGGGCAGAGCGTGGGGGCGTAAGTGCAGGGCTGGTGCTTAATCAGGAGAGCCGGCCCTGTCGCGTCCCTTCACTCCGATTCCGCCATCGTCTCCAGGAGTTCAGGCAGTTCACGGAGGCGGGCCACTGTCTGGTTGAGGCGGCGTACAGCCGCGTCGGCCCGGCCACGGGTGATGGGCGGAGACGCTGAGGAATCCTCCGCCCGGCTCTTCAGAACCTGGAGTAGCCGGCGGATCTCGGTTGATCCGTCACTGACACCGTGGATCAGTTCCTCGATCCTCACCATCAGGGTGTCCGCCACGGGCGGACTCGGGGGAGGGCTCGCCGGGATCGCCAACTGTGCCGGGTGTGCAGCCTGCGTTCCCTGGGCGGGGAGGACGGCGGCAGGGGCGGTAGGTGGAGGGGGATCGGTCTCCGCCTGGGCCCGGACCTGCTCCCGCGCTGGGGCCGTGGCCCGTGGAGCAGGGGCGGTGGCCTGCACGGAAGGCGCGGGCACGGGCGCCTTGCGAGGCCGCGTGCCCATCTCTTTGGGGAACTCCATGTCGAACCAGAGGGGCGTCATCTCACGGCCCGGCAGCTGCAACCCGTTGCTGCTGACCCGCCATGGTCTGCGGTCCCCCTCGTCCATCGCTGCGACCAGCGCCCTGAGGACGCCCACCGCCATCATCCGCTTCTTCTCGTGGCGCAGCGCTTGCAGGACGTTCGTCACCGTCCGCCGCCCCCTGGCCACGCGCCCGCCCGTGTCGTCGATCGCCTCCTGGCCGTCCAGCGAACCACGGTCGGGTTCCACCAGGCCGAAGGAGGCCAGCCAGTGCACAGCACGGTACGAGACCAACTCCTCGAACGCGTCGTTGTCGGTGTGCGCGCTCGCGAGCAGATCAGGCAGCGGGCGTCCTGAGAGGACCACGCCGTCCCTGATCTTGGTGGTGAAGATTTCGCCGATCCTCGGATTCCACGGCTTCGGGTAGCTCTCGGAAGTGAGGGCCGACCAGGCCCGGGCGCGCTGGTGGATCTCGGTCGCCTTCAGTTGGGACGGCGGATTCTCGCTGAGTGCCCGCTGGAGAAGGTGACGCTTGAGCGGCTCGGTGGGGAACAGCGCCTGCAGCAGTGCCATGGAACGCCGATCACGCAACTCCGAGACGGACATGTCCGAGGAGGCATCGGGGAGTTCACGGATGGGCGCTAGGCCGGAGAGTACCTCTGCGGTCTTCTCGTCCATGAGCTGCCGTGCGACGTACATGCCCAGTACGCCACGCCCCAGGGCGCGGGAACGGCCGACGGCATCGAACTCCAGTGGCGGGTTCACATGGTCGCGACGGTTGCTCATCTGGACGATTCGGTAGAGGCGCTGTGGGGTCGGGGTGCCGATGACGAGATGCGCTTCCACTACGGCGATGGCCGCGGCGCGGTGTGCCCGCGCGCCGGTTTTCGGGTCCAAGTCTTCTTCCGATTCGGCGAATTCCCGGTTGAGGAGAGTAGAGAATTCGGCCAGCCACACCTGCGGGTCGCAGACGACGCCGCCCTGGCTCCGTCCCAGCTTCTCGGCCGGGACACCCGCGAGCACCTCCCCGGAACTCAGACGGAAGATCGATTGGCGCTTCTGTGTTCGATTATTTCCGCGGACTGCCATCCATCCCCAGTACGCGTCCGGATGGATAGGGTTTCCCTCCATGTCCACTTCCGGGTTTTCCTGCAACCGGATGTGCTGCGGAACGTACATTCCGGGCTCCTGCTGCCCGTTGAGGACCAGATCCTCGCCGAGGTCGTACTTTCGCTGCCGGTCGTACTTCAACAACGCATCCGCAGCGTCCTCGGCATCCATGATCAACGCTTGCCGGTTCGGTACAGAACTCTCCAGGGCCGCGAGGAAGCATTCGCGTCCTTCATCGTCGACATGACTCCAGGGGCGAACCGAAGCCAGCGTCTTCTCGGTTCCCTGTGCCACCGTCGGGTCTGCCACGGAACGCCAGATCGAGCTGATGCGCTCGTTGTGGCTCCACAGCACGCCCCCGACACCGTGCATGCGGACGACCGCCACCAGCATCTCACCGGCATCCGTGCGGATACGGCGCACCGCTCCGCCCTTGAGTCTGCGTACACCATCGGAGTCCGGCTCTCCGAGCGATTCACGAGGGTCGGCGATGAAGGGGGCTGCGTTCTCCAGTGCGCCGCGGGGAAGGTTGACCCCGTCCGTGGCCAGCACTGCCTCGATCCACTCCTCTTGGCACTCCTTGGAAGCAGGCAAGGGGAAGGGGCCTTCGATGACGGCTTCAGGCATGTGCATCCTCACATCACTCGGAGTCTCGGGCGTGGCCCGCCACCCAATCGGCGATCTTGTGTGCCGCGCGCAGGGCAGGACTATCGGTGAACAGTCCGAGGCCCATGAGAACGAGCCTGGCCACACTGATCCAAATGCCGATCCGGCGATGAGGGCGGCACTTCATCCGATCTTCACTCGAACGGGGTGGTTCTGTAGGAGAATCCATGATCGATGCCCTTCGGGACAGACGTGGCAGCACCGACCAGCCGGTCAACTCCTGCGTCGCCTTGGCTTGTTAAACAGACGAGCGGAAGCTTGACACTCTCCATCGCCATCGCGAGCCGCGACTTGGGGCGTTCACTCTCGCGGAGTCACGGTCGAACTTGTGATTGCGTGAAAGGAGTTGGGAAAACCAATCCACACGCCGCCAAAGTATTTTCACTCAAACCAATGAAGTGCCTTGCGGTATTTATAGATCAGTGTTAGTGGTGCGTGCGGTGCGCCCCTCTTGAGGGTGGGGAGGGGGCTTAGCCCGGAGAAGGGTGCGGCGGACGCACGACCGAGGGTGCGGCCGCAGAGGTGTGCGGTGTTGTAGTCATCGGGCTCGCGGCAGCCGCCGTGTGGCGTCCTCGGTGCGGCGGCGACGGCCATGAACGCCTGGGTGGGTCCGCGGCTGGCCGCACTGGTCGCCGATCAGCAGGCCCCTCGCGTGGTGCATGCGGCTCTCGCAGGGGAACGCGAAATGCGCGCGGTCGGTGCGGCGATCGGGACGGCGGTCGCCGTGGCGAAGGCGGCCCTCGGGCACTGACGCCCGCCCGCACCGCGCCGTGGCTAGAGCCCGTGCCGGTCGAGCCTCGCCATGAGCTTTCGCTTGCGCTTCTGGTCGGCGCGCAGCGCGGCCAGGTAGGTGGCGAACTCCGCTTGCGTGCCCAGCGCGCGGTGGCAGTCGCGGGCGCTGAGCAGCAGCTCGGTCATGCGCTCGTACGTGCTGTCTCCCGTCTGCTTGCGCAATGGCTCGATCCCGCGCAGGTAAACGGTCAGCGCGTCGGCCGGCCGCTGGCCGCAGATCCGGTCGGCAAGGGCCAGCCACTGCCGCTGGTCGGCGTACCCGTCGGCGGCGGCCTGCCAGGCGGTGTCGAGGTCGCCGTCGTCCATGAGTGCATCGATCAGCACCGAACCGCCGTACCGGAGGCCGGACGTGGGTGCATCGGCAGCCCGCAGCACCTCCCGTGCCCTCTTGCGCTCGGATGCCCGCCAGGTTCCGGCCGCGCGGGCCGCCGTACGCAGGTCCCGGTACGCGGCCAGCGTGGGGCGGGCCCGCAGCAGGTCCCGGCGGAGCGTGACCACGTCCGCGAGGCGGCCGGTCCGCGCGTAACGTTCGCAGACGAAGGCGACCAGCTCGCCGTCCGGGCCCCACTCCGGCTCGGCCTCCCGCAGGCCGCGTTCGGCCCATTCCAGTGCCTCGGGCGGGCGGCCCGCCCTCTCCAGCTCCTTCGCGATCACCAGATGGGTGTGGCCGTTCGGGGCGAGGTCCGCCGCGTGGACGGCGATCAGCGCGTCTGTGCTGCCTCCGTCGGCCTTGAGGAGGCGTTCCATCAGGTACTTCTCCGCCCACCCTTTCGGGTTGGCCTGCCAGGCGGCGACCACCAGTTCCCGGGTGCGGGCAAGGCCCGGCTCCCCCAGTACCTCGTGGTAGGTGAAGAGATCGATGTCGGTAGCGTCGTTCAGGTCGTCGAGGAGGTGCGTCACCAGCCACTCGGCCGTCTGGACCGGGTCCGGACGGGCGGCGAGGCAGGCCGCCAGATGGGCTTCGGCCAGCCCGGCCGCCACGTCGCCGATCACGCCGTCCGAGTCGTCGATCTCGCCGTACGTTCGGCCCAGGGCTGAGAGGGCCTCCCGGGACACCTCCACCGCGTCCGACGCCCGGCCGCTCGCCGTCAGCGCACGCAACGCGGTCACCGCCTCGGCTGCCTGCTGCGCGTAGGCGTGGGCGTCGGCGTACTCGACGTAGCCGTACCGGGCGAAGGGGCGGGTGTCGAGCAGGCTCAGGATCCGTTCGCGGACGATACCGGTGTCCTCCCCGGCGGTGGCCGCACGCAGCTCCAGGCGGCGGCGCCAGTCACGGTCGTCGGCCAGATGTTCCCGCAGGAGGGTGAGGAGCTCCTCGCGGGTACGGCCGTCCAGCCAAGCGGTCAGCACCTTGGTGCGGCCCGCGGCGGAGGCCCGCTGCCCTGGCACCGACGCCGCTTGCCCGAGGACCACCAGGCCGACTGCCACGCAGTGCTTGCAGAAGTTGCCCTCCTGCCCGTACGGGCAGTCGCACCATCCGGTGAGCCCCTCGTCGGCGCCGTCGGTCAGCTCGACCTCGTAGGCGTCGGTGCCGTCCACGGTCGCGGTGATCGCCGTCTCCTCGATCTCCAGCCGGGACACGGCCGAGAGATAGCCGAGGCCGCGGTCATAAGACCGGGACCCGGCCAGCCTGCGGAGGTCTTCGTCGGTGAAACCCAGTGCTCGTGCCACAGGGTTGATTGAACCGGAAGGGCACCGCCGCGGTGCCGGGTTCACCGGAGTCTGCGCCTCCCGGCGCTCCTGAGGCAGGGACAGCTGACCGGACTTGCGAACGGTTGTAGGCTGCCGGGACCGCCCTTGACCTGCGTGGAGCAGGCAGGGAGCAGACATTCCGGGAGTTTCTTCATGCTTCGTACCATGTTCAAGTCCAAGATCCACCGGGCCACGGTGACCCAGGCCGATCTGCACTACGTCGGCTCCGTGACCATCGACGCCGATCTGCTCGACGCGGCGGACCTGCTGCCCGGGGAGCTCGTTCACATCGTGGACATCACCAACGGGGCGAGGCTGGAGACCTACGTCATCGAGGGCGAGCGGGGTTCCGGGGTCATCGGGATCAACGGCGCCGCCGCACACCTCGTGCACCCCGGGGACCTCGTCATCCTCATCAGCTACGCACAGGTCGAGGACGCCGAGGCGCGGGCGCTCAAGCCCCGCGTCGTGCACGTCGACGCGGACAACCGCATCGTCGAACTGGGCGCGGACCCGTCCGCCCCGGTGCCGGGAACGGACCAGGAGCGCAGCCCCCACGCGGTGGCCGGCTGAGGGGAGTCGGGACCATGTCGCACAGCGGTGCCATCGAGTTCAAGGACGACCGCAAGGCCGGACGGCTGCTCGCCGTCGAGGACGGGGAAGCGGTCGGGCTCATCGCGTACTTCGTGACCGAGGCGGCGCCGCACGCCCTGGTGGCTGTGCACACCGTCGTCGAGCCGGGGCACGAGGGCCGCGGGATCGCCGGGGACCTCGTCAAGACGTTCTACGGGATCGCCGCCGGCGCAGGCGTGCCCGTGGTCCCGCTGTGCCCCTACGCCGCGAGCTGGGCCGCCCGCCACCCCGAGCACGCGCCCGCGGCGCCGGCCGAGGTCGTCGCCGCGGCGAAGGCACAGCTCGACGCAAGCCCCGACCTGTGGTGACGGGCCTGACCCTGCTGCACACGTCGCCGGTCCACGTGCCGGTCTTCGACGCCCTGCGGGACCGGGAACACCCCGGTGCCGTCCTGCGCCACCTCGTGGCGCCGGAGCTGCTGGACCGGGCCCGTACGCAGGGTCCGGCCTCGGCGGCTCCGGCCGTCCGGGCCCTGCTGGACGGCTCCGGCGCCCCGGTCCTGGTCACCTGCTCGACCATCGGCGCCGTCGCCGAGTCACTGGCACCCGGGCTCGGTGTCCCGGTCCTGCGCGTGGACCGCCCGATGGCCGCCGAGGCGGTCCGTACGGGCCCCCGCATCGCGGTCCTGGCCACCGTGGAGTCGACGCTGCACCCGACGCTCGCCCTGCTGGCGGAGGAGGCCGGGCGGGCCGGCCGCCCCGTGTCGGTCTCCGCCGACGTGGTCCCGGACGCCTGGTCCCGCTTCGAGGCCGGGGACACCGCCGGCTACCTGCGCCTGGTGGCCGAGGCGGCCGACGCCGTCACGGACGCGGACGCCATCGTCCTGGCCCAGGCCTCGATGGCGGACGCGACCCTGCTGACCACGACCGCGACCCCGGTCCTCTCCAGCCCGGCCCCCGGCCTGAGGGCGGCCCTCCGCGCCGTCGTGTGATCCGTACCCCGGTGTCGATCACGCGATGCGCCGCACGCTCGCACTGACCGGCGTCCACGGCGAACCCGGTCCAGATCGGCTCGGGCATCGCCCGTGCGGCCTACCCGGTCCCCTGGCCGGGCGGTGACCTCACCGGCGACGGCCTGGACGGACCTGTGGGCCGTCACCGCCGACGGGCGGCCGTGGCCCTTCCGCGGTGGTGCCCCCGTCGTGGAGGGGGCACCCCCGTCTCCGGCGGCTGAGCCCCCGCAACACGAAGGCGCCCCCGGCGGCACTTGGGGCCGCCGGGGGCGTCGTTTTCGGTGGGCGTACGGATCCGGAACCGGGGAAGGTGGGTCATATGGTGCGAAACGCAGAGCAGACACAGCCGCCCGCCCCCGAGCCGGATCCCGTGCCGCCCACGCCCGGACCGGGTCCGTTCCCGGACCCCGAGCCGATTCCGCGGCCGGTGCCGCCCGTGCCCGCGCCGGTGCCCGAGCCCGACCCGGTGCCGCCGCCGCCCGGCCCCGCGCCGATCCCGCAGCCCGGACCGCTCAGCCGCGGCGGGAACTAGTCCGGGGCGGGAAGGGCGGGAACTAGTCCGTGCGGACCTCGGAGCGGTCACCGCTCCAGAGGGTGTGGAACGTGCCCTCGCGGTCGGTGCGCCGGTAGGTGTGCGCCCCGAAGAAGTCACGCTGCCCCTGGGTGAGGGCCGCCGGCAGCCGCTCGGCGCGCAGCGCGTCGTAGTACGCGAGGGAGGCGGAGAACGCGGGCACCGGGATTCCGTGTGACACCGCCGCCACCAGGGCGGCCCGCCAGTCCTCCTGCGCCGCCCCGATCTCCTGCGCGAAGCCCTCGTCCGCCAGCAGGCTCGGCAGGTCCGGCCGCGCGTCGTACGCCGCGCGGATCCGGTCCAGGAACGCGGCCCGGATGATGCAGCCGCCGCGCCACAGCGAGGCCACCGCGCCCGGGTCCACGCCCCAGTCGTACTCCTTGCTGCCGGCCTGGATCTGGTGGAAGCCCTGGGTGTACGAGACGATCTTCGAGGCGTACAGCGCCTGTTCCACCTGGGCCGCGAAGGCGTCCGCCGCCTCCGCCGCCAGGGGTTCGGCAGCCGGGCCCGCGAGCCCCCGGGCGGCCTTGCGCAGCTCCGCGTGGCCCGAAACCGAACGGGCGAAGACCGCCTCGGCGATCCCCGACACCGGCACGCCGAGGTCCAGTGCGATCTGCACGGTCCAGCGGCCGGTGCCCTTCTGCTCGGCCGCGTCCGCCACCACGTCGACGAACGGCCGGCCGGTGTCGGCGTCCGTGTGGGCCAGCACCTCCGCCGTGATCTCGATCAGGTACGAGTCCAGCCGGCCCCGGTTCCACTCCCTGAAGGTGTCCGCGATCTTCGCGGGGGAGTAGCCGGCGACCTCGCGCAGCAGGTGGTAGGCCTCGGCGATGAGCTGCATGTCGGCGTACTCGATGCCGTTGTGCACCATCTTGACGAAGTGCCCGGCGCCGTCGGGGCCCACGTGCGAGACGCACGGCGTACCGTCCTTCGCCTTCGCCGCGATCTTCTCCAGCATCGGGCCCAGGGAGGCGTACGACTCGGCGGAGCCGCCCGGCATGATGCTCGGGCCGAGCAGCGCACCCTCCTCGCCGCCCGAGATGCCGGCGCCCACGAAGTGGATGCCCTGCTCGCGCAGCTCCCTCTCCCGCCGCCGGGTGTCCTCGAAGTGGGCGTTGCCGCCGTCGATGATGACGTCCCCCGGCTCCAGCAGCGGGGCGAACTCGCGGATCACCGCGTCGGTCGGCTCCCCGGCCTTCACCATGACGATCAGGCGGCGCGGCCGCTCCAACGCGTCGACGAACTCCTTCGCGGACTCGGCGGCGACGAAGGTCCCCTCGTGCCCGAACTCCTCCACCAGCGCGGTGGTCTTCGCGGCCGTCCGGTTGTGGACGGCGACGGCGAACCCGTTGCGGGCGAAGTTCCGGGCGAGGTTGCTCCCCATCACCGCGAGCCCGGTGACACCGATCTGGGCCGTGCTGCTCATGCATGCGCTCCTGAGTGCTTCGATGTGCGGGTCAAAGCGACGCTACACGGGCAGATATACCTGCCGTTCCCACGCCATGCGAAAGCTTGTCAACTTCCGCGAAGGTGCGCCCTGTTGCGCCCCTTGTCATGCTCTGATCGCACCGTTAGGTTGTGCGGTTCCTGATGTCTTCAATGGGGGCTCCCATGGGTGTACGGGGTCGGCATCGCCGGTACCAGCCGAGCAGCATCAACCGCGCCTCGCTCGCCGTCACCGCCGGTGGCGCCGGGCTCGCACTCCCTCTGATCGGTGCCGGAACCGCGCAGGCCGCCTCGGTGGACACCTGGAGCAAGGTCGCCGACTGCGAGTCCACCAACAACTGGCACATCAACACCGGGAACGGCTACTACGGCGGGCTCCAGTTCAGCCAGAGCACGTGGCGAGCCTTCGGCGGCACCGCGTACGCCGCCCGCGCCGACCTGGCCACCAAGGACCAGCAGATCGCGGTCGCAGAGAAGGTCCTCAAGGGGCAGGGCCCGCAGGCCTGGCCGGCGTGCGGGAAGCAGGCCGGGCTCTCCCGCAGCGGCCCGGCGCCCGCCGTCTCCCCCCAGGGAAAGGGCCAGGGCCAGGGTCAGGGCCAGGGACAGGGCCAAGGAGTGAAGGTCCGGGTCCAGGAGGCCGAGCCGGCCGCCCCTCAGACCACCACGCCGCGCCCGACCGGCACCTCGGTCCTGCCGAACCCGTACGTCGTCGCGCCCGGCGACTCCCTCTCGGCGATCGCCACCACCCAGCACGTCGAAGGCGGCTGGCAGGCGCTGTACGAGACCAACCGGGCCACCGTCGGCGAGAACCCCAACCTGATCTTCCCCGGTCAGCGGCTCACCCTGCGCATCACCGCCGCACCGCCCGCGCAGAACCCCGAGAAGCCGCCGCGGACCGCCGAGCCCGTCAAGCCGGTGGAGCCGAACGCGCAGAAGCCCGCCGAGAAGCCCGCCGAGAAGGCTGCGGCGAAGCCGGTGGAGAAGGCCGCCGACAAGGCCGCCCCCCTGGCCGCGTCAGCGCAGCAGAAGCCGGCTTCGGGTGGCTTCGTCGCCCCCGTGGACGCCGCCATCGGCACCGCCTACCACGTCGCGGGCGCCTCCTGGTCCAGTGGCTACCACACGGGCGTCGACTTCCCCGTGGCCACCGGGACCTCGGTCAAGGCCGTCGGCCCCGGCCAGGTCGTCTCCGCCGGCTGGGCGGGGGCATACGGCTACCAGGTCGTCATCCGGCACGCCGACGGCCGGTACTCCCAGTACGCGCACCTGTCGGCGCTCGGGGTCAACGCCGGGCAGCAGGTCTCGGGAGGCCAGCGCATCGGACGTTCCGGTTCCACCGGCAACACCAGCGGACCGCACCTCCACTTCGAGATCCGCACGTCCCCCGGCTACGGCTCCGACATCGACCCGCTGAAGTACCTCCGCGGCCGGGGCGTCGGCATCTGACCCGGCTACGTGCGGCGGCACGACCGCGAGCAGGACCAGACCGGCCGCCGCCACCACGGCGCTGGCCAGCGCCGCCGCCGTGCCCGCCGCCCCGTACCGGAAGCCCTCGTCGAACAGCGAGATGCCGACGGCCGCCGCGACCACCGGGTTGACCACGGTCACCGTGGCGAGCGGCGCGGTCAGCCCCGCGCCCCGGTAGGCCGCCTGCGAGAGCAGCAGTCCGACGGACGCCAGGACGGCGATCCCCGCCAGATCGGGCCACAGCGCCCCGAGCGCGCCCGGAGAGACCTCCTCGGCCACCGATTTGGTGAACACGGAGGCCATGCCGAAGGCGGTCCCGGCCGCGGCCGCCAGCAGCACGCTGCGCAGCACCGGCCGGCGTATCCGGTGCGCCGCCACGAACAGCCCGGCCACCCCGGCCGCGGTGACGATCAGCAGCAGGCTCCGCTCCCCGCCGGCCAGCGGCTGGTCCGCGTCCCCGGCCCCGCCCGTCAGGGCCAGCAGCCCGGCCAGCCCCACGGTGGCCGGCACCGCGCCGCGCCAGGCCGCCGCACCCGCGCGGCGGTGCACGAAGACGGCCGCCATCGGCAGCGCGAAGACGATGGTCAGCGCACCCAGCGGCTGCACCAGGCTCAGCGGCCCGTACGCGAGGGCCACCACGTGCAGCAGCGCGCCCAGGCCGTTCAGCCCGACCGCGCACCACCAGCCGGCCCGGCGCAGCGGCGCGTACGGGCGGTCGGGGGTACTCGCCGCGACCTGCTCCTGGACGATCGCGCCACCCGCGTACGCGAGGGCGGACACCAGGCAGAGCAGGACCGACAACGCCAGGGCACTCATGAATTCCACAATGCCCGACCCGAGCTCCCGATTCCTCCCCCTGGAGGTGGTCATCGGCGGTACTCCAGGCATACTCCGCGGGGAGTACAGGCCCACTCGATGCCGCCCACGGTGACCGGGCCGTCGCGGTGCGTGAGATGCCCGGGACGGGTTTGGCCCCGGGCGCGTCGGATCCGTACAGTGGCGGTTTTGAGGACTTCCGCAGCAGGCGGACGCGGACGAGTGAGCAAGGAACGGCAGCGGCCATGACGGTGACCGAAGACAACCACGTGAGCGGGGACGACCACGCCTACGGGCCGGGCATCGACCCCGAGCGGCTGGCGCTCTGCCTCAGCGTGCTCGACGAGTTGGACAAGATCGACGTCGACCACCCCGACGCCATCACCGTACGCCGCGCCACCGCAGGTCTCTACCGCACGGTCAAGCAGCGCCGCCGTCAGGAGCGCCGCGCCGCCAAGACCGCCAACGACAAGGCCGTCACCGAGGCGACCGCGACCGGTTCGGCCGAGCGCATCGACGACGAGACCGAGGGCATCCTGCCCACCTCGGTCACGGAGGCCGGCCGCATCGCCGGGATACTCCAGCGCCCGCGCTCCTGCTACGTCTGCAAGACGCGGTACGTCGAGGTGGACTACTTCTACCACCAGCTCTGCCCGGACTGCGCCACCGAGAACCGCTCCAAGCGCGAGGCGCGCGCCGACCTCTCCGGCAAGCGTGCGCTGCTCACCGGCGGCCGGGCCAAGATCGGCATGTACATCGCGCTGCGGCTGCTGCGCGACGGAGCCCACACCACGATCACCACCCGCTTCCCCAAGGACGCCATCCGCCGCTTCAAGGCGATGGACGACTCCGCGGACTGGATGCACCGCCTGGAAGTCGTCGGCATCGACCTGCGCGACCCGGCCCAGGCCGTCGCGCTCGCCGACCAGGTGGCCGCCGCGGGGCCGCTGGACATCTTGATCAACAACGCGACGCAGACCGTGCGCCGCCTGCCCTCCGCCTACGCGGCGCTGGTCGAGGGGGAGAGCGCCCCGCTGCCCGCCGGTGAGCTCCCCGCCCACCACGTCATCGGCGCCTTCAACTCCGGCGCGGTCGACGGCCTGGCGGCGCTGCCCGTCGGCGTGAGCGGCCTCGAAGCGCAGAAGGTCGCCGACCTCGCGCTGGTCGCGGGCAACGCCAGCATCGCCCGGCACCTCGACGGCACCGCCATCGACGCCGGCGGTCTGCTGCCGGACGTCGTCGACACCAACACCTGGGTGCAGACCATCGACCAGATCTCCCCGGTCGAGCTGCTCGAAACCCAGCTGTGCAACTACACGTCGCCGTTCATCCTGATCAGCGCGCTGCGGCCGGCCATGGCCGAGGCCGCCCGGCGGGCGGGCAGCGGGCGCGCCCACATCGTCAACGTCTCGGCGATGGAGGGCGTGTTCAGCCGCGGCTACAAGGGCGCGGGGCACCCCAACACCAATGCCGCCAAGGCCGCCATGAACATGGTGACCCGGACCAGCGGCCAGGAGATGTTCCAGACCGACCGGATCCTCATGACCTCGGTCGACACCGGCTGGATCACCGACGAGCGCCCGCACTTCGACAAGCTGCGCCTGGCCGAGGAGGGCTTCCACGCCCCGCTCGACCTGGTCGACGGCGCGGCCCGGGTCTACGACCCGATCGTCCGCGGCGAGGCCGGCGAGGACCTCTACGGCGTCTTCCTCAAGGACTACGCGCCCGCCAACTGGTAGGCCGCCGGCCCGGGCCCACGGCCCGGTCCGCGCGCCGCAACCCCGTGCCCCGGGCCCTCGCGAAGGGGCCGGGGCACGGCCGTTTCACGGGGTGCGCTCGTACGCCCCCGCCGCGACCAGCTCCAGGACCGGACGCCAGTCCTCCATCACGCCGGCGTCGAGGCCGACGACCTTGCCCGCGTCATCCGCTTGGCGCAACGTCACGGCCGCTTCCGCGTCGGGGCCGGCCGCGAAGGCCCGGATCTCCGCCCCGTCCATCGGCCCGCCCTGGGCGTGCAGGGTCAGCGCGCTCTGCGGGGACAGCGCCCGGCCGGGCTCCACCGCCGCCAGATAGCGCTTGGCCGGCACGTGCAGCCGTACCAGCCGGGCCACCCGCTCGCCGAGCAGCGGACGGACCGCCTGCGCGGCGTGGTCGGCGTGCCCGGCGTCGTCGCCCGGGAACAGCAGGTGGCCCAGGTCGTGCACCAGGCCGGCGACTTGGAGCTCCTTGTCGAACGGATGCGAGCGGCGCAGGAGTGCAGCAGTCTGGAGCCCATGATCGTGCAGATCGACCGGGTCTCCGCTGCGGTCGGGCGTGTCCCACGCCCCGCGGCACGCGAGCAGCAGCTCCATCAGCTCCTCGACGCCGTCGACCCTCGGTACCCCCGGCACACCGGACTTCGCCACCGCCGCTCCCTCCGCCGCCCGTACTCCCGTCGTGCTGCCGCCGAAGAGCAGACCACCCGACACGGGTACACCGGCGTACGACTTCCTGAACTCGCGGAGAAATCAAACCGTCGAGTGGATTTTGCCAACCCATCGAGCGGGGGCGCGCTCATATGTGTACTCTGAGTGGCACAAGACGGCCGTATCCAGGCCCCGCTCCACCATGGCGCCACCGCGTCCGGAAAACCTTTACCCCTTGTGCCCGGCGCGCGGCTCGCCCTCCGGGTTACGCGACACAAAGGAGTGCGCGGTGACAGACACGACGACGAAGTCCGACGAGACGCTGGCGGAGTACCCGGCACGGCGGAACCGCCCCCATGCCGACGAGCTCGGCAGTCTCGAGGTCTGGGCCCGGTCCGCCCCGATCCGGCTCGCGGGCTACGAGGACGACCTGGCGGAGTCCCACATCCTTCCCGGCATCGACTGACCACGACCCCAAGCAGCGCCCCCGAGCCCACCGGCGACGGGGGCGCGGTGCTGCGCGGCCGGTCCCGGCGGCCCCGCGCCCGCGCCCGACCGTTCGGGACGCGCGGGAGGTTCCCGTCCGCGGTACGCCGTGAGCGTCATCGCTGAGGGCGATCAAGCCTTCCGACCGCCTCGGCCCCCCGGCACGCTGGTCCGCATGAAGCTACTGATGCTGGGCGGTACCGAGTTCGTCGGACGCGCGATCACCGAGGACGCCCTGGCCCGGGGCTGGGACGTCACCGTCTTCCACCGCGGGCACCACGCACCGCCGCCGGGAACCTCCGCCGTGCACGGCGACCGCACCGCACCCGACGGCCTGGACGCCCTCAGCGCGGGGGAGTGGGACCTCGTCGTCGACACCTGGGGCGGCGCCCCGACCGCCGTGCGCGACAGCGCCCGGCTGCTCTCCGGCCGCACCGGCCGGTACGCGTACGTCTCCAGTCGCTCCGTGCACCGCTACCCGGTCCCCGCCGGCGCGGACGAGGACGGTCCGCTGGTCGACGGCTCGCCCGACGCCGACGCCACGGCCTACGCCGAGGACAAGCGCGGCGGTGAGATCGCCGCCCTCGACGCCTTCGGCGACCGGGCCCTCCTGGTGCGCGCCGGCCTGATCCTCGGCCCGTACGAGAACGTCGGCCGGCTTCCCTGGTGGCTGAACCGGACCGCCCGCGGAGGCCCCACCCTGGCCCCCGGCCGGCCGGAGGACCAGCTCCAGTACATCGACGTCCGCGACCTCGCGCAGTGGACCCTCGACGCGGCCGGGGCCGGGCTCGGCGGCCCGTACAACGTGGTCTCCCCGCCCGGGCACGCCACCATGGGCAGCCTCCTCGAAGCCTGCGCGGCCGTCACCGGCGGCGGCGCCGAGCTCCGCTGGACCGACGCGGCCCGGATCGCGGAAGCCGGCGTACAGCCCTGGACCGAACTGCCGATCTGGCTCCCGCAGGGCGAGCTGCAGGACCACATGTACGGCGGCGACGTCTCCAGGGCGCAGGCGACGGGCCTGAAGTGCCGCCCCGTCGGGGACACGGTGGCCGACACCTGGACCTGGCTCCGGTCCCTCGGCTTCGTCGCCCCGCAGCGCTCCGACCGGCCGGCCCCGGGCCTGTCCGCTGAGCGCGAGGCGGCGCTACTCGGGCTCTGACCAGGCGGCCTCGGAGAGCCGGGTGGGCGGCAGGTACTCGCGCAGCAGCGTCCGGTGCCACCACGCGCCCGTCTCGCGCAGCTCCCGCCAGGTGGTGAACCGGTAGCGGTACAGCCTGGCCCGCACGTACGCCGGCGGGGCGTCCGGGAAGGGGTTGTGGCGGAGCAGCCGCAGCGTGTCCCGGTCGCCCGCCAGCAGCCGCTCCACGAACGGCCCGAACCAGTCCCGCGCATAGCCGGGTGAGAGCGCCGCGAACCACATCAGCCAGTCGAGGCGCAGGTGGTACGGGGCGAACTGGCGCGGAATCCTGCGCAGATCGCCCGGTTTGCCCTTGAACCTGTACTCCAGCCACATCCCGTCCTCCCGCGGCAGCCGGTCCGCGGTCCCCTCGACCACCACCTCGTCGCGGATCCGGCCCACGCTGCCGAAGGCCCCGTACGTGTTGACCAGGTGGAGGGGGTCGAAGGACCGGTTCATCACCTGGCGCCGCGAGACCATGTTGATCACCGGATGCCGGCTCAGCACCAGCACCAGCACGGTCACCGCGCACACGAGGACCACGAACCAGAGGGGCGCGGGGTTCGACGCGGCCGCCGGCGGCGGTCCCGCGATCCCCGTGAAGTCGACCGCCGCCAGGGCGGGCGTGATCGTCAGCCAGTTCAGCCAGGCGAAGTTGCCCGACAGCACCAGCCACAGCTGCGTCGCCACGATGATCCCGGCCGCGTACGAGGCCACCGGCTGCGGAGTGAACAGCAGCACGGGGACCACCAGTTGCGTCACGTGGTTGGCCGCGCACTCCACCCGGTGGAGCGGTTTCGGCAGATGGTGGAAGAACCAGCTCAGCGGCCCCGGCATCGGCTGTGTCTCGTGGTGGTAGTAGAGGCAGGTCAGCTTGCGCCAGCAGGAGTCCCCGCGCATCTTGATCAGCCCGGCGCCGAACTCCACCCGGAAGACGACCCAGCGCAGCAGCCACAGCACCAGCACCGGTGGCCCGACCCGCGCGTTGCCGAGGAAGACCGCGAGGAAGCCCACCTCCAGCAGCAGCGACTCCCAGCCGAAGGAGTACCAGGTCTGGCCCACGTTCACGACCGACAGGTACAGCAGCCACAGCAGCGCCCACATGCCCATGGCGGCGCCCAGCGGGACGAGGTCGCCCGCCCCCGCCGCCAGGGCCGCGGCGACCGCCGCCCCCACCCACGCGCAGCAGGCGAAGAGGCGGTCCGAGTAGCGCAGTTGGAACAGGCTCGGGGCGCGACGGAACGGCACGTACCGCACGTAGCGCGGCACGGGCAGCATGCCGTGCGCCCCGATCAGCGCCCGGAACTGCAGGGCGGCCGCGACGAAGGCGAAGACGTAGACGCCGGCGAGGGCCCGCTGGAAGACCAGCCGGCCCAACCAGTATCCGGGCGCCGTGAACCAGTCCATCCCCTCCAGTATCGGGCGGATCAGGCCCCGGCGGCCAGCTTGCGCACGGTGCGGCCCAGCCAGCGGGCGTAGCGCAGCTGCAGGAAGGGGACCACCGGGCCCGCCAGCCGCGTGTACCAGGCGGCCGGGCGGCTGAAGGCGGTCACCTCGAACCACACCGTGCCGTCGGGGTCCCGGAGCACCATGAAGGACTCCTCCCCGCACTCCGGATGGCCGGCCAGGGTCCCGTACGCGAAGCCGATGGCCGCGGGTTCGTACGCCGTCCAGACCACCTGGCACGGTGCGCTGATCCGCACCGGCCCGAGGCCGATCCCGACCACCACGCGGCTCCCGGGCCGGACCGCGCCGTGCCCGGCCCGGACCAGCATGCCCGAGGCCCGGTGGGCGCCGAAGGTGGTGACGGCGGTTCCGGCGGCCTCGAACACGGCCTGTCCGTGGCCGACCCGGGTGCGGTGGTGCAGGTGGTGGTATCCGGCCGGCAGCGGGCGGTGCCGCGTCGCGCCCCGGTCCGGGTAGCTGAAGGTGCCGCGGCCGGTGCCGATGAGTCGGGTCATGGGGTGGTCTCCTCCTGTCGGGCCGCGTCCCGCGCCTGCCGGCGCCAGGCCAGCAGCGAGCACAGGGCGAAGCCGAGCGCGTTGCCGAGACCGTGGGTCGCGGCCATCCAGGTCAAGGTGGGGTGTACGAGGCCGGTGGCCTCGCCGAGCGCCCACCACAGGGCGAGCAGCATGGTGGCCACCAGGACCGCGGCCGAGGTCGCCAGCAGCGCCCCGGTGGCGCGGTCCCGTGCGGCGGGGCGGATCTCCCGCCAGGTGAGCAGGGCGACCGCCCACATCCCGCCGGTCAGCACCACCGCGCCGGCCAGTTCCGCCCAGTCGTCCACGAAGTAGCCGAGGAGGACGAGCAGGGTCCCGCCGGGGACGCTGTACGCGGCCCAGCGCGCGAGGGGGCCGTGCGCGGGTGCGGCGGCCCGGCACACCAGCCCTGCGACCAGTGCGGCGGTGAATCCGGCGAAGTGGAAGTGCGGCACGGTCAGCGCCAGGATGTCCAGGTCGAAGCCGAACAGCCGGTACCCGGCGCGTTCGGCGACCAGGGCCGTGCCCGCGACCGACGGTGCGATCAGCGCGGTGGCCACGGCCGTCTCGGCCGGGGCGGGGGCGCGGATCGCGCCGGCCGGGGTCCGCAGGGCCCGCAGCAGGCGGGCGGGGGCGCGGGCGGCGAGCGCCAGGGTGGCCGCGGCGTAGACGGCCGCGAGTGCGGTGGCGGCGTCGCCGCGCGGCAGCCAGAGGCACAGGGCCCCGGGGGCCGCGAGCAGCGGCCAGATCCGGGCGGTGGCCCGCAGTCCGGCCGGGTCGATCAGACGCAGCCCGGTGGGGACGACGTAGAGCATGCCCAGCGTGACGATCAGACGCACCAGTACCGCCATCGCGGACTCCCCCTCCGGACGAGGCCAAACGCTTTGAACGCGTTCAACTCACGATGGAGACCTTACGAGGTTCTTTGAACATGTTCAAGACGCGGCCCGGCCCCGTCCGGGCGCTCCGGTTGCGGGCCTTCCGCGGATGCGGCAGACAGGAGGGAACAACCGGGGCGAAAAGGGAGATACACGTGCACGTGTCGACACACCGTCAGGCTCCGCGCCGTCATACACCGGTCCGCGCCGCCCTCTTCACGGTCCTCGGGCTGCTCGCCGCGGCCTGCGGCGGCCCCGAGGAGCCCAAGAGCACCGCCGGCCCCGAGAGCCAGGAGGTACTGCTCCAGCCCGTCGCCTCGGCCGGCCCCGACCCCTTCACCACCAGCTCCGCCACCGCGGAGTCCGCCCCCGCACAGCCCCCGCTGGCCAACCCGACCGGTCAGGGCGTCCGGACCGTCAACGCGGCCACCCCCGGCCTGTACGGCGGCACCAAGCGGCTGGGCAGCTGCGACGTGGAACAGCAGCTGCGTGCCCTCACGGAGGACGACGGCAAGGCCAAGGCCTTCGCCCAGGCCGTCTCCGTCGAGCCCGCGAAGCTCCCCGAGTTCCTGCGCGGCCTCACCCCGGTCGTCCTGCGCGCCGACACCCGCGTCACCAACCACGCCTTCCGCGACGGCCGCGCGGACCCCTTCCAGTCCGTCCTCCAGGCCGGCACCGCCGTCCTCGTCGACGACCACGGCATGCCCAGGGTCCGGTGCGCCTGCGGGAACCCGCTCCAGGCACCGCGCGCCCCCAAGGGGGCGGCGCTCAAGGGCGACCAGTGGAACGGCTACCAGCCCCACCAGGTCATCGTCATCGAACCGGCCCAGCAGGTGATCAAGAGCCTGGTCATCGTCAACATCGCCGACAACACCTGGCTCGAGCGCAGGACCGGCGACGACGGCGCCCAGGACCGCACTCCGCAGCCCGTCCCCGCGTACGACCCGGCCCAGGGCATCCCCGCCGGCCCCCTGACCGCGCCCGGGGTCGCCCCGGCCGAACCGTGCGCCCCGCCCGAGACCGGCGACCAGGCCGGCGCCGGGACGAACGGCCTGGCCCACACCG
This sequence comes from Streptomyces sp. NPDC086989, assembly GCF_044745505.1. NCBI lineage: Bacteria > Bacillati > Actinomycetota > Actinomycetes > Kitasatosporales > Streptomycetaceae > Streptomyces > Streptomyces sp. NPDC086989. The sequence continues at coordinate 260,021 of NZ_JBIVAL010000007.1, forward strand.
CGCCGCCGGCCCCGCCCAAGCCGCCGAGCGGACCCGGCGGGGTCCCGGCGCCGCAGGCCACCGACTGCGTCCCGGTGCCAGACGGACCACAGGCGCAGCCCGCCCAGCCGGCCCAGCCCGCCCCGTCCGGGCCGTCCGCCCCGCAGCGGCGGCAGCCCGGGCAGCCGCCCGCGCCTCCGCGGTCCGACGCGCCCCGGAACCAGCCGGGCGACGTCCCCCCGGGTACGCCCTCGGACCGGCTCGACCCGCTCGACCCGCTCAACCCCCTGACCGACCCGCTCGCCGGCCTCTCCCCGGACTCGCCCCCGCAGGGCCAGACCGACCCGGGGCGCCGGCCGGAGCCGGACGGCTCGGCGAACCGGCCGCCCGACGCGGCGGACCCGTTCGGCCCGAACGACCAGGGCTCCCCGTACGACCCGTTCGGCGCCGCGGACCGGCGCGGGTCCGCCCCGGATCCCGTTTCCCCGTTGGAGAGCGCCTGACCGGCCCGTGTGTCATGGTGGATCGGTGCCGACCACCGTATCGCTGCCGGACGACTGGCCCGCACACCCGGACCGGTCGCTCTCGCTGAACCGCATGGGCAGTTTCGACTGGGACCTGGAGACCGGTCTCATGCACATGGACCCGGCCGCCCTCGACGTGTTCGACACGACGCCCGACGCGTACGACGGACGGCCCGAGTCCCTGTCCCCGCGCGTCCCGCCCGCCGAGGCGACCCGGCTCGACGCCCTCGTCTCCGCCGCCCTCAAGAGCGGCGAGGACAGCTACGGCGCCTACTTCCGGATCCGCTGCCGGGACGGGCGGCTGCGCTGGACCCACACCCAGGGCCGCGTCATGCGGGGCCCCGACGGCCGCCCGTTCCGGATCATCGGCATCGTCCGCGACGCCACCGAGGAGCTCAGCCACTCCGCGGAGCGCCTCGGCCTCGACGAGGAGCGGCGCCGCCAGACCTCGGTCGTCGAGAGCACCACCGCCGCCCTCGCCCACGCCCGGACGGTGCGGGACGTCATCGACGTCATCGGCGACGCCCACGGCCTGGAACGGCTCGGCTCCATGGGCATGGTGATGGGCCTGGTCGAGGCCGGACGCATCCACCTGGTGGCCGAAGGCCCCCAGGACAGTTTCGTCCCCGGCACCCGGTACACCCGGATCGACGAGCAGTACCCGATGAGCGAGGTCGTCCGTTCGCTGCAACCGCGCTTCCTCGACTCCGCGGAGGAGTTCGCCGAGGGCTACCCCGAGCTCTGGGAGAAGATCTCGTACATGCGGATCTCGGCGGCCGCCTACCTGCCGCTGATCGCCCAGGCCCGCCCGATCGGCGCGATCGGACTCCTCTACCAGGACAAGGACGGCTTCACCCAGGACGAGCGGAACCTGCTGGTCGCCCTCGGCAGCAGCATCGCGCAGAGCCTCCAGCGCGCGATGCTGCTGGAGCAGGAGCACGACCTGGCGGAAGGCCTCCAGCAGGCGATGCTGCCGCGCCGGATCCCGTCGGTGGCCGGGGCGGAGATCGCCGTACGGTACCGCTCCGCCCGGATGGGCCGGGACATCGGCGGCGACTGGTACGACGTCATCCCGCTGCCCGGCGGCCGGGTCGGCGCGGTCATCGGCGACGTCCAGGGCCACGACACGCACGCGGCGGCGGTCATGGGCCAGCTGCGCATCGTCCTGCGGGCCTACGCGGCCGAGGGCCACTCCCCGGGCACCGTCATGGCCCGGGCCTCCGTCTTCCTGCACGAGCTGGACACCGACCGCTTCGCGACCTGCACGTACGTGGAGGCCGACCTCTCCACCGGCGTGCTGCAAGTGGTCCGCGCCGGCCACATCGACCCCCTGCTGCGCACCCGCGACGGGGACTGCCGGCGGCTGCCGGTGGAGGGCGGGATGCCGCTGAGCCTGTCGGCGGAGTTCGGCCGCCTGGCGTACCCGGTCACCACCGTGGAACTGGACCCGGGAGAAACGCTCCTGCTGTGCACCGACGGTCTCGTGGAACACCCCGGCGCGGACCTCGACGACGGCATCCGGCTGCTCACCTCCCTGGTCCGCAGCGGACCCGCGGACCTCGCACGGCTGGCGGACCGGCTGTGCGAGGTGATCGACGAGCGGGGCGGCGACGACGACATGGCCCTCCTCCTGCTGCGCCGCCAGGCCGAGGAGGCCCAGCCGGGCGGCGGCCGCCTCCAGCAGCACGTCGCCCCGGGCGACCCGGAAGCCCTGGTCGCCGCCCGCCACATGATCGGCGCGGCGGTGCGCGCATGGGGCGCACGGGACCGGGCCGACGAGATCGAACTCGTCGCGGACGAACTCATCGTGAACGCCCTGATGCACACGGACGGCCCGGCGATCGTCACCCTCCGGGTCCTGACCGGCCCGGACCGCCGGCTGCGCGTCGAGGTCGAGGACCGCTCCAGCGCGCTGCCCCGCCGCCGCGAGGCGGGCGACTCGGGCGTCTCGGGCCGCGGCCTGATGCTGGTGGACCGGCTGGCCGACGTCTGGGGGGTGGAACCCCGGGGCAGCGGCAAATGCGTCTGGTGCGAGTTCGTGATGTCCTGACCCGCCGGCCACATATTCCGTTGCGGCCGCTCACCGCGGTGCCGGACGATCATCGCGATGACCCAGACGACTGACGACGTCCGCCGGCTGATCAAGGCCGGAGACCTCCCCGGGGCCGTGCGCAGCCTGCGGCCCGGCCGCAGCCCGGCCACCGTCTCCCTGCTGCCCGGCCGGTCCTGCCACGTCATCGGGCTGGCCGCGGCCGGGCTGCTCGGGCTGCCCGCCGTACCGTACGACCCGGCACGCACGGACACCCTCGTGGTGGCGTACGACCTGAACGCCCACGACAGCGAGCTCCTGTCCGCTCTGCACGGGCGCGCGGACGGCCAGGTCCTGTACGAGCACACCACCTGCTGGACCGACCCGCCGGCCGTGCCCGCCGACGTCAGCGGCCTGCTGGCCCAGTACACCGCCGCACCGTGGGCACAGCAGGGGGAGCGGTCGGCCGACACCCGGCCAGCCGAGGAGATCGCCCGCGACATCGTCACCGCCGACCCCGCCCCGGACGAGGGCGACGGGCGGACCCCCGCCGACCCGGACGAGGCCCTGCGGGCCTTCACCGCGGCCGTGGCCGCCGGATGGCTCAGCGGTCCGCGCGACCCCGTCCGCTCACCCGGCCCGGTGCGCAGCTCCCGGTTCGGGTAGCCGGGGCGGGGGCGGCGGGGCAGGCTGGAGGCATGCCCGAGTTGCCCGAGGTCGAGGCCCTGAGGGAGTACCTCGACGAGCACCTCGCCGGGCGGGTCGTGGAACGTGTCCTCCCGCTCGCGGTCAGCGTGCTGAAGACGTACGACCCGCCGCTCACCGCCCTCGAAGGGCAGCGGGCCGGAGCCACCGCCCGCCACGGCAAGTTCCTCGCCGTGCGGATCGGCGATCTCCACCTCGTCACCCACCTGGCCCGGGCCGGCTGGCTGCGCTGGCACGACGCCCTGCCCGACCGGCCACCGCGCCCGGGCAAGGGGCCGCTGGCCCTGCGGGTCGCACTGGAGGGCGGCGGCGGCTTCGACCTCACCGAGGCGGGCACCCAGAAGCGGCTCGCCGTGTACGTCGTCCGCGACCCGCAGGAGGTGCCCGGCATCGCCCGCCTCGGCCCCGACCCGCTCGCCGAGGAGTTCGACCGGGACGCGTTCGCCGCGCTCCTCGCGGCGGAACGGCGGCAGATCAAGGGCGTGCTGCGCGACCAGAGCGTGATCGCGGGCATCGGGAACGCGTACAGCGACGAGATCCTGCACGCGGCGAAGGTCTCGCCCTTCAAACTGGCCGCCTCCTTCGACGGGGAGCAGGTCACCCACCTGTACGAGGCCGTCCGGCGGACCCTGCGCGAAGCCGTCGAGCGCGCGCACGGCGTGGCCGCCGGGAACCTGAAGGCCGAGAAGAAGAGCGGGCTGCGGGTGCACGGCCGGGACGGGGAGCCCTGCCCGGTGTGCGGGGACACCGTCCGGTCGGTGTCGTTCGCCGATTCCTCGCTCCAGTACTGCCCGACCTGCCAGACCGGCGGGAAGCCGCTCGCCGACCGGAGACTGTCCCGTCTCCTCAAATGAGGCGGCCCTGCGTAGAATCCGGCCCCATGGCCGAGCAGCAGCAGCCGTCGCCGCCCCGGCGCGAGGTCGTCACGGGTGTGCCCCGCGGCGCCCGCCGCCGGCCGCCCGCGCACACCCCGGCCCGTTCGGAGATCTCCGAACAGACCACCCTGGGCGCCACCTACGTACGGGCCCTGATGCGCAGCCAGCTCCGGGCCGGGCTGGGGGCACTGGGCGTCCTGACGCTGCTCGTCGGCACCCTGCCGCTGCTGTTCGCGCTGCCGCGCTCCGCGTCGGGGCCGCCGGTGTGGGTGGCCCTCGGCCTGGTGGTGTACCCGGTGCTGTGGCTGATCGCCCGCTGGTACGTCACCCGGGCCGAGCGCAACGAGGCCGACTTCACCGGCCTGGTGATGGACCCGGCGGAGGCACCGGCCCCGCGCCGGGACGCCTGAGCGGTCCTGAACGTCCGTACCGGGCCGGGCGTCAGAACAGGTGCATCGCCAAGTGGCCCAATGGAAGGCCCAGTTGCCAGGCAGGGGTCCACACCCGTGCGTTCTCGTCCAGGCCCGCGGGGGTGTCGGCGTGGTCGTGCCGGCCCGGGTCGAGGTTGGTGGCGAACAGTTCGGTGCGGTCCAGCCAGCGCCAGGCGGCCCGGGCCAGTTCGAGGTCCGGGTCCTCACCGCGGCCGTGCTCCCTGGCCTCCTCGCCCAGTGCGAGGAACCGGGTGTCCACCCAGTCGCGCCAGGGGTGCCCGTACGCCGTCAGCGACAGCCACTCGTCGAGCTGCGAGACCACCCGGATCCCGGAGAGCTCGCCGGCCGCGTCGGAGAGGTAGATCGTCAGCGCGAGCGTGTCCCGCCCGGCGCGGAACTCCAGGGTACTGACCGGGATCAGCCGTCCCGTGCGCAGCAGTTCGTCGGCGATGTACTCCGCGTAGAGCCATGCCATGGGCACCGCGAGCCCGCCGTCACTGGTGCCGTTCGTACCCTCGGGCTGCACCGTTCCACCTTCTCCCGCGCGTCGAGCTTCCCGTCGTCAGCCATGAGCCTTCACCGAGCGACGCGCGGAACGGGGGATGTTTACCCAACTTGAACGCTCTGAGGCCGATTTCGATGCGTTTTGTGTCCGGTCCGCGTGTATTCGTTTCGTTCGCCGCGCGGTCCCCCGGGAGGTTCAGGCGCCGAGGCCGTATCCGTACCCCTGCAGACCCTTCCTCAGGGCGCGCAGCGCGTAGTACGTACGGGATTTGACCGTTCCTGTCGGAATGCCGAGCTCCGCCGCCGCCTCGGCGACCGAGCGGTCCTGGAAGTAGACCTGCATCAGCACCTCGCGGTGCTCCGGCCCGAGCGAGCCGACGGCCCGTCGCACATCGATGGCCGTGACCGAGCCGGCCACCGCGTCCTCGGGCGCGGGCGCCTGCTCCAGCCCCTCCGGGTCCACCTCCTGCGGCCGGGACAGGCGCGCCCGCCGCGCGTCGATCGCGAGCCGCCGCGCCACGGTGAACAGCCAGGGCCGCATGGACTCGTGGTCGCTCTCCAGCACCTCCGGGTGCTGCCACGCCCGGACCAGCGTCTCCTGTACGAGGTCCTCGGCGCGCTGGCGGTCACCGGCCGTGAGGCCGACCAGGAAGCCGAACAGGGCCCGCCCGTGGTCGCGCTGGAGCTCGGCCAGCGCCTCGGGGTCCGTGCGCAGGAGGGTGGGGGAGAGGGGCACGAGTGGCTCCTTCCTGGGTCCGTTCGGCTCCGACGGACCCACCCTCACCTGCACGGAGCGCCCCGGGAACCGTCCTGTCCCGGCGGTGCGCCCAAGCACCCGGGTCGACCGGTGGGCGGCCGCGCCCGGCGGTGAACGGTCGAACGGCGCGGCGAACGGCCACCCGGGTGAGACGGGACGCCCCCGGAGCCGAAACCCGACTGGTGCCGCCCTCCCCCATGGATTACAGATGATCAGATAGTCCTACTAATGGGAGCTGGCTCAGATGACCACGTACATCCGGCACGCCCTCACGCTCCTGTCGGCCGCCCTGCTGGCCGCGGCCGCCGCGGGCTGTTCCGCCGGGAGGGGCCCCGCGCCCGCCCTTCTCGGCAACTCCCGTTCTCCGGCACCGTCCACCGGCTCCGGGCCCCACTCCGCCCGGGCCGGCGCCGCGAAGGGCTTCACCCTCGTGGCCACCGGTGACGTGCTGCCGCACGACTCGGTCATCAAGCGGGCGGCAGCCGACGCGGAAGGCGACGGCCACGACTTCAGGCCGATGTTCTCCCTGGTCAAGCCAGTGGTCTCGGCCGCCGACCTGGCGATCTGCCACATGGAGACCGTCTACGGGGAGGACGACGGACCCTTCACCGGCTACCCGGCCTTCCAGTCCCCGCCGGAGGTGGCCGACGGGCTCAAGGACGCCGGGTACGACGGCTGCTCCACGGCCTCGAACCACACCCTGGACGCCGGCGCGGACGGCATCGGGCGCACCCTCGGCAGGTTCGACAAGGCCGGGCTCAAGCATGCCGGTTCGGCCCGTACGGCCGCCGAGGCGGCCACGCCGACCCTGTACACGGCGGGCTCCGCGAAGGTCGCGCACCTGGCCTACACGTACGACACGAACGGCTACCCGATGCCGGAGGGACAGCCCTGGGCGGTCAACCTGATGGAGAAGGACAAGATCATCGCGGATGCCCGGGCCGCCCGGAAGGCCGGCGCCGACGTGGTCCTGGTCAGCCTGCACTGGGGCACGGAGTGGCAGACGGATCCGGACGAGAAGCAGCTCTCGCTCGGCAAGGAGCTGACGGCCTCGCAGACCGGCGGTCGCCCCGACATCGACATGATCCTCGGTACGCACGCGCACATCCCGCAGGCCTACGAGAAGGTCAACGGGACGTGGATCATTTACGGCATGGGCGACCAGGTCGCCGGCGAGATGTTCAACTACTCGGGCGCGCGGGACATGCGCGGCAACTACGGCTCGATCGGCCGCTTCACCTTCGCCCCGCCGGCCACCGCGGGTGGCCGCTGGCAGGTCACCAGGGCCGAGTTCGTCCCCCAGATGATGGACCTGTCCGCCGGCAAGGTCGTCAACCTGCCCGCCGCCCTCGCCGAGGACCCCGGCAACGACGAGTACGAGCGCGCGCGGGACGCCGTCAGCGAAGCCGTCCTCGGCCGCGGCGCGGCGAAGGACGGCCTGACGATGGCCCGGTAGCACCGGCTCGGTGGCCACCGGCCGGTGGCCACCGGCCCCGGGCAACCGCTGGCTCGGGCGGCCTCCGGCCCCGGGTGGCCGTCGGCTCGGGGGGCCTCCGGCCCCGGGGGCCGCACGCCCCGGGTGGCCGCCGGCCCTGGGTGGCCTCCGGCATACGTGACCCCCGGCCCGTTACGGAACCACCGTGACGGGCCAGCGGCCCGCCTTCACCAGGCGGACCGCCACCGAACCGACGATGCGGTGCCCGGCCTGCTCGGAGGCACCGACCACCACCGCGTCCGCCATCAGCTCCTCCGCCGCGCTCACCAGACCCGTGTACGGGTCGCCGTGGAAGGTGTGGAACTGCCAGCGCACGTCGTAGACGCCCTTGACGCGCTCCGCCGCCTCCCGGATCTCGGCCACCAGCCCCTCGGCGATCTCACCGGTGGTGCCGGCCACCGGCGCGCCCAGTGAGGCCCCGGCCGGCATCACCGGCTGGACGTACACCAGCGCCAGCAGTGCGTTCTGCCGCCGGGCCAGGCCCGCCGCGTACGCCGCCGCCCGCAGGGAAGACTCCGACCCGTCCACCCCGGCCAAGATCACCTTCGGGCCGTCCGTACCGCGTTCGAATCCCGTGTTCACGTGCTCAGTCACCCTCCCCACGGTATGTCCTTCGCCGCGCGCGGCGGCGCGGGCCTCCCTACAGTGCGAACCATGAGTGCCACCGTGGAGGAGACCCGGGGCACCCGGAACCGTTTCCTCAACCGGGTGCCCGACGCGTTCGCCGCGTTCTTCGGAACGCTCGGACTGCTGTGCGCCCTGCTGGCGCTCTCCCCGACCCTGCGCCACCTCCTGCGGCACGTCGTGCGCTTCCTCGACGCGGTCGTGGTGCCCGTCAGCGCCAACCTCGCCTACGCCGTCTTCCTCTTCCTCCTCGCCGCCGCGCTCGGCACCCGCAAGAAGGTCGCCTGGTGGATCGTCGTCACCTATCTGGCCCTGCTCGTCCTGGTCGACGTCCTGATCATCGCCGACGAGTACTACTGGATCGGCGGCCCCTCCATGGCCCTCGCCGTGGCCGCCCTCGGGATCCTGATCGCCGCCCGCAAGGAGTTCTACGCCGCCTCCCGGCCCGGCGCCTTCTGGCGCGCCCTGCTCGTCCTCGGCCTCGGCCTGCTCGCCGCCGTGCTCCTCGGCTGGGGCCTGGTGGCTCTGTTCCCCGGCACCCTCCCCAAGGGGCAGTGGCTGGACTGGGCCGCCCGGCAGGTCTTCGGCGGCCTCGTCTCACCCCGCCAGTTCGACGGCCAGCCGCCCCGGCCGCTCTCCTTCTTCCTCGGCCTGTTCGGCGCCCTCGCCCTGCTGAACGCCGCCTCCACGCTGTTCCGCTCGCAGCGCCTGACCGCCGCCCTGCACGGGGACGAGGAACCCCGCATCCGCGCCCTGCTCGGCGCCTACGGCCGCAGTGACTCGCTCGGCTACTTCGCCACGCGCCGCGACAAGGCCGTCGTCTTCGCCCCCAACGGCAGGGCCGGCGTCACCTACCGCGTCGAGGCCGGCGTCTGCCTGGCCAGCGGCGACCCGGTCGGCGACCCCGCCGCCTGGACCCCGGCCGTCGACGCCTGGCTCACCGTGGCCCGCCGCCACGGCTGGCAGCCCGCCGTCATGGGGGCCTCCGAGGAGGGGGCCACCGCGTACGCCCGCTCCGGACTCAGCGCCCTCCAGCTCGGCGACGAGGCGATCCTGCACGTCGCCCACTTCGACCTCGACGGCCGCGACATGCGCGTCACCCGCCAGGCCGTCAACCGCGTCAAGCGGGCCGGAGCCACCACCGTCATCCGCCGCCACTCCGCCCTCACCGAGGAGGAGATGCAGTGGATCATCGACCGTGCCGACACCTGGCGCGACACCGAGACCGAGCGCGGCTTCTCCATGGCCCTGGACCGGCTCGGCGACCCCGCCGACGGGGACTGCCTGCTCGTCGAGGCCTTCGACGCCCGGGGCGAGCTGATCGCCCTGCTGTCCTTCGTCCCCTGGGGCAGGGACGGCATCTCCCTGGACCTGATGCGCCGCGACCGCGCCGCCCCCAACGGCGTCATGGAGTTCATGGTCGCCGAGCTGTGCGCCGCCGCCCCGGGCCTGGGGGTGCGGCGGATCTCCCTGAACTTCGCCGTCTTCCGCTCCGCCTTCGAGGAGGGCGGCCGGATCGGCGCCGGCCCGGTCCTGAAGCTGTGGCGCAGACTGCTGCTGTTCTTCTCCCGCTGGTGGCAGCTGGAGGCCCTGTACCGCTCGAACGTCAAGTACGGCCCGGAGTGGTACCCGCGGTTCCTCTGCTACCAGGACGCCGGCTCGCTCGCCCGGGTCAGCCTCGCCTCCGGCATCGCCGAGGGCTTCGTCTCCGTGCCGAGCCTGCGCAAACTTTGGGGCAACGGCCACGCCCGGGGCGTCACCGCGCCCGCCAGCACCGAAGGGCTGCCCCCCATCGACTCCCTCGGACTGGACCTCGTGGGGGTGGAGGCCGAAACGGCGGCGCGGGCCGAGCGGCTGCCCGAACAGGTCCGCGTCCGCCACGACAAGATGGAGCGGATCCGGGCGGCCGGCACCGACCCGTACCCCGTCGGCATCCCCCAGCGCACCCACACCGTGGCCGGGCTGCTGGCCGCCCACCCGGGACCGCCGCCCGGCGCCCGTTCCGGGCAACGGGCCACCCTCGCCGGCCGCGTGATGCTCGTACGCGACCTCGGCGGCGTGGTCTTCGCCGTCCTGCGCGACTGGTCCGGGGACGTACAGCTGATGTTCACCCGCGACGAGAGCGGCCCCGGCGTAGTGGATTCCTTCACCTCCCAGGTCGACTTCGGCGACCACGTGGTCGCCAGCGGCGAAGTCGGCGCCAGCCGCAGCGGCGAGCCGTCCCTGCTCGTCACCTCCTGGCAGCTCACCGGCAAATGCCTGCGCCCGCTGCCGGACAAGCGCAAGGGTCTCGCCGACCCCGAGGCGCGCGTGCGGCGCCGCTACCTCGACCTGGTCGCGAGCCCCGAGGCACGGGAGGTGGTACGGGCCCGCTCCTCGGCCGTCCAGGCGCTGCGCCAGGGACTGCTGGACCGCGGCTACCTCGAAGTCGAGACCCCGATGCTCCAGCAGATCCACGGCGGCGCCAACGCCCGGCCCTTCCGCACCCACATCAACGCCTACGACCTCGACCTGTACCTGCGCATCGCGCCCGAGCTGTACCTGAAGCGGCTGTGCGTCGGCGGCCTGGAGAAGGTCTTCGAGATGGGCCGCACCTTCCGCAACGAGGGCGTCTCCTACAAGCACAACCCCGAGTTCACGATGCTGGAGGCCTACCAGGCCTTCGCCGACTACGACGTGATGCTCGACCTCACGCGCGAGCTGATCCAGGGCGCCGCGACCGCCGCCTTCGGATCGCCGGTCGCCCACAAGGCAGGCCCGGACGGCAAGCTCGTCGTCCACGACATCTCCGGACCCTGGCCGGTCAAGACGATGTACGGGGCGATCAGCGAGGCCCTCGGTGAGGAGGTCGACGCCGACACCGCCGAGCACGTCCTGCGCCGGCTCTGCGACCGGGCCAAGGTGCCCCACGCACCCGAGGACACCCGCGGCGACGTGGTGCTGGAGATGTACGAGCGGCTGGTGGAGGAGAAGACCGAGCTGCCCACCTTCTACAAGGACTTCCCCACGGACGTCTCACCGCTGACCCGGCAGCACCGCAGGGACCCGCGCCTCGCCGAGCGCTGGGACCTGGTCGCCTTCGGCACCGAACTGGGCACCGCCTACTCGGAGCTGACCGACCCGGTGGAACAGCGCCGCCGGCTCACCGCCCAGTCACTGCTCGCCGCGGGCGGCGACGCCGAGGCGATGGAACTGGACGACGACTTCCTGGACGCGCTGGAGTACGCGATGCCGCCGACCGGCGGGCTGGGCATCGGCGTCGACCGGCTGGTCATGTTCCTCACCGGCCTCACGATCCGCGAGACGCTGCCGTTCCCGCTGGTCCGGCGCGGCTGATCGGGTGAGGGGAAGCCCGCCCGTTCGCGCCTCTCGACATCTGCGGGGATGTCGTTGATACGTAGTAATAATGAAAAATGACGAGCCGACAGTAGGGCGACGCATGCTCCTGCGCACCGCCGTCTTCCTCGGAATCGCCGCAGCCTCCGGACTGCTCACCGGCGGCGAGACCGGCGCACCCGGTCAGAGCGCGGCGGGCGGTGCACCGGGCGCGGGGCTCGGCGCCGCGCCCGCCGGCGGCCCGGCGCCGGGACAGCCGGGACCCGGCGGAGCCGCCGGACCGGGCGGAGTCCGCGCCCTGCGTCCGCAGGCGCCCGGGCAGGCCGCGTACCGGCTTAGCCCCATGACCTCCGAGGTCCCGCTGCGCCCGCCCGCGGCGAAGCCCGCCGTACGGACCCGGCCCATCCTGCAGCTTCCCCCCGACGCACGCACCGCGAGCGCCATGGTGCTCACCTTCGACGACGGGCCGGACCCCCGCTACACCCCCGCCATCCTCGACACCCTCGCCCGGTACGACGTCCGTGCCATGTTCTTCGTCTGCGGGGAGATGGCCACCGACAACCGGGACCTGTTGCGCCGGATGGCCGCCGAGGGCCACCTCATCGGCAACCACACCTGGACCCACCCGCTCATCCCCACGCTCAGCCGGCCCGCCCTCGCCTCCGAGATCGCCCGCACGAGCGAGGTCGTCCAGCAGGCCGTGGGGGAGGCGCCTGTGTGGTTCCGCGCTCCGTACGGGGCGTGGAACCGGGCCGCGTTCGAGATCGGGGCCGAACTGGGCATGGAACCGCTCGCCTGGACGGTGGACACCCTGGACTGGACGGAGCCGGGGACGGACACGATCGTCTCGAACGTCCTCAAGGGCGCGGCTCCGGGGGTGATCGTGCTGAACCACGACGCGGGCGGCGACCGCTCGCAGAGCGTCCGGGCGGTGAGCACCTACCTGCCCCAACTGCTGGGCCGGGGCTACCGGATGACCCTGCCCGCGCTGCCGCCCCGCTGAGCCCGGCCGGGCCCGCCCGGTCCGGCGGGCCCGCCGTCGCTCAGCGGACCTGCACCATCCGGGCGAAGACGACGACGTTGCCGTCGTAGCCCCGGGCCTTGGAGTAACCGCCGCCGCAGGTGATCACGCGGAGTTCCGGCTGCCCGGTGTCCCCGTACACCCGGGCTCCGGGGAACGTCTCCTTCGAGAAGACCTCCACGCCGTACACCTCGAACACCGCCGTGCGCCCGTCGTACCGCTCCACCTCGATGTGATTGCCCTTGCGCAGCGCGCCCAGGCCGTAGAAGACCGCCGGGCCGCTCGCGTTGTCGACGTGGCCCACGATCACCGCCGAGCCGCGCTGCCCCGGCGAGATGCCGTTGAGGTACCAGCCGGCCAGGTTCGGGTCCTGCGGGGGCGGAGCCTGGATCCAGCCCTGCGCGTCGAGCTCGACGGGCATCACCGGGGCGTCCACCTTGATGTTGGGGATGCGGATGCGCTGGACGGACGAGTGTTCCAGGGGCGCCACCTCCGCCGGCGCCGCGGGCTGCTGCTGTTGTTGCATGGGCTGTTGTCCCGGTCCCGGCGGATCCGCGGGCAGTTGCTCGGCGGGCACGCCGACGGCCGCCGCGGCCGTCGGCTGCGGCGGCCCGTCACCGACGTCCGCTCCGTTGCGCATCATGGCGAGGCCGCTGAGCATCACCAGCGCGAGTACGCCCCAGGGGGATCGTCGTCTCGGTGGCTGCTCGCTCTCGTCCTCGGTCATGGCTCTCCCTTCCCGACGCGGGGGTCCCGACCCGCGTTCTTGTCCCACCCCTGTACGCCCTTCCCCACGCACGCTAAGGCTGCCTGCGCAAGACGGCGATCGCTGAAGGGCGAACGGGTGGCGGGGCCGGAAGGGGTGCGTCCATCCAGGTATTCGTCACATAAATGTCTGACGGGTCGTGACCTGCGGATCCGTCAGCCGCCCTCGGCGTGTCCCGGCGTGTCGCTCAACCTTGCGGCCCAAGCCTGGAAATGCGCTGGGTGCCAGCCGCCCTGAGGGTTCGACTGGGAGGCGTTCTCGTCGATCTTCCCGGGCGACCGCTCCGGGGCGCTTCCCGCTGGAGGTTCCACCATGCGTGTTCTCCGCGCCCTCACCGTGGCCGCGGCGGCCTGCGTAGCCGTCGGGCTCAGCACCCCGTTCGCCGGCGCGAACCCGTCGGACCCGTTGGGCGGCTCTCCCGCGGGCGGCAACGGGAGCAACACCGGCAACGGTCCGAGCAACGTCACCGTCAACCCGTACAACGTGCACCAGGGCTCGACGATGCAGGTCAGCGCAGCCGGCTGCCGTCACGGCGGCACGGTCTGGTCGCCCGGCAACTTTCCGCAGACCAACCTGTCGGCCGGCTCCGTCGGCTTCGCCACCGTCCGGATCTTCAACCACGCCTCACCCGGTAACCACACGCTGTCGGTCAAGTGCAACGACAACAGCCTGGTTGCCACGCACCGGTTCACGATCCTCGCGGGCAACGGCGCGCACGGCGGTATCGGCGGCTCGTTCGGCCCGTCCACCGCCGAGACCGCCATCGGGGCGGGCCTCGTCGGCGTCGCGGCCCTGGGGGCGGGCGTCCACGTGATGCGCAGGCGCCGTCCGCTGCGCGGGCGGGCCTGACGACCGGCCGCCCCGGTCGCAACGCTGCGCAGCCCGGGAAACGCCGGTCGCCCCGAGTCCCGGCCGGGACTCGGGGCGACCGGCGGTCGGTGTTCCGCTCCGGGCTGCCCGTGAGGCGCGGTCAGTGGCCGCGGGGGGAGGCGCGGCGGCGGCGCAGGACGTACACCGTGCCGCCCGCGGCCGCGAGGAAGAGCGCGGCGCCCGCGCCGAGCTCACGGGAATCCATCCCGGCCACACTGCCGCCCAGGCCTCCGCGGACACCGAGCGAGGTGCCCCGGGAGGCCGTCGAGGAACCGATCGCGGTCGAGGTGGAACTGGTGGTCGGCCGGGAGGTGCCGCCGGTGATGGTGAGGTCCGCCGAACCGGTCTCCCCGTTGCAGGTGAAGGAGACGGAGTACACGGCCCCGCGGCGGGCGTCCCGGTCGACGGTCACCCGGGCGGTCTTGCCGCGCGCGATGCTCACGGTGTCGAAGACCCCGGACGAGACGGTGGCGTAGGCCGCGCTGCAGCCGCTGACGGAGAGCACCGTCTGGCCGCCCGGGGCAACCGTCGACGGGGTGATGGCGAAGCCGAACGAGGTGATGGGCTGGGCCTCGGCCGCGGTCGCGGAGGGCGCGCCGAGGACGCCGAGCGCGAGTACGGCACCCGTGGCGCCGGCGCTCAGCAGGGCTGTGGCGTTGGTACGTATCGCACCCATGGTTGGTTCTCCGGATCCCCGAGGAGCAGCCGCGGAACGGTTTCCGCACGTGGGGGGTCGTGCGCCTCGATGTCCGCCACGCTAGGTCCGGGCGCCGCGCCCCGCGATCAGGAACGGGCGAATGGGGCACGGGTGTGGGCCGAACCGGGGACGCGGAGCCCGCCCCCGGTTTGGCCGCGTACCCGGCGGGCCAGGTTCGGCCGCGCGCCCGGCGCGCCCGTCGGGAGCCTCAGCCGCCGAGGGGCAGATGCGGGAACTGCGCGAGGAAGGGCTCGGCGGTCGCCGCGACGCCCCGCCCGAACGGCGCGTCGAAGTCCCAGATGAGGAACAGCAGGAAGGCGATCAGTGCACTGAACAGGCCGGCCAGCAGCAGTTCCCGGAACGAGCGGCGGATCTGCAGGGTGAAGACCAGGCCCACCGTCACCAGCGCCCCGGCGATCAGCCCGAACCACACGACCCCCGGCATCGTCGCTCCCGCGCTCTGGCCGCGGGCATTGCGCGCGTCGTCGACCAGCGCGACCTGGTCCACCAGCGGCTGGTACGCCTGTCCCTCGTGGTCGGTCTGCGGCTCGTAGTCGGTGACGTCCCGGCGGATGGTCTCCAGCAGCTGCCCGCTGCGGTCCGTGAGCTCGCCCTGGTCGGCCATCCGCTGCCACTCCGTGTCCACCACGTACGTCACGTACGCGTCGACGTCGGACCGGATCCTCTTGCGCACCTCGGCCGGGTAGACCTCGGATCGGACGCTGATCTCGTGCAGGGCCTGTGCCTCCTGGCGCACGTACTCCTGGGCGGCCCCGCGGCCCTCCCAGACGCCGGCGATCGCCAGGCCCAGCACGATCGCGTAGATCACCCCGATCATCATCGTCATGTACTCGATGACGTCCGGGGTCTCGCTGGGATCGTCGTCCTCACCGATCCGCCGTTGGTTGAAGAAGGCGATGGACAGCACCACGGCGCAAGCCGCTGCCATCGCGAGGGACAGGACGAGCCATTCCGACAAGATGACTCCCAATCGGTCACGAAAGTGGTGTGCGGGGCGGGTCTAGCGCGGGCGCAGCGCGACGATCGCGAGCACCGCGGGAGCCGCGGTCATCAAGGTGAAGGTCACCGGCGAGATGTGGTGTTCGACCTTCCTGGCGGCCGCCGTGCGGTACGCGGGCCTGGCCACCGGCTTCTTCGGGGGCGGGGCGGGCGGCGCCACCACGGGGGCCGGGGGCTCCACCCGGGGTTGCGGCGCGGCCACCGGCTTCGGCGGGGGCGGGGCGGGGGCCCTGGGTTCGGGCCGCGGCGCGTGCGCAGGCGGCGGTACGGCCTTCGGGGCCGGCGGCGGGGGTTCCGGCGCGGGCGGCGGAGTCGGCTTGGGGGTCGGCTTCGGCGTGGGCTTCGGCGGCGGGGGCGGCGTGGGTGTGGGCGTCGGGGTGGGGGTCGGCTCCGGCGGGCACGGCGGGGGAGGCGACGGGCAGTGGTGGCCGCCGTGCCCGCCGCCTCCGTGGTGTCCGCCGTGGCCGTTTCCATGGCCGTTTCCGTGCCCGTCGCCGTGATGTCCGCCACCCCGGCCGCCTGCGGCGGAGCTGCTTCCGGCCACCGCGACCAGCTCGACGGCGCCCGCGCCGTCCCCGGCGTCGATCGTCGCGTAGGCGCAGCTATCAGCCACGGCCGGCGTGGCGGACAGCGCCGCCCACAGCAGGACCGGGACCACCAGCAGGCGTCTGGTACAGGCTCTGTTCACCCGGGGAGCATGGGCCCACGTGCGCCCGCGCACGCGGAGGTCGGCCCTGGTTCGCCTGAACGGGTGGCGCGGGGACCGTAGATGTTTGAGCCACGGAATGCACTATTCCGGTCATGTGGATGCACATTCTCAAAAGCGACTTGTCGGTTTCGGTCATTCGCTGCGGGATGGGCCGGGAAGGCCTTTGGTGTGTGATGAAGAACGGATCACCAATTTCCGCTTTTGCTCGCTCCGTTGGGCAATGATCAGTACATTCGGCTCGGACAGGCGTCCGACTCCGGACGACCGCACACGATTACGGCTTGGAGACCCCGATGGAGCGCCCCGCCTGGGCCCCGCCAGGCATCGACATATCGGTGCCGAGCGTGTCCCGCATCTACGATTACTACCTGGGCGGCTCCCACAACTTCGAGGTCGACCGCCAGGCCGCCCGCCGCGCCATGGAGTTCCTGCCGGGCCTGCCCAAGATCATGCAGGCCAACCGGGCCTTCATGCGCCGCGCCGTCCGCTACGCCGTGGCCCAGGGCGTCACCCAGTTCCTCGACATCGGCTCCGGCATCCCCACCTTCGGCAACGTCCACGAGATCGCCCGGGCGGCCAGCCCCGAAGCCCGCGTGGTCTACGTGGACCACGACCCGGTGGCCGTCGCCCACAGCCGCGCCGTCCTCGCCGGCGACGAGCACACCGGCATCGTCGCCGCCGACCTGCGCAAGCCCCACGACATCCTCGCCGCCCCGGAGGTCGCGCGGCTGCTCGACCTCGAGCGCCCCGTCGCCCTGCTGCTCGTCGCCGTCCTGCACTTCCTTGAGGACGCGGACGACCCGCACGCCGCCGTCGCCCAGCTGCGCGACGCGCTGGCCCCCGGCAGCCTGCTGGTCCTCACGCACGCCTCCTACGAGGGGATCCCGCTCTCGGAGGAGGTCGCGGCCGGGACGGTCGGCGTCTACCGGGACATCCGCAACCCGCTCGTGATGCGCAGCGGCGAACAGATCACCCGCTTCTTCGACGGCTTCGAGCTGGTCGAGCCGGGCGTCGTGTCCATGCCGCTTTGGCAGCCCGAGGGCACCGAGGACCCGGACGACGCGGAGGCGCCCGAGGACCCGTACGCCTTCTCGGGCTTCGGCGGAGTGGGACGCAAGGCGTGAGATCTGCGGCCGCGGTGCCCTCCGGCACACCGACCCCGAAGAACACGGGACCCGCGCAGGGTGCGCAGCCCCCGGTCCCGCTGACAGGCCCGCCGACGCCGGCGGGCCCTGCCGCGTTGCGGAGCGGGCTGGAGGACCGGATCGGACGTTTCGCGACCATCTGGGGACGGGCGATCTTCCCCGTCACCGCGACCTCGCTGACCCGCGTCGAGTTCGAACAGCACCTCATACCCCTCGCCCAGACCCTCGCCGAAGCCCTGCACGCCCGGCCCTTCGACGCCGGCGTCGCCCAGCGGGTGGGGGCCGAACTCGTCGCCGTGCACTGCACCGACCCCGAGGCCCTGGCCGGCACGCTCGGCGTCGTCGAGTCGTACCTCGTGCTCTACTGCGGACCCGACGGCGTCGGGGTGGAGGGCACCGAGGAGTACCGCTCGCGCTGCGCCCGCCTGCAGCACGGGATCGCGGCCGGATTCGCCCGCGCCCTGCGCGAGCGCACCCTGCGGGAGCAGGAGGCCATCGCCCGCTCCGCCCTGACCGCCCGCATCGACGCCCAGCAGGCCCTGCACGCCAGCGAGGAACGCTTCAAGGCGGTCTTCGAGGGCGCGGCGGTCGGCATCGGCATCGCCGACCTCGAAGGCAACGTCCTGGAGGTCAACGACGCACTGCTGCAGATGTTCGGCGGCATGGGCGGGCACGTCCGCGGCCGCAACGTCAGCGAGTGGGGCCACCCCGACGACGCCCCGCACGTCTGGCGGATGTACGGCGAACTCGTCCGCGGCGAACGCGAGAGCTACCGCGTGGAGAAGCCGTACTACCGCCACGACGGGACCGTGCTGTGGACCAACCTCACGGTGTCGCTGCTGCGCGACGCCGAGGGCGTGCCCCAGTACCAGCTGGCCCTGATGGAGGACACCACCGAGCGCCGGCTGCTGAACCTGCGCCTGCGCTACGAGGCCACCCATGACGCCCTGACCGGGCTGCCCAACCGCACGCTGTTCTTCGAACGCCTCGAAAAGGCCCTGAGCGGGGCCGGCGGCAGCCGCTTCGGCCTCTGCTACCTGGACCTCGACGGGTTCAAGGCGGTCAACGACAGCCTCGGCCACTCGGCGGGCGACCGGCTCCTGGTAGAGGTCGCCGACCGGCTGCAGAGCTGCGCGACCGGCCCCGGCGAAGTCGTCGCACGGCTCGGCGGCGACGAGTTCGTGGCACTGACCACCGGCTCGGACACCGAGGAGAAGGTGACCGAACTGGCCGTCCGGATCCTGTCCGCCCTGTCGGTGCCCATCCGGATCGAGGGCCGCGAGCTGTCGGTCCGCGGCAGCATCGGCATCGTCGAGGGCCCGGCCCGCGAGCGCACCGCGGCGGAGGTGCTCCGCAGCGCCGACATCACCATGTACCGGGCCAAGGCGGCCGGCGGCAACCGCTTCGAGTTCGCCGACGCCGAGGCCGACGCCCGGGCCATCACCCGCCACGGTCTGACCAACGCCCTCCCGGCGGCCCTGGAGCGCGGCGAGTTCTTCATCGAGTACCAGCCGCTGGTCCACATGCACGACGGCAGCGTCCACGGCGCGGAGGCCCTGGTCCGCTGGTCGCACCCGCAGTACGGGGTCCTCGGCCCGGACCGCTTCATCCCGCTCGCCGAGCGGACCGGGCTGATCGTGCCGCTCGGCCGCTGGGTCCTGGAGGAGGCCGTCCGTCAGGCCCGCAACTGGCAGCGCCAGCACGGCGGGTCCACCCTGCGGATCAACGTCAACCTCTCGCCGACCCAGCTCCACCACCCCGGCCTGGTCGCCGACACCGTCGCGGTGCTGGAGAACTCGGGCCTCGCCCCGGGCGCGCTGTGCCTGGAGGTCACCGAGTCGGCCCTGATCGGCGCCGACGACGAACTCCTGGAACCCCTGCGCCGGCTCGCAGCCCTCGGCGTGGACATCGCGCTCGACGACTTCGGCACCGGCTACTCGAACCTGGCCAACCTGCGGCGCCTGCCGGTCAGCGTCCTGAAGCTGGACCGCTCCTTCACCAAGGGGATGCAGCAGCAGCCCGCCAACCCGGTCGACGTCAAGATCGTGGAGGGCATCGTCGCCCTGGCCCACAGCCTCGAACTCGCGGTCACGGTCGAGGGCGTGGAGACCGGCGCCCAGGCCGCCCAGCTGCGCGACCTCGGCTGTGACACCGCCCAGGGCTGGTACTACGCACGCCCCGGCGCCCCCGACCGCATCCACACGCTCTCGCTCTCGGACGCCGTGCCCACACCCTCCTGACGCCACCGCCCCGCACCCGCACGAGCCGGAACCGGGAACCGAGCCCTGCTCCGGAGCCGGCAGGCCGATCCGGAGTCCGGAGCCGCCGCGGCGGCCGGGCCGCTCAGTCCAGGCCGGCCTCCGTTCCCCGGCCGGGCGTCCGGACGGCGGCCAGGACCCGCTCGTACCGCCGTGACGTGTCGGCCAGGACCTCGGCGGCCACCGGCAGCCGCTCCGCCCCGTACGCGTCGAGTGCTTCCTCGCCGGCCTGCCCGGCGAGGGCTGCGGTCAGCGTCCGGCCGAGGGCGGCCGCGTCCTGGATGCCGGTGTTCATGCCCAGCCCGCCGGCTATGGGGTGGACGTGCGCGGCGTCCCCCGCGAGGAACGCCCGGCCCTCTCGTATCCGGGTGGCCATGCGGACGTTGACCCGCCAGGCGGAGAGCCAGGTGGCATCCGCGAGCCGGATCCCCGGCATCCGGGCATGCCGGTCGAAGAGCCGCTGGAAGCTCTCCAGCGAGGGTGGCAGCAGTCCGCCGTGCTCGTCCGTCTCGGGCGAAGCCTGGAGCTGGAAGGTGTCCGTCCCCGGCATCGGGCAGAGCAGTATCCCGCCGCCTTCCGAGGTGAACCACTGGTGCCAGAAGTCCCGGCTGAGCCCGGGGGCCCTGACGTCCCCGACGACCATCGCGGGCTCCTCCTCCCCACTGCCCTCGAAGGGAATGCCGAGGAGTCTGCGGGTGGTGCTGCGCCCGCCGTCGCACCCGGCGAGGTACCCCGCTGCGATCGCAGTGCCGTCCGCCAGCTCCGCGCGGACCCCGGCCGCGTCCTGGGCGATCCCGGCGAGCCGGGATCCGTACTCGACCTGCACGCCCAGGCCGGCGAGCCGGCCGCGCAGCGCCTCTTCGACCTGCCACTGCCCTATCAGCAGGCCGGTGCCGGGCATGGGGGTGTCGTTGACGTGTGCTCCGTCGAAGTACTTGCGCAGGACCACCTCGCTGCTGCCGATGGCGGTCAGGGGCTCGGCCACGCCCAGCCTTTCGAGAACCCCGAGGCTGCTCGGCCAGAGCCCCTTGCCGCGGGACTCGCGGTGCGGCGCGGTGCGTCCCTCGATGACACGGACGGCGGCGCCGCTCAGGGCGAGTTCGCAGGCCAGGGTCAGTCCCGTGGGGCCGGAGCCCGCGATCAGTACGTCGGTCATCGGATGTCCTCTCCTCGTCGGTGTACTCGTCGATGTCTCAAGGAAAGCGGCTCCCCGCAAAAAATGCAACCCGGTTAAGAAAATTACCCGGTCACGATTTCGTGCTACGCTGTGCGCATGGAGAACACGACGGGTCTGCGCGAGAACAAGAAGCTCCGTACGCGTCGCCAGCTGGCGGCCACGGCGCTGGAACTCTTCCTGGAACGGGGCTTCGATGCCGTGTCGGTGGCGGACGTCGCCGCCGCGGCCGAGGTCTCCAAGCCCACCCTCTTCCGGTACTTCCCGACCAAGGAGGACCTGGTGCTCGACCGGTTCGCCGACCACCAGGACGAGGCGGCCCGCATCGTGCGCGACCGCCCTGCCGGCCAGACGCCGGTGGGCGCGCTCCGCGCTCACTTCCTGGGGGCCCTGGCCGAACGGGACCCGATCACCGGGCTGTGCGACCACCCCGGGGTGCTCGCCTTCCAGCGGCTGCTCTACTCCACCGCCAGTCTGGAGGGCCGGATGTCCCACTACACCGACCGCGAGGTGGAGCTGCTCGCCGCCGTACTCGAATCGGAGTCGGTCCGCCCGCTCGCCGCCCGGCTGGCGGCGGGGCACCTGGTGGCGGTCCGCCATGAGCTGGGCAGGGAGAACTATCGCCGCATGGATGCCGGTCAGAGCGCCGACGAAGCGCACCCGGCCGCAGTGGCCGACGCCGACGAGGCCTTCGCGATGCTGGCCGACGGGCTCGACAAGGCCCTCCCCATAGCTGGGTAGCCGGGCCGGCCCCCTTCCCGAAGCCGGGTAGCCGGGCCGGCGCCCTCCCGGGTGCACGGGCGCGAGGCGGCGGGGTCAGCCCAGGAGCATCCGCTTCAGTTCGCGCGCCGCGCGCGGGGGAGCGACGTCCGTGCGGTGCGCCAGGGCGATCGTGCGGCGCAGTGGAGAGCCCGCCAGCGGCGTGGCCCGCAGCCCCGGTCCGCCGTGGTCGACGACCATCGCCGGGACCACCGCCACGCCGAGCCCCGCCCGGACGAAGCCCAGCACCGCGTCCATCTCCCCGCCCTCCACGGTGAACACCGGCTCGAACCCCTCCGCCCGGCAGGCGGCCACCGTCAGGTCCCGCAGGTCGTAGCCGTGGCGGAACATCACCATCGGCTCGTCGCGCAGCGCGGACACCGTGAGCGGGCCACCGCCCGCCGGAGGGGGCAGCTCGGCGGAGGAGACCACCACCAGGTCCTCCGTCAACAGCTCCACCGTGGTCAGCGCCGGAGCCGAGGGCGGCAACGGGAGCGCGATCAGGGCCAGGTCCAGAGCCCCGCGCGCGAGCTCCCGTACGAGGTCCAGCGAACCGCTCTCCTCGATCAGCAGCTCGATTCCCGGATGCGCGGTGTGGAAGGCGCGCAGCACACCCGGCAGCAGGCCCGTGCACACGCTCGGCGTCGCCCCCAGCCGCACCCGCCCCCGGCGCAGCTGCGCCAGTTCCTGGACCTCCAGCCGCGCGGTGTCCGCATCCGCCAGGATCCGCCGCGCCAGCGGCAGCAGCGCCTCGCCCGCATCGGTGAGCGCGATGTTCCCCCGCGCCCGGCTGAACAGCTCCGCCCCCAGCTCCCGTTCGAGCGCCTTGATCTGCTGCGAGAGCGAGGGCTGGGCGACGTGCACCCGCTGCGCGGCCCGGGTGAAGTGCCGGGTTTCGGCAACGGCCACGAAGTACAGGAGCTGCTGGAACTGCATCGCCCCAGCATACCCCGTACATAGGAAGCGGCTATCGGGATCAGCGCCATCATGTCTTGGACCTCTCGGGACTTTGGTCCTTACCGTCGAGGACATGGCTCTGGCAACGCGGACGGGCCGACGACCGTCCACCACGCGCACGCTCTGGGACTCCACCGTCGGCAAGAAGTCCGTGATGGCGGTGTCCGGGCTGATCATGCTCGGATACCTGGTCGTCCACATGCTCGGCAACCTGAAGATCTTCTTCGGGGCGGACGAGTTCAACGGCTACGCCCACTGGCTGCGCACCCTCGGCTCCCCCTTCCTGCACCACGAGTGGGCCCTGTGGATCGTCCGCGTGGTCCTGGTCGCCGCCGTCGTCGCCCACGCGGTGTGCGCGTACCAGCTCAGCCGCCGCGACATCAAGGCGCGCCCGGTGAAGTACGCCCACAAGCGCCGCAGCGCGAGCTACGCCACCCGCACGATGCGCTGGGGCGGGATCATCCTCGCCCTCTTCATCGTCTGGCACCTCCTCGACCTCACCACCCTCACCGTCAACGAGCGCGCGTGGGCCGGCCACCCCTATGAGAACGTCCTCGCGACCTTCTCCACCTGGTACGGCAACACCGTCTACATCGTGGCGATGGCCGCCCTCGGCCTGCACGTCCGGCACGGCTTCTGGAGCGCCGCCCAGACCCTCGGTGCGGGCAACGCCCGCCGCGAGCGGACGCTGAAATTCCTGGCCAACGCCCTGGCCCTCGTCCTCTTCGCGGGCTTCGTGTCCGTCCCCGTCGCCGTCATGACCGGAGTGGTGAGCTGACATGAGCACCGACTACGCCCGCACCGACTACGCCCGCACCGACTACGCCCGCACCGACCACGCCCACACCGACCACGCCCACACCGACTACACCCACTACGCCACCGGCGAGCCGATCAGCGACACGAAGGCACCCGCCGGCCCCATCGCCGAACGCTGGGACCGCCGCCGCTTCGAGGCCAAGCTCGTCAACCCGGCCAACCGCCGCAAGCACACCGTCATCGTCGTCGGCACCGGCCTGGCCGGTGGCGCAGCCGGTGCCACCCTCGCCGAACAGGGATACCACGTCGTCCAGTTCTGCTTCTCCGACTCCCCCCGCAGGGCCCACTCCATCGCCGCCCAGGGCGGGATCAACGCGGCCAAGAACTACCGCAACGACGGCGACTCCGTGCACCGCCTGTTCTACGACACCGTCAAGGGCGGCGACTTCCGTGCCCGCGAGTCGAACGTCCACCGTCTCGCCCAGATATCCGTCGAGATCATCGACCAGTGCGTCGCCCAGGGCGTCCCCTTCGCCCGCGAGTACGGCGGCCTCCTCGACACCCGCTCCTTCGGCGGGGTCCAGGTCTCCCGCACCTTCTACGCCCGCGGCCAGACGGGCCAGCAGCTCCTCCTCGGCGCCTACCAGGCGCTGTCCCGGCAGATCGCCGCCGGGAACGTCGAGATGCACGCCCGCACCGAGATGCTCGACCTGATCACGGTGGACGGCGTGGCCCGCGGGATCGTCGCCCGCGACCTGGTCACCGGCAGCATCGACACCCACTACGCCGACGCCGTCGTCCTCGCCTCCGGCGGCTACGGCAACGTCTTCTACCTCTCCACCAACGCCATGAACTCCAATGCGACCGCCGTCTGGCGGGCGCACCGGCGCGGCGCCTACTTCGCCAACCCCTGCTTCACGCAGATCCACCCCACCTGCATCCCGCGCACCGGCGACCACCAGTCCAAGCTCACCCTGATGAGCGAGTCCCTGCGCAACGACGGCCGCATCTGGGTACCCAAGGCCCAGGGCGACACCCGCCCCGCCGCCGAGATCCCCGAAGCGGAGCGCGACTACTACCTGGAGCGGATCTACCCCTCCTTCGGCAACCTCGTGCCCCGCGACATCGCCTCCCGCGCCGCCAAGAACGTCTGCGACGAGGGCCGCGGCGTCGGCCCCGGCGGCCAGGGCGTCTACCTCGACTTCGCCGACGCCATCCGCCGCATGGGCCGGGACAAGGTCGCCGAGAAGTACGGCAACCTCTTCGAGATGTACGAGCGGATCACCGCGGAGAACCCGTACGAGGTCCCCATGCGGATCTACCCCGCCGTGCACTACACGATGGGCGGCCTGTGGGTCGACTACGACCTCCAGACCACCGTCCCCGGTCTCTTCGCCATCGGCGAGGCCAACTTCTCCGACCACGGGGCCAACCGCCTCGGCGCCTCCGCCCTGATGCAGGGCCTCGGAGACGGCTACTTCGTGCTCCCCTCCACCATCAACGACTACCTGGCCCGCCACCCCCACCGGGAAGCCGTCGACGACAGCCACCCCGAGGCCGCGGCCGCGGTCCGCGAGACCCGCGACTGCCTCGCCAAGCTGCTCGCCGTCGACGGGGACCGCACGCCCGACTCCTTCCACCGCGAGATCGGCGAGCTCATGTGGGAGTACTGCGGCATGTCCCGCACCGAAGAGGGCCTGCGCAAGGCCCTCGCCCGGATCCCGCAGATCCGCGAGGAGTTCTGGACACGGATCAAGGTCCCGGGCCGCGGTGAGGAGTTCAACCAGTCCCTGGAGAAGGCCAACCGCATCGTCGACTACCTGGAACTCGCCGAGCTGATGTGCCTCGACGCCCTGCACCGCGCCGAGTCCTGCGGCGGCCACTTCCGCGAGGAGTCCCAGACCCCGGACGGCGAGGCCGCCCGCCGCGACGAGGAGTTCGGCTACGTCGCCGCCTGGGAGTACCAGGGCACCGGCGCGGCCCCCGTCCTGCACAAGGAAGACCTCGTCTTCGAGTACGTCCACCCCACCCAGCGGAGCTACGCATGAGGCTCAACCTGCGCGTCTGGCGCCAGCAGAACCCCGACACCCCCGGCGCCATGGTCACGTACGAGGTCGACGGCATCTCCCGCGACATGTCGTTCCTGGAGATGCTCGACACCCTCAACGAGGACCTCATCCTGCGCGGCGAGGACCCGGTCGCCTTCGACCACGACTGCCGCGAGGGCATCTGCGGCGCGTGCAGCCTCGTCATCAACGGCGACGCCCACGGCCCCGAGCGCACCACCACCTGCCAGCTGCACATGCGGTCCTTCGCCGACGGCGACACCATCGACGTCGAGCCCTGGCGGGCCGCCGCGTTCCCGGTGGTCAAGGACCTCGTCGTGGACCGCGGCGCCTTCGACCGGATCATCCAGGCCGGCGGCTACATCACCGCCCCGACCGGTTCCGCCCCCGAGGCGCACGCCACCGCCGTACCCAAGGCCGACGCCGACTCCGCCTTCGAGCACGCCGAGTGCATAGGCTGCGGGGCCTGCGTGGCGGCCTGCCCCAACGGCTCCGCAATGCTCTTCACCTCAGCCAAGGTCAACCACCTCAACGTGCTGCCGCAGGGCTCGCCGGAGCGGGAGACCCGCGTCCTCGACATGGTGGCCACGATGGACGACGAGGGCTTCGGCGGCTGCACCCTCACCGGCGAATGCGCCACCGCCTGCCCCAAGGGCATCCCACTGCCGTCCATCGCCGCCATGAACAAGGAATGGCTGCGCGCGGTCCGCAAGCGGGGCGCCGGCAGCTGAGAACCGCCCGGGAGACCGGACGGTGCGACGGGGCAACCGGAAGCCGTCCGCCACGATCGGCCGACCGGGCGCTCGTGGCACCGTAGGCCGCGCCGCGCCCCGCCCGGGTCCGGCCCATGGGAGACAGTGGGCCCCATGCCACACGCCCCCGCCGGGTCCGGGCCACGCCGCCGCACCGTGCTGGCCGCTGCCCTCGGCCCGCTCGCCGTGGCCGCCTGCTCCGGGCAGGACCACCCGCGCACCCCCGCCCCCGGCCCGGCCGGTACCGCGAAGGACGCCCTGATCCTCCTCATCCGGCACGCCGAGAAGCCGTACGCCGGAGACAGCGGCGAAGACGCGGAGGGCAACGAGGACCCCGGCTTCCTCGCGGACCGCGGCCGGCGCCGGGCCGAGGAACTGCACAGCCTCTTCCTGCCGTCCGGCGGCTCCTCACTGCCCCGACCCGCCGTCGTCTTCGCGGCCGGCGGCCCGCCCGGAACACCAGCCCGCTGCCGCCAGACGGTGCAGGAGCTGGCCACCTCCCTGAAGACCCCCGTCCGCACCGAGTTCGCCGTCGGCGCCGAAACGGCCCTGGCGCGCGCCGCATTGGCCGCCGCGATACCAGTCCTCGTCTGCTGGGAGCACACCGGCATGCCCCGTCTGATCCGGGCCATCGGGGCCGACAAGGTGCTCGGTGTCCCCGCCGCCTGGCCCGACCGCTACGACCTGGTGTGGGTCTTCACCCGCAGTCAGGGCCGATGGAGCTTCCGCGAACTCTCCCAGCACCTGCTCCCCGGAGACGCGTGACAGAAGGGCGTACGAACATGCACAGCGACGCTCCGGCGGGGTCGGCGGGCCGGCGGGACTGGCGCGGCACCGTCCTGTGGTGGGGGCCGCGGCTGCTGTTCGTCGCGGGTGCGGTGGTCCTCGTCGTGGAATCCAGCCGTGGGGTACCGCTCCCGGAGCTGTACGCGGCGCTCGGCTTCTTCGTCCTGTGCAGCGCCGTCTTCGTCGGACGACAGCTCGGGATCGGTCATGAGCCGGGCCCTGGCGCGCAGGCCCCGCGCTGGCTGATCCGGGCGGCCGCCCTGCTCAGCGCGGCCGGAGCGGCCGTACTCGCCGCCCACGTCGCCGGGGTGGACTGGGACGCCCTGCCGCTCGTCGGGTCGGTTCTGCTGCTGCTCGGCCTGGGCTGGTTCGTCGAAGCATGGCGGGGAGCCGCACCCGGCCGGCCGAGGACGGCCCTGCTGCTGTGGGGCACGGCCCTGATCGCCCTGGCCGTGCTCACTGCCGCCGTCGCCGCCGTCCTGCTGCCCAAGGCCAAGGGCAGCCTCTTCGGCGGCCTGCTCATCGCCCTCGGCGCGGCCCTCTTCGTGTTCCTCCCGCTGGGCCTCAACCTCCTGTCCGAGTGGGGCGTACGCCGGCTGCGCATCCGGCGCTCCGCCGCGGGACCCGGAGCCGGTGTGGGCCTCGTCGAGGCCGTGGCCCTCGTCGTGCTCGGGGCCGTCGCCCTGGCCTGCCTGTGGCTCGTTTACCGCGACTGGGTGCTGGCAGCGGTCCTCGTGGCGGCGGCGTTGCTGCTGCTGCCCGCCGTCGTCTCCAACACCCACGCCGATGTCGCCCTCGTACTCGCGGCGCTCTGCCTGCTCGCGTCGGCGCCCCCGGAGCACCCCGAGCCGCCCGACGTCGCCGGAGGCCGACGGGTCCTCGTGGCGCTCGGCGACTCCTACATGTCGGGCGAGGGGGCGAGCAGTTACTTCGAGGGAACCGACGACGGCGGCCGCGACGAATGCCGGCGTTCCCCCTCCGCCTACGCGGTGGGACTCACCACCGCCGACCGGCGGTTCGACCGCGTGCTGTTCCTCGCGTGTTCCGGCGCCCGAACCTTCAACCTCAACCCGGCCTCGGCGCCCGGGCCCTCCCGGGTGCAGCCGGGAGAACCCGGCACTCAGATCGATCAGCTGGCGAGCCGAACACCCCCCGTCCACCCGGCCCTCGTCATCGTCACGGTGGGCGGCAACGACGCCGGCTTCGCCATCCTCGGAGAGGCGTGCCTCGCACCCGGCGACTGCGTGACCCAGAAACCCGTGTTCGTGAACAACTTGGCGAAGGTCCGCCGGGACCTCGTCGCGACCTACCGGTCCCTCCGGGCGGCCGTGCCGGCCAGCGTGCCCGTCGTGGCCGTCCCCTACCCGCAGCCGATCGCCGCAGCCGGCCGCTGCTCCGGAGTGGCGCTGACGAAGGCGGAACGCGACTTCATCCGCGCGTTCGTGGAGCAGATCGACACCACCATGCGCGAGGCCGCGCACGCAGCCGGCATCACCTACATGGCCGAGATGAAGGACAGCCTCGCACCGCAGCGGCTCCAGCTGTGCCAGCGCAGAAAGGGCGCCGCCGGAATCAACTTCGTGGACCTCGAGACGGTCAACGGGCTCGCAGCGCAGCGCTTCAGCCCCGCCAAGTGGCTCCACAACAGCCTGCACCCGAACGAACGCGGCCACGCAGCCATGCGGGCCGCCTTCACCACCTGGCTGGACTCCCATCCCGAGCTCCTGCCGCCCGCGCCCCCGGACCAGGAGCCGGCGACGGGTTCCGCCGCGGCGGAACCCGAGCCGCTGTGCGGCATGACCTTCCAGGCGGCGAACGCCCACTGCCAGGTCCGGATCCGCGCCTGGGAGCTGGAACAGGTCCGCAGCCGCTGGCCGTGGCTGCTCCTCGTGCTGTTCGCCCTGGCCGTGCTGTGGGCTGCGAGCATCGCCGCCGTCAGCCTGCTCCCCGCAACCGGACGGCCCTACCGGGATCCCCCCGCCAGGGCCCGGGCGAGGTAGGGGGCCGTGCGGCTCGCCGCCGTGCGGGCCACCCGCTCGGGGGGACCCGCGGCGACGACCCGGCCGCCCTCGGCACCGCCGCCCGGCCCCAGGTCGATCACCCAGTCCGCGCCCGCCACCACCTCCATGTCGTGTTCCACGACCACCACCGAGTGCCCCGCGTCCACGAGCCCGTGCAGCTGCCGCAGCAGCACCCGCACATCGGCCGGATGCAGCCCGGTCGTCGGCTCGTCCAGCACGTACAGGGTGTGGTCGCGCCGCTGCCGCTGGAGCTCCGTCGCCAGCTTGATCCGCTGTGCCTCGCCGCCCGACAGCTCCGTCGCCGGCTGCCCCAGTCGCAGATAGCCCAGCCCGATGTCCTCCAGAGCCCGCAGGCTCCGGGCCGCCGCCGGAACCCCCGCGAAGAAGCCGGCCGCGGACTCCACCGTGAGGGCCAGCACCTCCGCGATGTTCCGTCCCTCGTACGTCACCTCCAGGGTCTCCGTGTTGTACCGGGCCCCGGCACACTCCGGACACGGCGCGTACGTGCTCGGCAGGAACAGGAGCTCCACCGAGACGAAGCCCTCGCCCTGGCAGGTCTCGCACCGGCCGCCCGGCACGTTGAAGGAGAACCGGCCCGCCTTCCAGCCGCGCTCACGCGCCTGCGGCGCCTGTGTGAACAGCTTGCGCACCACGTCGAACAGCCCTGTGTACGTTGCCAGGTTGGACCGCGGGGTCCGCCCGATCGGCTTCTGGTCCACCTCCACCAGCCGCCGCACCGGGAACGACGGATCCGCGAGCCGCTCCCCGACCTCCCGGGCGAGCGCCTGGCCCACCAGCGTGGACTTGCCCGACCCCGACACGCCCGTCACCGCGGTGAACACCCCGAGCGGGAACTGCGCGTCCACATCCCGCAGATTGTGCCGGTCGACACCGGTGAGCCGGACGACGCCGTTCGCCTCCCGCACCCGCCGCTGCGGCGTCTGCCCGTCCGCGGCGAACAGGTGGCGCGCCGTCGCCGACTCCGCCACGTCCGCTAGCCCCCGCGGAGGCCCGCTGTACAGCACCCGCCCGCCGTGCTCCCCGGCCAGCGGACCCACCTCCACCAGCCAGTCCGCATGCCGCACCACGTCCAGGTGGTGCTCGACCACGAACACCGTGTTCCCCGCCGCCTTCAGCCGGTCCAGTACGCCGAGCAGCGCCTCGGTGTCGGCCGGGTGCAGCCCGGCCGACGGCTCGTCCAGCACGTACACCACCCCGAACAGCCCGGACCGCAGCTGTGTCGCCAGGCGCAGCCTCTGGAGCTCGCCCGCCGACAGGGTCGGCGCGGTCCGGTCCAGGCTCAGATAGCCGAGCCCGAGCTCCACGACCGGCCCGATCCGCGACCGCAGGTCCTGCGCCAGCACCCGGGCCGCCTCGCTTTCCGGGGGCGCGGCGGCCAGTACCCCGTCCAGGGCGGTCAGCGGCAGCGCCGCCAGCTCCGCGATCGTCCGGCCCGCGTAGGTCACGGCCAGCGCCGCGGGTGCCAGCCGCCGCCCCTCGCACGCCGGGCACGGGGAATCGGCCAGGAACCGTGCCGCGCGGGTCCGCAGCGTGGCGCTCTTGCTGTCCGCGAAAGTCCGCATGACGTAGCGGTGGGCGCTCATGTACGTGCCCTGGTAAGGCCGTTGGATCCGGTCCGCGTCCCGCACCGGGTGCACCGTGACCACCGGCTGCTCCTCGGTGAACAGGATCCACTCGCGGTCCTCCGCCGCCAGTTCCCGCCACGGCGCGTCCACGTCGTAGCCGAGCACCTCCAGGATGTCCCGCAGGTTCTTGCCCTGCCAGGCACCCGGCCAGGCCGCGATGGCTCCCTGACGAATCGACAAACTCTGGTCCGGGACGAGGAGTTCCTCGCTGGTGCGGTGGATCCTGCCGAGTCCGTGACAGGAAGGGCAGGCCCCTGCGGCCGTGTTGGGGGAGAAGGCGTCGGAGTCGAGCCGCTCGGCACCCGCGGGGTAGGTTCCGGCGCGGGAGTACAGCATCCGCAGGGAGTTCGACAGCAGCGTCACCGTCCCGACCGAGGACCGCGACCCGGGGGAGGAGCGCCGCTGCTCCAGCGAGACGGCCGGCGGCAGCCCGGTGACGGAGTCCACCTTCGGAGCGCCGATCTGGTGGATCAGACGGCGGGCGTACGGGGCCACCGACTCGAAGTACCGTCGCTGGGCCTCGGCGTAGAGCGTGCCGAAGGCAAGGGAGCTCTTCCCGGAGCCGGAGACCCCGGTGAACACGGTCAGCGCGTCGCGCGGGACGTCCACGTCGACACCGCGCAGGTTGTGCTCCCGGGCGCCCCGTACCCGTACGAAGGAGTCGCGGTCGGCCTCGGGTGCAGTGGAGTGGTGCATTCGCCCCAGTTTACGGGTCGCCCGGATCAGAGCCCCGCCACCCGGGCCAGCCGCTCGAAGGAGTCCAGCAGCGCCGTGCGGTCGTACGTGGAGGTGGTGACCAGCAGCTCGTCCGCGCCCGTCTCCGCGGCCACCTCGGCGAGCTGCGCCGCGACCTGTTCCTCCGTGCCATGGACATGCCCGGTGAGCCCGGCCTCGTACAGCTCCCGTTCCCTGGCGGTCATGGGAAGCGCCTCGATCTCCCGCGCCGGGCGCAGCGGCGGGAAGCTGCCCCGGGTGCGGGAGTGGGCGAGGGACCAGGCCTCCGGGACCAGGATGCGCCGGGCGGCCTCCGCGGTCGGCGCGACGGCCACCGTCCCCGAGACCACCACGTACGGCTCCGAGCCGCCGGGCGAGGGGCGGAACTCCGCGCGGTAGCGCTCGATGATCTCGGTGACCCTGGCGCGTGCCCGCAGGTCGCCCACCACCAGCGGCAGTCCGGCCCGGGCCGCGATCCCGGCGCCCTCCCCGGTGGCCAGCACGAACGCCGGGATCCGCAGGCCCTCCGCCGGGCGGGCGTGCACCTCGGGATACGCCTGCTGGGTGCCGTCCAGCCAGCCGAGCAGCTCCGCCAGCTGCTCCTCGAACCGGTCGGCGTCCCCGGTGCCGCGGCCCAGCGCCCGCCGGATCCCGCCCGTGAAGCCCACCGAGCGGCCGAGCCCCATGTCGATCCGGCCGGGGAACAGCGACTCCAGCACCCCGAACTGCTCGGCGACCACCAGCGGTTGGTGGTTGGGCAGCATCACCCCGCCCGTACCGACCCGGATCCGCCGGGTCGCCCCGGCGACGGCCGCGGCCAGGACGGCGGGCGCGGAGCCGGCGACCCCGGGGACGCTGTGGTGCTCGGACACCCAGAAGCGGTGGTAGCCGAGCCGTTCGGCCGCGCGGGCGAGCTCCACGGTGTCGCGCAGGGCCTGCGCGGGCGGTTGCCCCTCACGGGTGCGGGACCGGTCGAGGAGGGAGAGTCTGCGGATCACACCAGGCTGTAACGCACGCGCGCCGTCAGGATTCCCTGCCTACCCTGACCCGCATGAGTGAACGCAACGACCGGCGGCCGCTGGCCGTCTTCGACATCGACAACACCCTGGCCGACACCGACCACCGCCAGCACTTCCTGGAGGGCCGCCCGCGTGACTGGGACGGCTTCTTCGGCGCGGCCCCGGCCGACCCGCCGCTGACCCGCGGGGTGGCGCTGGCGGTGGAGAGCGCCGCCGACTGCGAGATCGCGTACCTGACCGGCCGCCCGGAGCGGTGCCGCGCCGACACGGTGGAGTGGCTGGCCAGGCACGGGCTGCCCGAGGGCCGGCTGTGGATGCGCGGGAACCAGGACCGCAGGCCGGCCCGGACCACCAAGCTGGAAGTGCTGCAGCGGATCGCCCGGGGCCGGGAGGTGCGGATGCTCGTGGACGACGACGAACTCGTCTGCCGGGCGGCGCGCGCCGCGGGCTTCGCGGTGGTCCTCGCGGACTGGGCCGCGGACGCGCCGGAGCTCAGGTCCGCCCAGGAGGGTGAAGGGCGGACCTGAGCCCGCGCTCAGTCCTCGCCGTCGAGGCGGAAGCCGACCTTGAGCCCCACCTGGTAGTGCGCCACCGTGCCGTTCTCGATGTGCCCGCGCACCTGTGTGACCTCGAACCAGTCGAGGTTGCGCAGTGTCTGTCCCGCCCGGGTGATCCCGTTGCGGATGGCCTGATCGATGCCCTCGGGGGAGGTGCCGACGATCTCGGTCACCCGGTAGGTGTGGTTGGACATGGGGGTCTCCCGACGGTGGGGTCTTGTGCCTCGTTCCACGGTGCCCCAGTAAGGCGGTTTCCGCGAACTTTGTCTGAACAGTCCCGAGCGAAAGGCCCTTGACCCGCCCATTGGTCTATGCCAATTTCAAGCCATCCGGGATCGACCTCCAGAAGGTGACCTTCGTGAAGATGCGCTTCCTCGCCGTGTGCACGGCCCTCGCGGCCGCGACCGCCCTCACCGGCTGCAGCCTGCTGGGAGGAGCGGAGGGCGGGAAGCAGAAGGTGACGCTCTGGCTGATGAAGGGCAGCGCATCGGACGCCTTCATCACGGACTTCACCGCATCCTTCGAGCGGGAGCACCCCGGCGTCGACCTGGACGTGAAGATCCTGGAATGGACGGGCATCGGAGAGAAGGTCAATGCCGTGCTCGCCGGCAAGGGCGGTGAGAGCGCCGACGTCATCGAGGTCGGCAACACCCAGGTCGCCCAGTACATCGAGACCGGCGGACTGTCCGAACTCACCCTGGAGGGCCTGCGCGAATGGGGCAGCAGGGACTGGCTCAAGGGCCTCTCCGACCCCGGGAGCATCAACGGGGCCCAGTACGGCGTCCCCTGGTACGCCGCCAACCGCGTGGTGATCTACAACAAGGACCTCTTCGCGGACGCCGGGATCAAGACCCCGCCCAAGAACCGGCAGGAGTGGATCCAGGCCACCCAGAAGCTCGACAGGGGCGGCCGCCAGGGCATCTACCTGGCCGGGCAGAACTGGTACGTCCTGTCGGGATTCGTCTGGGACGAGGGCGGCGACCTCGCCGTCGAGACCGGCGGCCAGTGGATCGGCACCCTCGACGACGAGAAGGCGCTGGCCGGCATGGCGTTCTACAAGCAGCTCCAGGCCCTCGGCGAAGGCCCGAAGGACGCGGACGAGGAGACGCCCCCGCAGTCCGACGTCTTCGCCCGCGGCGACGTCGCCCAGATCATCGCCCCGCCCGGCCAGGCCGCCGCGATCGAGGCCGCCAACCCCGCCCTCAAGGGCAAGCTCGGCTTCTTCCCCGTCCCCGGCAAGACCTCCGACAAGCCCGGCGCCGTCTTCACCGGCGGCTCCGACCTGATCATCCCCGAGCGGACGGGGCACCGCCCCCAGGCCGTCGACGTGATCACCGCCCTCGTCAGCGAGCGATGGCAGACCGAGCTCGCCCGCACGATGAGCTACGTACCGAACAAGACCACCCTCGCCCACCTCGTCGACGGCAACGAGGGCGC
This sequence comes from Streptomyces sp. NPDC086989, assembly GCF_044745505.1. Lineage (NCBI taxonomy): Bacteria > Bacillati > Actinomycetota > Actinomycetes > Kitasatosporales > Streptomycetaceae > Streptomyces > Streptomyces sp. NPDC086989. Next base: position 294,413 of record NZ_JBIVAL010000007.1, read on the forward strand.
CGCGACCATGGCCGCCGGAGCCGCCCAGGGCCGGGCCACCCCGAAGTCCGCCCGCTGGGCCGAGGTCGAGGGCAAGAACCCGATCAAGCCCTACATGACGGCCGTGCTCACGGGACAGGACCCGCAGCAGGCCGCCAAGGCGGCATCCGACACGATCAGCAAGGTCCTCAGCTCCGACCGCTGAGCACCGCCGCCCCTCCCCCCGGCCCACCGGACCGAGCCCGGCGAGTTCAGCGTTCGCACATCCGGTCGCCGCTGGGCGGTCATGTCGAATCCAGCCAGTCACGGAAGAAGTAAAGGAGCCAGGACGGCACGCCTGCCGGCCCGGCCCCCGTGCCCGGATCAGGAGCCGCCATGACCATCGCCCCCCTGTCCCCGTCCACCCTTCTCCCCGCCTCCACCCCCGCCTCCACCCCCGCCGTCACTCCGGCAGCCGTCCCCGCGGCCGTTCCCGCAGCCACACCCGCCACGTCACCCGCAGCCCTCCCCGCCACCCCCCGTTACGCCGTCCGCCTCGCCCACAACGAGGACGAGGTACGCGCCGCCCAGCGCCTGCGCCACCAGGTCTTCGCCGGAGAGCTCGGCGCCCGCCTCGACGGCCCCGAGCCGGGCCTCGACTCCGACGCCTTCGACGCGTACTGCGACCACCTCCTCGTCGTCGAGGAGGAGACCGGGCAGGTCGTCGGCACCTACCGGCTCCTGCCGCCCGAGCGCGCCGCCGTCGCCGGCCGCCTCTACTCCGAAGGCGAGTTCGACCTCTCCGCCCTCGCCCCGATCCGCCCCGACCTCGTCGAGGTCGGCCGCTCCTGCGTCCACCCCGACCACCGCAACGGCGCCGTCATCGCCCTGATCTGGGCCGGCCTCGCCCGCTACATGGACCGCTCCGGCCACAACTGGCTCGCCGGCTGCTGCTCGATCCCGCTCGCCGACGGCGGGGTCCTGGCCGCCGCCACCCGCGACAGCGTCCTCACCCGCAACCTCGCCCCCGAGGAGTACCGGGTCGCTCCCCACCTCCCCTGGAACGCCGAAGGCATCACCTTCCCCGCCCGCATGGAGCTGCCCCCGCTGCTCCGCGGCTACCTGCGCCTGGGCGCCTGGGTGTGCGGCGAGCCCGCCCTCGACGCCGAGTTCGGCTGCGCCGACCTGTACGTCCTGCTCTCGCTGCGGCGCACCAACCCCCGCTACCTCAAGCACTTCCTCTCGCTCGTCCCGGCCGCATGAGCGTCTGGCTGCCCACCTCGCCCTGTACCCCCGAGGCCTGCGCCGGCCACGACGGGAACAGCGCGAGCCCCGCCCGCGCGGTGCTCCGGCTCACCACCGCCGCCGCCCTGGTCCTCCTCGGGATCCTGGGCTTCCAGCCGGTCCGGCTGCTCCCCGACCGCCCCCGCCGCATGCTCGTGAGGGCCTGGGCGACCGCCCTGGTCCGCTCCTTCGGCCTCCGCCTCACCGTGCACGGAAACCCCGGGCCGGACGGCGGCAGGCTGATCGTCGCCAACCACATCTCCTGGCTGGACATCGCGCTCGTCGCCGCCGTCATGCCCTGCCGGATGCTGGCCAAGAGCGACATCCGCCACTGGCCGCTGCTCGGCCCGCTCTCCCGGCAGAACGGCACCCTCTTCATCGAACGCGAGCGGATCCGTACCCTCCCCGACACCGTCGACGCCCTCACCGGCGCCCTGCTGGCCGGCGACCGCGTCACCGTCTTCCCCGAAGGCAGCACCTGGTGCGGCCGCGCCCGGGGGACCTTCCGCAGAGCCGCCTTCCAGGCCGCCCTGAACGCCGGGGTCCCCGTACAGCCCGTACGGCTCGCCTACCGGCTGCCCGACGGCAGCCCCGCCGGTGCGACCGCCTTCGTCGGGGACGACCCGCTGACCGCCTCCCTGTGGCGGATCGCCCGCGCCCGCGGGGTCCGGGCCGAGGTGCGGCTGCTGCCGCGGATCCCGCCGGGCCGCCACCCGGACCGGCGGGACCTCGCGGCCGCGGCTCAGGCGGCCGTCGCCGCGGACTCCGTACCCGCCTCCTCCGTACTGCTCCCGGGCGTACCGGCCCAGCCGACCGCACCGTCCGCCACCGACAGGGACAGGGCGAAGCGGCCCTCCGCATCCGTCCACCACCGGGTCAACTCCAGCCCGGCCTCGGCGAGTTCCGCCCGCACACCCTCCTGACGGAACTTCGCGGAAACCTCCGTCAGGATCTCCTCACCCGCCGCGAACGGCACCACCAGATCCAGCTCCCGGACCTTCACCACCAGCTCCGACCGGGCCCGCAGCCGCATCTCGATCCACTCCTGCTCCCGGTTCCACACCGCGACGTGCGCGAAGTCGTCGGTGTGGAAGTCCGCGCCCAGCTCCCGGTTGACGACGGCCAGGACGTTCTTGTTGAACTCGGCCGTCACCCCCTGCGCGTCGTCGTACGCGGCCACCAGCACGGCCTCGTCCTTCACCAGGTCCGTCCCCATCAGCAGCGCGTCCCCCGGCGACAGCATCGCCCGTACCGACGCCAGGAACACGGCACGCTCCGGCGGCAGCAGATTGCCGACCGTGCCGCCCAGGAACACCACCAGCCGGGGGCCGGGGGAGTCCGGCAGCCGCAGCGGCTTCGTGAAGTCCGCCACCAGCGCGTGCACCCGCAGCCCCGGGTGCTCCGCCAGCAGCACCTTCGCCGCCCCCTCCAGGGCGCTCCCACTCACGTCCACCGGAATGTACGTGTGCAGCGCGGGCATGGCCTCGATCAGGTGCCGGGTCTTCTCCGAGGAGCCGGAACCCAGCTCCACCAGCGTGCGCGCCCCGCTCGCGGCCGCGATCTCCCCGGCCCGCGCCAGCAGGATCTCCCGCTCGGCGCGCGTCGGGTAGTACTCCGGCAAACGGGTGATCTCCTCGAAGAGTTCACTGCCCCGCGCATCGTAGAACCACTTGGGCGGCAGCACCTTGGGGGCCGCCGTCAGCCCGTGCAGGACGTCCGCGCGCAGCGCGGCGTCGGCGGAGTGCTCGTCGAGGGTGCGGGTCAACTGGAAGTCGCTCACAGGGGATTCTCCTTCAGCGGGGTCAGGTCGACCCGTGTGCCACGGGCGGTCAGCAGGGTCCGGTCGGGTACTTCGCACCAGCGGGAATCGTCGTCGTACGGCTCGGACGCCACCACCGTGCGCTGCGCCCCCACGTCGACCAGGTACCAGAGCGAATCACCCCAGGCCGTCGCCGCGATGTCCGTTCCGTCGGTCAGCAGCAGGTTCAGCCGGGAGCCGGGAGCGGCCGCCTCGAACTCCCGCACCGGCTCGGCGAGCGCCGTGCCCAGGTCGTCCCCCCGCAGCAGCCGGTGCAACACCAGGGCCCAGACCAGCGCCGAGTCCGTGCCCGCGACCAGCGACAGCAGCTCCCCGGGAGGCAGGGTGGCCGCGAGCGGCGCCGCCGCGTCCGGCCAGTCCCGGACCGCGCCGTTGTGACTGAACAGCCACGGCCCCGACGCGAACGGCGCCGCCGCGGCCTCCCCGTCCGCCCCGAACACGGTGGCGTCCCGTACGGCGGCCAGCGCCGCCCGGGTGCGCACCACACGGACCAGATCGGCGAAGTTCAGGTCGCCCCAGATCGGCCCGGCCCGCCGGTAGCGGGCGGGAGCCGGGTCGCCCTCCGCGTACCAGCCGACACCGAAACCGTCCGCGTTCACCGTGCCGTGGCGCTGGCGCCGCGGCTCCCAGGACTGCCGGACGAGCGAGTGCTCCGGCTCGCTCAACAGCCGCGCCAACGGCACCTCCGGCCCCACGAAGGCGATGTGGCGGCACATCAGACATCCCTCGCGGTCCGGAAACCCGAAAAGATCTGACGGCGCACCGGCAGGTCCCAATTGCGGAACGTGCCCCGGCAGGCGACCGGATCCACGGCGAACGAACCACCCCGCAGCACCTTGTGCTCCGGGCCGAAGAAGACCTCCGAGTACTCGCGGTACGGAAACGCCCGGAACCCCGGGTACGGCAGGAAATCGGAGGACGTCCACTCCCACACGTCACCGATCAGCTGGCGCACCCCGAGCGGGGACGCCCCCGCCGGATAGCTGCCCGCCGGAGCCGGCCGCAGATGCCGCTGGCCCAGGTTGGCGTGCGCCGGGGTCGGGTCCTCGTCGCCCCACGGATAGCGCGTGGAACGCCCGGTCGCCGGATCGTGCCGGGCCGCCTTCTCCCACTCCTGCTCCGTCGGCAGCCGCCGTCCCGCCCAGCGGGCGTACGCGTCCGCCTCGTACCAGCTGACGTGCAGCACCGGCTCGTCGGCGGGCACCGGCTCGGTCACCCCGAAGCGGCGGCGCAGCCACTGGCCCGCCTCCCTGCGCCAGAACAGCGGCGCCCCGATCCCGTGCCGGCGTATCTGCTCCCAGCCCTCAGGAGCCCACCAGCGCTCGTTCCCGTAGCCGCCGTCCGCCATGAACGCCTGGTACGCGGCGTTGGTCACCGGCACCGTGTCGATCCAGAACGCCGCGGTCTCCCGGGTGTGCGCGGGCCGTTCGTTGTCCAGCGACCACGGCTCGGCCGAGGTCCCCATCGTGAAGGGGCCCGCGGGCACCAGCACTTCGGCCGCGGACGGCGGAGCGCCCCGCGGCGGATCAGGATCCGGCGCGGTGAGCACCGGCTCGCCCCGGCGCAACTGATGGGTGATCAGCATCGTCTCGTCGTGCTGCTGTTCGTGCTGGGCGATCATCCCGAACGCGAAACCGTCGTCCAGCAGCGCCGTGCCCTCCAGCGCGGTGCGCTCCAGCAGGTTGAAGACCCGGCCCCGCACCTCGGCCGCGTAGCGGCGGGCCTCCGCGGGCCCCAGCAGCGGCAGCTTCGGCCGCTCCGAGCGCGGGTGTTGGAAGGCGTCGTACAGCGGGTCGATCTCGGGGTGCAGGGACGCGTGCCCGGCCACGTTGCGCAGCAGCCAGAGCTCCTCCTGGTTCCCGATGTGGGCCAGGTCCCACACCAGCGGGGACATCAGCGGGGAGTGCTGGGCGATCAGGTCCCGGTCGTTCACCGCGTCGGTGAGCAGCGCCGTGCGGGCGCGGGCCGCGGTCAGCGCCGTGAAGGCCCGCTCGCGCAGCGCCGCGGGCGCTTGGTCCGGGGAGCGGGTGGAATCCGCCGAAGAAGGTGAGGTGGTCATCAGTGCGCCCCCGTTCCGGTCAGCTGCCGACGGCCGTCGTCGGCGGGACATCGACCGCGCAGTGCGTAGCGTTCGTTGAAGGCGCCGACGGCGTCCTGGACGTGCCGGCTCGCCCCGAGCCTCGGCAGCGCCTGCGCCGCGGCGCGGAAACACGCGGCCGCGGCCGTACGCAGCTCTGGATCGGCCAGGCCGTGCCGGGCCGCGGACTGCCACAGAGGATTGCGCGGCGCGGGTCCGGGACCGTGGGCGTCGGCCAGCGCCTTCGCCGCCCGGCACGCGATCTCGGCGGCCTCGGGATCGTCGAACAGGGCGTGCACCACGGCCACCGGCACCAGCCAGCCGTCGTCACCGGGCTGTGCGTCGATCATCCGGAACTCCAGATGACCGCGCGGGCGCACCGGCGGGAACAGCGTCGTCAGGTGGTACTCCAGGTCCTCGGCGGTGGGCGCCCGCAGGACGGGGGACCCGGGGCTGCCGTCGGCCCCCGCAGCCCCACCGCCGGACCGGAGCCAGTCGCGGAAGGTCAGCCCGCGCGGGGCCGTCCAGGGCCCGCCGTCGGACGACCGCAGGCACATGACCTCGGTGTCCAGCGCGTGCCGGGTCCAACCGGCCCGCGGTTCGGCGTCCAGTGGCGGGGCGAGCGCGCGCCGGCTGTCGATGTCCCGCCAGATCCCCTGGCGGGAGCACCGCCAGCCGGCGTACGGGCCCTCGTGCGCGGGGGAGTTGGCGAAGGCCGCCACGAACACGGCGCCCAGCAGGTGCGCCAGGCGCCAGCGCCGGCCGTACCCGAGCGGGCCCGGCTCCTCGTAACCGGCGTCCACGCAGACCTGCACGGAGGCGGAGGCGCGCATCATGGCCCGCCCGGCGGGACCGGTGCGGTCGAAGTAGATCTCCATCGCGTCGTAGCGCGGGCTGTGCAGCAGCCGGCGCAGCGGCCGGCGCGCGTCCCGGCCGGTCCCGCACAGGACCAGGCCCCGGGCCCGCAGGGCGGTGCGTACGGCGGTGAGATCGGCCTGGAGCCCGTCCACGCAGCCGGACAGGGAGGCGGCGGGGGCCGAGCTGAGCTCCAGCTGGCCGCCGGGCTCGATGCTGAGCCGGGAGTTCAGGGTCAGGGCGCGGGCCGCGTCGTGCGCGGCGGTCAACCGGTCCGGCTGCACTGTCTCGCCGGGCCGCTCGGAGTCCAGTACGAGCCATTCGAGCTCGGCACCGAGGGTGCGGGGCGGACCGGTCTTGAAGCAGATGCCGTGGACCAGGTCCTCGGCGGCGGTTTCACTGAGCGCGGGTGAGGCGCCCGGGGGCAGAGGGGCTGGTGGTGCGGACGAGTCCTGAGGCATGGCCGGGTCTCCTGTCCAATGATGTGACTTGACCATGCCTACCCGTCCTTCGCGGCCTGAAAGGTGGGAGCCGGGCGCCGCGCGGAAAAATCTCTGGCCGCGGGCGATCCGTACTGCCGATGATGGCGACGTGAGCAGCAGATTGCGCGAGATCGCGCGGGAGAACGCGTCCATCGTGGCGGCCGGCGGTTACCGGACGCGGTCGGGGCGGGAGGTCTCCCTCGCCGCCGCCCTGGCGGACGCCAAGGCAGGAACCAGGATATATGGGCCAAACCCGGTCATTCCAGACGAGAACTTTCCCTCCGGGCGCCACGAGACGACCGTCGAGGTCACGGGGGAGAGCAGCACGGTCGCAGCCCGTAGGCTCGCCGGCGACGACCCGGAGCAGGCCCCGGTGGCCGTCCTGAACTTCGCCTCGGCCCGCAATCCCGGGGGTGGCTACCTCCGCGGGGCCAAGGCCCAGGAGGAGGCGCTGTGCCGCGCCTCCGCGCTGTACGAGACGCTGCTGGAGGCCCCCGAGTACTACGAGGTCCACCGCGCGGGACGCAGCACCTTCTACACCGACCGGGTGATTCACTCGCCCGGGGTCCCCGTTTTCCGGGACGACCGCGGCGAACTCCTCGACACTCCCTTCCGGGCGGGCTTCCTCACCTCCCCGGCCCCGAACGCGGGCACCATCCGCCGCCAGGAACCGGAGCGCACCGCCGAGATCCCGGCGGCCCTGGCCCGACGCGCGGAGCGCGTCCTGGAGACGGCGGTGCTGCACGGCTATCCCCGGCTGGTGCTGGGCGCCTGGGGATGCGGAGTGTTCCAGAACGACCCCGCGCAGGTCGCGGAGGCCTTCCGGACCCTGCTGGCCGGCCGTTTCGCGGGAGTCTTCGAGCGGGTGGTGTTCGGGATCCTGGACCGCAATCCGGGCCCGCGAGAGGCATTCGAACGGACTTTCGCGGGGTTCGGGGTGTGAGGGGCGAAGGTTCGGCCGAAGGGGTCGGGCGAGGTAGTCGGCGAGGGGTTCGGGCAGACCCCACCCTCGGCTCTACGCCCGACTCCACGCCCGGCTCGACGCCCGACGCCACGCCCGACGCCGTGTTCGAGGACGTCGCCGACGACCTCGCCCCGCGCGGCGTCACCACCGGAGCACTGTTCGGTGCGCGCGCACCGCACTACGCCGAACGGGCACTGGCCGCCCTCGGCGGCTGATCCGCCGGCGTGTCCCGGGCGTCCGGCGCGCTACCGCCAGCCGTAGCGCTCGCGGAGCCGGTTCACGACCAGCTGGAACCGGCCCCGGTCCAGGGCGCACGCCTCACGCCGCATGCCCGCCTCGTGCACCCGCAGCACCCGGTCGACGTCCACCCAGGACTCCCGCCCCGCGTTGTCCCATGGCCCCGTCCCGATCGGCACCCACTCCCGGTCGTTGTCGTGCCGCTTGCTGGACAGCTGCACGGCGAGCAGCGTCCGCCCGCCCGCCTCCCGGGCCACGACCAGCACCGGGCGGTCCTTGCCGCGCCCGTCGTTCTCCTCGAAGGGGACCCAGGTCCAGACGATCTCGCCGGGGTCCGGATCGCCGTCCTTGTCGGGCGCGTACTCGGTGCGCACGGGCCCGATGGCGTGCGGATCGGCCTCGGTGGTGGCGGTGGCCCCGCCGCGCCCGGGCTGCTCGATGGGGTCGGAGCTGTGGTGGGAAAGTGCCGTCATTCGGGTGAGGTTACTGGCTCGGGCCTGGCTCGGACCGCCCGGGCGCGGCAGCGGCGGTCCGTCGGCCTGCGGCAGGTCAGTCGGTGACCAGGGCCAGGACCAGGCCGTCATAGCCCTTGCTGCCGACGGTCTGGAGGGCGGTGGCGGTCAACCGGGGGTGCTCCGCGATGAGTTCGGTGAACCGTCGCACGCCCTGGACACGGGGGTCGGTGCTGTCGGCGTCGACGACGGCTCCGTCGCGGACGACGTTGTCGCCGACGATGATGCTGCCGGGCCGCGTGAGCTCGAGGGCCCACTTCAGGTACTCCGGGTTGGACGGCTTGTCGGCGTCGATGAAGACGAGGTCGAACGGGGCGAGGTCCACGAGCCCGGGCAGCAGGTCGATGGCCCGGCCGCGCCGGATGTCGACGACCTCGTCCAGCCCCGCCCGGGCGATGTTGGCGGCGGCGACGTCGGCGCAGCGCTCGTCCACCTCCAGCGTGACCAGCCGCCCGCCGGCGGGCAGCGCCCGGGCGAGCCAGATGGTGCTGTAACCGCCGAGCGTGCCGATCTCGAGGATGGTGCGGGCGCCGTGGATGCGGGCCAGGAGGTTCAGCAACTTCCCCTGATTCGGAGCCACCTGGTGCGCGGGCAGCTCCGCTGCCTCGGTGTCGATCCCGGCGGCGACGAGCGCGTCGTCCTCGCGGACGAGCAGCCCGTTGAAGTAGTCGTCCACGGCAGTCCACGTCGCCTGCTGGGCCATGAGTGCTCCTGCTCCCCGTTGTGTTCTGACGAATCGGTGAGTGGGTTTAGTTCCCAAAGGGAACTTACATGAGATCGCGCAGCTTCGACAGGTTGTTGAGGGGGTGGGGGTGACGGGAGGGGGCGGGAGGGGAGAGGTGGTTCGGATCTCCGGGAGGGGAGGAAGGGGGAGTTGGGGCGGGGCGGTATCGGTGGGGTGGGGCGGGAGCCGAGGGGCGGGGTCCGGGCGGGGCGGTGTCGGGGTGGGTTCGGGGGCGTCCCGTCAGTCCACTGTCCTTCCGTGCCGTGCCGGCCCGTCAAGGGCGCTCCTCCGTCGCGTCGCTTCGCGATGGCCTGCGGCCACCCTTGACCGCCCGTCCCGTCCCGGAAAGACAAAGACTGACGGGAAGCCCCCGAAGGATGGCCGGGGGGCACGTGTCCAGGGGCGGCCCAGTCAGAGATCAGGGCCGGGGGTCCCCGTCCCTCCGCAGCCGGTCCGCCAGGACCGGCCAGTCAGACGACGATGGGGCGCGGCCCGCACCTGGCAGCGTCCAGAAGCTCATCAGGGTCGGAGTGGGCCCGAGGACGCCCCAGATCGCTACGCGCTTCTCCCTGCTCAGCGTCCACCGGCCGTCTGTGGCCGGACATAAGCCGCCCACGACCAGCACTCCATCACCAAGCACGCGACAGCGGGCTGTTTGTCCCTTTTGTTCGCCACTTCGGGAGTGTGAGGCGGCTTGCTGGAGTGGGAGGTTGGAAGATCCGGCATCAGACTCCCTCCCGGCCGCTTGCCGCCACAGACAGACCGCAGACGCCCTAAAAGGTCGCCAATGTCCAGGTCTGGGCGGCCTATGAACGGCCACGGACGGCCGGTGGACGCTTAGCCGGGAGAAGCGCGTAGCGATCTGAGGCGTCCACCGGCCCAGGGTTACTGGGATGGGGTGCTGGTCGCTGCCTGGTGCGGGTTGACCCGGCCGGGGTCCGGAGAAAGGGCTTTTACGGGCCCGCATGGGGGCGTGCCCGCCATTACTGGCTGGCTGGCCGGTCCCGGTGAGCCGGCTGCTGACGATCGTGACCCCTGTCCCGGATCTGTGATGGGGTCGCCCCTGGACACGTGCCCCCCGGCCATCCTTCGGGGGCTTCCCGGCAGTCTTTGTCTTTCCGGGACGGGACGGGCGGTCAAGGGTGGCCGCAGGCCATCGCGAAGCGACGCGACGGAGGAGCGCCCTTGACGGGCCGGCACGGCACGGAAGGACAGTGGACTGACGGGACGCCCCCGGACCCACCCCGACACCGTCCCGCCCGGACCCCGCCCCTCGGCCCCCGCCCCACCCCACCGACCCCGCCCCACCCAAACCCCGCCCCTCGGCCCCCACCCCACCGACCCCGCCCCGCCCGTCCCCGCCCCGGATGTTCCGGTCGGCTTTCCGATGCCGGGAGGGCGCGTCCCGGTCCCCGGGCCCCCGACCGTCTCCTCATGTGCCGAGCGCGCCGACGCCCGGTATGCCGCCCGGCCGGTGTCGCGCCCAGTCTTCCGCCGCCTCCGTCTGTGCGGCCAGGCTCAGGAGGAGGGGCTCTGCTCCCTCCGGGCCCAGGAGTTGGGCTCCCATCGGGAGGCCCGTCGTCGTGAATCCCGCCGGGATGTTCACCCCCGGCCAGCCCAGGACGTTCCACGTCCAGGCGTACGGGCACGCCGCGATCATCGCCCGGTCCGTGGCCATCGCGCCGAGCCCCGCCAGGGCCCCGATCCGCAGGGGCGGCGTGGCCGTCGTCGGGGTCAGGACCACGTCGAACCGGTCGAAGACCTCCCCCACCCGCCGCCGCAGCCGCGCCTCCGCCCGACGGGACACCCTCAGCGGGAGGCCGCCCAGGATGCGGCCCGTGCGCATGGCCTCGTGCGTGCGCGGGTCCAGCAGGGCGGGGTCCGGCACCCGGGACGCCCAGTCCCGGACGCCGCGGGTCGCGCGGGGGACGAAGGTCAGGCCGATCTGTCCGTAGCGCGGGTCCTGCGGGACCACTTCGTGGCCCAGGGACTCCAGCCGCCCGGCGAGTCGCTCCACCGCCGAACGGACCTCCGGGTCGAGGGACTTCGGCGTTGCCGTGAAGGCCATCCCGAACGACAGGGCGATGCGCAGCCGGCGCGGGGTGCGGCGGGTCGCCTCGACCGCGGAGACGGGGGCCGGGTGGTGCCGGTCCCCGGGGTGCTGGCCGCTCGCGGCGTCGAGCAGGAGCGCCGCGTCGGCGACCGTGCGGGCGAGCACGCCGTTGACCGTCAGCCCGTGGAACGACTCCGGCTCGGGCCAGGTGGAGATGCGGCCGCGCTGCGGCTTGACGCCCACCAGGTGGGTCCAGGCCGCGGGGATGCGTACGGAACCCGCCCCGTCGGACCCGAGGGCCGCTGGTACCAGTCCCGCGGCCACCGCCGCCGCCGAGCCGCCGGAGGAACCGCCGGGCGTGTACGCCGGGTTCCACGGGTTGCGGGTGTCGCCGAACGCCGGGCCCTCGGTGAACGGCCATTGACCCAGCTCCGGCGTCTGGGTCTTGCCGACGATGATCGCGCCGGCCGCGCGCAGCCTTCGTACGGCCTCGCTGTCGGCGGTCTTCGGCGGGAACTCCCCGGCGCAGCCGAACGCGGTCGGCTCCCGGCGACGTCCATGTCGTCCTTGACGGCGACGGGTACGCCGAGCAGCGGGAGCCGCTCTCCGGCGGCCAGGCGCCGGTCGGCCTCGTCCGCCTCGGCGAGCGCGGACTCGGTGCGTACGATCCGGAAGGCGTTGAGTCCGGGCTGCGCGGCCTCGATCCGCGCCAGTGCCTCCTCGGTCAGCCGGCGTGAGCTGACTCCCCCTTCGGTGAGCGCCCGCGCCGTGTCCACCAGCCCGCCGCAGGCGGACGGGACGGTTGAAGACTGCGTACCTGACGTCACCGACATCGGACCTCCCCATTACCGCTCGGTAGGTCCGAAGGTAACGGGGAGGGACCGAGGGTGGCTAGAGCGGTTGGATCCGGCCCTCCAGGGAGGCCATGAGACCCCTCGATCAGGCCGAAGTCGGGGACCTCGTCCGCCGGGTCGACGGGTTCGGGCTGGAGGGCGAGCAGGATGCCGCCGACGCCGACGTGCGCGCTGCCCCGGCGTGACGGCGGGGGTGCGACGGAGTGCGGCGGGGCGGCGGCGCGGCGGGATAGGGGGACACGTGCTGCGTCGCCCCGGGGCGTGCGATGCGACCTCATGGTGACATGTGTCAATGAATCGTGTCATCGCTGTCTAGCAGCCGTTTCCGGCCAACCGCTAGGCCCCGGGCGTACTCGGTCTGGAAAGATGCCACGGCAATGTCACAGTCATCGAAGTCGCCGAAGTCTTCGGCCCCGGGGCCCACGCGTTCCCCTGCGTCGCCCCCCGGCACCGCTCCTGCGGCGGCCCCCGTGCCGACCAGCGCCGACGTGGCCCGGCTCGCCGGTGTGTCGCGCGCGACGGTCTCGTACGTTCTGAACAACGCGGAAGCCGTACGCATCAGCGAACCGACCCGCCGCAAGGTCCGCCAGGCCGCCGAGGAGCTCGGGTACGTGCCGCACGCCGCCGCCCGCAGCCTGCGCGCCGGGCACACCCGGATCGTGCTGCTGCCCACCTCGCACGTGCCGATCGGGCCGCCCTACAGCGCGTTCCTCAGCGAGCTCCAGTGGTCCCTGCGCCGCCTCGACTACACCGTGGTCGAGTACGGCAGCCTCGGCCTCAGCGGTGACGAGGCCGCCCGCGCCTGGGCCGAGCTGCGCCCGGTCGCGGTGATCTCCCTCGGCGAGATCGCCTTGTGCGCGCACAACGTGGCCACGCTCAAGCGGGCCGGCGCCCGTGCGGTGATAACGATGGGCCCGGCCGGGGTCCCCGGGGCACACTCCCTGGTCATGGACCAGAGCGAGGTGGGCGTCCGGGCCGCCGCCCACCTGGTCGAGCGGGGTCATCGGCGGATCGGCGTGGTCGTCCCGGAGGATGAGGGGCTGGAGCTCTTCTCCGCTCCCCGGCTGGAGGGCGCCCGCTCGGTTGCGGACGCCGTGATCGAACCGCTCCCGATGGCCTACTCGGAGGAGTCGGCCGCCGCCCTGGCCGCCCGCTGGCGCTCCCTCGGCCTGGGCGCGGTGTTCGCGTACAACGACGAGTACGCGATGCTGCTGATGCGCGCCCTGCTCGACGAGGGGCTGCGCGTCCCCGAGGACGTCGCGGTCATGGGCGCGGACGACCTGCTCATCGGCAGGCTGCTGCGGCCGCGGCTCAGCACGGTGCAGGTCGAGCTGCCCTCCGGGGACCACCTGGCGGAGCTGGTGGACCGGGCGGTGCGCGAGCCGTCCGAGATCACGCAGCGGCACGACCTGATGGCCGCCGTGGCCGTCCGGCGGGGGTCCACGTGACGGTGGGCCCGGCGGCGGCGCCGCCGACCCGGCCCGACCCGGCCAGACCCGGCGCGCGACGCGTCGGCCCGACGGCCTGATCGCTCCGACCCCCCTGCTCGGCCCTGCTCGCCCCCCATCGGCCCTCCTCGCCCCCGATCGGCCCGGCCGCCTGACCCGGCGGTCGGCGGCCGTGTCCGCCACCGGCCGACGAGGGGCCGTTGACAGCCGGTGACCTGCGGACGGAGACTGCGGGCGCGCCCCACCGGGCGTGCCCGGCGCCGTCGGGTGCCGACCACGGCACCGCCGCGGCGCCGCCCGTACGGATCCGCCCAGGAGAGCCCCCATGAGCATCCGCACCGTCCGCGACGTGTACGTCGTCGACGCCGTCCGCACCCCGATCGGCAAGTTCGGCGGCGCCTACGCCGGGGTCCGCCCGGACGACCTCGCCGCGCACGTCGTGCGGGCGCTGGTGGACCGTACGCCCGACCTGGACCCCGCCAGGATCGACGACGTGGTCTTCGGCGACGCCAACGGCGCGGGCGAGGACAACCGGGACGTGGCCCGGATGGCCGTCCTGCTCGCCGGGCTCCCGGTGTCCGTCCCCGGCGTCACCGTCAACCGGCTCTGCGGTTCGGGTCTCGAAGCGGTGATCCAGGCCGCCCGGGCGATCGCACTGGGCGACGCCTCCGTGGCCATCGCGGGCGGGGTGGAGTCGATGAGCCGCGCCCCCTGGGTGGTGCAGAAGCCCGAGCGGTCCTTCCCGGCCGGTCACCAGCAGATGTGGTCCACCACCCTGGGCTGGCGGATGACCAACCCGCGCATGCCCGCCGAGTGGACGGTCTCGCTCGGCGAGGGCGCCGAACTCATCGCGGAGAAGCACGGCATCACCCGCGAGGCCCAGGACCTCTTCGCGCTGGAGAGCCACCGCAAGGCCGCGGACGCGTGGGCTGCGGGCCTGTACGACGACGAGGTCGTCCCGTACCCCGGCGTGGACCTCGTACGCGACGAATGCATCCGCGAGGGTTCCACCCCCGAGGCGCTGGCCCGGCTGAAGCCCGCCTTCCGGACGGACGGCACGGGTACGGTCACGGCCGCGAACGCCTCCCCGCTCAACGACGGCGCCGCGGCGCTGCTGCTGACGGACGAGGAGGGGCTGGCGGCCACCGGCCGGGAGCCGCTCGCCCGGATCAGCGCCTCCGCGGTCACCGGCATCGAGCCGCAGCTGTTCGGCCTGGGCCCGGTCGACGCCGTGCAGCGCGTGCTCGCCAAGGCGGGCCGGAGCCTGGCCGACCTGACGACGGTCGAGCTCAACGAGGCTTTCGCGGCGCAGGCGCTGGGCTGCGTCGCGGCCTGGCCGGAGCTGGACCCGGCCGTGCTCAACCCGCGCGGTGGAGCCATCGCGATCGGCCACCCGCTGGGTGCCTCCGGGGCCCGGCTGGCCGGTTCGGTGGCGCACCAGCTGGCCGCGGCCGGCTCGGGTACGGGCATGGCGACGCTGTGCATCGGGGTCGGGCAGGGCATCGCGCTCGTCCTGGAGCGCTGAACGCGCCCACCCCGCCGGGCGGTCGATCGTTTCCGGTCATGACGTCCCGTCAACTGCCCAATAACTGAACAGATACAGGTGCCTCCGGTCTGGCACGATGGCGCGTGCTGCCGCCCCCCGCCCCGCCCATCCCCACCGGAGGCCCTGCGCCATGCCGCTCCTCGAACCGACGCTCTGGCAGGACGGACCGACCCTGACCGGGGGCTGCGCCCCGGTCGTCGAACCCGCCACCGGCCGTACCCTCGCCACCGTCGAACTGGCCGCACCCGCCGATGTCGCGGAGGCCGCCGTACGGGCCCGGGCCGCCCAGGAGGACTGGGCGCGGGCCGGCCACCCGGCCCGGGCCGCGGTCCTGCGCCGCGCCGGCGACCTGTTCTCGGCCCACGCCGACGAGCTGCGGGACTGGCTGGTGCGGGAGTCCGGCTCCATACCCGGCAAGGCGGACTTCGAGCTGCACGTCGCCGCCCAGGAGTGCTACGAGGCCGCCGCGCTGGCCTCCCGCCCGGCCGGGCAGGTGCTGCCGAGCGAGGCGCCGCGGCTGTCGTTCACCCGCCGGGTCCCGGCCGGGGTGGTCGGTGTGGTGGCCCCGTTCAACGCGCCGCTGATCCTGGCGATCCGTTCGGTCGCGCCGGCCCTGGCCCTCGGCAACGCGGTGCTCCTGAAGCCGGACGCGCGCACCGCCGTGTGCGGCGGCCTGGCGCTCGCCGCCGTCTTCGCCGCCGCGGGGCTGCCGGACGGGCTGCTGCACGTACTGCCCGGGGACGCCAGGACCGGGGCGGCGGTGGTCGCCGATCCGCTGGTGCGGGTGGTGTCGTTCACCGGGTCCACGGCGGCCGGACGGCTCGTCGGGGAGCTGGCGGGCCGTCATCTCAAGCGGGCCCACCTGGAGTTGGGCGGGAACTCGGCGCTGGTCGTCCTCGCGGACGCCGATGTCGAGGCCGCCGTGGCGCAGGCCTCCTGGGGGGCTTTCTTCCACCAGGGCCAGATCTGCATGACGGCCGGCCGGCACCTCGTGCACGCCTCGCTGTACGACGAGTACGTCGAGCGGCTCGCCGTGCGGGCCGAGGCGCTGACCGTGGGGGACCCGTACCGCGAGCGTGTGCACCTGGGGCCGCTGATCGACCGGGGCCAGTTGGAGCGGGTCCACGGCCTGGTGGAGGCCAGTACGGGGCAGGGAGCCAAGCTCGTCGCCGGGGGCACCCACGAGGGGCTGTTCTACCGGCCCACCGTGCTGGCGGGCGTCGCCGACGACACCCCGGCGTACGCGGAGGAGGTCTTCGGCCCGGTGGCACCCGTCCGGTCCTTCGGCACGGAGGAGGAGGCGGTGGCCCTGGCCTCGGCGGGCCCGTACGGTCTCTCCCTCGGGATCGTGACCCGGGACGCGGGGCGCGGCCTGGAGCTGGCGAGCCGCATCCCGACAGGGATCGCGCACGTCAACGACCAGACGGTGAACGACGAGGCCGTGGCCCCCTTCGGCGGGACGGGCGCCTCCGGCACCGGGGCCCGGTTCGGTGGGGAGGCGAACCTGGACGCCTTCACGGAGCTGCGCTGGACGACGGTCCGCTCGGCCCCGGCGGCTCACCCCTTCTGAGGGCCGTTCCTGCGGGCCGTTCCTGCGGGCCTCTCCTGAGGGCCGCGCGCGTGCGGTCCCCGCGCCGGCGGGCCTGCGGGCGGAATGCACGGGGCGGGTCGATCGTTCAAGGTGCATACAAGGCAATCAGGAGGTCTGGACACCGTGGCTACTGTCGAGCTCACCAAGGAGAACTTCGACCGGACGGTCAGCGAGAACCCGTTCGTGCTGATCGATTTCTGGGCGGGCTGGTGCCGGCCCTGCCTCCAGTTCGCCCCGGTCTACGAGAAGGCCTCGGAGGCGCACCCCGACCTGGTCTTCGCCAAGGTGGACACGGAGGCGCAGCAGGAGCTGGCCGCGGCCTTCCAGATCACGTCGATCCCGACGCTGATGATCGTCCGCGACCAGGTGGCGATCTTCGCGCAGCCCGGCGCGCTGCCCGAGACCGCTCTGACGGACCTGATCGGGCAGGCGCGGGCGCTGGACATGGACGAGGTGCGTGCGAAGATCGCCGCGCAGCAGGAGGGCCAGGCGGCCGCGGGGGACTCCACCGGTACGACGGAGGCCTGAGAACCCCCCTCGCGCCTTCGGCACTTCGCCCGCGGCACACGTAAAGTGACCGGGAGATGAGGCCCTGGGACCACGGACGGTGACTGTGTCGGAAGCGGTGGAGTACGACGTCGTGGTGCTCGGCGGGGGCCCGGCCGGCGAGAACGTCGTCGACCGGACCCGCGCCGCCGGGCTGAGCACCGCCCTGGTGGAGGCCGAACTCATCGGTGGCGAGTGCTCGTACTGGGCCTGCGTGCCGAGCAAGGCGCTGCTGCGCCCGGCGCTGGCCAGGGCCGATGCCCGCCGGGTGCCGGGCCTGGCGGGCGCCGTCGGCGGGCCGCTCGACGCGGAGGCCGTGTTCGCGCACCGCGACTACTGGACCGGCAACTGGAAGGACGACGGCCAGGTCGACTGGCTGGCCTCGATCGGTGCGCACGTCTACCGCGGCCACGGCCGCCTGTACGGCGTCCGCAAGGTCGCCGTCACCAGCCCCGAGGGGGAGCACCACGTGCTCGCCGCCCGGCACGCGGTGGTCGTCGCCACCGGCACCCGTGCCGTCGTCCCGGACGTGCCCGGGCTCGCCGGTGCGCGGCCGTGGACCAGCCGCGAGGCCACCTCCGCCCGGGAGGTGCCGGGCCGGCTGCTGATCGTGGGCGGCTCGGTGGTGGCCGCCGAGATGGCGACGGCCTGGCAGGCCCTGGGCGCGCAGGTCACCGTCCTGGTACGGGGCTCCGGGCTGCTGCCGCGGATGGAGGACTTCGCCGGAGAGCTGGTCGCCGAGGCGCTGCGCGAGGCCGGCGCGGTGGTCCGGACGGGGGTCTCCGTGGAGGCGGTCGTCCGGGACGGTTCGACGGGGCCCGTCCGGGTCGTGCTGGAGGGCGGCGAGTTCCTGGAGGGCGACGAGTTGCTCGTGGCCACCGGCCGCTCCCCGCACACGCAGGACATCGGGCTGGAGACCGTCGGGCTGACGCCCGGCGACTGGATCGCCGTCGACGACACCTGCCGGGCCCAGGGCCACGACTGGCTGTACGCGGTCGGCGATGTGAACCACCGTGCCCTGCTGACCCACCAGGGCAAGTACCAGGCCCGGATCGCGGGAGCCGCCATCGCCGCCCGCGCGACGGGCAGCCCCGCGCTCGACACCGCCCGCTGGGGCGCGCACGCGGCGACCGCCGATACGCAGGCCCTGCCGCAGGCGGTGTTCACCGACCCGGAGGCCGCGGCGGTGGGCCTCACCCTCGCCGAGGCCGAACGGGCCGGCCACCGGGTGCGCGCCGTCGACTACGACCTCGGCAGGGTCTCGGGCGCGGGCCTGTACGCCGACGGGTACCGCGGCCGCGCCCGGATGGTCGTCGACCTGGACCGGGAGGTGCTCCTCGGGGCCACCTTCGTCGGACCGGGCGCGGCCGAACTGCTGCACGCGGCCACCATCGCGGTCGCGGGGGAGGTCCCGATCGAGCGCCTGTGGCACGCGGTCCCGGCGTTCCCGACGGTCAGCGAGATCTGGCTCAGGCTGCTGGAGACGTACCGGGGATAGCCGCGGCCCGCCGGTAGCTGCTGCCGTCCCGGGTGCGGGTCAGCAGGCCCGCGGTGATCAGGTAGCGGCGCAGCGCCGAGCAGTCCTCGTGCACGGTGCGCAGCGCGTCGTTCACCTCGGACTCCGTGTACGCCCGGTCGGGCGCGAAGAGGGTCTCGGCGAGGTGGGCGAGGAGCTGTTCGCGGCGGGCGGTCCTGCGCGGGACGGCGATGAGCCGCCCGCCGGAGAAGAGGTCGGCGACTTGGTGCGCTTCGGGGGGCATGGCAGTTCGTGACATGGCAGGGAGCCTGTCGGACACCCGCGGTTCGGGCAACGGATTTACGTCCGCGGCAGCAACTGCCGTGAAAAGTGACGGTCGTTCATCTTACTGAGTGGTAGACCTCGCCAGTACCCTCCCCCGTGACCGCTTCCTGCCCCACGGAGGAACGCATGCGACGTCCCACCGTCCGTCTGAGAACAGCCGTCGCCGCCGGGGTGATCGCCCTCGGCGCCGCCCTGCTCTCCCCGCTCGCCCCCGCGGCCGCCGCCGACGTGCCCGTGCCACTGACCGTCGCCGACTACTGCGGCGGCCAGTGCGCGGACATCCTGCCGCCCGGCCAGAACGGCAACGCGACCCTCGCCCAGATCCTGCTGCACAAGGCGTTCGGCACGATGCCGGCCCACGCCTCCGACCAACTGGCCCGGTACGACTCCCTGGTGGCCGGGTATCCCAGCCTCACCGACGCCAAGGTCGAAGACTTCTTCAACGACGCCTCCTTCGGCGTCCCGGCGGACCAGGTCGAGTCCACCTCCAGCCCGCGCTCCGACGTCACGATCACCCGGGACAAGAAGACGGGCGTCCCCCACATCAAGGGCACCACCCGCTACGGCACTTCCTTCGGCGCGGGCTTCGCCGCCGCCCAGGACCGGCTCTGGCAGATGGACCTGTTCCGCCACGTGGGCCGGGGCGACCTGACCCCCTTCGCCGGCGGCGCCCTCGCCAACCAGGGCTTGGAACAGCAGTTCTGGCCGCAGGCCCCGTACACCGAGGCCGACCTCCAGGCCCAGGTGGACCGGATCCGCACCACCGAGGGCGACCGCGGCCGCCTCGCGATGGAGGACGCGCAGGCCTACGTGGACGGCATCAACGCCTACCGCGTCCAGTCCAAGAACGGCCGCTACTTCCCCGGCGAATACGTCCTCACCGGTCACATCGACTCGATCACCAACGCTGGCGAGATCCAGCCCTTCAAGGTCACCGACCTGATCGCCCTCGCCTCCGTCGTCGGCGGGCTGTTCGGCGGCGGAGGCGGCGGCGAGGTGCAGGCCGCGCTCTCCCTGCTCGCCGCGCAGCGGCAGTACGGCCTGGAGGAGGGCACCCGGGTCTGGGAGTCCTTCCGCGAACGCAACGACCCCGAAGCCGTGCTCACCGTCCACGACGGCACGTCCTTCCCGTACGCGCAGAAGCCCGCGAACCCGCAGGGCGCCGCCCTCCCGGACCCGGGCTCGGTCACCGCCGAGCAGCTCGTGTACGACCGTACGGGCGCCGCGGCCACCCCGGCCGCCGCCAACCCGCCCAAGCCGGTCAAGCAGAGCATGTCCAACGCCCTGCTCGTCTCGGGGGCGAAGACCGCGAGCGGCCACCCCGTCGCCGTGTTCGGTCCGCAGACCGGCTACCTCGCACCCCAGCTCCTCATGCTCCAGGAGATCCAGGGCCCGGACATCAGCGCCCGCGGCGCCTCCTTTGCCGGTGTGAGCATGTACGTCCAGCTCGGCCGCGGCCAGGACTACGCCTGGAGCGCCACCTCGGCCGGGCAGGACATCACCGACACCTTCGCCGTCGAACTCTGCGAGCCCGGCGGCGGCACACCGACCACCGCCAGCGCCTCGTACCTCTACCACGGCGCCTGCACCCCGATGGAGAAACTGGAGCGCACCAACGCCTGGAAGTCCTCGGTGGCCGACCCGACACCGAACGGCTCGTACCGGATGCAGGTCTGGCGGACGAACTACGGCATCGTCACCCACCGCGCCACCGTCTCGGGCAAACCCGTGGCCTACACCGCGCTGCGCTCCACGTACCGCCACGAGGCCGACTCGATCATCGGCTTCCAGATGCTCAACGACCCCTCGTACGTGACGGACGCCCGGACCTTCCAGCAGGCCGCCCAGCACATCGGGTACGCCTTCAACTGGTTCTACGCCGACGCGCGCGAGGCGGCCTACTACAACAGCGGGTTGAACCCGGTCCGGCCGGCCTCGGTGGACGCCGCGCTGCCCATCGCGGCGCAGCGGCAGTACGAATGGCAGGGGTTCGACCCCACCGCCAACACGGCCGCCTACACCCCGCCCGCCGAGCACCCGCAGTCCATCGGGCAGGACTACTACGTCAGCTGGAACAACAAGCAGGCCGACGACTACAGTGCGGCCGGCTTCGGCATGGGCTCCGTGCACCGGGGCGACCTCCTCGACCGGCGCGTCAAACCGCTCGTCGCCGCCGGCGGGGTGACCCGTGCCAAGCTCACCCAGGCCATGGCGGACGCGGCCGTCACCGACCTGCGGGCCGAGAACCTGCTGCCCGAACTGCTCGCCGTCCTGCGCAGCGCCCCGCTCACCGACCCGGCGGTGGCCGCCGCTGCCGACAAGCTCGCCGCCTGGCAGGCGGCCGGCGCCCGGCGCAAGGAGACCGCGCAGGGCTCGAAGACGTACGCGCACGCCGAGGCCATCCGCATCATGGACGCCTGGTGGCCGCTGCTGATCGAGGCCGAGTTCAAACCGGGCCTCGGCGCCCCGCTCTACGACGCCCTGCGGGCCTCCCTCAGCGTCGACGAGGCGCCCAACGCGGGCCACGGCCCCACGGGTTCACACGCCGGATCGGCGTTCCAGTACGGCTGGTGGAGCTACGCGGACAAGGACCTGCGCGCGGTGCTCGGACACCCGGTCGCCGGTCCGCTGGCCCGTATGTACTGCGGCGGCGGCTCACTGTCCGCGTGCCGGGACGCCGTCGCGGCCACGCTGAAGCAGGCCGCCGCGGCCCCTGTGGCGGACGTGTACCCGGCCGACGGCACCTGCGCGGCCGGCAACCAGTGGTGCGCGGACTCGATCGTGCAGCGTCCGGTGGGCGGCCTGAGTCATCCGCAGATCAACTGGCAGAACCGGCCCACGTACCAGCAGGTGGTGGAGTTCCCGGCCCACCGCTGAGACCCGTGACGGCGAAAGGCCCGCCGGCCCCGGATCGCTCCGGGGCCGGCGGGCCTCCTCGTACGCGGGTCGCCGGCGCCCGTCAGGGGCCGACGGTGATCTGCTGCGCCGGGTCCGTCGTGTCGGTGACCTTGTACACGGCGTTGAAGGTGGACGAGGTCGCGCTGGTCGGGCAGCCGAACCCGCCGGTGACCGTGACCGGCACCGCGGCGTTGGTGAAGGTCAGGCTCGGCGGTGCGCCGTTCACCCAGCTCCCGGCGACGTTCGCCGGGGCGGACGGAGCCGCGGTGACCGTACAGGTGGCCAGGCCGGTCGTGTGCACGACGAGCCCGCCGACCGGGACGGTCATGGTGGCGGTGATCGGGGATCCGTCCTGCATCGACACCGACCACGAACCGCTGGTGGTGACCGTCGGGGTCACGCCCGGGATGCTGGAGGTGCACGAGCTGTACGTCGGCGCCGAGATCGGCGACGAGACGGGCCCGGCCGCGTTCTGGTTCCCGGGGGCGGCCGGGACCGTGCCGGTGGAGACGGAGACCGAACAGGTCACCGTCACGGAACCGGCCTTGAGGGTGGCCTTGCCGCTGAGGGTGGCCTTGAAGGAGTGTCCGGCCGGGGTGACGGTGGTGGACCCGGCCAGCGGTAAGGGTGTGGCGGTGGCGGGGGCGGTGACCGAGGCCACCGACAGCGCTCCGGCGGCGGCGAGGCCGAGGGCGAATGCGGTACAGGTGCGGCTCATGGGTGGCGCTCCTTGGGGATCGGGGGTGCGGGCTGGAGCCGGTGGGTGTGGGGGACTGCGGTGGAACGGGACTGCGGTGGTACGGGAGTGCGGTGGTGCGGGGACCGCGGCGGTCAGGCGGAGTGCGGCGGTGCGGGCGGCTGCGGTGCGGGGGAGTGCGGTGCGGGGCCGTGCGGTGCAGCCGAGGGGCGTGCGGCGGCGTGCGGCTGCCAGGCGAACATCAGCCCGCCGCCGAGGATCCCGAGCAGCGTGCCGACCAGGAACCCGCCGAGGTTCGACATGACCAGCGCGGCGGTGGCCACGAGCGTGGTGAGGACACCCGCGAGGCTGCGCTGCGCCGGCGAGAACCAGGCGGTGAGGCCGAGCACGATCATGACGACGCCCATCAGGACGGACGGGATGCCCGCGATGCCCTGCTGGAGCATCACCTTCAGCGGAGCGAGCGGCAGGATGCAGATCTCCGCCCCGGCGAGGACGGCGAAGAGTCCTCCCCAGAAGGGCCTGCCCCGCCGCCACCGCCGCCAGCGGCTCAGAAGCATTCCTTCTTGCCCTTGCTGATGTTCATGCTCAGCCCGGACAGCTTGAAGGTGCCCGCGTTCGTCGCCCACGCCGTCTGGTGGAGATCGGTGATGCTGACGGTGTCCGCCTGCTGGGCGAACAGGTCCTGCATGCCGACGGCCTCCGCCGGCCCCTTGTCGAGGGTGGACGCGTCACGGCCGATCTCGATGTTGGTGAAGACGGCGTTGCCGGACAGCTGGGTGGCGTCCACGAACAGGTTGCTGGCCTCGACGGGGGTCTTGTCGCCGGCCGTGAGGTTGAGCGAGATGTCGCCGACGACGGGGAGCGTGGTGACCACCGACTGGCAGAGGCTGTGGAGCTTGGCCTCCTTGATGGCGGTGACCGCCACGGGGATGAGCTCCTCGCGGGCGTTGACGTCGACGCTGCCGTACTGGGCGAAGCCCTCGCCCTCCAGACTCGCCGCCGACACCTTGAACTGCTGGCCCGACACGGCGAACGAGGCGGCGAGCACACCTTGCGCGAGGGCGATGCCCAGGCCCGCGGTGACGGCCACGGCGGGGACTGTCAGGACGGCGAAACGGCGCCAGCGGACGCGGCCGCCTCCTTCGTCGTCTCTGCCGGGCGGGGCGGAGGGATCCGGTAAGTTGGGGGAATCTGCCATGAGATCGTCCCTTATTTCGGCTGTGCACCGTTGTTACCGACGAGTTGAATGTAAGAGTGCCAATGGGGGTTGGCAAGGTTGTTCGACCGTACCCTTTCGGCCGACTCCTACCCGTCGGTCACTGCTCAGTGCGCAGCAGTTCGGCGACCTCCGCCTCCACCCGCCGGGCCATGGCCCGGGCGAACTCCGCGGCCACGACCTCGCCCGCCACGGGCCGCAGCGCCGCCGCGGCTTCCGAGATGTGATCCAGTTGACTGGCCGAAAGGTGCTCCAGGCCGTCCGGGCCGACCACATGCCGCCGGAACAGTCCGACGAACCGGTCGGCGAGCGCGGCCGCCTGAGCCTGTACGAAGCCCCCCGCGTCGAGGACCTCCGCCAGCGGCACGCCCTGGCGCACGAGCGTGAGCGTCGCCTCCAGCAGCCGCCGGCTCTGGTGCGTGACCCGGCCGCCCTCGATCCGTACGTACCCCAGCTCCGCGGCCCGCCGGGTGTCCTCGGCCGTCGCCGCCGGGCCGAACAGCTCGCGCAGCTCGGCAAGGGTCATCGTGACCGGCTCGTCCTGTACCCAGTCGCGGGTCATCGCCCGCTCCAGGCCCAGGAGTTGGGACAGGCCGCCGCCCGCATCCCACGCGTGCAGCAGCTCGGCGATCCCGTTGACGGTGTACCCGCGCCCCAGCAGATCGCTGATCAGCCGGAGCCGGGTCAGGTGGTCCGCGGAGTACCAGGCGATCCGGCCCTCGCGGCGCGGCGGCGGGAGCAGCCCGCGCTCCTGGTAGTAGCGCAGGTTGCGCACCTTGACGCCGGCTGCGCTGGCCAGCTCCTCGCGACGGTAGCGCGCGCGGTGCGCACCGCCGTTCACACCGCCGTCCGCACCGCCGTCCGCGCCTTCGTCCGTACCGTCATTTCGCACCGGGCTGCTCACGCGGCCGAGTCTAGGCCGGGCGCAGGGCGTACCGCGGGCCGTACCGGCGGGTATACGAGCAGGTCACACGGGGCGTGAGCGCTCGTCCCGCTTGACCGCGCGCAGCACCACGAACTTCGGCTCGCTCGCCGTGACCTCACTGTTGCCGAACAGGCGGCGCAGGTGGGTGTGGTAGCCCATGTGGCGGTTGGCGACCACCCACAGCTCACCGCCCGGCCGCAGCACCTTGCGGGACTGCGCGAACATCCGCAGCGCCGTCGCGTCGGTCGTCGCCTGGTGGGAGTGGAACGGCGGGTTGCAGAGCACCAGGTCGACCGAACCGGGGTCCAGCATGGCCACGCCGTCGCCGACGAGGAAGTCGGCCCGCTCGCGCTCGCGGTGGACGTTGGCGCGGAACGTGGCCTTGGCGGAGGCAACCGCCTGGTACGACTCGTCGGTGAAGACGATCTCCGCGCGCGGGTCCGCGACCGCGACGGCCGTGCCGACGATGCCGTTGCCGCAGCCGAGGTCCACGACCCGGGCGCCGTCGGTGTTGGTCGGGATGCTCTGGAGGAAGAAGCGGGTGCCGACGTCGAGCCGGTCCGCGCAGAAGATCCCGGCGTGGTTGACGGCGGTCAGGCCGGCGCCCGAGCCCGCCTCCTCGTCCAGGGTGTACGTGACCGGCCACGGGTCGACCGCCCGCGTCGACGTGGCACTGGGGGTGCAGAAGATCAGCCGGGCCTTCTTCTCGGCGAGCGAGGTCCTGGTCGGGCCGAGGATCTTCTCGAAGAGCTTCAGGGTGGAGGTGTGGATCTCCTTGACCATGCCGGTGCCCACGATGACCGTGCCCGCGTGCACGTGCGGCGCCAGCCGGTACAGCTGGTCCTCCAGCAGCGCCAGGCTCTTCGGGACCCGGACCAGGAGTACGTCGATCCGCTCGGGCGGCGGGTCCTGGGTGGTCAGCAGCCGCACCGTCTGCTTGGCGGTGCCGATGCCGGCGCGGTCCAGGTTCGCGGCGGTGCCGGCCCGGGCCAGGTAGGAGTCGGTGATCTGCGTCGGGCGGTACGCGGCCAGCGCCGTCGTCAGCGCCCCCCACCGGTCCCCGAGGATGGTGATCTGCCCGGCGCCGGCCAGGTCCACCGGGCCGCGTTCCCCCGTACCGGAGTCGAGGTGGCGCAGCAGGTACTCGTCGGCCGCGTCCCAGGCTCGGAGCTGGTCGCGCGGGTCTTCGGGGAAACGGGTGAGCTCGTAGGAGCCGAAAGGCGTGGTCAGACGGTTCATCGTGCCCCCAGGCTAACCGAGGCGGCCGCCCGGCCCGGCACGGCGCCGCCTTTTGTCCGCCTACTCGGGGAACTCGCCGGCCATGGCGGCGGCGAGCCGCAGGTACGGGGCGGCCTCGGCGGCCCGGCCCCGGCGCTCCAGCGTCCGGCCGAGCATCAGCTGCGCGTAGTCCTCCACCGGCCAGCGCTCCAGGATGGCGCGGAGCTCCTGCTCGGCGCGCGAGAGCTGGGCGGAGTGGTAGTAGGCGCGGGCCAGCAGCAGGCGCGGCGCCAGCTGCTCGGGGGCCTCCTCGGCCAGCGGGTGCAGGATGCGCGCGGCCGTCGCGTACTCCTTCGCATCGAAGAAGAGCCGGGCCCGCTCCCAGCGCTCGGCTGCCGTCCCGTGCTCGAAGTAGGTCGTCGGCGCGTTCATCGCGTCCCTTCCGCCGTCGGGGTGGTGCCCGGATGGTGTTCCGGTGCTGTGTCCGCCCCCTCCAACACGGGACGGCGGCCGGGCATTCCACCGAACGCGGCACCGGCGCGCGTACTAGGTTGGGGGGTATGAGCAATCTCGATCGCCAGCCCGCTCTTTCCGCTTGCGGCGGCCGCGGCTTCGTCGTGGCCGAACCCGTCCGTGAGCTCCTCAGCCCGCGCACGGTCCAGCTCGGGGAGTCCACCGAGGTCCGCCGGCTTCTGCCGAACCTGGGCCGCCGCATGGTGGGCGCCTGGTGCTTCGTGGACCACTACGGCCCGGACGACATCGCCGGCGAGCCCGGCATGCAGGTCGCCCCGCACCCCCACAGCGGGCTCCAGACCGTGAGCTGGCTCCACGACGGCGAGGTGCTCCACCGCGACAGCGTCGGCAGCCTGGAGACGATCCGCCCGCGCGAGCTCGGCCTGATGACCTCCGGCCGAGGCATCAGCCACTCCGAGGAGAGCCCCCGCCCGCACGGCCGGATCCTGCACGGGGCCCAGCTGTGGGTGGCCCTCCCCGAGGCCCACCGCAACGTCGACCCCCACTTCCAGCACCACGCGGAGCTCCCGCAGGTGACGGCGCCGGGCCTGACCGCGACGGTCATCCTGGGCACCCTGGACACGGCGGCCTCGCCGGGCACGGCGTACAGCCCGATCGTCGGCGCCGACCTGGCCCTCGCGGCGGGCACCGAAACCCGGCTCCCGCTGGACCCGGACTTCGAGTACGCGGTGCTGTCGATGTCGGGCGAGGCCCACGTGGACGGCGTACCGGTCCTCCCGGGCTCCATGCTCTACCTCGGCTGCGGCCGCACGGACCTCCCCCTGCGCGCGACCTCGGACGCGGGCCTGATGCTGCTGGGCGGCGAGCCGTTCGAGGAGGAGATCGTGATGTTCTGGAACTGGATCGGCCGCTCCCACGACGAGATCGCCCAGGCCCGAGAAGACTGGATGAACGGCTCCCGATACGGCGAGGTAAAGGGCTACGACGGCCCTCCGATTCCCGCCCCGCAGCTCCCCCCGACCCACCTGAAGCCCAGAGGAAGGGTCCGTTGACCTGCTGTTCTTTGTGAACCCGGGCTGTTTTGAGGTGACCGCACACAGCCCTCCGCTTCTGGCGTTGCCGACGCGGGAGGGGCTCGGCGGTCCCCGAGCCGGGAATCCCCGCCGGGACGACGGCCCCGGAACAGCCACTCGGTGAACGTCAGCGCGATCCACAGCGCCGACCCTCCGGCCCAGACCAGGGCCTGGGCCCAGGTGTGACTGGTGACGTGGGCCGCGTGGTGGAAGGTGTACGCGAGTCCGACGGCGACGATGAACCAGATGCTGAGCAGCAGCGCGTTGACGAACCTACGCACCCCGAAGGAGGCCGCCAGGCCGGCTGCGAGCATTCTCCGGTCCCACCCGGTCCCGGCGCGATCAGACCCGCCGCAGCATCCCCTGGACGTGTCCCGCGGACTGTTCCGTTTCCCGGGTGGTCGGATCGGGTACTCAGTGCCGTTGCGGACGAGGGAGAGGGTCGGTGTGTGCGAACACGAATCAGCCGGGTACTAGTGACGGACGCGGGTTCGTCGAGTCTGCGTCTGACGGTCTTCGGGGACGGCGGTGAGGTCCTCAACGAACACCACAGCGAATCTCCTCCCGGCGAAGGCGCACTCGGATCGCTGCGGCAGCTGTTGGGGGAAGGGCCGGCTCCCACAGCCGTGGGTCACCGCATCGTCCACGGCGGCTCGCAGATGCGCAGCCACACCGTGCTCGACGACGATGTGCGTGTCCGTTTGGACCGGCTGGCAGAACTCGCGCCCTTGCACGTCCCGCAGGCATTGACCGTTGTGGACGCGGCTCGGGAGCTGCTGCCCGAAGTTCCGCACGTGGTCTGCTTCGACACGGTGTTCCACGCCGGTCTCCCAGCTGCCGCACGGGAGTACGCCGTACCCGCCGGCTGGCGCGAGGCGTATGGACTGCGCCGCTACGGCTTCCATGGTCTGTCCTACGCCTGGGCGCTGGCCCGGACCGCTGAACTCCTCGGTCGCCGCCCTGAGCAGCTGCAGCTGGTGATGGTGCACCTGGGCGGCGGCTGCTCCGCCTGCGCCGTGCTCGAGGGGCGCAGTGTCGACACGACGATGGGCTTCACGCCCTTGGAGGGTTTGGTGATGAGTCGTCGCAGCGGCAGCCTCGACCCTGGCGCCCTGACGTGGTTGCTGAAACGCAAGAACGTGTCAGCGGACGAGATCGAAGACGCTCTGAACCACAGGTCCGGTCTGCTCGCCCTCTCCGGCACTTCGGGCGACACGCGCGACCTGGTCCGCAGCCGGGCGGCGGGCGACGAGCGTGCTGCACTGGCCCTTGACGTCTTCACCCACCATTGCCGTCGGGGCATCGCCGAGATGGCGGCATCCTTGAGCCGTCTGGACGCCCTGGTCTTCACGGGTGAGATCGGTGAGGACCAGCCCGAGGTACGCGAAGAGGTGTGCGCCGGGCTGTCCGTGCTCGGCCTCACGGGCGGTCTGCGACCGGTGGTCGCCGAGCGGCCTGAGATCGTCAGCGCGCCCGGCGCTCGCGTTCCCGTCGTGGTCGTTCCTACCGGAGAGGCTCAGCAGATCGACCTTGAGACCCGGGCTCTCCTGGTTCACGGCCGCCCAGCACGATCCTCCACACTCGGGTCGCCACCTGGAGGTTGAGCCGGTCTTCGACGTTCGCGAGGTCGTTGCCGCTGATCTCGCGGATGCGCTGCAGCCTGTAGCGCAGCGTGCTGCGGTGGATCGCGAGGGATCCGGCGGTCTCGTCGTAGTTGCCGCCGCAGTCGAAGTAGCGGGAGAGGGTCTCCACCATGGCCGCGTGATGCCGGGAGTCGTAGTCGATGAGCCGCCCGAGCCACTCGTGGACGAACGTCTCCAGTTCCTGGCGATCGGCGCCGGGTCCCAGGATGCGGTACAGGCCGAGCTCGTCGAAGAAGGTCGTGCCGTACCGCTCGCGAGAATTGCGGCGCACTTCGAGGGCGCGCTGAGCCTCCTGGTAGCGGTGGGGGATGTCGGGCACGGAGTCGGAAGGGGCGCTCACCCCGATCGTCCCGGACCGTGTTCCGGTCTCCCGGGCGAGCGCCTCGTGCAGCGCGCAACCGTGCGGCCTGTCGTCAACGACCAGGACGATGTGGTCGGAGCGTTGGGTCAGCAGCGAGCGCATGCCGACGGCAGAGGCCGCCCGGCCCACGGTCCGGGCGAACGCATCGTCCGCGGTCCGGTTCGACCACTCCACGACGACGACGTAGTGGCTGCGGTGCAGGTCGTGTCCGACTGCCTCGGACCGGGCGTAGGCGCTCGCGGCGTCCGTCCCCGCCAGGAGGTCGTCGACCAGCTCGCGGTGCAGCCTCAGCTCCACTTCGGCCAGGTTGCGCAGGTGTGCCAGCCCCAGGGCGAGCGACGTGGCGGCGTGTTCGAGCGCGAACACGGTGTGCTCGTCGGCCTCGTCCAGGGCGTCGACCAGTGCCAGCACGCCCAGGATCTCGCCGTGTGGGCGGACCAGGGCGATCAGCCGGTCCTTGATCCGTACGGGTCCGACCTCCCGGGCGACGGCGTGCAGCATGTCGTTCTGGCGCACGGGATCCGGTTCCGGGTAAGGGTCGGGCCGGCCGGAACCTGACCAGGACTTCAGCCGGCCGAAGCGGTCCTCGACCAGTGCCGGAAGTCCGGTGAGCTCGTGCAGTGCGCGGGTGGTGGCCTCCGCACCGCCGCCGGAGGCGGCGATGTCGGCCATGAGCGCATGAACGGCCCGCTGGTACCCCAGCTCAGCCACCACGGAGATCAGCTGCTGCTGAAGAGTGGTGCGTTCCTCCCTGACCCGGTGGAGCTCCAGCGCGTCCTCGCGTTGGCGGCGCTGCGCGAAGGCGACTGAGAGAGCAGCGGCGGTATGCCAGACGAGCGTGGAGAGCAGGGACCGCTGGGCCCCCGTGGGGCGGGCTGGGGAGGTCACCACGAGGTACCCGTGAAGTCTCTCCCGCCCGCGCAGCCCCAGGGCCCAGCCCCAGGGCCTGCCGGGTACGGTCACAGGGCCGTCCTGCCCCTCCAGCTCCCTGACCCTCCGGTCCACGGACGCGGCGTGGGTCCGGCCGTTCCGCGGACTGGGGACTAGGTCACCGTCCACCTCGAGGTATCCGGCTTCGGCACGGTACGGCCCGGCGGTGGCTATGTGGTGCATGGCCAGGCGCAGGATCTCGCCTTCGTCAGGGGCTTCGGACAGGGCGCGGGAAAGCACCTCCACCTGGTGGAGGGCACGGTCGACCGGGCTCGTGGCGGGTGGGCGCAGCCCCTTCCGTGCATGCACGGGATGCCGCCCGGCGCCACCCGTCGGGAGGCTGCCCTCCCGGTCGGAGCAGCGGCCGTACACGCTGTGTGCCCGGCTGACAGCCATGCGTTCGCTCCGTTCTCCCCGGAACCCGGGGAGGCGATCGTCTGCACCTCTACCCACTCGGGGGCGGCTCATCCGAGATGTCCAGATTTTCTCTCGCACTCGCGGGGCTACCGGGCCCGTGCACTTCTGGCTCGTCAGGAGCAGGCGCGAAACCCACCGGCCAGCCACCCTGGACACGCTCTGGAAGCACGAACGTGATCCGGAGAGTCGGCGCAGGACCGCCGCACCAGGACGGAGATCTCTCATGGCCAAGGCAGTGGGTATCGACCTGGGTACCACGAACTCGGTGATCGCTGTGTGGGAGGGCGGCGAGCCGTCCGTGGTGCCCAACAGCGAGGGCAACCGCACGACACCGTCTGTAGTGGCCTTCACCGACACCGGCGAGCGTCTGGTGGGCCAGATGGCCCGGCGCCAGGCGATTCTCAATCCCAAGGGGACCATTTACTCGGCCAAGCGGTTCATCGGCCGGCACTTCGACGAGATCTCCGACGAGGCCAGGGCGGTCGCCTACGACGTCGTCGAGGGCGACGGCGGGGCGGCCCGCTTCAAGGTGCGCGACAAGTTGTACGCGCCTGAGGAGATCAGCGCCCAGGTGCTGCGCAAACTCACCGAGGACGCCTCCAAGCAGCTGGGGGAACGGGTCACGGAGGCGGTCATCACGGTGCCCGCCTACTTCAACGACGCCCAGCGCACCGCCACGAAGGACGCCGGTCGGATAGCCGGACTGGAGGTGCTGCGGATCATCAACGAGCCGACAGCCGCAGCCCTCGCCTACGGCATGGACAAGCAGCAGCACGAGACCGTCCTCGTCTTCGACCTGGGCGGCGGGACCTTCGACGTGAGCATCCTCGACGTCGGCGACGGCGTGGTGGAGGTGCGCTCGACCGCCGGTGACAGCCACCTGGGCGGCGACGACTTCGACCGGCGCCTGGTGGACCACCTCGCGGACGACTTCCAGAAGGAGAACGGCATCGACCTCCGCAAGGACCCGCAGGCGCTGCAACGACTGTTCGAGGCGGCGGAGAAGGCCAAGACCGAGCTGAGTTCGGTGACGCAGACGCAGGTCAGCCTGCCGTTCATCACCGCCGACGCCGCGGGCCCCAAGCACCTCACCGACTCGATCATGCGGTCCACCTTCGAACAGATCACCGGCGACCTGGTGGAGCGGTGCCTCGGACCGGTCCAGCAGGCCATGACCGATGCCAAGGTCGGCGAGAGCGACATCGACGAGGTCATCCTCGTCGGCGGCTCCACTCGCATCCCCGCCGTTCAGGCCCTGGTCCGCCGGCTGACCGGCGGCAAGGAACCCAACATGAGCGTCAACCCCGACGAGGTGGTGTCCTTGGGCGCCGCGATCCAGGCCGGGGTGCTCAAGGGCGAGGTCAAGGACGTCCTGCTGCTCGATGTCACCCCCCTGTCGCTGGGTGTCGAGACACGTGGCGGCGTGATGACGAAGATCATCGAGCGGAACACCACCATCCCGGTGCGCCGCTCCGAGACCTTCTCCACCGCCGAGGACAACCAGCCCGCCGTCGACATCGTCGTCCTCCAGGGCGAGCGCGAGCTGGCCGCCGACAACCGGGCGCTGGGGCGGTTCCAGCTCACCGACATCCGGCCGGCGCCGCGGGGCGAAGCACAGATCGAGGTCACCTTCGACATCGACGCCAACGGGATCCTCAACGTCACGGCTCGCGATAAGGACACCGGCAAGGAACAGGGCATCACCATCAGCGAGAGCTCCAACCTTGACCGCACTGAAGTCGAACGCATGGTCCAGGAGGCCGAGCGCAACCAGGGCCAGGACCAGGCGCTCCGCGAGGCCGTCGACGCCCGCAACGAGCTCGACGCCGTCGCTTACCAGGTCGAGAAGCTCCTCACGGAACTGGGCGACGCGGCCCCCGCGCACGAAAGGGCACGCGCCGAAATGCTCGTATCCGATGCACGGGCGGCGGTCAAGGAAGAGGCGGGCATCGAGCGCGTGCGGCCTCTGACCTCCGAACTCCAGCAACTGCTCGCCGGGCTGGCGGCCCACCAGGGCGCCGCCGCCGACACGGGCGGCCCCGGGCAGGACCCCACCACCGGCGGTCCCACGACGGGCGGTGACGGTGACGACGACGTCATCGACGCCGAGTTCGACAAGGCCTGAGGAACCGCCATGCCCATCCACCCCAAGGAACCCGACCCGGCCGTGGCCGAGCACACCGGTCCGGCCTCGGAGGGCGACGTAGGAGGCCCTCCCCCCGAGGATCTGCCGCGCTCGGACCCGCCGGCGGGGCGGGGGCCTGCCACGGACGAGCAACCCGGCCTCGGCGCGGCCGGCGGCGGCTCCGCACCGTCCGAGGACGAGTACACGGCCGAGCTCAGGGAACTGGAGGACCGCTGGCGGCGCGCGCTCGCCGACCTCGACAACCTGCGCAAGCGCCACGCCAGGGAACTGGAGCGGGAGCGGACGGCCGAGCGTTCCAGGACGGCCGCCGCCTTCCTGCCCGTCCTGGACAACCTCGAACTCGCCCTGACCCATGCCGGCGCCGATCCCGGTGCCATCGTGGAGGGCGTCCAGGCGGTCCGCGACCAGGCGGTGAACGTCCTCGAACTGCTCGGCTACCCGCGGCACGCGGAGACCGGCGTCGCGTTCGACCCGGCCCGGCACGAGGTGATCGGCGTCGTCCAGGACCCCGACGCCTCGCCCGGCACGGTCGTCGACGTGCTGCGCCCGGGCTACGGGGACGGCGAACGGCAGCTCAGGCCCGCCGCCGTGACCGTCGCGAAGCGGGAGTGAGCGGCGATGGCACGGGACTTCTACGAGGTGCTGGGCGTGCCGCGAACCGCGAGCCAGGACGAGATCCAGCAGGCATATCGCAAGCTCGCCCGCAAATACCACCCCGACGTCAACAAGGACCCGGGTGCGGAGGAACGCTTCAAGGACCTCAACGAGGCGTACAGCGTCCTGTCGGACCCGAAGACCCGGGCCCGTTACGACCGCTTCGGCGAGGACTTCCGCAAGATCCCCGAGGACTTCGACGAACGGGTCGCGGCCGGCGCGGGCGGCGGCTTCCGCGCCCGGAGGACCGCGGGCGCGGGCGGCCCCCGGGTCCGGTACGGAACCGGCTTCGGCGACGACTTCGCAGCGGAGGACATCGACATCGAGGACCTGTTCGGTTCGTTCTTCGGAGCAGGCGCCACCCGCGGCGGTGTACCGGGAGCCGACCAGGAGGCCGAGCTGCCGCTCACCGTGGAGGAGGCGTTCAGGGGCGGCCGTCGCACCGTCACGCTCGCCGGGCCCACCGGGCAGCCGCGGCAGTACGAGGTCAACGTGCCGCCGGGCGTCACCGACGGACAGCGCATCCGGCTGGCGGGGGAGGGTGGCAAGGGAAGTGGTGACGCCCCCGGAGGCGACCTGTACCTGCGGGTGCGCATCCGGCCCCACCCACAGTTCCGGCTGGCCGGCCGCGATGTCCACGTCCAGGTCCCCGTCACCCCCTGGGAAGCGGCTCTCGGTGCGACCGTGCCCGTGCCCACCCCTGGCGGTGGCACGGCCAAGGTCACCGTGCCCGCGGGCTCGTCCAGCGGTCGGCGACTGCGGCTGCGCGGCGAGGGCATGCCCAACCCGCGCGGCGCCGACGGCGACCTGTACGCCGAACTCCGCGTCATGGTGCCGCCCACCCTGGGCGACCGGGAGCGCGAACTGTTCGAGGAACTCGCCGCCACCTCCTCCTTCGACCCCAGGAGGACACGATGAACGACCGACCCGCGCGAGCGGCAGGCATCGGCCGGGCCGGCATGGGCGACCGTCCGGTACGAACGGGCACAGGCCTCACCGCCGAGACGGCCGTCCGGTACGCGCTCGTGCCCGTCCGCAGACTCTCCCTGGACGCCGTGGCCCGTCACTCGGGCCTCCACCCCGACCTGATCCGCCGGTTCGTCGCCCTCGGACTGGTCGACGCCGACCGCGACGCCGCGGGCCACCTGGTGTTCGACCCCACGGCCCCGGCGGTGCTCGCCCGCATCCAGCGGCTGCGCTCCGGACTCTGCCTCAACTACGCCTCGATCGGCCTGGTGCTCGACCTGCTCGATCGCATCAGCCTGCTCGAAGCCGCCCTGCGAGAGCGCGGCACGAGGAGTGAAAACCCCCCATGGACATGAATCGTCTCACCCAGAAGTCCCAGGAAGCCCTCCAGGAAGCCCAGTCCGCGGCCGTCAGCATGGGGCAGACAGAGGTCGACGGGGAACACCTGCTGCTCGCACTCCTCGATCAGGAGGACGGTCTGATCCCGAGGTTGCTGCAGCAGGCCGGCACCGCGCCGGACGAACTGCGCGAGGCCGTGCGCGAGGAACTCTCCCGTCGTCCGAAGGTCACCGGCCCCGGCGCCACACCGGGCCAGGTCTTCGTCACCCAGCGCCTCGCCCGCCTGCTCGATGCCGCCGAACGGGAGGCCAAACGCCTCAAGGACGAGTACGTGTCCGTGGAGCACCTCCTGCTCGCCCTCGCCGAGGAGGGCCCTTCGACCAAGGC
Organism: Streptomyces sp. NPDC086989; assembly: GCF_044745505.1. NCBI lineage: Bacteria > Bacillati > Actinomycetota > Actinomycetes > Kitasatosporales > Streptomycetaceae > Streptomyces > Streptomyces sp. NPDC086989. Next base: position 329,511 of record NZ_JBIVAL010000007.1, read on the forward strand.
CGGGCGTCTGCTCAAAGAGGCCGGCATCACCAGGGACTCGTTCCTGAGCGCGCTCACCCAGGTCCGCGGCAACCAGCGCGTCACCTCCGCCAACCCTGAAGTCGCCTACGAAGCCCTGGAGAAGTACGGCCGCGACCTGGTCGTGGAGGCCAGGGCCGGCAGGCTCGACCCGGTCATCGGCCGGGACGCCGAGATCCGCCGGGTCACCCAGATCCTCAGCCGCAAGTCCAAGAACAACCCGGTCCTCATCGGCGACCCGGGCGTCGGCAAGACAGCCATCGTCGAGGGTCTCGCCCACCGCATCGTCCGCGGCGACGTGCCCGAAGGACTCCGCGACAAGATCGTGTTCGCTCTTGACATGGGTTCCCTGGTCGCCGGCGCCAAGTACCGCGGCGAGTTCGAGGAACGGCTCAAGGCCGTGCTCAGCGAGGTCAACGCCGCCCAGGGTCGCATCCTGCTCTTCGTCGACGAACTGCACACCGTCGTGGGCGCGGGTGCCGCCGAGGGAGCCATGGACGCGGGCAACATGCTCAAGCCGATGCTCGCGCGCGGAGAACTCCACATGATCGGCGCCACCACCCTCGATGAGTTCCGCAAGCACATCGAGAAGGACGCCGCCCTCGAACGTCGCTTCCAGCAGGTGGTGGTCGACGAGCCGAGCGTGGAGGACACGGTCTCCATCCTGCGAGGACTGCGCGAACGCCTGGAGGTCTTCCACGGAGTGAAGATCCAGGACACCGCGCTGGTCTCCGCGGCCACCCTCAGCCACCGCTACATCACCGACCGGTTCCTGCCGGACAAGGCCATCGACCTCGTGGACGAGGCGTGCGCCCGGCTGCGTACCGAGATCGACTCCATGCCCGCCGAACTCGACGAGATCACCCGCCGCGTCACCCGCCTGGAGATCGAGGAAGCCGCCCTCTCGAAGGAGACCGACCCCGCCAGTGAAGCCCGACTGGAAGAGCTGCGCAGGGAACTGGCCGACCTGCGCGCCGAGGCCGACTCCAAACACGCCCAGTGGGAGGCCGAGAGGCAGGCGATCCGCCGTGTGCAGGAGCTGCGCCAGGAACTGGAGCAGGTCCGGCTCGAGGCGGAGGAGGCCGAACGCGCCTACGACCTCAACCGCGCCGCCGAACTCCGCTACGGCCGCCTCCAGGACCTGGAGCGCCGACTCGCCGCAGAGGAGGAGCAACTGGCCGCCAAACAAGGGCAGAACCGGCTGCTGCGCGAGGTCGTCACCGAGGAGGAGATCGCCGAGATCGTCGCCGCCTGGACCGGCGTCCCCGTCGCCCGCCTCCAGGAGGGCGAACGCGAGAAACTGCTGCGCCTCGACGAGATCCTGCGCGAGCGCGTCATCGGCCAGGACGAGGCCGTCAAGCTCGTCGCCGACGCCATCATCCGTGCCCGCTCCGGCATCCGCGACCCTCGCCGGCCCATCGGCTCGTTCATCTTCCTCGGCCCCACCGGCGTCGGGAAGACCGAGCTGGCCAAGACCCTCGCCCGGGCCCTGTTCGACTCCGAGGAGAGCATGGTCCGGCTCGACATGAGCGAGTACCAGGAGCGGCACACCGTCAGCCGGCTCATGGGCGCACCGCCCGGATACGTCGGCTACGAGGAGGGCGGCCAGCTCACCGAGGCCGTACGCCGCAAGCCGTACTCGGTCGTGCTGTTCGACGAGGTCGAGAAGGCGCACACCGATGTCTTCAACACTCTGCTGCAGATCCTCGATGACGGCCGTATCACCGATGCCCAGGGCCGCACCGTCGACTTCCGCAACACCGTGATCATCATGACCTCCAACATCGGCTCCGAGCACCTCCTCGACGGCGCCACCGCCGAGGGTGAGATCAAGCCCGAAGCCCGCGCCCTGGTGATGGGCGAGCTGCGCGGACACTTCCGCCCGGAGTTCCTCAACCGCGTCGACGACATCGTGCTGTTCAAGCCGCTCGGTGAGCGGCAGATCGAGCGGATCGTGGAGCTGCAGTTCGACGAACTGCGCCAGCGGCTCGCCGAACGCCGCATCACCGTCGAACTGACCGACGCGGCCAGGGAGTTGATCGCCCACCAGGGCTACGACCCGGTGTACGGGGCTCGGCCGCTGCGGCGTTACATCTCTCACGAGGTCGAGACGCTGGTCGGGCGCGCCCTGTTGCGCGGCGACGTCCAGGACGGTGCGACGGTGCGCGTCGACGCCGAGCACGCAGAGCTGGTGGTCACCTACGACCAGCAGGAGGGGATCCAGGAAGCGAGGGCGGCGTGAACACCACCCGGACGACGACGGTGACCTGCCCGAACTGCGGTCGCGGCAACCGGGTTCCCGTGGCCGCCGAGGGACGGCCCAGGTGCGGCCACTGCAAGCAGCCCCTGCCCTGGCTCGTGGACGCCGGCGACGACGACTTCGCCGAGGTCGCCGAGCGCGCCTCCGTACCCGTCGTCGTCGACCTCTGGGCCACCTGGTGCGGCCCCTGCCGCATGGTCAGCCCCGCCCTCGAACAGGTCGCCCGCGACCTCGCCGGACGGATCAAGCTCGTCAAGGTCGACGTCGACAAGAATCCACAGCTCAGCCGCCGGTTCGAAGTGCAGGCCGTTCCGACCCTTCTCGTCCTGGATCAGGGCGAGCAGGTCGCCCGGCAGGCCGGCGCGGCACCCGCGCACGTTCTGCGCGCGTGGGTCGAGCAGGCGATGGCGGGCCGGCAACCCGCCGCAGGAGGGTGAACGACCGCGGCTGAGCGTCCCATTCCCGGAAGGAGAACCCTCATGGCCACGATTTCCGACCCGCACCTGGCGATGGTGCGCCCAGTGACGCCGCGTACGCCGGAGGGCTGCGAGGACTGCCTCAGGGAGCACTCCCCGTGGGTGCACCTGCGCCTCTGCCTCACCTGCGGACACGTCGGCTGCTGCGATTCCTCGCCCCTCAAGCACGCCAGGCGGCACGCGGGGAGCGTCGGTCACCCCGTCGTGCAGTCCTTCCAGCCGGGAGAGGACTGGCGCTGGTGCTTCGTCCACGAGGCCCTGGTCTGATGGGCACGGCCCAGCACAACCCTGGTGCGGTCCGTGAGACACCTGACCGGTACGGGGCGTTTCCGCGTCTGACACCCGAGCAGCTCCAGGACCTGACCGCACACGGTGAACGCCGCCAGGTCGCCGAGGGCGAGGTGCTGTACCGCGAGGGTGAGCCGTTCCGGGAGTTCCTCGCGATCCTCAGCGGCACCGTCGAGATCCTCCACGACCACGGTGGGCCCGACGAGCGCACGGTGGCCGTGCACGGGCCCGGCAGGTTCCTCGGTGAACTCGGTCTGCTGGAGGGCCAAGCCGCCTTCGACACCGCGGTGATGCGCCAGGCCGGCGAGATCCTGGCCGTGCCGGTGGAGCGGCAACGCGCCCTGGTCGACCGTGACCCCGTCCTCGGTGACCTGATCCTCCGCGCCTACCTGGGCCGCAGGTATCTGCTCATCGGTCTCGGTGCCGGCTTCCGGATCCTGGGGTCGTGCTATTCCCCTGACACGTTGCGGCTGCGTGAGTTCGCGGCCCGCAACCGGCTGCCCCACCGGTGGGTGGACCTGGAGAAGGACAAGGAGGCCGATGCGCTGCTGCGCCGGTTCTCGATCCGACCTGAGGAGACCCCGGTGGTCCTCTGGAAGGGCGAGCGGGTGCTGCGCAATCCGAGCAACGCCGAACTCGCCCGGCTCATCGGGCTGCCCGCCCCCTCGCCGGATGCCGCGCGGTGCGACGTGATGGTGGTCGGTGCGGGCCCCGCGGGACTCGCCGCCGCCGTGTACGGTGCCTCCGACGGGCTCACCACGGTCACCGTCGACGCCGTGGCCACCGGAGGCCAGGCCGCCACCTCGTCCCGCATCGAGAACTACCTCGGCTTCCCGTCGGGCGTCTCCGGGGGCGAGCTCATCGAACGCGCGGTGCTCCAGGCCCACAAGTTCGGCGCCCGCCTCATGGTGCCGGCCCAGGTCACGGGGCTCACCCCGCAGGACGGCGAGTACGTCGTCACCTTCACAGACGGGTCCAGCGCGCGGGCGGGCGCCGTGGTCCTCGCCTCGGGCGTGTGGTACCGCAGGCTAGAGGTCCCCGACATCGACCGCCTGGAGGGCATCAGCGTCTACTACGCGGCGACCGTCCACGAGGCCAGTCTCTGCCAGGCGGATCCGGTCGCCGTGGTGGGCGGCGGGAACTCCGCGGGGCAGGCATCGCTGTTCCTCGCGAACCACGCGTCCCGGGTCCATCTCCTCGTCCGGGGCGGCGACCTCAACGCGGACATGTCGCGTTACCTGGTGGATCAGGTGGAACGGCACCCGAAGATCGAGGTGTTGCTCCACACCGAGGTCCGGGGCGTCTGCGGGGAGGAGAAACTGGAGTCGTTGATCGTGGAGGACAACGCAAGCGGTGAGCGCCGCGAGCTGCGGTCCGCCGCGCTGTTCGTGTTCATCGGCGCCCGGCCGCGCACGGACTGGCTCAAGGGCGTGCTGGCCCTGGACGAGAAGGGTTTCGTCCTCACCGGTGCCGACGCACAAGCGGTGGCCGACGCATCCCGGTGGGACTCGCTCGGCCGCCATCCGCTGCTGCTGGAGACGACCCTCCCGGGGGTCTTCGCCGCCGGCGACGTCAGGAGCGGTTCGGTCAAGCGAGTGGCCTCGGCCGCCGGGGAGGGGGCCATGGCGATTCGCTTCGTGCACGAGCACCGGGGGGTGACGGGCAACCTGGTCCGCTCCGCGGGCCCTGAAGGGCCTCGGCCGGCGGCGGGGCAGTCGGTGTAGCCGGGCGGGGGAGGGCAGCCCATATCGGCCGCACCTGCCGGCGGGACGACAGCGTGTCGCGCGGAGTGCCGACGTCGCCGCGAGGGCATCCTGTGGGCACCTGCGATCGTGGAGGTAGCCGACGAGAAGGGTCGGGTCATGCATACGTCGCCCCAGGACGTTACGGTCGTAGCCCTTCTTGCGGATCCGGACGCGCCGACGGAAATCGCGCAGCGCATGGCCCGGGGACTGTCCACTCGGCTCGCCGAGAAGTCGGGCCAGGGGCAGCGGTTCGACGTCAAGGTGATCAGTGAGCCCTTCACCGCGGGGACCGAGGACCCGCGCACCTTGATGCGCCGGATCATGGACCGCGGAAGTGCGGAGGACTGGGACATCATCGTGGCCCTCACCGACCTTCCGCTGCACTCACACGGGCACAAGGTCGTTGTGGACCTGAGTCACGAACACGGGTTGGCGCTGCTCTCGCTTCCTTCTCTGGGGGGTCTGCGCCTGCAGACAAGGGCCCGGCGGGCCGTGGAAGAAGCCGTGCTCGGCTTGGCCGGTCCGCATGACACCGGTGTTGAGGAGGCTCCGCGAAGGCAGCGGCATCCGGGGCCGTTCGCCGGTCGTCTCACACCCGTTCATCCGGGCCAGGTCGGTGAGGAGGAGACCGCCGACCTGCGGTACGTCGTCAGCGGGCCACGCGGTTACCTACGGGTGCTCCTCGGTATGGTCCGCGCCAACCGGCCTTGGCGCTTGGTGCCGGGGCTGTCGAAAGCTCTGGCGGCCGCACTCGCCACGGGAGCGGTCGCCACCGTGAACTCCACCGTCTGGACCCTCGCCGAGGCCCTGAGCACACCACGCCTCGTGATCGCCATGGTCGGCTCTGTCGCGCTCATGATCGGCTGGCTGATCGTAGACGCGGAGCTGTGGCATCGCTCGGCCGAGGGCTCGCCGGAGGCGAGGCAGAAGGCGAGGCTCTACAACGCGTCGACGGTCCTGACCGTAGGGATCGGGGTGCTGGTCTGCTACGCGGGTTTGCTGCTCATCAACGTGGTGTGGGCGCTGTTCATCCTCAATGACCAGGTGTTCGCTTCCATGACACGAGAACCGCTGGACACAACCGACTACTGGACGTTGTCGTGGTTCGTCGCTTCGACCGCGACAGTGGGCGGCGCGCTGGGCTCCGGCTTGGAGAGCGACGAGGCCATCCGGGCAGCCGCCTATTCCAAGCGCGAACAGGAACGACGCCACATGCTGGAGGACGACCACGCTGTCTAGCGGATGACCCGAGTCGGCCCCGGAGGGCGTGCCACGCAAAGTGATCGCGCTCGGCGCGGACGCCCGCCTGACGCTCAGCACCTTCGTGGCTGTCCGGCGGCGGGGCGACTCGTGAAGCCGGGGGACGCCTCGGTCACGGACCGGTCGGGTCCCGCGGCCAGGCCGGCGCCGATGAAGACCAGCTCCTGGCCCTGTGCGCTGTCGGGTCCGCGGGTGCCGGAGGGTTCGGTGCGGGCGACGGCGCCGGCCTGGGACCACAGGCCGGTCACTCGGGGGCCCCGTTGGTCATCTCGACCAGCCGCTCGTCTCGTCGGTCCGTGAGAGCGCCGCTTCGCCGCCCCTTACGAGCGCGGCGTCGATGTTGACCTCGCTCATGTCGTTGGCGATCACCGCGACCCGCAGGCCTTCGCGGTCGCCCGGCAGGCGGTTGAGCAGCGTGGTCCTTCCCGCGCCGAGGAGGCCCGACAGCACCGCCACGGGCAGGCGGTCGTACGAGGTCAGGGACTCAGCCCTCGGGGTGGATGAGGCCGCGCTCGTACGCCTTCACCAGCCGCTGCGGGACCAGGTGGACGACGCCGTCGACGGTGACCGGTACCAGCTGGGGCGTGGTCGCCTTCCACTGGGCGCGGCGGTGGCGGGTGTTGCTGCGGGACATTTTCCGCTTGGGGACGGCCATGGTGAAACTCCCTGTTCTGGTGGGTGGATGCGATGCGAGTCGTGCCGGAACGTGGCGCCATCCGTGGAACGGGGTGCTCTTCCCGGGGCGGTGCTGCCCGGCGCGCGCCGACCAGGTTCTCGGGACGCGGTGCGCCGGGGATGGCGCAGGACCGGGGGTCGGGCGGGCGTGGGGTGTGGCTACCAGGACGACTTGGTCACTCCCGGCAGGAGTCCCGCGTGCGCCTGCTTCCGTGTGCGGACGCGGGACAGTCCGAACTTGCGCAGGTGGCCGCGAGGGCGGCCGTCGACGCTGTCGCGGTTGCGCACCCGGGTGGCGCTGGCGTCGCGCGGCAGCCGGCGCAGCTCCGTCAGGGCGGCCTCGCGTTCGGCCGTGGTGGAGGACGGGCGGCGGATGACCGCCTTGAGTTCGAACCGGCGGGCGGCGTAGCGCTCTACGACCGCCTTGCGCCTCTCGTTCTTCGCGATCTTGCTCCGCTTCGCCATCAGACCTTCCCCCCTCGGGCGCGGATGCGGACCACGGCCGCCTCGATGCCGATCGCGTCCACCGTCTTGATCGCCCTGGCGCTGAGCGTCAGGCGGACGTGGCGCCCTTCGCTGGGCAGCCAGTAGCGCTTGTGCTGGATGTTCGGGTCGAAGCGGCGCGGGGTGCGCCGGTGGGAGTGGGAGATGTTGTTGCCGAATCCCGGCTTGGTGCCGGTCAGTTGGCAGTGCGCCGACATGGATGCCGCCTCTCGCGCGGGGGTCCCTGTATTGGAAATGGAAACCATTCCCATATAGTAGCGCCATGGCACGCAACGAGATCCGCCCGATCGTCAAGCTCCGCTCCACGGCCGGCACCGGGTTCACCTACGTCACCCGCAAGAACCGGCGCAACGACCCCGACCGGCTGGTGCTGCGCAAGTACGACCCCGTCGCCAGGCGCCACGTCGACTTCCGCGAAGAGCGCTGACCCCCGGCAACCCCGCCCCACCGTCGAAAGGTTTCTGCCGTGAAGCCCGGCATCCACCCCGCCTACGGGCCCGTCGTCTTCCGCGACACCGCCTCCGGCACCGCTTTCCTCACCCGTTCCACGATGACCAGCGACAAGACCGTCGAATGGGAGGACGGCAACACCTACCCGGTGGTCGACGTGGAGATCTCCTCCGCGAGCCACCCCTTCTACACGGGCACCGCCCGCGTCCTCGACACCGCCGGACGCGTCGAGAAGTTCCAGCGCCGCTACGGAACCCGATGGCGGCGCGTGAGCACCAGCTTCCCGTCGTGATCGTCGCCGGGATGCACGCCGATGCGCGCAAGGAAGTCGTCGAACGCCTTCTGCGTTCCGTGCAGGGGAGCGTGGCGCTGCACCACGATCTGGCCGGAGCCTGCGGCGGCACCGTGCTCCGGATCGTCCGCGACGCCTCCGGCACCCTCTCCCGCGGTGATGCACCGCTGGTCGACGACTGCGCGTGCTGCGCCCTGCGCGAGGACTTGGTGCCGGAACTGGAACGGCTGGCCGACAGCGGCCTGACCCGGCTCGCCGTGGTCGAACTGTGGGACTCGGTCGAGCCGAAGGCCATGGCGGAAGTCGTCGTCGCGCACGGAGGGGACCGGCTCGCCCTGACCAACGTGATCACCGCCGTGGACCCGGCACTCGTCCTGCCCTGTCTCGGCAACGGCGACGACCTGGCCGAAGCCGGACTCGCGGCGGCACCCACCGACCAGCGGACCGTCGGGGACACCTGGGCCCGGCAGCTGGAGTACGCGCCCGTCCTGGCCGTCGTCGACAGCGACGAGGCCGACGACGAGGACCGTGCGCTCCTCGCGCAACTGCACCCCACCGCCCAGCGGGTTCCCGTCCGTTCCGTCGAACTGGCCCGGGCCGCGTTCGCGGGCTTCGATGTCGAGGCCGCGGCGGCCGCCCAGCACCCCGCGTACGCACTCCTGCCGCAGGACGCCGACGAGGCCGGCGTCGGCACTTTCGTCTGGCGCCGCCGGCGGCCCTTCCACCCCGAACGCCTCTACCAGGCGCTCGAAGACCTGTGCTGCGCCGCCGCCCGCAGCCGCGGCCGGTTCTGGCTCGCCGACCGCCCCGACACGCTGCTCGCCTGGGACGCGGCCGGCGGAGCCCTGCGTGTGGAGAGCGCCGGCCCTTGGCTGGCGTCGCTGCCGGATGCGGCGTGGGAGATGGTCCCGCCCATGCGTCGGGCGGCTGCCGCGCTCGACTGGCAGCCGGACCACGGGGACTGCTGCCAGCACCTCGTCTTCACCTCGCCCGGTCTCGACCGGGACGGGCTGGAGCGGCTCCTCGACTCGTGCCTGCTCACGGACGCGGAGTACATGGCGGGGCGCGAGGCCTGGAAGGAGCTGCCCGCAGCCTTCGACTCCCTCCTCGACACAGCCTGACCCCCACCCCGGCGCCCTCGCCACCGCCGTCAAGAACGCCCGGGAGATGGCCCGGCTGCCCTGCGTGAGCCGCTGAGCGTCCACGAGTGACCGGGCAGTCGGGCAGCGGTGCCACAGGGCCGCCGCTGCTCGACTGCCCGCATGGGTGCTGCGTCATCCGCCGTGGCCGTCGGGCGGGTTCTCGGCCTGCTCCCAGAGGGCGAGGAAGCCATCCGCAGGCAGGTCGCCCGTGCGGGGTGCTCCTGCCGAGAACGCGGTGACCCTCCGGGGCGCGCCACCGCCGGCTGGCGCCGTACCGGGGCGTCGAGCACGTCGAAGTCGCCAATTGGAAATGAAAACGATTTCCGATAACGTCTGCGTCGCACAGAGCCGACGGCAGTCTGGGAGGAAGTCCGGTGGGACATCTGCTGGTGATCGAAAGCTGGGTGGGGTCGATGAGCGGGCTGCTGCCCCGGGCGATCCGGGAGGAGGGGCACGAGTTCACGTTCCTCACCCGCGACCTGCACCACTACCTGCGCTCAGCCCCGGCGGGGGAGGGGCTGCACCCGCTGCTCACGGCCCGCAATGTCATCACGGCGGACACCAACGACACGGGGGCCCTCCTCGATCGGATCGAGGGCCTGCACGCCGTCCTCGGCTTCCACGGCGTGGTCTCCTCGTGCGACTACTACCTGCCGGCGGTTGCCCACACCGCCCGGCGGCTGGGCCTTCCCGGTCCTGCCCCGGAGGCCGTCGAGGCGGCGTGCCGCAAGGACCTGACGCGCCGCGCACTCGCCGAAGCGGGGGTCGCCGGACCGCGGTTCGCGCTCTGCGAGGGAGCAGGGGAGGCTGCTGCCGCCGCTCGCGGGATCGGCTACCCGCTCGTCGTCAAGCCGGTGGACCTGTGTGCGGGCATGCTGGTCCGCGCGGTGCGCGACGAGCGTGAACTGGAGCTCGCCTGCCAGGACCTGGCCGGGTTCCCGGTCAACGCCCGCGGCCAGGACCGCGCGCCCGTGATCCTGCTCGAAGAGTTGCTGGGCGGGCCCGAAGTCAGCGTGGAGACCGTCTCCTTCGGCGGCGCCACCCACGTCGTGGGCGTCACCGACAAGAGCATCGGCGGGGCGCCCGCCTTCATCGAGACCGGCCACATGTTCCCGGCCGGGATCGAGGCGGCCCTGGCGTCCGAGGCCGCCGAGACCGCGCTGCGGGCGGTCAATGCACTGGGTCTGGACCAGGTCGTCTGCCACACCGAGATCAAACTGACGCCCGACGGACCCCGGCTGGTCGAGGTCAACCCCCGCCCGGCCGGCAACCGCATCACCGAACTGGTCCGGCACGTGACCGGCGTCGACCTGGCCACCGCCTGTGTGGACGTGGCCCTGGGGCGTACGCCCGACCTGGCGCCGCGATCGACCGGCGTGCGCAGCGCCGCCATCTCGTTCCTGTTGCCCGACACCGACGGCGTCCTTGCCGCCATCGAGGGGGCGGAGGCCGTCCGCGCCCGCCCCGAGGTCCTGGAGCTCACCCTCGCCGGACCCGGCCGCACGGTACGGGCCGCCACCAGCAACAACGAGTACCTCGGGCACGTCATGACCGCCGACACCGAGGGCGGTGGTGCCCGCGCCGCTGCCGAGCGGCTGCTCGCCGGACTGCGCCCCTGTTACGAGCCCTCCGCGGCGGTGCCCGCGTGACCCCGTCTGCCCTCCACACGCTGGAAACCGAAGGGCCTCGGGCGCACGAACGGGCAGGCGGAGACCCTGTCGTCCGGACCGTGGACCAGCTCTTCGACCTGGTCCGCGCCGGGGCGTACGGCTCGGACCCGGCCCGTGCGCGGATCTCGCTCGCGTTCACCACCTCCCAGGCCGTCCGCCACCAGGGCCGCACCCGTGGCTACCGCAACGAGGTGCTCAGCCTGCGCCTGGACGCGGCCGTCGGATCCTGCGCCGTGGAGCCCGGGGCGCTGCCCGACGGGGCCCTCGACGACTGCGTGGGCGCCACCGTCGCCGACCTGCTCGGCCATCCGCTGCCGGCGGTGCGGATCGCGGCCCTCGACGCCTACCTGGCCCACGCACGCCCGCACGCGCCGGAGAACGGTGCCCACCCGTACCCCCTGCCGGCCGGCAGTTCGCTGAGCCGTTCGCGCGCACGGGCCCGTGCGGTCGTCGACCTGCTGCCCGCATACGCCTCCCGGTCCGGCGAGGGCCGCCCGGTCCTGGTGGTCGGGGTCGTCAACTCCCTCCTGGAGCAGCTGCGTGCGCGCGGCCTCGACTACCTGCCGTGCGATCTCAAGGGCGGCACCACCGAGTGGGGCGAGCCCGTCCTGACCGACACGGCCGACGGCCTGGAGCACTGCGGGGCGATCCTCGCCTCCGGCATGACCCTCGGCAACGGCACCTTCCAAGCCCTGCTCGACCATGCCACCGGGACGGACAAGCCCCTCGTGATGTTCGCCCAGACCGGCAGCGCCGTCCTGCCCCGCTTCCTCGGAGCAGGGGTGAGCGCCGTCTCCGCCGAGCCGTACCCCTTCTTCTGGCTCGACGGCGGCCCGGGAACCATCCACCGCTACGGAGACCGTGCATGACTCTCGCTCCGCCCGAGCGCAGGGCGCCCGCCGAGGCCAACCCCGATCTCCTGGCCCTGATCGGGCGCACGCCCGTCGCCCACATCCGCACCGACCTGCCCCACCGGCACCCCGGCTTCTGGGCCAAGCTCGAATGCCTCAGCGCCGGAGGGATGAAGGCCCGCGCCGCGATGTCCATGCTCACCGGCGCCCGCCGACGCGGCGAACTGCGACCCGGCGCCCCGGTCGTGGAGTCCACCTCCGGCACCATGGGCATCGGCCTGGCCTTCGCCGGACAGACCCTCGGCCACCCGGTCGTCATCGTCGGCGACACCGAACTCGAACCCCCGATGCGGCAGCTGCTGCGCACGTACGGCGCGCGGCTGGAGCTCGTGGACCGTCCGGCCGCCCAGGGCGGCTGGCAGGCGGCGCGCATCAGCCGGCTGCGCGAGGTCCTGGCCCACACCGAGGGGGCCTACTGGCCCGACCAGTACAACAATCCCGACAACCCGGCGGGCTACCGGGCGATGGCCGCGGAACTGATCGGCCAGCTCGACCACCTGGACGTCCTGGTGTGCAGCGTGGGCACCGGCGGGCACAGCGCCGGTCTGGTCGGCCCGCTGCGCCGCCGCTGGCCCCGGCTGAAGGTCATCGGCGTCGACTCCGTCGGCTCCGCCATCTTCGGCCAGCCCGCCCGGCCGCGCCTGATGCGCGGACTCGGCAGCAGCATCCACCCCGGCAACGTCCGTTACGGCGTGTTCGACGAGGTGCACTGGGTGGGCCCCGCCGAGGCCGTCGACGCCTGCCGCCGGCTCGCCCGCGGCAGCTTCGTCAGCGGCGGCTGGAGCACCGGTGCCGTCGCCCTCGTCTCCGCATGGGCGGCCCGGGCCCAGCCCGGCGCGGTCGTGGCCACCGTCTTCCCCGACGGGCCGCACCGCTACCTCGGGACCGTGTACGACGACGACTACTGCCTCACCCACGGACTGACCACCACCCCGGTGGCCACCCGTCCGCTGGAGATCTCGCACCCGCACACGGCCGAGGCCTTCGGCTGGGTTCGCTGCCGCACCGTTGTCGACCCCGTCGGCGCATCCGCCGCCGGCCGCGTTCCGGCCCCTGGAGGTGCCGTATGAGGCTGACCTGGCAGACCGCCTCATTGGAACTGGCGGAGCCCCTGCGCATCTCCCGTTCCGTGATGGCCCGCCGCGACGCCGTCTGGGTCTCGCTGGAACACGGCGGGCAGCGCGGCTGGGGAGAGGCCGTCAGCAGCGAGTACCTCGGGCTGCGCACCGAGCGCATCCTGCGCCACCTGAGCGCCGTGCGCCCCGCGGTCGAGCGCCTGCCGGACCCCGAGACGGCCTGGAACGAGCTCGCTCCCGCGGGCCCCGTCGGCGCCGACCTGCCCGCCGGAGTGCTCGCCGCGATCGAGGCCGCCGTACTGGACCTCACCGGCAAGCGGGCCGGGGAGCCCGCGCACCGGATGCTCGGCAACCCCAGGCCTGCGTCGGCGGCCACGGCCCGCACCATCGGCATCGTCGCCCCGGTCCCCGCCGCCGCCCGGGCCGTCCGGCTCGCCGCGGCGGGATTCACCGTCCTGAAGGTCAAGGCAGGCTCGCCCGACCCGGCCGACGACCTCGCCCGGACCCAGGCCGTGCGCGAGGGCGCACCCGCCGCAGAGCTGCTGCTCGACCCCAACGGCGCATGGAGCGAACGACAGGCGTGCGAACTGCTGCCGCGCTTCGCCGCCCTCGGCGTCACCGCCGTGGAACAGCCCGTCGCGGCAGGCCGGCCCGAGGCCCTGGCCCGCGTCGCCGCGGCCTCCCCGATCCCGGTGATCGCCGACGAGGACGCCGTCTCCTACGAGGACGCCGCAGCGCTCGCCGGCCGGGTCCACGGGGTCAACGTCAAACTCGCCAAGTGCGGCGGCGTACGGGCCGCACTGCGCATCCACACCGTCCTGAGCGGCAGCGGCACCGACCTCATGCTCGGCTGCCTCACCGCCAGCTCGCTCGGCATCGCACCCGCAGTCCACCTGGTCGACCGGGCCCGCTGGGTCGATCTGGACGGCCACCTGCTCCTCGCCGACGACCCGTGGGAGGGGATCGGCGGCGCCGACGGCACCGTACGTCCCGCCCCGCGCGCCGGCCTGGGAGTACTGCCCCGCGGCGGCACACCCGCGGGAGCCGCGCGGTGAGAACCGTCACCGCTGTCCGCGGCACACCCTGCGCCGCCACGGCGCCGGGCCCCCGGGGGCTGGACATCGGCTGCGGCACCGGCCGCGACGCGGCCTGGCTGCACCACCACGGCGGACGCCGCGGCCGCCTACCGGCACCCCTCGTGCCTCGCACTCGAAGGCGGGAGGGAGCAGCGGTATTCCGCCGTGCCGCCCCGGCAGCCGGTCGGCATCGCAGCACGGTTCGGGACGGCACGCCGCACGGCCTCCTGCGCGGCCATGACCGGCATCGTCTTGGGCTAGTGTGTGCCCGCCCGCGCCGGGCCTCCTCCGGGCGGGCTGGGCGCGTACCGCCGCGCCGCGGCGGACGAAGAGCGAGGGGCGCAGCGTGGTTGAGGGCTCGGCGAGCACGACGACGGCACCACCTCCACGTCCTTTCGACCCGCAGGGCGGCGGGGTCGACGCGGAGCGGCGGCACCGGTCGAGGGCCGGCACGGTCAGCGCGGTCCTGGTCGGGGCCGTGGTGGTCGGGGTGCTCGCCGGTCCGTGGCTGGAGCGGCGTTTCGGGCTCGCCGCGTTGGGGGCCTGGCGCACCCTGCTGGTGGCCATCGTCATGCAGGGCGTACCGTTCCTGATCCTCGGCACCGCCGTCTCGGCGGCCATCGGCGCGTTCGTCCCCGCCCGGGTCTTCTCCAAGGTCCTGCCCCGCAACCCCGTCCTCGCCGTCCCGGTGGCCGGTGCGGCCGGAGTGGTGCTGCCGGGGTGCGAGTGCGCCTCGGTGCCGGTCGCGGGCAGCCTGATGCGCCGGGGCGTGGCTCCCGCGGCGGCCTTGACGTTCCTGCTCGCCGCGCCCGCGGTCAACCCGGTGGTGCTCGTCGCGACGGCGATCGCGTTCCCCGGACAGCCGGAGATGGTGGCCGCGCGGTTCGGTGCCTCGCTCCTCACCTCGGTCGTCATGGGCTGGCTGTGGATCCGGTGGGGGCGCGAGGAGTGGCTGCGGCTGCCGACGGGGCATGCGGAGCATGCACCCGGCGCGGGCCGGCTGGAGGCCTTCCGGCGCGGGCTGGAGCACGACTTCCTGCAGGCGGGCGGGTTCCTGGTGGTCGGCGCCATGGCCGCGGCCACCTTCAACGTCCTCGTACCGCCGTCCGTCCTGGAAGCCTTCTCCGGTTCTCCATGGCTGGGCGTCCTCGTGGCGGCGGCGCTCGCGGTCCTCCTGTCGGTGTGCTCGGAGGCGGACGCGTTCGTCGCGTCCTCGTTCACCGGCTTCTCGCCCACCGCCCGCCTCGCCTTCATGGTGGTGGGCCCGATGGTCGACATGAAGCTGATCGCCCTGCAGTCGGGGGCTTTCGGGCGGACGTTCGCGGTGCGGTTCTGCGCCGGCACGTTCGTCGTGGCGATCCTGTGTTCCGTAGTCGTCGGAGGCGTACTCCTGTGACCGGACGGCCCCCCACCGACGTGACAGAAGCGCGCCTGCTGAGCGGACTCGGTCAGCCCCTCCTGCTGGTCCTGACCGGCACGGGCCTGCTGCACACGACGGTGCGCAGCGACGTGTATCTCCGGTACGTGAAGGAAGGGCTGCGGCCGTACCTCATCGCCTCCGGAGTCCTGCTGGTCGCCCTGGGCCTCGCGGGGCTCGGAGCCGAGTTGGTGCGCCGACTGCGGCAGCTGCCGGACGATTGCGCAGAAGAACGCGACGACCAAGACCACGGGCACGAGCATGACCACGGGTACGGGCATGACCACGGGCACGGGCACGGAGGTGCCACGCACGTCGCCTGGCTCCTCGCCGTACCCGCCCTCACCCTGATGTTCGTCGCCCCGCCGGCGCTCGGCTCGTACACGGCCTCGCGGGACGGGGCCGCGGCCAGGGTGGAGCACAGCGCCTACAAGGACCCGTTGCCGGACGCGCCGATCGCACCCCTGGCCCTGGAGGAGTTCATCGGACGCTCCGTGAACGGGCCGGAGACCCTGCGCGGCCGCAAGGTCCGGCTGCTCGGATTCGTCTCCGCGGGCAAGGGCCCGGACAGCTGGTACCTCAACCGCCTGAAGCTCAGCTGCTGTGCGGCCGACGCGCGGACCCTGCGTGTGGAGGTGCACGGCGCGGAGGCACCCGACGACGACTCCTGGGTCGAGGTCACGGGTGTCTGGCGGGGCGACCAGGTCGCTGCCGAGAACCCGGTCCCGACCATGGAGGTCGACGCCGTCAAGCCTGTCGGCCAACCGCTCAACCCCTACCACGACGTGCCGCCCACGGACGGCTGAGTCCCCGATATGGCGCTCGGGGGGGGCGACGAGCCGGCGAACCCCAGTGTTGCGCGGCGAGCTCCTCGACCTGCGGGTCGTGGGGGTCGACGGTGTCACCGAGGGCGGCGTCGGCCGCGTCGAGGCGGTCTGCCTCGGCCCGTAGGCCGGGATGGGGCGCCAGGACGATGAACTCGCCGGCCTGGATTGCGGCTCCCAGCGGCCCGAAGATCCGTTCCGTGACCAGCAGGGAGTCCAGGTCGCAGGGGCGCAGTGCGCCGGAAGGCAGGTGGCTGAGCCGGTCCGTGACCAACGGGGAGAGCGAGCCCAAGGGGCTGCCCACGATCCGCAGGCGCTGGACTGCCGCGCGCTGACGCTTGATGTCGGTTTCCTGGGCGGCCAGGGTCTCCTCCAGCCGGCCCAGGGCGTCCTCGACGTCCCTGGCTTCGTCGACGAAGGCGGCCCGCATGTCGTCCAGGCCGATGCCGGCCTCGGACATCTTGCGGATCCAGAGCAGGCGGATCATGTCGTCGTAGCCGTAGCGGCGGCGTCGGTCTCCGCCTCGCCCGGGCTCCGGCAGCAGACCGATCTGGTGGTAGTGATGAATGGCGCGGGGGTGGTTCCGGTGGCGGGGCGGTCGGGCCCCGGTCAGATCGTGACCGGGCCGTGGGCGGTGGCGAACTCGACCGAGACCAGACCCGGTTCCTCGTCCTCGACCCAGGTGACGTCGATCTGGTCGAGGGGGTGGTCGGCCGGTTCGCCGAGGAATTCCGCGATGGAGGCGGCGTCGCCGGCGATGGAGACCCCGTGGATGGTGGTGGAGGTGCGCGGGTCGGCGCTCGGGCGCTCCTCGTCGGGGACCAACCACTGCAGGAAGTACGGAAGTTGGGGGTCCTCCAGCAGTTCCAGCAGGCCGATCTGCTTCCACCTCAGGTCGAACCCGTCGGGGCGGACACGGTGGCCCTCGGCCGAGGTGCGGCCGAGGCGGGCCTCGACCGGGGCGATGTCGTCGACGGAGACCACCCACCCGAGCCAGCCGCCGCCCTCGGCGGCGCGGCGCGCGACCGCCTGGCCGAAGGGTGCGCGGTCGGCGGCGGGGTGGTCGAGTGTGGTGACGACCTCGACGTAGGTGCCGCCGCTCAGCGGGAGAATGAAATTGCGGGTGCCGAACCGCGGGTGCACGCCCCCGTCGACGAACCCGCCGCCGAGGGCCGATCCGATCCATTGGACGGTCGAGACGAAGCTGTCGCGGGCCACCGCATAGGACACGTGATCAAGTCGCACTGCGCCATCATCACCCGACAACCCGTTCAAGTCCCGACGCCACGCCCGCCACCCCGGCCGCGTCCGCCGTGGCTTCGGCCGGGGAGCGGATCGACCACGGCCCCTTCGTCGCGCAAGGGGTTCACGTTCCGGGCGGGGTGACGGTCTCCTCGTCGGTCAGGCGGGCCCGCCAGCTTCTGACGTACTCGTCGGGCATGGACGCCAGGCGGGCTATCTCCGCGTCGCTGCGCGCGTCGGACCAGGCCAGGATCCGTGTCACGGTGCGGTTCCGTGCGGCTCGGAAGTCCTTGAGCATGTTCTCCAGGCGTTCGACCTCCTCGGCTTCGCGCACGAGTTGGCTGTCGACGGCGGAGCGTTCCTCGGCGCGCAGCCGCTGCAGGTAGGAGTTCAGGCCCGTCAGGACCAGGCCCTCCTCGCGCGCGGCGTTCTGGAATCCCTCGGCCAGGGCCGCCAGCACGCAGTCCGGAACGTCGGCGAGCGTGGCTCCGAGGGGCTTGGCCGCCTCCCAGGTTCCCCGGCCCGCGTCTGTCGTCTCCAGCCAGATGCGGGCGTCCGTCGGAGTGCGGTCGCCGCACGCCTGCGCGCGGTAGGCGTAGAGGGCGGCACGGTGGCCGTAGAAGGTGAAACCGTCCTCGATCTGCCGGTCGGCGTCGTGGCACATCCGCCCTGGTACCCCGCCGTATCCGCGTTCAGGACGGTAGTCGGCGTAGGCGTCGAGTTCCGCGTCCGTGGCCAGGGCCCAGGAGGGGTCGCACAGGTCGGGGTTCATGGCGAGGAACGCGCCGACCTCGACGCGCCAGGCAGGGGTCGGCGTCGTGCGCAGCCCGGCCCGGAGCAGGCCCCCCGAGGGATCGACGGGGTGGGCCGTGGCCTGCGCGATGTCGTCCCAGGCGGTGGCGGCCTCAGCCGACCACTCCAGTTCACCGGCCGGCCCGATCCGGTGCATCGAATCCACGAGCCGCTGTACGCCGGGCAGGATGCGCAGCGCGAGCGCGTGCAGCTCCTCGGCGGTGAAGAAGCGCCAGGAGCAGCCACGCTGTTCGTCATGGGTCAGGTGGTCCAGTAGGTGCACCACGATTCCAGGGGCCGGGACGGCACCGTCGCCGAGCACCTTGCGGGGAAGGCCGGGCAGCCGGTCGGCGAGGTCTTCGCCCGGGGCCCGCCAGTCGGTGTCCCCGAACCAGACGGCGCCGTCGCACGCGTCCACTGCCAGCCACTGGTGGTAGGCCGCTCCCGGGCCATAGCGCTGTTCCTGCTGCTCGGCGTGCTCGTCGTGCCATACGTACTCGGCCGGTGGCGGGTCCAGCTCCACGGCCATGAAGGCGTCGTCGGGGCGGTATCCGGGGAGGACGTGGGCGGTTCTTCTCGGTGTGCTGTCGGCGGCGGTCATGAGGGGGTTTCCTCTCGGTGGAGCGTCAACCGCCGCAAACGTAGTGCGCCCGCCACCGGGTAGTTTAATTTTCAGCCATTGTGGCCGGGGGTCGGCCATAGTGGAAATCCTGACATCGGGGTCAGGTCTACGCGCGTCCGGCCGACGGCAAGTTTGGCCGTATTGCACCGGGCCGCCACGATCCGTTCACCCGGCCGCCCGGGCCGCGCGTCGCCGTACGCGTGAGAGGGCGGCCCCGCTCAGGACTGCGGCCATCGACCGAGCGCGGTGACGGGGCGGTGCCGCGCGCCGCGCGCGGTGTCGATTGCGCAGGTGGGGGGCGCTCCCACTGGGCCGTCGCTGTGCCGCCGCTCCCCTCCTGTGAACGCCGATCTGACGGTTCAGGTCGCCGGACGGAAGGTGCGCAGGGTGCGAACCTCGCCGGGCCGGGCTTTCCCGACACGGATGTCTTGACACCCCTCTGGTGCAGACCGCAAGATCACAGCGTGAACCTGTCAGACAGCCAGACAGGTGGCCCGGGCCCGCGGCGCGTCAGCGCGATGGAAGCGGTCTTCGGCCACCTGCGCAGCGCCATCGAGCGCGGCGAGTACGTAGTGGGTGACAAGCTCCCCTCCGAGGCGGAGTTGTGCCGGACCCTGGAGGTCAGCCGGCCTGTGCTGCGGGAAGCCCTCAGGGCCCTGCAGGCCATGGGTCTGACCGTCTCCAAGAGCGGCAAGGGCACGTTCGTCCTGGCCAACACGGTCGAGGACCCCACCTTCGGCGACTATGCCGCCAGCGACCTGCTCGAGGTGCGCCGGCACGTCGAGATCCCGGTCGCCGGGTACGCCGCGGTGCGCCGCACCCCCGAGGACCTGGACCATCTGGGTCATCTGCTGGACCGGATGGAGCAGGAGACCGACACCACCGCGTGGGTGGCGATGGACACCGTCTTCCACCTGGCGGTTGCCGAGGCATCCCGCAACCCCGTCTTCCGCCGGGTCATCGAGGAGATCCGCGACGCACTGGCGCGTCAGTCGACCTTCCTCAACGAACTGGGCGGCCGGCGCGAGCAGTCCAACTGCGAGCACCGGGCGATCCTCGAGGCATTGGTCGACGGCTCCGAACACGACGCGGTGGAGGCCATGTCCCACCACCTCCTGCGGGTCGAGACGACCCTCACCGACATCGTGCGCCCCCAGCGCACGACCGCCCCTACGGAAGGCAGACCCGAGGCGTGAGCGAGCAGTTCCTCAAAGACGAGAAGCGCCCCACGACCCGTCACGTCGACGCCGGCGACACCGGCTACAGCAAGTCCTTGAAACCCCGCCACGTCAACATGATCGCCATCGGCGGTGCGATCGGCACCGGTCTCTTCCTCGGCGCGGGCGGACGCCTCGCCGACGCCGGGCCCTCCCTGTTCGTCGCCTACGCCGTCTGCGGGATCTTCGCGTTCCTCGTCGTGCGCGCGCTCGGCGAACTCGTCCTGTACCGGCCGTCCTCCGGCGCCTTCGTCTCCTACGCCCGGGAGTTCCTCGGGGAGAAGGGCGCCTACACCGCGGGCTGGATGTACTTCCTGAACTGGGCGACCACCGGCATCGCCGACATCACCGCCGTGGCCACTTACACCCACTACTGGCACCTCTTCTCCGACGTCCCGCAGTGGGTGATCGCGCTCATAGCCCTGGCCGTGGTCCTGACCGTGAACCTCATCTCGGTGCGGATCTTCGGCGAACTGGAGTTCTGGTTCGCCATCGTCAAGGTCAGCGCCCTGGTCGTCTTCATGGGGATCGCGATCTTCCTCCTGATCACCCGGCACCCCGTCGACGGCGCCGTCCCCGGCCCCGCCCTGATCACCGACAACGGCGGCATCTTCCCCAACGGCCTGCTTCCCATGCTGCTGATCATCCAGGGCGTCGTCTTCGCCTACGCCTCCGTCGAACTGGTCGGCGTCACGGCCGGTGAGACCGAGAACCCCGAGCTGATCATGCCCAAGGCCATCAACTCGATCATGTGGCGCGTGGGCCTCTTCTACGTCGGCTCGGTCGTCCTGCTGACGATGCTGATGCCCTGGAGCAGCTACAGCGCCGGCCAGAGCCCGTTCGTCACCGTGCTCTCACACATCGGCGTCCCGGCGGCCGGCGACGTGATGAACCTGGTCGTCCTCACCGCCGCCATGTCCTCGCTCAACTCCGGCCTCTACTCCACCGGCCGCATCCTGCGCTCGATGGCCGTCAACGGCTCCGCCCCCCGCTTCACCGCACGCCTCAGCAGCACCCAGGTCCCCTACGGCGGCATCCTCCTCACCAGCGGCATGTGCGTCCTGGGCGTCGGGCTCAACTTCGTCGTCCCCGCGGACGCGTTCGAGATCGTCCTCAACCTCGCGGCGATCGGCATCCTCTCCACCTGGGGCATGATCATGCTCTGCCACCTCCTCTTCTGGCGGAAGACCCGCAGCGGCGAGCTGACCCGTCCGTCCTACCGCCTGCCGGGCTCCCCGTGGACCGAACTGGTGACGCTGGCCTTCCTCGCCTCCGTCCTGGTCCTCATGTACGCCGACGGAGGAGCCGCGCGCACCACCGTGCTGTGCGTGCCGCTGATCGCCGCGGCGCTGGTGGCCGGCTGGTACGCGGTCCGCGGCCGCGTGGCGAGCGCCGCCGCCGAGGGCGAGGGCTGAGCGGACGCCGACCCGGCGTTCCGGGCCCCCGCCTGCCACATCGGTCCGCAGCAACCCACCACCCAACGAGGCAGTGATGCGCAGCAGTCTCCTCGCGGACGCCCCCGCGATCCGCGAACCCCAGCATGCACCGGTCGCCCACGTCACGAGGGGTGGCGTGGTCGAGGGAGTCCACTACGGCTCCGTCGTCGTCCTCAACGGCGACGGCGGCGTCCGGTCGAGCATCGGCGACATCGAGGCCGCCTGCTACCCGCGCTCAGCCCTCAAGCCCCTCCAGGCCGCCGCCATGGTGCGGGCCGGGCTGCCGCTGGACGGCGCCCTCCTCTCCCTCGCGATGGGCAGCCACTCCGGAGAGGAGCACCACCTCGCCGGCACCCGGATGATCCTCGAACTGGCCGGCGTCTCCGAGGGCGACCTGCGCAACATCCCTGACCTGCCGTACGCCCCGGCGGTCCGGGACGCCTGGGTGCGCGGGGGCCGGGAGCCCTCCCGGCTCGCCCAGAACTGCTCCGGCAAGCACGCCGCGATGCTGTACCTGTGCAAGCTGTCGGGCTGGCCCCTGGAGACGTACCTCGACCCGGCCCACCCGCTCCAGAGGGCGATCGCCGAGGTCGTGGAGGAACTCACCGGCCAGCGCATCGCGAACGTCACCGTCGACGGCTGCGGATCCCCGCTGTTCTCGGTGTCCCTGCACGGCCTCGCCCGAGCCGCAGCCGGCATCGCCACGGCCGCGCCGGACACCGCCGAGCGCCGGGTGGCGGACGCGCTGCGAGCCCACCCGGAGATGGCCTCGGGCACCGGGCGGGACACGGCCGAACTGATGCGAGCGGTGCCCGGGCTGCTGGCCAAGGACGGCTTCGAGGGCGTCCAGGTCGCGGCGCTGCCCGACGGCAGGGCCGTCGCAGTGAAGATCGCCGACGGGGCGGACCGCGCGCGCATCCCGGTGACGGCCGCCGCCCTCGCCCGGGCGGGAGTCGAGCCGCGGCTGCTCGCCGGGTTCCAGGGCGAGCAGATGACCGGTGGCGGCCGGCCCGTCGGCGGCATCCGGCCGGTGGCGGCGCTGGGCCCACCGCCGCCACCGCCTGACCCCCTCCGCTTCACCACCTGAACCACCCACCTCAGGAAGAGGATCCGCACACCCATGACCGCCGCCACCCGCAGCGAACACGACCTGCTCGGAGACCGCGAGGTCCCCGCCGACGCCTACTGGGGCGTCCACACCCTGCGCGCCACGGAGAACTTCCCCATCACGGGCACGCCCATATCCGCCTACCCGCACCTGATCGACGCCCTCGCCACCGTCAAGGAGGCCGCCGCCCTCGCCAACGAGGAACTCGGCCTGCTGGAGCCCGCGAAGGCCGCCGCGATCGTCACCGCCTGCCAGGAGATCCGCGGCGGCAAGCTGCACGACCAGTTCGTCGTCGACGTCATCCAGGGTGGCGCCGGCACCTCGACCAACATGAACGCCAACGAGGTCGTCGCCAACCGGGCGCTGGAGCTGCTGGGCCACGCCAGGGGCGAGTACCGGCACCTGCACCCCAACGAGGACGTCAACCTCGGTCAGTCCACCAACGACGTCTACCCGACCGCCGTCCGGATCGCGACCGTCTCCGCGGTGCACGGCCTGCTGGACGCCATGGCGGTCCTCCAGGAGGCTTTCGCCCGCAAGGCCATCGAGTTCCGCGACGTGCTGAAAATGGGCCGCACCCAGCTGCAGGACGCCGTGCCGATGACGCTCGGGCAGGAGTTCTCCGCCTTCGCCGTCATGCTCGACGAGGACCGCAGCCGGCTCGCGGAGGCCCTCGAACTGATCCACGAGATCAACCTCGGCGCGACGGCGATCGGCACCGGCCTCAACGCCCCCGCCGGGTACGCCGAATCGGCCCGCCGTCATCTCGCCGGCATCACCGGGATGCCGCTGGTCACCGCGGCCAACCTGGTCGAGGCCACCCAGGACTGCGGCGCGTTCGTCCAGATGTCCGGCGTGCTCAAGCGGATCGCCGTCAAGCTGTCCAAGACGTGCAACGACCTGCGCCTGCTGTCCTCGGGACCGCGCGCGGGCCTCGGTGAGATCAACCTGCCGCCGGTACAGGCGGGTTCGAGCATCATGCCCGGCAAGGTCAATCCGGTGATCCCCGAGGTCGTCAACCAGGTCGCCTTCGAGGTGATCGGCAACGACGTCACCATCACCATGGCCGCCGAGGCGGGGCAGCTTCAGCTCAATGCCTTCGAGCCGGTCATCCTGCACTCGCTGTCGGAGTCCATCACGCACCTGCGCGCGGCCTGCCTCACCCTCGCGGAGCGCTGTGTGGCCGGCATCACCGCCAACACCGAGATGCTGCGCACGACCGTCGAGAACTCCATCGGCCTGGTGACCGCCCTGAATCCGCACATCGGGTACACGGCCGCCACCGACATCGCCAAGGAGGCCCTCGCCAGTGGCCGGGGTGTGGCCGAGCTCGTCCTGGAGAGGGGCCTGCTCCCGGCCGAGAAGCTCGCCGCGCTGCTGCGGCCCGAGGTGATCGCGGGAACCGGCGCGGCTGGGGCCTGACGGTTCGGCCACCGCCCGGGCGCCCGTGGACGCCGGGTCCGCACCGGACCGGCGCCCCGATGGTGTGGCTCGGCGTCCCGCGACGCCGGGCCGGGAGCCGTCACCGTGGCGGCCCGGACCCCCTCGCCGCCGGGGAGGGAACCCCCGGCCCCGTACCCGCCGTCCGGGGAGCACTTCCGACACCGGGCCCTCGGGTTCCGCCGTGGCTAACGGTGGTGCGGGGGGTCGGGTGGCGGGGGCGGGATGGCAGCCGTGCCCGGCGCTGTCTCCGGCCAGACCAGCAGGACCGGGCACGGGGCGTGGTCGACGACGAAACGGCTTCCAGGGCCGAGACTGCGGGGTCCGAGGTGGGTGCGGTCACCGTCGCGGGCGAGGATGAGCAGGTCGGCGCCTTCGGCGGCGGCCACGACCTCGCGTTCGACGCGGCCCGAGCGTTCCTGCCGGGTGCACGGGCGTCCCAGCCTCTCGGCCGCACCGGCCAGGAGCCGTTCGCCGGCCGCGGCGGCCAGGTGCTCCACCCGCGTGCCGGGGTCGCGATCGGGGCGTGCGCGGCCCAGCAGCCCGGCGTAGGCGCCGTGCGCTGCGCCCGGCGCCTCGGGGCCGGCCACGTGCAGCAGCACCACGTCGGCGCCCTGGGGCGCATGGGCGCGCGCGGCGTCGACGCAGGCGGGCCAGGTGCCCTCGACGATCCAGACGATGACGGTCACCGTGTTCAGCCTCCGATCGTGTGGAGTGACACCCACAGTGCCACCACCGAGAGCAGCAGGGCGGCCGGCGTGGCGAGCAGGCCGAGCCGGGTGAACTCGCCCAGGTGCACGTCGGTGCCGTGCTCGCGCACGACCCGCCGCCACAGCAGCGTGGCCAGGGAGCCGGCGTAGGTGAGGTTCGGGCCGATGTTCACGCCGAGGAGCACGGCCAGGACCGCGCCCGGGCCGGTGGGGGCGGTCAGCGGCAGCAGCACCAGGACGGCGGGCAGGTTGTTGATGACGTTCGCGAGGACGGCCGCCAGCGCCGCGATGGCGAGGAGGGATGCCAGGTCGGTGCCGGCCGGGACCACGTGGCCCAGTGCATCCGCGAGGCCGTTGTCCACGACCGCCCGGACCACGACGCCCAGCGCCAGCACGAAGACGCAGAACGGCAGGGCCGCGGCCCGCACGATCGCCACGGGGGTGGTGCGCCGCCGGGCCAGGGCGCGGGCCGCCAGGACGGCCGCACCCGCGGCCGCCGCCCAGGCCGGGTCGATGCCGAACACCGAGGCCAGCACGAAGCCCGCCAGGGTGCCCGCCACCGTGAGCAGGGCGAACAGGGGGAGTTCGGGCGGCTCGGCGGCGGGCGGGGCGTCGGCGCCCGCGTCCAGGTCGGTGGCGAAGAAGCGCCGGATCACCACGTACTCGGCCCCGATGGCGGCCAGCCAGGGCAGCGCCATCAACGCGGCGAACCGGGTGAAGGCCAGGCCGCTGGCTGCGAATGCCAGCAGATTGGTCAGGTTGGACACCGGCAGCAGCAGCGAGGCGCTGTTCGACAGATGGGTGCAGGCGTACACGTGCGGCTTGGCACGGGCG
This sequence comes from Streptomyces sp. NPDC086989, assembly GCF_044745505.1. Taxonomy (NCBI): domain Bacteria; kingdom Bacillati; phylum Actinomycetota; class Actinomycetes; order Kitasatosporales; family Streptomycetaceae; genus Streptomyces; species Streptomyces sp. NPDC086989. The sequence goes on from NZ_JBIVAL010000007.1 coordinate 354,996, forward strand.
CCCAGCCGGGTGGCGGTGGCGAAGACCACCGGCGTCAGCAGTACCACTGTGGCGTCGAGGCTGAGGACCGCGGTGATGAGGGAGGCCATCACGAAGACGAGGACCAGCAGGCGGCGGGGGCGGCCGGCCGCCCGGCGCGCCATCCAGGCGCCGCAGGCGTGGAAGAGGCCCTCGTCGTCGCACAGCTGGGCCAGGACCAGGACGGCCGCGAGGAAGCCGATCACCGGGCCCAGCCTGGCGGCCTCGGCCGCGGCGTGGTCGAGGGAGATCGCTCCCGCGGCGATCACCACTCCGGCGGCGGGGACCGCCACGACCGCCTCCGGCCAGCCCCACGGCCTGATCACCGCGCAGGCCAGGACGGCGAGGAGCAGGACGACGGACAGTGCTTCAGCGGGTGCGGCGTTCAGGGTCGGAGCCTTTCGGGCGCGGTTCCGGTAGGGGGAGACCAGTTCGTTGTACAGCGTCAGGCACTCAGGCGCGTACCGTCGCCACACCGCGGCCGGCGTGGTCGGCGCGGTCGCCGAACATGCGAAGCCCCGATTCCGTGCCAACGCCGCGGCAGGGGCTGGCTCGTGCGCACGCCCGTGGCGGCCGGTGACGAGCGGTGTGTGTGGACGGCCATCCGCCGGCGCTGGACGACCTCGGGTCCGGCACTGGGCGAGCCCGGTGTGCTCGGCCCCACCCGGTGTCCGTGCAAACCGACGTGGAAGCCGCGACGCCGGATGCCGGCGCCCGCCGGGCGTTGATGTCCGTGGACAGCGACAAGGTGCTGGACGCGCCGCGGGCGGACCTGTCGGACGACCCCCGGACGAGGCAGCAGGTCTTGGGACAGCGACGAGGTGCTGGACGTGCCCGGGGCGGACCTGTCGGACGACGCCCGGACGAGGCAGCAGGTCTGGGCCCGCCCCGCCCCGTGGGCCGGGCGGGGGTCCGCGCCGGCCACCCACGGGCGGGCCGCTGCCGAGGATGGCCGCGGCACGTCGACCGGGACACCGGCACGGACTCACCGTGCCGGGGTGAAGCCGCCCCAGACCGAGAGGGCGCCGCGCGGACCGGTTGCGTCGACGCGGTAGCCGTCGTGCTTGGCCTCGCGCCGGCCGGCGGCGTGGTTGTACTGGCCGGCGAAGACGTGCTGTCCGGCCGGGACCGTACGGCCCGGCTTGAGGGTCCAGCGGTAGACCACGGCTCCGCCTTCAGGCTGCACGGTGACGGTGAAGTCGTCGGCCGGCAGCGTCCGCCAGTTGCCGGTGCTCTGCACTGCGCCGGTCTGCGTGATGCGCAGTTCCACGGTGAGCGCGGTGAGGGGCTGGGTGGTCTTGAGGGTGATGTCGCTCTGCGCCCAGTAGGTGTTGCTGCTCGCGTTCAGGGAGCCGGCCGACCACAGAGGACCGTCCTGGACGTGCGCGCTGTCGGGCCGGGCCGAGGCCGTGCCCCCGGACACCTCCGGGCTGGGGCTCGTCGAGGACGAGCGGTCCGGCGCGGACGGGCCGCCGGTGGCGGGCGCCGGCGGTGTCGTGTGGGGCGTCCAGGGCGCGGACGGCGCGGACGGCGCGGCGGGGGTGCCCGAGTTGTCCGGCCTGGCCGGCGGGGACTGGACGATGGCGGCGACGGCGAAACCACCGCCCGCCAGAATGCCGGCCGCGGCGAGGGAGGCCAGTGCCACCCTGGGCCAGGGCCTCGCGCCGGACGACTCCCGGTGGCGGTCGGGGGCGCCGGACATACCGCGCTCCAGGCGTGCCAGGATCCGGGCGCGGTCGGGCTGGTGTGCCTCGGCGGCTGTGCGCAGCCGCGCGCTGAGCTCCTCGTTCATCGGCTCCTCCTCCCCGCCAGCAGTTCCCCGGCTGCTTCCGTACCGCCCAGCATCCGTTCCAGTTCGGCCATCCCCTTCGAGGTCTGGCTCTTCACCGTACCGACCGATATCCCGAGCGTCAGCGCGGTGTCCTTCTCCGACAGGTCGAAGGCGTGCCGCAGGACCACGCACGTCCGCTTCCGGAACGGCAACCGGGCGAGAGCCGTACGCACGTCCACCACGGCAGCCACGTCCGGGCCGCCCGACGGCTCCACTCCGCGGGACCAGAACAGGGCGATCCGGCGGCGTTCGCGAACCGCGCTGCGGATCCGTGACCGTGCCAGGTTGGCGACCACGCCACGTGCGTAGGCGAGCGGGTACTCGACCTGGCCCAGCCGGTCCCAGCGCTGCCACAGCGCGATCAGGGCGTCCGCGGCCAGATCGTCGGCGCCGTCCGCCTCACCCGTCAGGAGATGCGCGAAACGGGCGAGTTCGGCGTAGTGGCGTTCGAAGAACTCGTGGAACTGCGCGGACGCGTCATCGAGGACCATGGCCGTCGGTCGCCCCCCTCCACAAATGTTTGCGTTAACATCCAGCCGGGAGCGTATCAGTGCCCGGTCGATCGGGGGTGCGCCCGATGCGCCGCACCCCCGATCCGCTCGCCCGGCCGCGGTGCGGTTTCAGTGCGGGGCGAACTGGACCCGGGTCGGTTGCGCGACGTTCGGCAGCAGCGCGGTCCCGTCGACCGTCAGCTGCTCTCCGTAGATGTCGGTGATCCTCATCGCGCCGCCGCACCCGCTGCCGTCGGAGGAGAGGAAGTAGTTGTAGTCGGTGCGGGGCAGTCTCCGCCAGCCGTTGGTGGTGCGTACCTCCAGCCGTGCGACCGGATTCCGGTGGTCGATCACCTGGATGCCGCACCAATAGGGGCTGGATCCGGTCTTGTACCGGATGGAGAGCGGGCCGGACGTGTGGGGGCTCAGCAGGCTCCAGGTGATCGGGATACGGCCGAGCTTGGGATCCGCCAGTTTCGCGAAGGCCTGTTCGCTGAGGTCCAGTTGTCCGGGTGCGCAGGGCAGTGGGCATTCGTTGGTGATCCGGACCGTGATCGAGGCGCCGCTCGCGGCGCGTACGCGCACGTACGCGCCGCACGCCCGGGACGACTCGTAGTCGGTGGTGTTCATCGCCGCGATCATGAGGTCGTCGCTCGGGCCGAACAGGCAGGCGCCGTTGCCGTCGCCGGCAGCGTAGGCGGTGGCGACGCCCTTGTAGGTGGCCCCGGGCTGGATGCGCCCTGCCGACGGTGCCGGGGAGGACGCCGGCGGCCGGATCTCCTTCGCCGGAGGCTGTGACGTCGCCGCGGTGGTCGCCCCGACGTCCGCCGTCGGGGTTGCCACGGCAGGCGAGCTGTTCGCCGGGGGTGCGGGGCTCGTCGGGGCCGAGGGCGTGGCTCCCGCCAGGGGGGCGGCGGGGGCGGCCATGTCGGCCCCGGCCCCGGCCCCGGTCCCGGTCCCGGACTTGGGGCCGGGGAGCACGGCGGTCACCAGGCAGAGGAGGCCGCCCGCGGCGGTCAGCATCACCGCCGTTCCCCTCATCAGCCTGTGTCTACGCTTGCGCTGCCGCGCGGCCTGTCGTGCAGTCTGCATGTCCGTCCGTCCGAAGATTCGAGTCGAGGTGCACTGCCTGGTCGCCGCAGGATGCGAAAAGGTTGCCGACGGATGCCGGCGGTTGCCGGCGGGCGCGCGGGTCCTTCGGGGCGGCCGGGCAGCCGCGTCCCGTACCGGTCCGCCCATTGGGCGGGGGAGCGATGAGGGCGACGCCGGCTGCGCCCGCCGGATGAACGGCCCGTGCTCCGCTCCCCGGAGGGGCGAGCTGGGAGATCCCCACAGCGCGGCCCGTACCTCGGCAGCGGCCCGTGCAGGGTGTTCGGCCAGGCAGCCGACGCCCTGCTGCAGCGGAGTGGTGAGCCAGCCGGGATCGGGGCCGGCGCGGGTCCCGTACCCCGTGCCGTGTACGTCAAGCGGGCCTCCTGCCTCCTGGCCGGGCGACGTCCTCGTACGCGGCCACCGGGGCCCGGAAGTCGCGACCGGCGGCGAGGCCGTTGGCGCCGATTAGCGATGGGGCTGCCAAAGAGCCGGCAGCCTGCACAGCCGAGGGGGCCCGGAGCCGTGGGTGGACCACTGCTTCGGCACACACGCGAGCGTCACGGCGGCGACGCGTACCCGCTGCCCGCGGACCGGCATCGACGTCCGGGCGGACGCCTCCGTCGGGCAGTTGACGTCTTTCGGCAGGCGGCGACGCCGGAGACGGGCGTAGGGGCGGAACGCTCACCGTGCCGGGCAGTCACCTCCGGCGGACGACCTGCGCGGCCGGGACGACCGGTCCGCCCGGCCGGGACGGCGGTGTCCCTGCACCACGGCCCCGGGCACGGGGCCGGAGCAACGACGGCGACGCGATGCGCCGTGCCACGTGTTCGGAAGCCGCTTCACCTCCAGGTGCGCCCACAGCGCAGGTGGGACGCACCGGATCTCGACGACTCCCCGATGGCCGCGGTGCCGGACTCGATGTCCGCGTGGTGCGTGGAGGCGACCGGTCGGCCGGACCGGCGCAACGAGCCGCCGTACGCGTCGGGTGTGGCGGCGCTCCGCGCGGGCCGGCGGCTGGTCCGGGCCGCCCAGCTGGTCAAGCCCCGCCGTACCCGGGTCACGAGTACGACGTCTCCTTCCCCGCGTACGGGTCCCTCTTCGAGCAGATCGTCGACGCGCGAGCGGAGCCGCACGAGGCGGGCTCCCCGGCAGCGGAGTCACCCCCCTCGTGCGGGCGGCGATGCCGGGCCGAGGAGAGGCGAGGTCAGGCTCCGGCCTTGCGCTTGTTGTAGACGTCGAAGCCGACGGCCGCCAGCAGGACCAGGCCCTTGATCACCTGCTGGTAGTCGGTACCCACGCCGACCAGCGACATGCCGTTGTTCAGCACGCCCAGCACCAGACCGCCGGTGAGCGCACCGATGACGGTTCCCACACCGCCGCTCGCGGAGGCGCCGCCGATGAAGGCGGCGGCGATCGCCTCCAGCTCGAAGTTGATGCCGGCCTGCGGCGTACCGGCGTTGAGCCGCGCTGCGAAGACCAGCCCGGCCAGGGCCGCCAGGACGCCCATGTTCACGAAGGCGAGGAAGACGACCCGCTTGCTCTTCACCCCGGACAGCCTCGCCGCCGCCTCGTTGCCGCCGATGGCGTAGGTGTGCCGGCCGAGGATCGAGTTGCGCATCACGTATCCGAAGCCGACCAGCAGGACGCCCAGGATCAGCAGGACGATCGGCACCCCGTGGTAGCTGGCCAGCAGCAGCGTGAACGTCACCACGGCCGCGGTGATCGCGCCGAGCTTCACCAGGAACAGTCCGGCCGGAAGCGGTTCCAGCCCGTACGAGGCGGCCCGCCGCCGTCCGCGCAGCTCCTGCACGATCGCCACGGCCAGTACCGACAGGCCCAGCAGCAGCGTGAGGTTGTGGTAGTCGGTGTGGGGGCCGACCGCGGGGAGGAAGCCGCTGCTGATGTTCTGGAAACCCTTGGGGAACGGCGCCACCGACTGGCCCTGCAGGAGGATCTGGGTCCCACCGCGGAACAGCAGCATGCCGGCCAGCGTGACGATGAACGACGGGATCCCGAGATAGGCGATCCAGAACCCCTGCCAGGCACCGGCGAGAGCCCCGATCAGCAGCGCGACCAGCAGAGCCGCGGGCCACGGCATCTTGTGCTCGACCATCATCACCGCCGCAGCCGCCCCCACGAAGGCCGCGAGCGACCCGACCGACAGGTCGATGTGCCCGGCGATGATGACGATCATCATGCCGATGGACAGGATGAGGATGTAGCCGTTCTGCTGGATCAGATTGGTGATGTTGAGCGGCTGGAGCAGGATGCCGTCCGTCCAGAACTGGAACAGCAGCACGATCAGCGCCAGCGCGACCAGCATCCCGTACTGGCGCAGGTTGCCCCGCAGCGCCCCGGCCAGTACGGCACCGGCCGACGGTCGTGGGCCGGTTTCCGGGGGACTGGGCGCGGTCTCCGGGGTGGTCTCGATCTGGGCCATGCCTCACACCTGCTTGTCGGGGTATGCCGCGCTCATGGTCATGAGCCGCATGAGGGATTCCTGGGTGGCCTCGGCGCGGGTCACCTCACCGGTGATCCGGCCTTCGGCCATGGTGTAGATCCGGTCGCAGAGGCCCAGAAGCTCGGGGAGCTCGGAGGAGATGACGAGTACCGTCCGTCCCTGGGCCGCGAGTTCGGCGATGACGGTGTAGATCTCCGCCTTGGCGCCGATGTCGATGCCCCGGGTCGGTTCGTCGAGGATCAGCACCTCCGGATCGGCGAAGATCCATTTACTGAGGACGACCTTCTGCTGGTTGCCGCCGCTGAGCTTGCCGGTCTCCGCGAACACGGAGGGTGCCTTGATGTTCATCGTCCGCCGGAACGTTTCGGCGATCCGCGCCTCCTCGTGCCGGTCGACCCAGCCCCGCCGGGCCACCTTGCCCAGGGCGCTCAGGGAGATGTTCCGGCTGATGTCGTCGCCCAGGTTGAGGCCGAGCTGCTTGCGGTCCTCGGTCACGTACGCGATGCCGTGTCCGATCGCCTCCGGCACCGTCCGGGTACGGATCTCCCGCCCGTGCAGCCGCACCCGGCCGCCGGTCCACCGTCCGTACGAGCGGCCGAAGACGCTCATGGCCAACTCGGTGCGGCCGGCGCCCATGAGGCCGGCGATGCCGACGATCTCGCCGCTACGGACGTTGAGCGAAGCGCCGTCGACCACCTTGCGCCGGTGGTCGATCGGGTGCTGGACGCTCCAGTCATCGATTTCGAAGGCGACCTCGCCGATCCGCGGGGCGCGCTCGGGGTAGCGGTGCTCCAGGTCGCGGCCGACCATGCCACGGATGATCCGCTCCTCGGAGATGCCGTCGGGACCGATCGCGAGGGTCTCGATGGTCCGCCCGTCGCGCAGGACGGTGACGGCATCGGCGACACGGGCGATCTCGTTCAGCTTGTGCGAGATGAGGATGCAGGAGATGCCCTGAGCCTTGAGTTCGAGGATCAGGTCGAGCAGCTTGCGGCTGTCCGCGTCGTTCAGGGCGGCCGTCGGCTCGTCCAGGATGAGCAACTTGACCTTCTTGGCGAGGGCCTTGGCGATCTCGACCAACTGCTGCTTGCCCACGCCGAGATCGGCGATCCTGGTGTGCGGGCTCTCGTCGAGTCCGACCTGCCGGATCAGTGCGGCGGCGTGGGTCAGCGTCCGGTGCCAGCTGATGAACCCCCGGGTGGCGTGCTCGTTGCCGAGGAAGATGTTCTCGGCGATGGAGAGGTAGGGGACAAGGGCGAGTTCCTGGTGGATGATGACGATGCCGCGCTGCTCGCTGGCCCGGATGTCCCGGAAGTGGCAGGGTTCGCCCTCGAAGTAGATCTCGCCTTCGTAGCTGCCGTGCGGGTGGACCCCGCTGAGTACCTTCATCAGTGTGGACTTGCCGGCGCCGTTCTCGCCGCAGACGGCGTGCACCTCCCCTGCGCCGACGGTCAGGTCGACGCCGGAGAGAGCCTTGACACCGGGAAACGCCTTGCTGATCGACCGCATCTCGAGAACGGGTCGGGCCATGGTTGCGCATCCGTATCGTCGGGGCGGTGCAACGCCGGGCGGTCTCCCGGGCGTCGCACCGCCGGTTCGCACGGGGGCCGCCGATCGGACCCCGTGGGCTACTTGAGCTGATCCGCGGTGTACTGGCCGCTGTCCACCAGGATCTTCCGGTAGTTCTCCTTGTCGACGCTGACCGGCTGGAGCAGCTGCGCCGGGACGGTCTTGACGCCGTTGTCGTACTGGCGGGTGTCATTGACCTCGGGCTTGCCACCGGTCAGCAGTGCGTCGCCCATCTGGACCGCGGCCTTGGCCAGTTGGCGGGTGTCCTTGTAGACGGTCTGGGTCTGCTCGCCGGCAATGATCGACTTCACCGAGGCCAGCTCACCGTCCTGACCCGTGACGACGGGCAGTGGCTGGCCGGTCCCGTAGCCGACGCCCTTCAGCGAGGAGATGATGCCGATCGAGATGCCGTCGTACGGCGAGAGCACCGCGTCGACGCGGGCCGCGGTGTACGACTTGCTCAGCAGGTTGTCCATCCGGGACTGGGCGAGACCGCCGTCCCAGCGCAGTGTGGCGATCTGGTTGAGGGAGGTCTGCCCGCTCTGCACGACCAGCATCTTGTTGTCGATGTACGGCTTGAGGGCGCTCATCGCGCCGTTGTAGAAGAACGTGGAGTTGTTGTCGTCCGGTGAGCCGGCGAACAGCTCGATGTTGAAGGGGCCCTTGCCGTCCTTGAGGCCGAGTTTGTCGACGATGTAACTGCCCTGGAGGACGCCGACCTTGTAGTTGTCGAAGGTCGCGTAGTAATCGACGTTCCCCGTGCCGCGGATCAGCCGGTCGTAGGAGATGACGGGGATGTGGGCGTCGGCGGCCTTCTGCAGCACGTTGGTGAGCGAGGAACCGTCGATGGCGGCGATCACCAGCAGCTTGGCTCCCTTGGTGATCATGTTTTCCACCTGGGAGACCTGGTTCTCCACGACGTTGTCGCCGTACTGGAGGTCGGTCTTGTACCCCTTGGCCTGGAACTCCTTGACCATGTTGGTGCCGTCGTTGATCCAGCGCTCCGAAGACTTGGTCGGCATCGCGATGCCGATGAGGCCCCCTTTGGCGTCTCCGCCGGCCCCGCCGCCGCCCGCTCCGTTGGCACTCTGGCCGCAGGCTGTCAGCGACAGCGTGAGGCCCACGGAGACGAGGCCCGCTGAAAGCTTCCGCACAGTTCCTCCAGTGATGTTCCGCGACCGGCACAGTGCGACCCGGTTCGGGTGACCGGAAGCGGTCGAGCGGGGGCGGCCGGGAGTCGTCTTCTCGCGCTGCGCGAAGTCCGGCGTTGCAGCGGCTCCGGCCTGGCGTTACATGAGTGTTAACGCTCACAACAGTGCCCGTCAAGGGTCTGCCCGTGTCGCCGTTCAGTCTTCAACAACACGCAGGCGATCAGCTTCCTGGACCCTGCCGCCGACGACCGCCTGCCGCCGGTCCACTGGAGGGCGGGGCTGACGCGAAGCTCATATCGCCTTCGTCGAGGGTCGGTAGCGTACCGTGGCCAGGAGTCGAGGAGGGAAGTGCGCGTGGGGAACGACAGTGCCGGGACCGAGCGGCGCCACCCGGTGATGGCGGACGTGGCGAAGTTGGCCGGCGTGTCCCACCAGACGGTGTCCCGGGTGCTCAACGGCGCCCCGCACGTGCGGCCCGGCACCCGGGAGCGCGTGCTCGCCGCCATCCGGGAGCTGGACTACCGGCCCAACTCCGCCGCCCGCGCCCTGGTCACCCGACGCTCGCAAACCCTCGGCGTGGTCAGCTTCGAATCGACGCTGTACGGTCCCGCCTCGATGCTGCACGGCATCGAGCAGGCTGCGCGCAGTGCGGGGTACTTCGTCAGCGTGACGAGTCTGCGCTCCCTGGACGGCCGCTCGGTTCAGGAGGCCGTCGACCGACTGCGCGACCAGGGCGTGGAAGGCGTGGTCGTGATCGCGCCCCAGATCTCCGCGGTCAGCGCGGTGGCCAAGCTCTCCAGTTCCGTGCCGGTCGTCGCGGTCGGACCGGGCAGCCAGTCACGGGTTCCGATGGTCTCGGTGGACAACCGGTCCGGCGCCGAAGCGGCCACCGGACACCTGCTCGATCTGGGGCACCGCACCGTGCACCACTTGGCGGGGCCGGCCGGCTGGCTGGAGAGCCGGGACCGCCAGGAGGGCTGGCGCGGCGCCCTGGAGGCCGCCGGAGCCCCCGTGCCGCGTGTCGAGCCCGGCGACTGGAGTGCGCGCGCCGGCTACCAGGCGGGCTTGCGGATCGCCGAACTGGACGACGTCACTGCCGTCTTCTGCGCAAATGACCACATGGCGCTCGGCCTGCTGCGCGCCCTGCACGAGGCCGGCCGCTCGATCCCGGGCGACATCAGCGTGGTCGGCTTCGACGACATTCCCGAGGCCGCCTACTTCACCCCGCCCCTGACCACCGTGCGGCAGGACTTCGGCGAGCTCGGCCGCCGGGCCCTGGAACTGCTCGTAGAGGAGCTCGAGGGCGTCGCGCACACGCGTACCCACGTGCGGATCCCGCCCGAGATGGTGCTGCGTCGCAGCGCGGGTCCCGCCACCCGCCGTTGAGTCGGCACCGTCGGGCCCGAGGCTGACCGCCCCGGCGGCCCACGCTCACTGCCGCGTCGGACTCCCTGGGCCGAGGGCCTCGGCGATTCCTTGACACGGCGATTGTTAACGCTCACAATTTCTCAGCACGAGAGATACCCCTTCAACTCCGCTGGAAGCGATGCCGTTTTCCGGTGCGAAGGATGAGAAAGTGACCTTGACCCCTGCCGTCCGGGGCTCGGACAGGTACGTCGTCGGCGTCGACTTCGGCACCCTCTCCGATCGTGCCGTGGTGGTCCGCGTGCATGACGGACAAGAGCTCGCGACCGTCGTCCACGAGTACCCGCACGCCGTCGTCGAGCGCGAGTTACCCGGCACCGGGCACCCACCGCCGCCCGGCCGGGCCCTGCAGCACTCCGAGGGCCGGCGCGAGGTACCGTGCGCCGTCGCTCCCGTCGCTCCCGTCGCTCCCGTCGCTCCCGTCGCTCCCGTCGCTCCCGTCGCTCCCGTCGCGCTCGCCGTCTCCGGTGCCGATCCCGCCCATGTCATCGCCCTCGCCACCGACTTCACCGGCTGCACGGTCCTGCCGGTGCTCGCAGACGGCGCCGCGCTCGCCGGGACCGCCGAGCGGGCCGCTCACCCGCACGCCAGGCCGAAGCTCTGGAAGTACCACGCGGCCCGGGACCAGGCCGACCGCATCAACACCCCCGCCCCCGTTCCCGCCCGCGGAGAGAAGTGGTTCTCCCGCTACGCCGGCAGGACCTCGGAGGCGTACCTCGCCGCTCTGCGCCCTGGTCCGGCGGCTTCGCCCGCACCCGTCCGGAGCGCCCCCTCGTCCCGCTCGTGTCCCGGGTCGGCTCGCTCACCGCACTGGGAGAGGAGTGGACAGGGCTGCCCGCGGGCAGCGCGCCGGCCGCCGGCCATGTCGACGCGCACATGGCCGCGGCGGCCGCTCCGGCCCTTGAGAACGGCCAACTCCGCGCCCGCAGGGGTACGTCCACCTGCCACGTCGTCCCCGGCGCCGCCCCCGCGTCACTCCTTCCCAGCCGATGACGGCGCCCGTACGGCGGACGTCCCTCCCCTCCCCGCCGCGTTGAACGGAGTAGTCGCGTGTCGCGAGACGTACTCGTATCCCATGGTGAAGTGACGGTGGCCCAGGAGACCGCCGCAGAGCTTGCGGACGGGCGGCGCATCACCCGCTGGACCTTCGGCTCTCCGGAGGGCGTGACGGCGGAGGTGCTGAATCTGGGAGCCCGCTTGCACGCCCTGCACGCGCCGGACCGGGACGGGCGGTGTGCCAACGTCGTCCTGGGCTGCGAGAGCACAGCCGATCTGTTCGGGGGGGCCGCCTACTTCGGCGCGACGGTCGGCCGCTACGCCAATCGGATCGCGCGCGGAACGCTGCCCCTCAACGGCACGACGCACCGGCTGGCGACCCAGCAGGGCGGCCACACCCTGCACGGCGGACCGGACGGCTTCGCCACTCGCCTCTGGGACGGCGTGCCGGTCCGCGTGGGCAGGCGGGCCGGCGTCCGTTTCCGGATGGACAGCCCTGACGGCGACCAGGGCTTCCCGGGCACCCTCAAGGCCGAGGTCACCTACCTGCTCGGCCCCGACGGCGAACTCTGCCTCACCTACCGCGCGACCACGGATGCCCCGACGGTCGTCAACCTCACCAACCACATGTACGTCAACCTGGCCGGCGAGGGCTGCGGGACGGTGCTCGGCCACCTGCTGCGGGTCGAGGCCGCCCGTTACATCCCCGTGGACGCTGAACTGATACCGCTCGGTCCGGCAGAGTCCGTCACCGGCACGCCGTTCGACCTCCGCGAGGCGCGGACGATCGGGTCCCGCATCACCGAGGAACACCCGCAGATCCGCCGGGCCGGCGATGGCTTCGACCACAACTGGGTGCTCGACGGCACCGGGCTCAGGCGGGCCGCCGTCCTGAGCCACCCCGCCAGCGGACGCCGCGTCGAGTGCCTGACCACGGAGCCGGGGCTCCAGGTCTACACCGGGAACCACTTCGACGGCTCGCTGACCGGCCGCTCCGGTCGCCCGTACTTCGCGTACGCGGGCATCGCGCTGGAGACCCAGCACTTTCCGGACTCGCCCAACCGGCCCGAGTATCCCTCCACCCACCTGCGCCCGGGGGAGGAGTACCGCTCGATGACGGTGTATCGCTTCTCGGCCGACCAGGGAAGACGCCCCGCACCAGCGGCGACGCCGTGACCCACGCCGACCCGGCGCGGCCGGTCCCGCCGGTCCAGCCGTTCCGCCGGCCGGCGTTCATGACCTGCGGCTGACGCTGCACGGCGGCTTCCGCCTGGCCGCCTTCAGCTCCGCCGCGTCCGCGGGACCGACAGAGGCCCCGCACCCACGAGACCGGCGGCCCGTCCGGGGGGCGGGCCGCCACCCTCCCCCTATCTGTTGCCTGTGTCCGGGGGCAGGGCTCTCTGGGGCCGCCGAGCTCCGCCACCTCGTCACCGCTCCGACCGAAGGAAGCCCCATGCCGCTCACCGACCTCGAAGCGGAGGAACTCGGTGACCGCCGACCACACTTGTCCGAGCCGGCCGACTTCGACGCCTTCTGTCGGCGGACCCTTGCCGGCGCCCGGTCGCACGACGCGTCGATCACGGCGGAACGGGTCAGCGCCCAGCACCCGCTGAGCACCGTCGAAGCCGACGACGGGCGCTTGCCCACGCCCGACCCGTCGCCGGTGGCGGCCGGAATAGCCCTGGGCGGTGGGTCTGGCGGCCGGAGCCGGCCAGGGCGGTGGTCTGGCGCTCGCCGGCGTCCGTCTCGCCAGCGCCCGTCTCGCCGGGGACCGCGTGGCGGCGGCCATGCCGGACGGCCCGTGCCGGTGCCCCCTCCGCCACGCTGCCGCGATCTGCTGCGACGGCCTGTACCAGGAGATCGTCACGGGTCGCGCCGGCGCAGCCCCCACCGCGAGCAACCGGCGTTCGCCACCCTCGACCACTTCGACGGCGTCCACTTCGCCCGGCGAGCCCCCACGCCGACGCCGTTCGGCGTGGGCCTGACGGACCCGGCCTGGCCGCCCTCCACGGTCTGCGCCGCCTTCAACCAGTCCGCGGGCCGGGACCGCAGCACGACCGTGTGGCCGTTCGGCGACCACGGCGGCGACGGCTCCCCTCCACCCGTCCAACCGGCCCGGCTGCGCGGGCGCGGCCTGGCCCATGAGCTCTGACCACCCTGTACCACCGGACCGGGTGAACCGGAGGGTGCCCCGCGCGCCCGGCCGCTCCACTCCCGAGCCACGCCCCGAGACCGAGGAACCCGAAAGACCCCATGAGGTACCGCCCATGAGCGCCCCGGCCTTCCCGGAACTGCCCGCCGGGTTCCGTTTCGGTGTCGCGACCGCCGCCTATCAGGTCGAGGGCGCCCACGACGAGGACGGCCGCGGCCCGTCCATCTGGGACACCTTCAGCCACAGCTCCGGCCGTACCCTCGCCGGTGCCACCGGCGACACCGCCTGCGACCACTACCACCGCTACGGCGAGGACATCGCCCTGCTGCGCGGGCTCGGTGTCGACGGCTACCGCTTCTCGATCGCCTGGCCCCGTTTGCTGCCCGGGGGCACCGGACCGGTCAACCCCAAGGGCCTGGACTTCTACGACCGCCTGATCGACGGTCTGCTGGCCGTCGGAATCGCCCCCACCGTCACCCTCTACCACTGGGACCTGCCCCAAGCCCTGGAGGACCGCGGTGGCTGGCGCGTCAGGGAGACCGCCGAGGCGTTCGCCCAGTACGCGGCCCTCGCGGCCGAGCGCTACGGGGACCGCGTGGAGCGCTGGATCACCCTCAACGAGCCGTACTGCTCCGCCTTCCTGGGCTACGCCGAGGGGCGGCACGCACCCGGTGCCGAGGAGGGCCGGGGCGCGCTGGCGGCTGCACACCACCTGCTGGTCGCCCACGGCCTGGCGGTACGGGAGCTGCGCGCCGCGGGCGCCCAGGAGGTCGGGATCGCCCTCAGCCTCGACCGCATCCATCTCGCCTCTGCCCTTCCCGAGGACCGGGCGGCCCTGCGCCGCGCCAAGGTCCTCCACAACGAGGTCTGGACCGAGCCGCTCCTCGCGGGCCGCTACCCCGTGCACGAGGCCGAGACCTGGGCCGGCCTCGCCGACGGCCCCTGGCGACTGCCGGGCGACCTGGAGCTGATCGGCGCCCCGCCGGACTTCCTCGGCGTCAACTTCTACCGGCCGGTCACGTTCGCCGCCGCCCCCCACCGCGAGGCCGCCCCCGAAAGGCGGACCGCCGTGGACATCGGCGTCACCGAGCTGGACCGGTACCGGTCCCGGCGCACCACCATGGGATGGCCGGTCGTCCCGGACGCGCTCACGGAGTTGCTCCGCGAACTCCACGCCCGCTACCCGCGCCTTCCGCCGGTCTGGATCACCGGGAACGGCTCCGCGGAGGATGACACCGCCGGCCTCGACGGCCGGGTCCGTGACACCGCGCGGATCGACTACCTCGCGGACCACCTTGCCGCCGTCGCAGACGCCATCTCCGCAGGGGTGGACGTGCGCGGCTACTACGTCTGGTCGCTGCTGGACGACTTCGAGTGGACGCACGGCCACGGTCAGCGCTTCGGCCTGGTCCACGTCGACCACGACACCCTGACCCGGACGCCCAAGGACAGCTACCACTGGTACCGGGGCCTGATCACAGCGCACCGCGCGCAGGCGGAGGAGCCCGCACGGTGAGGTTCGGGGCTTCGAGGGCACCCCGCCTCCCACCGTCTTCACGTACCGGGTGCGGTGCGGTCACCTCTCCTCGCGCAGCCGCCCGCACGGCAGCAGGTCCTACCGCGTCCCGTGGACCACGGCGAGGAGGCACTCGACGGCACCCGCGCCTCACCTGCCCTGGTGCGGAGCCGGGTCGTGGAACGCCACGGCCCGGCTCAGCGGGCGCACCGGCTCAGCGGGCGCCGAGGAGGTGTTCGAGGGCCAGCTGGTCGAGTTGTTCGAAGGCCATGCCGCGGCGGGCTGCGGCATCGACGTCGAAGTCGTCGAAGGCGGACCGGTCGGCCAGGAGGCCGGCCAGGCCGTCCTCGGCGGTGGGGAGGGCGAGTTCGGGCAGTCGGGAGGCGGCGAGCGCGGCCTGGACCTCCGGATCGGACCGGAAGGCGCGGGAGCGCTCGGCCAGGAGCAGGTAGTTGCGCATGCAGGCGGCCGCCGAGGCCCACACCCCGGCGGAGTCCTCGGTGCGCGGCGGCTTGAAGTCGAAGTGCCGGGGGCCGTCGTAGCCGGCCGACTCCAGCAGGTCGACCAGCCAGAACGCCTGGCGCAGGTCACCCGCGCCGAAGCGCAGGTCCTGGTCGTACTTGATGCCGGACTGGCCGTTGAGGTCGATGTGGAACAGCTTCCCGTGCCACAGGGCCTGGGCGATGCCGTGCGGGAAGTTCAGCCCGGCCATCTGCTCGTGGCCGACCTCCGGGTTGAGGCCGACCCGCTCGGGCCGCTCCAACGCGTTGATGAAGGCCAGGGCGTGTCCGACGGTGGGCAGGAGGATGTCGCCGCGCGGCTCGTTCGGCTTGGGCTCGATCGCGAAGCGCAGGTCGTAGCCCTGGCTGTCGACGTACTCGCCCAGCAGGTCGAAGGCCTCCTTCAACCGGTCGAGGGCGGTGCGCACGTCCTTGGCCCCGCCCGACTCGGCGCCCTCGCGGCCGCCCCAGGCCACGTAGACCGAGGCGCCGAGTTCCACGGCCAGGTCGATGTTGCGGATCGTCTTGCGCAGCGCGTACCGGCGGACGTCCCGGTCGTTTGCGGTGAAGGCGCCGTCCTTGAAGACCGGGTGGGTGAAGAGGTTGGTGGTGGCCATCGGCACCTTCAGCCCGGCCGTGTCGAGTGCGGTGCGGAAGCGCTTGACCGCTTGCTCGCGTGCGGTGTCGCCGGCCGCGAAGGGGATCAGGTCGTCGTCGTGGAACGTGACGCCGTAGGCGCCGAGCCCGGCCAGCCGTTCCACGGTCTCGACCGGGTCGAGGGCGGGCCGGGTGGCGTCGCCGAAGGGGTCCCGGCCCTGCCAGCCGACGGTCCACAGGCCGAAGGTGAACCTGTGCGCGGGAGTGGGGACGAGCGGGTCGCTGGTCATGAGGCGCTCCGGATCCGGGCCGAGGGCTATTTGTAATGACGGAAAACAAATTAGTATGCGCAGACGCCAGAAGGAACCCCACCGGAGGAACGCATGGCTGCTCAGCGTGTCGTGATCGGCGTCGACAGCTCGACCCAGTCCACCAAGGCCCTCGCCGTCGACCTGGAGACCGGCGCCGTTCTGGGCGAGGGCCGGGCCGCGCACGCCGTCAGCGCGGGCGCCGGCCGCGAGAGCGACCCCGAAGAGTGGTGGCGGGCGCTCGGCGCGGCCATGGCGGGCACCGGCTGGGCGGACCGCGTCGCCGCATGCTCGATCGCCGGCCAGCAGCACGGCCTGGTCACCCTCGACCCGGCCGGCCGGCCGGTGCGCCCGGCACTGCTGTGGAACGACGTCCGCTCCGCCCCGCAGGCCGCCGGACTCGCGGCCGCATTCGGCCCCGCAGAGCTCGCCCGCCGCACCGGCAGCGTCCCCACGGCCGCCTTCACCTCCGCCAAATGGGCCTGGCTGCGAGCGAACGAGCCCGCCGCCGCCGACCGCGTCAGCGCGGTCCGGCTTCCCCACGACTTCCTGACGGAGCGGCTGACCGGCGAGGCGGTGACGGACCGCGGTGACGCCTCGGGAACCGGCTGGTGGGGTCCGGACGGCTACGACCAGGAGGTCCTCGCCCGGATCGGACTCGACTCCGAGCTGCTGCCGCAGGTTCTCCCGCCGGGCGCCCGGGCGGGCCTCGTCCGCGCCGGGATGCCCCTGCGCGAGGGCGCGCCGGTGGCCACCGGGACCGGGGACAACATGGCCGCCGCCCTCGGACTGGGCCTGACCCCCGGACGTCCGGTGCTGAGCCTCGGCACCTCCGGCACCGTCTACGCCGTCGGCCGGACGCGGCCCGCCGACCCCAGCGGAACCGTGGCCGGCTTCGCCGACGCCCTCGGCGGCTGGCTGCCGCTCGCCTGCACGCTCAATTGCGCCCTCGCCGTCGACCGCTTCGCCGCCCTCGTCGGCCGCGACCGCGAGGCTGTCGAAGGAGGCGGCACGGTGGTGGTGCTTCCCTACCTCGACGGCGAGCGCACCCCGGACCTCCCGGGCGCTTCCGGCCTGGTCCACGGTCTGCGCCACGACACCACCCCGGGGCAGCTGCTCCAGGCCGCCTACGACGGGGCCGCCCACGCCCTGCTCGTGGCCCTGGACGACGTACTGCGCGCCGGGGGCGAGAATCCCGCCGCCGACGAACCCCTCCTGCTGATCGGCGGCGGAGCCGCGGGCAGGGCCTGGCAGCACACGGTCCTGCGGCTGTCCGGGCGGGCCGTCCAGGTCCCCGAGGCGCGGGAGCTCGTCGCGCTCGGGGCCGCCGCCCAGGCCGCGGCACTGCTCACCGGGGAGCCAGCCGACGCCGTCGCCCGGCGCTGGCGGACCGCCGAGGGCCCGGTACTGGAGCCCGTACCCCGTGACGACGACACGCTCGAACGGATCACCAGTACGCTGCGGCGGGCGCGGGCCCTGCAGGAGGCGCCGCCGGAAGGACGAGGGGGGCCGGGTCGATGACCGGGATCGGCAGGGCGGGCGGGGCCGTGGAGATCACGCCCGCCTCGCAACAGGGGATGCGCCGGAAGAACCTCGCGGCGGTGACCGGCGCGGTCGCCGCGCACGGCCCGCTCTCCCGGGCGGACATCGCCGGACACACGGGCCTGACCAGGCCGGCCGTCTCCTCGCTGGTCGACGAGCTCATCGGCCGCGGCGCGCTGACCGAGACGGAGACGGCGCCCAGCGGACGCGTCGGCCGCCCCGGGCGGGCGCTGGCCCTGAACGACCGGGGCCCCGCCGGCCTCGGCCTGGAGATCGGCGTCACCCACCTCGCCGCGTGCGTCGTGGACCTGCGCGGTGAACCCCGGGTGTGGCGCCGGGTGGAGCGGTCCAACGCGGGCCGGCCGGCCGGGCGGGTACTGGCGGAGGCGGCCGCACTGGGCGCCGACGCGGAGTCCGAGGCCGCCGCACTCGGCCTCCGGGTGGAGGGCCGCGTCCTGGCCGTGCCGGGGGTGGTGGCGAACGCCCCCGGCGGACTGGTCGCGAACGCCCCCAACCTCGGCTGGCAGGCCGTCCGGCCCGCCGACCACTGGCCCGACCCCGCCGCCGTGCCCGAGCCGGAGAACGAGGCCAACCTCGGGGCGCTCGCCGAGCAGCGGCAGCAGGGACACCCCGCCGAGACCTTCGTCCACGTCTCCGCCGAGGCCGGAATCGGCGCCGCACTGGTCATCGGCGGGCAGCTGTTCCGGGGCGCCCGCGGTTTCGCGGGCGAACTCGGCCACCTGCCCGTCCACCCGGAGGGCGCACCGTGTCCCTGCGGGGCACGCGGCTGCCTGGAGCAGTACGCGGGTGAAGCGGCCGTACTGCGCGAGGCCGGGCTCGGCGGCGCCGGCGACCCGGTGGCCCTGCTGGCCGAGCGGGCGGGCGCGGGGGACGCGGCGACCCTGCGCGCCCTGGACCGGGCCGGTCGGGCCCTGGGCCTCGCCTTCGCCTCGGCGGTGAACCTCATCGACCCGGACGGCCTCGTCCTGGGCGGCGCCTACGCCGAACTCGCCGACTGGCTCCTCCCGCCGATACGCGCCGAACTCGCCGCCCGGGTCACCGTCCGGCCCTGGAGACCGGAGGCGGTGCGGCGCTCCGCCCTGGGGCGCCGCGGACCGGTCCTGGGTGCGGCATGGTCGACCGTCCAGCAGATCATCGCCGACCCCACCCGCCTGCCCCTCCGTTAGGCGGCGCGTGCAGCTCTCCCGTCCGGGCCACGCGGGAGTACCAGCGCGCGCTCGATTTGGGTGTGCGCTCCAGGGTGTCGTAGTCGACGTGGACGGCGCCGAACCGTTTGGCGTAGCCGTACGCCCATTCGAAGTTGTCGAGCAGCGACCACAGGAAGTAGCCGCGCACGTCCGCCCCGTCCGTGATCGCCCGGTGCACGGCGTCGAGGTGCGCGTGGATGTAGGCGGCGCGCTGCGGGTCGTGGACCGTGCCGTCCGGCCCGATCACGTCCTCGTACGCGGCGCCGTTCTCGCTGATGACGAGCGGCAGGCCCGGATACCGGGCGGTGGTGCGGGTGAGCAGGTCGTAGAGCGCGCTCGGGTCGACCGGCCAGCCCATCGCGGTGCGCTCGCCCGGGGCGCGGTGGAAGGCGACCTGGTCCGCGCCCGGCCAGGGGGAGTGCTCGCTGGCGCCGTGGCCGTCGTCCTGCGGCCGCGCCGCGCCCTTGGCCACGTGCGAAACCACCGTCGACGTGTAGTAGTTGACGGCCAGCAGGTCCAGCCGCTGGTGGATCGCTGCGGGGTCGCCGTCCCTGACGAAGGCCCAGTCGGTCAGGTGCGCGGTGTCGGCGAGGAGGTCCTCCGGGTAGCCGCCCTCCAGCATCGGGCCCAACCAGATCCGGTTGCCCACGGCGTCGATACGGCGCGCCGCTTCCCGGTCCTCGGCCGAAGGACTCAGCGGGCGGACCTCGTGGAGGTTGAGGGACACCGCGAGCTGGGCATCTGCGGGCAGGGCGGACCGCAGCGCCCGGACGGCGAGGCCGTGGCCGAGGTTGAGGTGGTGGGCGGCACGGAGGGCGGCGACCGGATTGGTGCGGCCCGGAGCGTGTACGCCGGAGGCGTAGCCGAGGAACGCGCTGCACCAGGGCTCGTTGAGCGTGATCCAGCGCTTGACCCGGTCTCCCAGGGCGTCGGCGACGAGGGTCGCGTACTCGGCGAACCGCTCGGCGGTCGAGCGTTCCGGCCAGCCCCCCACGTCCTCCAGGTCCTGGGGCAGGTCCCAGTGGTACAGGGTGAGGGCGGGGTCGATGCCGGCAGCGAGCAGTTCGTCGACGAGCCGTCGGTAGAAGTCCAGGCCCTTCTGGACGGCGGGTCCCCGGCCGGTCGGCTGCACGCGTGACCAGGAGACGGAGAACCGGTAGGCGTTCAGGCCGAGTTCGGCCATGAGCCGGACATCCTCGGGATACCGGTGGTAGTGGTCCACCGCCACGTCCCCGGTATGGCCCTCGAAGACCTTGCCGGGCGTGTGCGAGAAGGTGTCCCAGATGGACGGGGTCCGGCCGCCCTCGCGGGCGGCGCCCTCGATCTGGTACGCGGCCGTCGCCGTGCCCCACAGGAAATCGGGCGGGAAGGTGCGGGTGGCCGTGAGCGGCCGGGTCTCGGACGCGGTCATAGGAGAGCGCTCCCAACGCAGGTCTGGATGGAGGGGTGCCGGATGAAGTCGTGCCGGATGAGGCCCGCACCGGAAGGACGCGACGCCGGAAGGTGGGCGCGAACGGACCGGCCGGGTCGGCGGTTCGTCGACGAACGACGCGTCAGTTCTTGACGGCGCCGGCGGTGATGCCGCCCACGACGTGCTTGCCTAGTACGGCGAAGACCAGGAGCAGCGGCAGTGTGGATATGAGCGCGCCGGTCAGTACGACGGCCTGGTCGACGGTGTGATCGCCCGCCCCGAGGCCGGCCAGGGCGACCTGGAGAGTGGGGTTGCCGTCGGGGGTCAGTGCGATGAAGGGCCAGAAGAAGTCGTTCCACGCCTGGACGAAGACGAGCATGCCGAGGACCGCCATCGCGGGCCGTGCCACGGGGAACACCACGTGCCAGATGATGCGCAGGCTGTGGGCCCCGTCCATCCTGGCCGCCTCCACGAGTTCCGCGGGGAGTGCCTCGAGAAGGTACTGGCGCATGAAGAACACCCCGAAGGCGGCGACCAGCGAGGGCAGGACGACCGACTGGAGCTGGTCGACCCAGCCGAGGTCGGTGATGAGCTGGTACAGCGGGATCACACTGAGCTGGGGCGGGATCGTCATGGTGGCCACCACGAGCGCCAGCAGGGCGCCGCGGCCCCTGAAGGGCAGCTTGGCGAAGGCGAAGCCGGCCAGCGTGGAGAACAGGACGGTGGACAGGGACACGAGTCCGGCCACGATCGTCGTGTTGAGCAGCGCCTCGCCCATGTCGACCTGGTTCCAGGCGAAGGAGAGGTTGTCGAGGAGCCGGGGTCCGGGCAGGAGCGGGGCCGGGGCCTCGACCACGCGCTCGCCCGAATGGGAGGCGGCGACGAGGTTCCAGTACAGCGGGAAGAGGGAGATGAGGGCGGCCAGGCCGAGCAGGACGTAGGTCAGCGGTCCCGCGTGGTGCTGACGGCCGGCTGACGGGCGAAGACGCCTGGCGCGCGGCGCCACGGAGGGTGGCGTCATGTCGAGTGTGCGGGCCATGAGGTCAGCTCCCCGCCTTCGTGCGTCGGTTGCGGCTGCGGTGTGAGCGGGAGACCAGGGCCTGGATCCCGCCGATGATCAGCAGGAGCAGGAGCATGACCCAGGCGATGGCGGAGGCCTGGCCCAGCGCGCCGGTGACCCAGCCCTTCTCGTACATGAGCAGGCTCAGGGTCTGGAACTGGTTCCCGCTGCCGCCGCTGATGCCGACGCTGCCCCCGAAGAGCATCGGCTCGCCGAAGAGCTGGGTGGCGCCGATGGTGGAGACGACGACGGTGAAGAGGATCGTCGGCCGGATGGAGGGGATGGTGACGCTGAGGAACTGCCGCAGTCGCGAGGCCCCGTCCAGCGCAGCGGCCTCGTAGAGGTCCTGCGGCACGGCCTGCATCGCCGCCAGGTAGATGAGCGCGTTGTAGCCCGTCCAGCGCCACGTCACGATCACCGAGATCGCTATCTGCGCCGGCCACTTGGAGGACTCCCAGGCGACCGGGTCGAAGCCCAGCCAGCCGAGGACCGTGTTGATCAGTCCGTAGTCGGTGTTGAAGAGCTGGGCGAAGACGAGCGTCGCGGCCGCGATGGAAGTGGCGTACGGGGCGAGGATCGCTACGCGGAAGAAGCCCCGGCCGCGGAGCCTGTAGTTGAGCAGATGAGCCAGGCAGAGCGCCATCAGCAGCTGGGGGACGGTGGAGATCACACCGATGGTGAAGGTGTTGGCGAGAGCGTTCCAGAAGAACTCGCTGGTCGCCAGCGCGCTGTAGTTCCCCAGCCCCCTCCACTGTGCGTCACCCCCGAGTTCGACCCGGTGGAGCGAGAGCCAGCCCGTGTAGACCAGGGGAAAGAGGCCGAAGGCCGCGAAGGTGAGGAAGAAGGGAGCGATGAAGACGTACGGGACCGCCTTCAGGTCGAGGCGGTAGAGCGTGCTGCGCCAACCGCTCCGGCCGGAGGGCCGCTGCCTGGGGGAGCGGGGGCCGGCGCCGGAGCCCGGGGCTTGTGCGGCGGGCGGCGCGGAGCCGTCGCCCGTCGCCCGTACGGAGGTGGCCACGGGGGCTTCCTTCCAGGTCGATGCGTGCAGTGTTGCGGTGGTGCGGACGATCGACGGCCCGCGTCACCCGCGGGAGGCAGCGGGTGACGGCGGGCCGTCACGCTCCTCCGTTACCGGTCGATCTTGTCGGCGACCAGCTTCTTGACGTTCTCCCAGGCCTTCGCCGGGTCGGTGCCGCGCTGCTCGATGTCGAGGATGCCGTTGTCCGTGAGGAAGGTCTTCACCTGGCCGTCCCAGCGGCTGATCGGGGCGGGTGTGATGCCGGCCGCGGCCTGCGAGTAGATCCTGCCGACCGGTGTGTCGCCGAAGTACGGCAGCTTGGCGTCCTGAACCACCGGAGAGGCGAGCGTGTCCTTGGAGGAGGGGATGTTGCCGTTCACCGCGAAGACCTTGGCGTGCTGGGCGGGGGCGGTGAGCCACGCGGCGAGCTCGGCCGCCTCCTTGACGTGCTTGCCCGACTTCGGCACGGCGAGGAAGGAGCCGCCCCAGTTCCCGGCGACGGGCGGCGCGGCGATGTCCCACTTCCCCCGGTTCTCCGGGCCCGCCTGGTCCTTGATGATGCCCGTCATCCAGCTGGGACAGGCGACGGTGGCGAACTTCGAGTTCTTGAAGGCCGCGTTCCAGGTGCCCTTCTCGTCGAACTGCCGCAGCTTGGCGGTCAGTTCGCCCGTCGCGGCCGTGACGGCGGTGTCCCAGGCCTTCTTCACGCCCGGGCTGTTCTCGTAGTCCAGCTCGCCCTTGGCGTTGGCGTACTGAACGGCCTCGCTGGAGATCACGGCGTTGAACAGGCCGCTGGCGGAGTCGTGGAAGGCGGTCCCGGCCGGGGCGTTCTTCTTGTACGTCTCACCGACCGCTATGAACTTCGACCAGTCGCCCGCCCAGAGCGCGGAGACCTCGGCGCGCTCGGTCGGCAGCTTGGCCTGGGCGAAGAGGTCCTTGTTGTAGCAGATGGCCATCGGGCCGATGTCCGTGCCGAGGCCGATGACCCTGCCGTCGGCCGTGGTGGCCTGCTTGACCTTCCAGCCGAGGAACGCACCGAGGTCCGCGCCGCCCGTCTTGCCCAGGTCCGCCCACTTGCCGGCCAGCGCGGGGCCGGTCGCCTCGGCGATGTACCCCACCTCAAGGGCCTGGATGTCCGCGAGACCGCTGTCGCGGGAGAGGCGCAGCTTGAGCGTGTCCCAGTACTTCTGGCCGTCCGCGACGTTCGACTCCTCGATCTTGATGTTCGGGTGGGTCTTCGTGTACTCGGCGTAGAGCTTGGCCCCGGTCGCGTCGTCGTAACCGAAGGAGCCGAAGGTACCGATCCGCAGCGTGATCTGCTCGCCGGCGGCCGCGCCGTCGCCCTTGCCGTCGTCGCTGTCACCGCCGCATCCGGTGAGCAGGGCCGCGCCGGTCGACACGACGGCGACCGTGGCGACCAGGTTGATCACGGTGCGGCGTCCGCGTCCGCGTCTGCTGCTGGAAGTACGCATTGCACTCTCCTCGTCCAAGGTGCCGCTCGTTGTGCGCCATGGGGGACCGGCGGGCTGCTCGCGGCTCGGCCAGGGGCCCGCCTGGACCTGATGTGAACGCCGTTGCCGCACCCACGGATGGGAGCGCTCCCACGTCGTTGCCGGAAGGTTGCTGCCTGGCGGGTGCGGGTGTCAAGGGATGGAACACGAATTCACGACGCCGGGCTCCGGCGCCCGCCTGCCCCCTGCCTGCCCCCCGACGCCCGCCTGCCCCCTCTCTCGGGTGCAGCCCCTCGGGCGGGGGCGTGGGCGTGGCGCGTTCAAAGAATCGAGCGTACTGTGGGAGCGCTCCCACCGGCTCGGGCGTAACGTGTGACCGCGGTGGGGTCCATCATCGTGCCAGATCCACCGGATCCACAGGATCAGCCGGCCGGGCCGGCGCGGAGTGCGAGTGCGATGCACGAGGGGAGTTCGAGGGTCGTGAGCGGACGGCAGAACGGCAGACCCACCCTGGAGGAGGTCGCGGCCCTGGCCGGCGTCGGCCGGGGCACGGTGTCGCGGGTGATCAACGGCTCGCCGAGGGTGAGCGAGCAGGCCAGGGACGCGGTGGCCCGCGCCGTCGCCGAGCTGGGATACGTGCCCAACCAGGCGGCCAGGGCCCTGGCCGGCAGCCGGACCGACGCGGTGGCCCTCGTGATCCCGGAGACCGAGGCCAGGGTGTTCTCGGAGCCGTACTTCCTCGATCTGATCCGCGGGGTCAGCGCCGAACTCGCCGAGGCGGACAAACAACTGCTGCTCACCCTGGTCCGCACCGAGGCCGAGCGGCAGCGCTTCGAGCACTATCTGGCCGCCCAGCGGGTCGACGGCGTACTGCTGGCATCCGTCCACGGGGACGACCCGCTGCCCGACCGGATCGCGGATCTCGGGCTTCCCGTCGTCATGAACGGCCGCCGCTCCGAGCCCGAACCCGTCGCGTACGTGGACTCCGACAACATCGGTGCCGGCCGGGCGGCCGTGGCCCACCTCGCGGGGCGGGGCCGGAGCCGGATCGCCACCATCACCGGGCCGCTGGACATGTACGTGGCCCGCGCGCGTCTGGGCGGCTACCGCGCGGGTCTCGCCGAGGCCGGCATCGCGCCCGACGAGTCGCTGGTTGCGACCGCGGACTTCACCGAGGAGGGCGGCCGGCGGGCGATGCGCGAGCTCCTGGAGCGCGCACCCGGCCTGGACGCGGTCTTCGCGGCCTCCGACGTGATGGCGGCGGGGGCGCGCGGGGTGCTGCGGGAGGCCGGGCGGCGGATCCCCGAGGACGTCGCCCTCGTGGGGGTGGACGACTCCGCGGTGGCCCGTCTGATGGACCCGCCCCTGACGAGCGTGCGCCAGCCGATCGAGGAGATGGGCCGCACGATGACCCGGCTGCTGCTCCAGAAGGTCGCGGAGGATCCCGGAGCCGGTCCTGCGGCGGGTGGGGAGCAGCGGCGGGTCCTTCCCACGGAGCTGATCGTGCGGGATTCCTCCTGAGTGGTGAGAGGCCGGGGCCGATCCTGGGGCTGCCGAGGCCTGAGTGCGGTACGGACCGCAGCCGTACGGAATCAAGGCGGTTCCGTACGGCTCCGGGCCCTTCATCGGCGGTGTGTCACAGTGCCGGGTAGGCGTTCTTCATGAGCTCCTGGAACTGGGCGGAGAACCACTGTCCGGCGAGCGGCGCGTCCGGGAGCGCGCCCGACATGCTGTTGCCGTTGCGTACGTTGCCCGTGTAGGTGGGGTCGCACATCCGGTCGAAGCCCTTGCCCTCGTTGTTCGGGATCTCCTTGCTGGCGCCGTCCGACTCGCCCGGGGGCTTCATCCACACGTAGGCGTCGATGCCCGCGGCGGGGGCGGCCTGGGGCCGTTCGCCGAGCCCGGCGCCCGACTGGTTGCACCAGTTGCCGAGGTGGATGCGCCGGTCGTAGCGGCCGCCGTTGACGTACGTGTCCACACTGGTCAGCGCACCGGGACCGGTGGGCCGGGCGGCGCCGCCCCAGCCGTTGCGGGAGGTGTCGATCAGCATGCCGATGTTCGCGTCGAAGCCCAGCGACACCAGCTTGGTCCGCATGGCCTGGGCGTACGACAGCTCGTCCGTGTAGCGGTTCCAGTCGACCCACTTCGACTGGCGCACCGAGGCGCCGTTCACGGAGTCCTCGATCGTGAAGTGGTCCTCCTTGAGGGCGCTGTAGTTGGCCGTGTTCACGATGAAGCCGTGCACGTTGGAGAGCGTGGAGCCCTCGGCCGTGGCCGCCTGCCTGAACATCTCCGCGGAGGCGCCGAAGTTGTCGTCCCAGCCGAGCCAGCCGTGGTGACCGGCGTCCACGTAGTTGTAGACGTTGGGGATCGCGCCCAATTTCTTGAGGGCGTAGCCGACGCCCTTGATGTAGTTGCCGTTGGTCTTCATGACGTCGCAGTTCGGGGTGGCCGTCGAGCGTCCGGCGACGTTGGTGACCAGGTTCGGCAGCGAGTCGATCTCGACGGCCGTGACGATCCGCAGCCCCGCGTACTTGGGGTCGGCGAGGATCGCGGCGATCGGGTCGATGAACTGCGTCTTGTACTTGTCGATCTCGGTCGGGCCCAGTTCGCCGTTGGAGGCGAGCGCGGAGCAGTCCCGGCCCGGCAGGTCGTAGATCACCAGCTGGACGACGAGTTCGCCGCTGCCCTTCTGCGCCAGGGCGGCGTTCAGGTGGTCGCGCAGCCCCATCGTGGTGCTGGTGCCGTTGACCAGGGCGATGCGGTCGAGCCAGATGCCGGTGGGCTGGTTGGACACCCTGCCGCCGCCGGGTTCGGCGGCGGCATGGGCGGACCACTCGGGGTTCACGTACGTCCTGGCGCCGGCGTAGGGGTTGTCGACCTTGCCGCCGGGTGACGGAGGGGTGGTCGGCGGCGTCGTGGGCGGCGTTGTCGGGGGAGTGGTCGGGGGCTGGGTCGGGTCGGTGGCGCCGTTGCATAAGACGCCGTTGAGCTTGAACGCCACGGGGACGGCGTTCGTGCCGGCGTGCGAACCGTTGAAGCCGAAGGAGGTCGAACCGCCCGTGGCCAGCGACCCGTTGTAGGACATGCTCTTCGCGGTCACCGCGGCCCCGGACTGGGTGATGGTGGCGTTCCAGCCCTGGGTGACCTGCTGGCCGTTCGCGTAGGACCATTCCAGGGTCCAGGAGGCGACCGGGTCACCGGTGTTGGTGACGACCACGTTCGCGCCGAACCCGTTGTTCCACTGGTTGGTGATCTGGTATTCGACCTTGCAGCCCGCGGTTGCGGCGCCGGCGGAGGTGCCGAACACGGTGGCGGTGGCGCCGGCGGCCGTGACGAGACTCAGGGCTGCCAATAACGCGGTGCGGGAAGTGCTGCGGCTCATGTCGGGGATGCCTCTCAGTCGAGGGTGCGCAGGCGGTTGCGCAACCCGGTGCCGAATGCGGTGAGTGCCGAATGCGGTGAGTGCCGTGGTGCGGAGGGGTGCCGTCGTACGGAGCGGGTGCGGCGGTACGGATGCGGCCGTCGGGCCCGGGCCGCGGCGCGGTCGAAGAGTGAGTGTCAGCAGGTGTGCTCGCCGCTCTGGCCCGCGGCCGGGGATCCGGTCCGCGACCGCGCGAGGGCGGGGGACCGGTGAGCCACTGGCCCGGGTCGTCGCAGGCGGTGCCGGGAGCGGTGGGAGGCCGGGTCCCCGCCGTCCGTACGGTCTCCACCGGGTGCTGCAGGGCGGCGACCTCGTGGCGGATTCCGGCCGGGACCGCCTCGCGCAAGGGCGGCGCTGCTCCGCCGAGCAGGGCCGACGGACGCGGGGCGGCATGAGCGAATCCTGCAGGGGTTGCGCCCGACGGCGCGCCCAACGATGGAACCGCTCCCACTGGTTGGGGCCCGACCGTAGCGTCAACTGGCGCCAAGGAAAAGAGGGGTTGCGCACATTTCTCGCAGATTGCTTTCGACTCTCCATGCGTCTTGACGCCGTCACGCCGCCTCTGCACAGTGGGAGCGCTCCCACTAGTCGGAGCTCGTGCGCAGTCGTTCTTCCGTCCCCGTCTCCCCCGAGTCGCGAGGAGAACCATCCGCATGTCGGCACACCCCCCACCCAGGCCGCACGTCCGACGCAGGCTGCTGACCGCCTCGGCCGTGGCCGTCTCGCTGTCCCTCCCCCTCGGTCTCACGGCCGTCGGTGCCCCCACCGCCGCGGCCGCGGCCGTGCAGTGCAGCGTCGACTACAAGACCAACGACTGGGGCTCGGGCTTCACCGCCGAGCTGACCCTCACCAACCGGTCCGCGACCGCACTCGACGGCTGGACCCTGACCTACGACCACTCCGGCAACCAGCAGCTGACCAACGGCTGGAACGGCACCTGGACCCAGTCCGGCAAGAGCGTCCGCGTCGCGGCGCCGGACTGGAACAAGACCGTCGAGGCCGGCGCGGCCGTCACCACCGGCGCCCAGTTCTCCTACAGCGGGACCAACGCCGCCCCCACCTCCTTCGCCGTCAACGGCACCCCGTGCACCGGAGCTCACCGGCCCCCGGTCGCCGTCCTGACCAGCCCCACCGCAGGCGCCGTCTACACGGCGGGGACCCCCGTCCCGCTCGCCGCCACCGCCGCCGCGGCCGACGGCGCCACCGTCGCCAAGGTCGAGTTCTACAGCGACACCACGCTCCTGGGCACGGACACCACGGCGCCCTTCACCCTGGATGCCACCGGCCTCGCCGCCGGACCCCACTCCCTCTACGCCAAGGCCTACGACAGCCTCGCCGCCTCCGCCGAGTCGGCCCCCGTCGGCATCACGGTCGCCGCCGGCCCCGCGCTCGTCGCCAGCCCCGCACAGCTCACCGTACGCCGGGGGGAGACCGGTACCTTCGACCTGAAGCTGTCCAGGCAGCCGACCGCAAACGTCATGGTGGGCGTGGCCCGCACCTCGGGCAACACCGACCTCGCCGCGACGCCGGCCTCGCTCACCTTCACCCCGGCGAACTGGAACACCGCCCAGAAGGTCACGGTCACCGCCGGGACCAACGGCACCGGCTCCGCCGTCTTCACCGCGACCGCCCCGGGTCACGCGGAGGCCGCGGTGACGGTCGCCGAGCTGGCCGCCGACTCGACGTACGACGCCCGGTTCCTCGACCTCCACGGGAAGATCACCAACCCGGCGAACGGCTACTTCTCGCCCGAGGGCATCCCGTACCACTCCGTCGAGACGCTGATCGTGGAGGCCCCGGACCATGGGCACGAGACGACCTCGGAGGCGTACAGCTACCTGATCTGGCTGCAGGCCATGTACGGCAAGATCACCGGGGACTGGACCAAGTTCAACGGCGCGTGGGAGACCATGGAGAAGTTCATGATCCCCACCCATGCCGACCAGCCGACGACCGGCTCGTACAACGCCTCCAAGCCCGCCACCTACGCCCCCGAGCACGACCTTCCCTCCCAGTACCCGGCCAAGCTCGACGGGGGAGTCGCCGCCGGTGCGGACCCGATCGCCGGCGAGCTGAAAAGTGCGTACGGCACGGACGACATCTACGGCATGCACTGGCTCCAGGACGTCGACAACGTCTACGGCTACGGCAACGGGCCAGGAAAGTGTTCCGCCGGACCGACCGCGACCGGACCCTCGTACATCAACACCTTCCAGCGCGGGCCCCAGGAATCGGTCTGGGAGACCGTTCCACACCCCACCTGCGACAACTTCACCTTCGGCGGCAAGAACGGCTACCTCGACCTCTTCACCGGGGACACCTCCTACGCCAAGCAGTGGAAGTTCACCGACGCCCCGGATGCCGACGCGCGTGCCGTCCAGGCCGCCTACTGGGCCGACGTCTGGGCCAAGGAGCAGGGCAGGGGAACCCAGGTCGCCGCGACCGTCTCCAAGGCGGCCAAGATGGGCGACTACCTCCGGTACTCCATGTTCGACAAGTACTTCAAGAGGGCCGGAAACTGCGTCGGGCCCACGGTCTGTCCCGCCGGCACCGGCAAGGACAGCGCGCACTACCTGATGTCCTGGTACTACGCCTGGGGCGGCGCCACCGACACCACGGCCGGCTGGTCCTGGCGGATCGGCTCCAGCCACGCGCACAGCGGCTACCAGAACCCCCTCGCCGCCTACGCGCTCAGCCAGTACGCCCCGCTGAAGCCCAAGTCGGCGACCGGCGCCACGGACTGGGCGACCAGCCTCGACCGGCAGCTGGAGTTCTACCGGTGGCTCCAGTCCGACGAGGGCGCCATCGCGGGCGGCGCCACCAACAGCTGGCAGGGGCGCTACGCACAGCCCCCGGCCGGCACCCCCACCTTCCACGGCCTCTTCTACGACGAGAAGCCGGTCTACCACGACCCGCCGTCCAACCAGTGGTTCGGCTTCCAGGCCTGGTCCATGGAGCGGGTCGCCGAGCTCTACCGGCAGACGGGTGACGCCGGCGCCAAGACGCTGCTCGACAAGTGGGTCGGCTGGGCCCTGTCGAAGACCACGATCAACCCCGACGGCACCTACCGCATCCCCTCCACCCTCACGTGGTCCGGCGCCCCCGACACCTGGAACGCGTCGGCTCCCGGCGCCAACTCGGGCCTGCACGTCACCGTCGCCGACTACACCGACGACGTGGGCGTGGCCGCCGCATACGCCAAGGCCCTGACCTACTACGCCGCGAAGTCCGGGAACGCCGAGGCCAAGCGGGTCGCCAAGGCCCTCCTCGACGGCATGTGGGCCCACCACCAGGACCCGCTGGGCGTCAGCGTCCAGGAGACGCGGACCGACTACAACCGATTCGACGACCCGGTGTACGTGCCCGGCGCGTGGACCGGCAGGATGCCGAACGGCGACACGGTGAACTCCTCGTCCACCTTCGCCTCGATCCGTACCTTCTACAAGGACGACCCGGCCTGGCCGAAGGTCGAGGCCTACCTCGCGGGCGGTGCCGCGCCCGTCTTCACGTACCACCGGTTCTGGGCCCAGGCCGACGTCGCCCTGGCCATGGGCTCGTACGCGGAGCTGCTGGAGTAACGGCCCGCCCCGCCCGGAGAACGGCTCCGGGTACGACGAGGCCGGGCGGTCCGCGAGGACCTGCCCGGCCTCCGGGTGGTTCACAGTCCCAGTGCCAGCCGGTAGTACGC
Organism: Streptomyces sp. NPDC086989; assembly: GCF_044745505.1. Taxonomy (NCBI): domain Bacteria; kingdom Bacillati; phylum Actinomycetota; class Actinomycetes; order Kitasatosporales; family Streptomycetaceae; genus Streptomyces; species Streptomyces sp. NPDC086989. The sequence continues at coordinate 385,905 of NZ_JBIVAL010000007.1, forward strand.
CTGGTTCCAGCGGAGATCGCGCCGGAACTGCTTCGGGGTGGTGGTCTCGTCGATGAGGGCGAGTTCCATGCGGAGCGTTTCCGCCAGGTCGTCGAGGTGCTCGGAGGTGAGGGCGGTACTGAGGACGGTGTGGTGCGGTCCTCCGGCCGTCAGCCAGGATTCGCTGGAGGTCCGCAGATCGGGGCGGGGCCGCCAGACCGCGCGGGCGACGGGCAGGGCGGGCAGCGGGTGCGGGGGTGCCACCACGTCGATGTCGTTGGCGATCAGGCGGAAGCGGTCGCCGAGGTCGGCGAGCCCGACCACCACGGCCGGGCCGGGGGCCGCGTCGAACACCAGGCGCACCGGGTCCTCGCGCCCGCCGATGCCGAGGGGGTGGATCTCGCAGCTGGGCCTGGCGGCCGCGAGGGTGGGGCAGACTTCCAGCATGTGCGCGCCGAGGATGAGCTGGTTGCCCGCCGTCAGGTCGTAGGTGTAGTCCTCCATGAAGGAGGTGCCGCCCGGCAGGCCGGTGGCGGCCACCTTGAGGGCGCGCAGCAGGACGGCGGTCTTCCAGTCGCCCTCTCCTCCGAAGCCGTGCCCCTGGGCCATGAGCCGCTGGACCGCGAGGCCGGGCAGCTGGCGCAGTCCGCCCAGGTCCTCGAAGTTGGTGGTGAAGGCCCCGAATCCGCCCGTTTCGAGGAAGGTGCGCAGGCCGGCTTCGATGCGGGCGGCGTAACGCAGTGATTCGTGCCGTGCGCCTCCGGGCCGCAGTTCCGGCGCCAGCTGGTACAAGTCCCCGTACTCCTCGACGAGGGACGTCACCTCGGTCTCGTCCGCGCCGTCGACGACCTCCACCAGGTCGTTGACGCCGTAGGTGTTGACGGAGACGCCGAAGCGCAGCTGGGCCTCGACCTTGTCGCCCTCGGTGACGGCCACGTCGCGCATGTTGTCACCGAAGCGGGCGACCTTGAGGGTGGCCAGTTCGGAGCGTGCGGCGGCGGCCCGCGCCCAGACCTCGATGCGTGCGGTCGTCACCGGGTCGCTGACGTGGCCGGCCACGGTCTTGCGGGGGACACCGAGACGGGCCTGGACGTGCCCGAACTCGCGGTCCCCGTGAGCGGCTTGGTTGAGGTTCATGAAGTCCATGTCGATGGTGTCCCAGGGCAGGGCCACGTTCGACTGGGTGTGGAGGTGCAGCAAGGGCTTGCGCAGCGCGTCCAGTCCGGCGATCCACATCTTGGCCGGCGAGAAGGTGTGCATCCAGGCGATGAGCCCGATGCACCGGTCGTCGGCGTTGGCGTCGAGGCATGTCCGGCGGATGGCGTCGGCGTCGGTCAGTACCGGTTTCCAAGCCACGCGAGTGGGGATGCCGCAGGAGTCGGCCAGCGCGGTGGCGATCTGCCGTGACTGCTCGGCGACCTGCTTCAGCGTCTCCTCCCCGTACAGGCCCTGGCTGCCGGTGAGGAACCAGATCTCCTGGGCGGTGGATGTGTGGCTGGGCACATGAACTCCTGAAGGTGACGTCCCCCAACGGTGGTGAGGGCGGCGGGCTGGTGGGGAGACGGGGACGAACAGCGGGCCTGGTCAGCCCGCGTGGTGGGCCGTGTCGCGGATGTTCCGCAGACGGTGCAGCAGACCGCCGGTGCCGAAATGGTCGTGCAGGAGCCGGTACTCGGCGAAGAGGGCGTCGTAGGCGTCGGCCCGGGAGGCGTCGGGCGTGTAGACGGCAGGCCGTCGGCGGCCCATGGCGGCGGTGGCCGTGCGCACGTCGGTGTGCGCGCCGGCCGCTACGGCGGCGTGGATGGCCGACCCGAGCGCGGGGCCCTGGTCGGACGCGGCGAGGGAGACGGGGCGACGCAGCACGTCGGCGTAGATCTGCATCAGCAATGCGTTCTTGGCCAGGCCGCCGGCGACGATGAACTCGTTCACCGGCACCCCGCCCTGCTCAAGGGCCTCCACGATGACGCGGGTGCCGAACGCGGTCGCCTCGAGCAGCGCACGGTAGACGTCCTCGGGGCGGGTCGCGAGGGTGAGCCCCACGATGACCCCGGAGAGGTGGTGGTCGACGAGGACGGAACGGTTCCCGTTGAGCCAGTCGAGGGCGACCAGTCCGTGGCCTCCGACCGGCTGCCGGGCGGCCTTCCGGGTCAGCAGGGTGTGCAGGTCCTCGCCGCGGTCGGCGGCCTCGGCGAGGTAGTCCGGTGGGACGCCTTGGTCGAGCACCCAGGCGAAGACGTCGCCGACCGCGCTCTGGCCGGCCTCGTAGCCGTAGGTTCCCTCGACGATCCCGCCGCTCACGACACCGCAGATGCCGGGGACGTCGGCGAGGACGGGAGCGTTCACGACGTGGCAGGTGGAGGTGCCCATGATGGCGAGCAGCTGACCGTCCTCGACGGCCTGGGCCGCCGCCGCGGTGACATGGGCGTCGACGTTGCCCGCGGCCACGGCGATGCCGGGCCGCAGCCCTGTCCAAGCTGCTGCCTCGGGACTGAGCGAGCCCACGCGTGAGCCCAGTGCGGAGAGTGGGAATTCGAGGCGGGTCCGTGCGAAGTCGGCGAACCGGGGGTTGAGGGCGGCCAGGTACTCCTCGCTCGGGTAGGCGCCGTCCTGGTGGATGCCCTTGTATCCGGCGGTGCAGGCGTTGCGGGACTCGGTTCCGGTGAGCTGCCACACGATCCAGTCCGCGGCCTCGATCCACCGCGCGCAGGTTTCGTAGACGAGCGGATCCTCCTCCAGGACCTGGAGGGCCTTCGCGAACTGCCACTCGGCGGAGATCCGGCCGCCGTAGCGGGTGATCCACTTCTCCCCGCGGGCGTGGGCGAGTTCGTTGATGCGGTCGGCATGCGACTGGGCCGCGTGGTGCTTCCACAGCTTGGGCCACGCGTGCGGCCGTCCGGCGAGCTCCGTCTCGGCGAGGGGGGTTCCGTCGGCCAGCGTGGGAAGGACGGTGCACGCGGTGAAGTCGGTGCCGATGCCGATCACCGCGGCAGGGTCGACCCCGGCCGCCGCAACGGCCTCGGGGACGGCGTGACGCAGTACGTCCCGCCAGTCCTGCGGGTGTTGCAGGGCCCAGTCCGGGGGCAGTTGCACCCCGTTGTGCGGCAGGTGCCGGGCGATGACGCCGTGCCGGTAGGTGTGGACCGCGACGGCCAGCTCCTTACCGTCGCGAACCCGCACCACCACGGCGCGGCCCGACAGCGTGCCGAAGTCGACGCCGACCGTGTAGTGCTCCGATTCCTCGGAATGCGGGGTGGGCGCGTGGGGACGGGGTGACGTCAACAGAGTGCCTTTCGAAGGAGCCGTGGGGCGGCAGGCGGTCGGGCAGGCCCGGAGTCGCCGCCCGCAATCCTGACGGTCGGGCGGGTGGTCCCCCGCAGTGTGAGCGCTAACAATGTCGATAGGCAAGAGGTGGGTGCGGATGATGTGCGGCTCCGTCGGCGCAGCTGCCCCCGTATGGGTAGGGCGGCCCGGGAGGATCTGCCGTTGGCGCGAGGCGCGTTGAGGCTTCTCGGCATGAGGCCGCCAGGGGGAGCGTGCCGACAGGGGGGACGGTCCGCTTCGTCGGCGCACCTGATGCGATAACGGACAGGTAACGCGCGCAAGGGGGTTGAGAACGTGCCTTGTTAGCGCTCACAATGCGACGGCGCCGCATTCGTCATTTGATCCCCGACTGCCGACTGCCGACTGCCGACTGCCGACTGCCGACCTGACGTCGGCTGCCCCGGCCGTCGAGCAGCGGCACTCCTGGGGCTCCTGGTGGACAAAGCCCGGCCCCGACCGCGCGGCGCCTCTTTCATGCTCCCTGAAAGGACACTCCCCATGGCTCGCAGATCAGCTCTCGTCCTCACCGCCGCCCTACTCGCCTCCACGACGTTGACCGCCTGCTCCACCGAGGCCCCCGCCTCCGGCTCCTCCTCGGCGGCCAAGGCGGGATCCGGCAAGACGATCACGCTCGGCTTCGCCCAGGTCGGCGCCGAGAGCGGTTGGCGCACCGCCAACACCAAGTCCGTCCAGGAGGCGGCGAAGAAGGCCGGAATCACCCTCAAGTTCTCCGACGCGCAGCAGAAGCAGGAGAACCAGATCAAGGCGATCCGCACCTTCATCCAGCAGAAGGTCGACGTCATCGCCTTCTCGCCGGTCGTGGAGTCCGGCTGGGACACGGTGCTGAAGGAGGCCAAGGACGCCGGTATCCCGGTCATCCTCACCGACCGCGCCGTGGACAGCAAGGACACCTCCCTCTACAAGACCTTCCTGGGCTCGGACTTCGTCAAGGAGGGCAAGTCCGCGGGCGAGTGGCTGACCAGCGCGTACGCGAACGAGCAGGGTCCGGTCAACATCGTCGAGCTCCAGGGCACCACGGGCTCCGCACCCGCCAACGACCGCAAGGCCGGCTTCGCCGACGTCATCCGCAGTGACGGCAAGTTCAAGATCGTGGCCTCGCAGTCGGGCGACTTCACCCGCGCCAAGGGCAAGGAGGTCATGCAGGCTTTCCTGAAGTCCCAGAAGGACATCGACGTCCTCTACGCCCACAACGACGACATGGCCCTCGGTGCCATCCAGGCCATCGAGGAGTCCGGCAAGAAGCCCGGGACGGACATCAAGGTGATCTCGGTGGACGGGATCAAGGACGCCTTCGTCGCGATGACCGAGGGCAAGATCAACGTCGTGGTGGAGTGCAACCCGCTGCTCGGTGACCAGCTGATGGAGTTGACCAAGAAGGTCGCGGCGGGGGAGAGCGTGCCGCCTCGTGTCGAGACTCAGGAGGGTGTCTTCCCGCAGGACAAGGCCGCGGCCGCGCTGCCGTCCCGGAACTACTGAAACTGCAGGTTCCGGCGCGGCAGGAGGTCCGCCCGGCTCCTCCTCCACCGTCCGGAGCCCGCTCCACCACCCCACCCATGAGAGGAGGGCGGATGGCATCCCCGTCCACCCCGCGGCCCACGGACGCCGGGGACCCGCAGCCGGTCCTGGAAGCCCGCGGCATCCGCAAGCAGTTCCCGGGCGTGCTCGCCCTCGACGGAGTCGCATTGCGGCTCTTCCCCGGTGAGGTGCACGCCCTGATGGGCGAGAACGGCGCCGGGAAGTCCACCTTGATCAAGGTGCTCACCGGTGTCCACCCCGCCGACGGCGGCGCCGTCCTCGTCGACGGCCGGTCCCACGCGTTCGCGGACCCCCTCCAGGCGCAGCAGGCCGGAATCAGCACCGTCTACCAGGAGGTCAACCTCTGTCCGAACATCTCGGTCGCCGAGAACATCCTCATCGGGCGCGAACCGCGCCGGTTCGGTCTCATCCACTGGTCCGCGATGCGGCAGCGGGCGGCGGAGCTGCTGACGGAACTGGACCTCGACCTGGACGTCACCGGTCTGCTCGGTTCACATTCCCTTGCCGTGCAGCAGCTGGTCGCCATCGTCCGGGCGGTGGACGTCTCGGCCAAGGTGCTCGTACTGGACGAACCGACCTCCAGCCTGGACCGCGAGGAGGTGGCCCAGCTCTTCGCCCTGGTGCGGCGCCTGCGTGACCGCGGTGTGGCCATCCTGTTCGTCACGCACTTCCTCGACCAGGTGTTCGACCTCTGCGACCGCGTCACCATCCTGCGCAACGGCCGCCTGGAAGGCGAGTACCCCATCGGCGAACTCACTCCGGTGACGCTGGTGCAGCGCATGATCGGCGGAGAACTGGCCACCCTCGACCAGCTGTCCGGACGTGCCCACGAGGAAGCGGCCGAACGTGCGACCGCCGAGCCGTTCCTCCAGGCGCGACAGCTGACCCGCACGGGCTCGATCGAACCGTACGACCTCGACATCCATGCCGGCGAGGTCATCGGACTGGCCGGCCTCCTGGGCTCGGGCCGCACCGAAGTGGCGCGCCTCCTGTTCGGCGCCGACAGCGCGGACGCCGGTGAGGTGAGCATCGAGGGCAGGAGGGTACCCCTGCGCACCCCGCGCCACGCCATCGCCCGGGGCATCGCGTTCTGCTCCGAGAACCGCAAGTCCGAGGGCCTGGTGGGCGAGCTCACGGTCCGCGAGAACATCATCCTCGCGCTGCAGGCCGCCCGCGGCTGGACGAGGCCACTGACCCGTACGAAACAGGACGAGCTGGCGCGGCACTGGATCGACGCCCTGGACATCCGGCCCGCCGACCCCGAAGCGCAGGTACGCCACCTCAGCGGAGGCAACCAGCAGAAGGTCCTCCTCGCGCGCTGGCTGCTGACCGCTCCCCGGCTCCTGATCCTCGACGAACCCACCCGGGGCATCGACATCGGGGCCAAGGCGGAGATCCAGAAGCTCGTGGCCCGCCTGGCGGGCGAAGGCACCGCCGTGCTGTTCATCTCGGCGGAACTCGAAGAGGTCCTGCGTCTGAGCCACCGCATCGCCGTGCTCCGCGACCACCGCATGGTGGCCACCCTCACGAACGACGACACCGTCACGCCCGAACGCATCCTCACGACCATCGCCACCGGAGCGGACTCATGACCACCCAGCCTGCCGAGCCCCAGGCGGTCGGCGGAATCGGCAGACGCCCGGCCGGCCACCACCTGCTGTGGCCCACGCTCATCCTGCTCGCGCTGCTCCTCGGCAACCTCGCGTTCCACCACGACTTCTTCTCCGTCCGCGTACGCGACGGCCACCTCTACGGCAGCCTCATCGACATCCTCCAGTTCGGCGCGCCCCTCACCCTCGTGGCGCTCGGCATGACCCTCGTCATCGCCACCCGCGGGATCGACCTCTCGGTGGGTTCCACGGTCGCCATCGCCGGCGCCCTCGCCTGTGGGCACATCTCCACCGCCGCACATCCGGGCAGCGCCGCCACCATGCTCACGGCGGTCGCCCTCGCGCTCGGCGTCGCCCTCGTACTGGGCCTCGCCAACGGCTTCCTGGTCTCCGGGCTGGGAGTGCAGCCGATCGTGGCCACCTTGATCCTCATGGTCGCGGGCCGCGGCGTCGCCCAGCTCATCACCGGCGGCCAGATCATCACGGTGACCAGCGCCCCCTACAAGATGATCGGCGGCGGCTACTGGCTGACCTTCCCGTTCGCCGTCCTCCTGGCCGCCGCACTCGTCGCGCTCACCGGCTTCGTCACCCGTCGCAGCGCACTCGGCATGCTGATCGAGTCCGTAGGCGGCAACCCCGCCGCCAGCCGCCTGGTCGGCATCCGCGCCGGCGGTCTGCTCGCCCTGGTCTACGTCTTCAGCGCGCTGTGCGCCGCCGTCGCCGGGCTGATGATCAGCTCCAACGTCTCCAGCGCCGACGGCAACAACGCCGGCCTGTGGATCGAACTCGACGCGATCCTCGCCGTCGTCGTCGGCGGCACCGCCCTGACCGGGGGACGCTTCTCCCTCGGCGGCACCGTCCTGGGCGCCCTGATCATCCAGACCCTGTCCACCACCGTCTACACGCTCGGCGTCCCACCCGAGACCACCCTCGTCTTCAAGGCCTTCGTCGTCATCGTCGTCTGCCTCGTCCAGTCGCCCGTCTTCCGTGCCAAGGCCCTGCGCCGCCGCGGGACAACCCCTCCCCGATCCGACACCACGGCGGGCGCCGCCCCGCAGCAGCAGGAGGTACGCGCATGAGTACCGGCATCGCGAGCGCAGCCGCTGGGCTCACCCGCCCCCTCGCGACCGTGTCCCCGCGCACCCGCACCCGTATCCCACTGATCGTCACGGCCGTCCTGCTGGTCGTCATGTTCAGCGTCGGATCGGTGCGCTACGAGGGCTTCCTCTCCGCGCAAGTCGTGCTGAACCTGCTGATCGACAACGGATTCCTCCTGGTCGTTGCGGTCGGGGCGACCTTCGTCATCCTCACCGGCGGCATCGATCTGTCCGTCGGCTCCATGGTGGCCCTGTCGACCACGCTCACCGCCTGGCTGGTCGAGTCGCACGGCTGGCCCCTGGCCGCCGTCATCCCACTGGTCCTGCTGGTCGGCGCCGCGAGCGGAACGCTCATGGGCTGGATCATCCACACCTTCGAGATCCAGCCGTTCATCGTCACCCTGGCCGGCATGTTCCTCGCCCGCGGGCTCTGCTACACGATCAGCACGGAATCCATCACGATCAGCGACCCCGCCACGACGGGAATCGCTCAGACCCGGCTGTACGGCCCGGGGGGACTGTTCGTCTCGATCCCCGTGGTCATCGCCCTGGCCGTGCTGGTGATCGCCTTCGTCGTACTGCACCACACGGGCTTCGGACGCAACGTGTACGCACTGGGCGGAAGTGAGTCCTCCGCACGCCTGATGGGTCTTCCGGTGGGCTCCACCAAGATCGCCGTATACGCCGTCAGCGGCCTGTGCTCCGCCCTCGGCGGCCTGCTGCTGACCTTCTACATGCTCTCCGGCTACGCCCTCCACGCCATGGGCATGGAACTCGACGCGATCGCCGCCACGGTGATCGGCGGCACGCTGCTGACCGGAGGCGCCGGCTTCGTCCTGGGCACCGCCCTCGGCGTGCTCGTCCTCGGCATGATCCAGACGGTCGTCAACTTCCAGGGCACGCTCAGCTCCTGGTGGACCCGGATCGTCATCGGCGCCCTGCTGCTCGTGTTCATCTTGCTGCAACGTCTGATGAGCGGCCGCCGCCCCGCCGACGACTGACCCCGGGTCCGCAGCCCGTCCGCCCGTGCCACCGCGCTGCGTGCTGCCCGCACCGCTTGCTTCGCGGCACGCGCCCGGCGGAACGGCCGCAGGACACACCACCGTGGAAGACGCAGACCGGTCCGTCGACCGGGCTTCCGGGCCCAGGCAGGAAGTGCGTCGTCCGCGGACGGTGCGCCCCCTGCGCCCCGGACGATGGGGGAACGGGTCGCAGGGGCGGTTCAGGTGCCCCGGCCGGGCCGCGCGGATGTCCACGCGCGCGGCGTCCGGTCGTAGGGGCGGTTCAGGTGCCCCGGCTGCCGGGCCCGCGCGGAGGTCCACGCGCGCGTCGTCCGCCTCCATCCGCTGATCCCGCCGGACGGCTGGGGCCACCCGGCCGTTGTGGGGCTCACGGCCCACGACCTCGCCGCTTGCGAGCACCCCGTACGCCCCTTCGGTGCGACGGCGGGCCGTTGCGCCGACCGCATCGCGCGCGGCCGGCTCGGCGTCGCGGCTCCCCCCACGGCTCGCCACCCATGGGACCGGGCACACGGTGACGGCGGTCCCGACGGGGTCGACCAGCGCGTGCGGCGGTGCGAACCCCTGCGGGCAAGGGCGGCGGGCCCTCCCGGGCCTGCGCAGGGGGTCGCCGGAAACCCGGCACTGCCCGGCCCCGCCTCGCCGAACCGGCCCCCTGCCCGACGGGCCTCCGACGGCCGGGCGGGCCGTACCGGTCGACCAGGGTCCACAGCTTCACCACGTCACCGCCTGAGAGGGGCGGGCCGGTCCTGTCCGCGGCCCGGGCGGTGGGGTCATTCGCCGGGCGGAGCGATCCTGCGCGCCGTGCTGGCGCGCACGATGAGCTCGGGCGCCACCACCAGGTGCGTCGACTCGTCGGTCCGGCCCTCGATGTGGTCCAGGAGCAAGCCGATGCTGTCGCGGCCGAGCGAGGCGAAGTCCTGACGGATCGTCGTCAGCGGAGGTGGGAAGAACTCCGCCTCGGGGATGTCGTCGAAGCCGGCCACCGCTACGTCCTCCGGCGTGCGCAGGCCTGCTTCCCGCAAGGCCCTCAGGACACCGAGGGCCATCTGGTCGTTGGCGACGAACACCGCGGTGAGGCCCGCTCCCTGCCCTCGTGACGCCCGTACCCGCCCCGCGAGCTGCTGGCCGGCCTGGTATCCGGACAGTGGACTCCAGTCGCCGCGCAGCAGGGGTGGCGTCTCGGCGCCGGCATCGCGCAGCGCTTCCTCCCACCCCTGCGTGCGGGCCTCGCTCTCCAGCCAGTCGGGAGGGCCTGCGACGTGCCACACGGTGGAGTGGCCCGAGGCGAGGAGGTGTTCCGTGATCATGCGAGCGCCGAGATTCTGGTCCAGCGACACCCCCGGGAGGTCCAGGGTGTGGCCGCCTTCCACGGTGACCACCGGGCACGGTGCTTCCAATGCCGCCAGGGCCCTCACCGCGGCGCGCTGGGGGGTCACGGCGACGATCCCCTCCACGCCCCACCCCGCGAGGTGTTGCATGGCTTCGGCGAGGGCCGTCTGCGTGGCCGTCCGGAGCGTGACGGCAGAGGTGAGATAGCCGCGGTCCCGAGCCGCCTCCTGAACCCCCGCCACGGTGCTGGCGGGCCCGTGCAGAGTGGTGTTCACCGCGATGACGCCCAGTGTGTGGGTCCGGCGAGTGGCCAGCGCCCGGGCCGCCGAGTTGCGGCGGTACCCCAGCTGCTCGATGACCTGTGTCACCGCGGCCCGGGTCTTGGCGCTGACGTTCGGGTGGTCGCTGAGCACCCGGGAAACGGTCTGATGGGACACGCCGGCGACGCGTGCGACATCCGTCATCGTGGGCGCGCGCGAGACGTCTGGGAGTTGGGTCAACTCTCTTCCTTTCCTCATCGAGCGGCCTTCCCTCAAGGTATCGAACCAGCCGCGGCCCGCCCACGTCTCGGACCGAGCGGGAGATCGTCGACCAGGTATCGATGTCGGCGTTCGATGTTGGCGTTCACATTATGCAGCGTTGCGCGCAGGGTGAGGGCAGGAAATCTTCTCGCGACTCTTGAGATTCGTGCTTGTTAGCGCTCACAATTCGAGGGGCCGCCGACGTGCCGCAACCGCGATGCCCGGTACGGCCCCCCGATCAGTCCAGCCCACTCGTGCGCGACAGCGGGGCCTGACGGACGCCGGTCCCGGAAACCGCCGCACATGTCGGAAAGACGGTGAAAGTGTAGTGAGCGAGACCAGCCTCAAGGACCTCCGTCGCGAGGTGCTCGCGGCCAACCTGCGCATCCCTGAGGCCGGTCTGGCCACCCTCACCTGGGGCAACGTCAGTGGAGTGGATCGAGACGCCGGCGTCTTCGTCATCAAGCCGTCCGGGGTCTCCTACGCCGACCTCACCGAGGAGGACCTGGTGGCGGTGGCGCTGGAGGACGGGCGGGTCGTCGACGGGCACCTCAGGCCGTCCACCGACACCGAAACCCATCGGTGCCTCTACCGGGCCTTCCCCTCCATCGGCGGTGTCACCCACACGCACTCGACGCACGCGGTCGCCTTCGCCCAGGCGCGCCGCCCGATCCCCGTGCTCGGTACGACCCACGCCGACACCTTCAACGGGCCCGTCCCCGTGACGGCGGACCTCACCGCCGAGCAGTGCGCGCAGGACTACGAGTACAACACCGGACAGGTGATCGTTGCCCGGCTGGACGGCGACCCCCGTCGGGCCGACGAGGTCCCCGGAGCGCTCGTCTCGCGACACGGTCCCTTCACCTGGGGCGCCAGCGCGAAGGCTGCGCTGGAGAACGCCATCGTCTGCGAGGCCGTGGCGGAGATGGCGCTGCACACGCTGGCGCTGGGATCCCGCCTCGGGGACACCTCCGAGCCGCCGAGGCATCTGCTGGAGCGGCACTTCACCCGCAAGCACGGGCCGGACGCCTACTACGGCAACGCCCCACATGTCCCGGGCGCCTGAGGTCGCGCACCGCCCAGTGCTGTGACCGGATGGGTTCACCGCCTCGCGACGCCCGGCACGGCGCCTCGCTGTGTTGTAGGACCGCGCGAGTGACCTGCCGCGCGCGTCCGGCGGCGCGTCCTCGCGGTGCGCACACGAAGGGCGGCTGTGAAGCCCGTGCACCCGTGCCCTCGTAGGCCACTCGGGTCCGGCGGTCGAGCACGCGTCGCGGTGGGGCGGTGTCAATCCCGCGTTGCCGGAAGGAGCGGCGCCCAGGGGATCTCAGCGGTGAGACGGACGGCCGGCAGGCCTGCCGGGGCGCGGCCCTGCCTGCAGGCCGGCCGCCTGGCCGACGCCGAGGCCCCGCAGCGGCCGGTGCGGCCTGCCCGCCCCTCTCGGCGCGACGGCCGACGCCTTGCCGGACGCACCCGCGTCCCCGTGGACGGACGGCTCGCCCCGGCAGTCCGGCGGCGTCCCGGGTCGGTCTCGTCTCGGACCGCGGGCGGTCAACCACCGTACACACCGCGGTACTTGACGGTGCCGTCCGTCGGCTGGCTTGATTGGGAGCGCTCCCACGAATGCCCCCCACAAGGAAGGCTCCGTCCATGCCTCCTGTCACCTCCGCCCGCGGCGTGCCACGTCGCGCGGCCGCCCTGCTCGCCGGCCTGGCGCTGGCCGTCGGCGTCCTGTCCACCACTGCCCTGACCGTTCCGGTCGCGGCTGCCGCCGCCGGGGCCGCCGATGCCGGCACACCCGTCCGGGTCAACCAGCTCGGCTACCTGCCCGACGGCCCCAAGCGGGCCACCGTGGTCAGCTCCGCGACCGCCCCGCTCGCCTGGCAACTGCGCGACGCCTCAGGTGCGGTGGCCGCCTCGGGCACCACCACGGTGCACGGCGCCGACCAGGCGTCCGGCCAGTCCACGCACCTGGTGGACTTCGGCGCGTATGCGGGCAACGGCACCGGCTTCACCCTGGTCGTCGACGGCCGGAGCAGCCACCCCTTCGACATCTCCGCCGCACTGTACGACGGACTGCGCGCCGACAGCATGTCCTTCTTCTACCAGCAGCGCAGCGGCATTGCGATCGACGCCGCCCTGGCGGGCGGTACCGCCTACGCCCGCCCCGCCGGGCACCTGGGCGTAGCCCCCAACAAGGGCGACAGCAGTGTCCCCTGTCAGGCCGGGGTGTGCGACTACCAACGGGACGTGCGGGGCGGTTGGTACGACGCGGGCGACCACGGCAAGTACGTGGTCAACGGCGGCATATCCGCCTGGGAAATAGTCAACTCCTTCGAACGCGCACACCGTTCGGGCGGCGATGCGGCCCTCGGGGACTCGACGCTGCACGTGCCGGAGCGCGGCAACGGGATGCCGGACGTGCTGGACGAGGCCCGCTGGGAGCTGGAGTTCCTGCTGCGGATGCAGGTCCCGGCCGGGAAGCCGATGGCCGGGATGGCCTTCCACAAGGTGCATGACGCCAAATGGACCGCCCTCCCCACTCGGCCCGAAACCGACCCCGAACAGCGTGAGCTGCACCAACCGTCGACCGCCGCGACGCTGAACCTGGCGGCCTCGGCCGCGCAGTGCGCCCGGGTGTACGCACCGTACGACGCCGCGTTCGCCGCGCGCTGCCTGGACGCGGCCCGCCGCGCCTGGACGGCCGCCAAGGCCAACCCCCACGTGCTCGCCCCGGCGGCCGACAACACCGGAGGAGGTGCGTACGAGGACCCCGACGTCTCCGACGAGTTCTACTGGGCAGCGGCGGAACTCCTGGCCACCACCGGTGAATCACCGTACCGGGACGCGGTCACCACCTCTGCGCACCACACCAAGCCCGTCGACGCGTTCTGGTGGGGCGGCACCGCGACGCTCGGTCGCATCACCCTCGCCACCACCCCCGGCGTGACCCTGCCCGCCGACGACGTGGCCCGGCTGCGCGGCCTGCTGACCGCCGCCGCCGACGGCCACCTGTCCACCATGGCCGGACAGGGCTACGGGGTGCCGCTCCCGGCCACCGGGTACGTGTGGGGCTCCAACAGTTCCATCACCAACAACGCGATGGTGCTGGCCGTGGCGTACGAGCTCACCGGCCAACCACGCTATCGGCTGGGCGCGTTGGAGTCCTTGGACTACCTGCTGGGCCGCAATGCGCTCGACCTCTCCTACGTCACCGGCTACGGCGACCGCTACTCCGAGAACCAGCACCACCGGTTCTGGGCGCACCAGAACGAGGCCTCTCTGCCGCACCCGCCGGCCGGTTCCTTCGCGGGCGGGCCGAACGCGGCACTGGAGGACCCGGTGGCCAGGGAGAAGCTGGCGGGCTGCGCTCCGGCGGCGTGCTACGTGGACGACATCGGCTCCTACTCCACGAACGAGGTGGCCATCAACTGGAACGCCTCGCTGGCCTGGCTGGCGGCCTTTGCGGCTGAGCGGCGCAGTGCCCCGGCGGTGCCCGTGGTCCAGGTGGCACCGGCCGCCGTGACGGTCCCCGAGGGCGGTTCGGCGCCGGTGGACGTGCGGCTCACGGCCGCGCCCGCCCAGAACGTCACGGTGACGGTGGCCCGGAACTCCGGCGACGAGGACCTGTCGGCGGCGGCGACCCTGGTGTTCAGTCCGGTCAACTGGGCGACGGCGCAGCGGGTTCCGGTCTTCGCCGCGCAGGATGCCGACGCATTGCCGGGCAGTGCGACCTTCACGGTCGGTGGCCCCGGCGTGCAGCCCGCGACGTTCACGGCGACGGAGGCGGACGACGACGCGTCGGCGGCCTCCTGCACGGTGGCGTACCGGATCGACGACGCGTGGGGCAACGGCTTCACGGCGACGGTCACCGTGAGGAACACCGGAACCTCGGCGATCTCCGGCTGGACCCTCGGCTGGAGCTTCGCGGGTGATCAGCGGATCAGCAACGCCTGGAACGCCACGGTGAGCCAGTCGGGCAACACGGTCACCGCCCGGGACGCCGGGTGGAACGGCACGCTGGCGCCCGGCGGCAGCGCGAGCCTCGGCTTCCAGGCGACGTACTCGGGAGCCAACGCGATCCCCACGCGCTACGTGCTCAACGGTGCCCTCTGCTCCTGAACGGCCCTCGCGCCCTGCCCGCCGCCCCTCAGGCGCGGCGGGCAGAGCGCGCTCGGCACGAGATATTCGCTGGTCGAGGGTTGTTGATGGTGGTCATACTGCCGCGATGGATCCAGTGACTCTTGAGTCCGACCGTCTGGTGCTGCGGGCGTTCACATCTGCCGACGTGGATGCGGTGTACGAAGCCTGCCAGGACGAGGACATCCAGTTCTACACCCCGGTTCCGGTGCCGTACCGGCGTGCGGACGCGGAGAGGCTCGTCGGCGAGGAGCTGCCCGCTCAGTGGGCTGAGGACAGGGACTACACCCTTGGTGCGTTCCGCAAGGACACCGGCGCCCTGGTCGGCTCGCACTGCCTGACCCTCATCAGCCGCGGCGTCTGGGAGCTCGGTTACTGGGCGGTCAAGGAGCAGCGCGGACGCGGGTACACGGTGGAGGCCGCTCGGGCCCTGTGCGACTGGGGCTGGGCCACGCTCGACGTGCACCGCATCGAGTGGTGGGCCATGGTCGGGAACACCGGCTCGCGCGCCGTCGCCGAGAGGCTCGGTTTCACCGTCGAAGGGACACTCCGCAATCGGAGCATCGCCAACGATGGCAAGCCGCACGACTGGTGGGTGGGCGGACTGCTGAGGCCCTGATGCCCGGGCCGGACAGCGCCGCCCCGGCCCATCGGATGCTGAAGGGCGGACGACGACGGAGTGGAGCCAGGATCGTCCTGGCTCCACTCCATGGTGTGCGCGTGCTCCTCGGGGGAAGCCGCACCGTGGGTCTTCGGTGGTTCAGGTGCGGGTCCAGCGCTGGTTACCGCCGTTCGAGCAGGAGTAGAGCTGGATCGGGGTGCCGTTGGCGGTGCCGTTGCCGGTGGCGTCGAGGCAGAGGCCGGACTGGACCCCGACGATCGATCCGTCGGAGTTGAGGCGCCACTTCTGGTTGTCGCCTCCCCAGCAGCTGTAGATCTGGACTTTGACTCCGTTGCCGGTGCCGGCGGCGTCCAGGCACTTGTTGCCGTAGACCCTGAGCTCGCCCTCGGCCGTGTACGCCCACTGCTGGTTGGTTCGGTTGTTGCAGTCCCACAGGGTGACCTGGGTGCCGTCGGTGGTGCCGGCACCGGGCACGTCCACGCAGCGGCCCGAACCGACGCCCTTGATCTGCCCCGTACCGGGCGAGGGGGTCGGAGTGGGCGTCGGGGAAACGGCGTTGAGTGCGTTGAGCACGGAGGCGTAGGCGGGCTTCTTGCCGCCGTTGCCGTCGAACAGCAGAGGCGATTGCTCCGATCGCCAGGAGTCGGTGTCGCGCACACCCCAGACGGTGATGCCGAGGCAGCGCGGGACGGCCAGGCAGTCGTTGGTCACGTTGGCGTAGGTCGTGGCCGAGGCGCCCTGGATGTCGAGTTCGGTGACGGCCACATCGACGCCGAGGGCGGCGAAGCTCTGCAGGGTGGTGCGGAAGTTGCTGTTGTAGGGGCTGTCGTTGTTGAAGTGGGACTGGAAGCCGACGCAGTCGATCGGCACGCCGCGCTGCTTGAAGTCCCGGACCATGGCGTACACGCCCTGGGTTTTGGCCCAGGTCCAGTTCTCGATGTTGTAGTCGTTGTAGCAGAGCTTGGCGGCCGGGTCGGCGGCGCGCGCGGTGCGGAAGGCGACCTCGATCCAGTCGTTGCCGGTGCGCTGCAGGTTGGAGTCGCGCCGTACTCCCGAACTGCCGTCTGCGAAGGCCTCGTTCACCACGTCCCACTGGGCGAGCTTGCCCTTGTAGTGGGTCATCACGCCGTTGATGTGGTTGGTCATCGCCTGGCGCAGGGCGCTGCCGCTGAGGTTCTGCATCCAGCCGGGCTGCTGGGAGTGCCAGGCCAGGGTGTGGCCGCGTACCTGCTTGCCGTTCTGCACCGCCCAGTTGTAGACGCGGTCACCGGCGGAGAAATTGAACTGGCCCTGTTGGGGCTCGGTCGCGTCGATCTTCATCTCGTTCTCGGGCGTCACCGAGTTGAACTCGCGACCCGCGATCGTCGTGTACGCCGAGTCGCCCAGCCTGCCCGATGCGATGGCGCTGCCGAAGTACCGGCTGCTCTGCGTCGCCGCACCACCGAGCGTGCCCTCGGCGGCTTGTGAGGTCAGCGGCGCCCCCAGCAGAGCGGCCGAACCGAGGACGGCGACGACCAGGGCCGCATGAAGACCACCGGCCTTCCGTCGGACGGTGGTGGGGGGAATGGCGTGTAAGCCCATGAAAGAACCTCCAGGAGGGAAATCACGGAAGGACGGGAGTGCGGCAGAGTGAATTCGCATGAACGGCGCCCGCGTCCACGGACGAAGGACGCTCGCCGCCGGGACGGGAATTCAAAGGCCGGCACCCTTGGCGCCCGGACACAGAAAAGCGGACCGCCTCGGGCCTCAGTCTGGAAACCCCGCCGCAAAGTGTCAAGAGTTTCGAAAAGATTTCGAGAGTGCGCCGCCTGGGCGGCTTGGTGGCTGCTTTCCGTTGAGTCGTCGCCCTCGAAATACTTTCGATGGTGCTGCCCGCATGCTGCGGGTGCACCGGCCGTCGCACGGGCTTGGCGTTGGTCGCGTGGTTGAGCTCGGCGAGGCGTGGGGGAGGGGGTCAGTAGCCGTAGATCATCTTGTAGGCGACCTCGGGCAGGAACTGCCCGGCCGAGGAGCCGGCCCCGACACCGCAGTTGCCGTCGGACTCGCCGGGAATCTTGATCCACAGCAGCATCTCGGCGCCGTCTCCGCCGCGCTGGCTCGGAGTGCCGATCCGGCGGCCCGCGGGGTTGCACCACTGGCCGTTGGAACCGTTGCCGTTGCGGCTGGTGTCGACGACGAACGGCTTGGTGTAGCCGAAGGAGCCGAGAGCGGAGTTGACCGCGTTGCCGTAGGAGGTGTTCTGGCCGGTGGTGAAGTAGTTGGAGACGTTCAGCACGAAGCCGTGTGCCCCGCCGACACCGGCGGCGGCGAGCTGCTGCGCCATGGTCGAGGCGCCGATCCAGCCGGGGTTCCCGGCGTCGAGGTACACCCAGGTATGGGGGGCCTTGGCATTGAACTGGGCGATCGCGTTCCTCAGCATGGCGTTGCGCTCGGCGATCTGATCGGCCGTCATGCAACTTTCGTGGCCGAGGGCGTCGGGTTCGAGGACGACGAGGGCCGGGCGGTTGCCGATGCCGCTGGCGAAGGCGGCGATCCAGGCGTCGTACGCGGCGCGGCTCCCGGCGCCGCCGCCGGAGTGACCGGCGCAGATGTCCCGATGGGGGATGTTGTACGCGACCAGGACCGGAAGCTTGTCGTAGGAGTCCGCGCGACCGACGTAGGCGCCGGTGGCCGTGCCGATGTCGCCGCTCCAGTTGCCGAACCAGCGGGCCGACGGGGTGTGGGCGATGGACGTCCGGATCGCCGCCGCCCGCCCGTCGCCCGGGTTTGCGTCGGCCCACCGCAGGGCGGCGTTGTCGGGGTCGGTGTAGAAGCCGCTGGTCATGGTGGTCGGGTCGGCAGCATACGCCGGTGCGGCGTTTATCAGGGCGAAACCGGTGGTGAGGACACCGGCCAGCAGGGCCGATACGGCTCGGAAGGATGTGCGCATGATTCTTCCTCCGACGGGCGAGGAGTTGGGGAAGCGCTTTCCCTTTCTGGAAAGGTTCGGGTCACGCTGGTGGGATGATTTGAATTCGTCGCAGAGGACGTCGCGGCGATCGGCTTCGATGACCTGGCGAGTGCCCGGCACACCAGCCCGCCCCTGCCCACGGCCGTGGGATCACCGACGTCGGCGTCACGGCGGTTCCCGCCGGCTCAGGTACGTGATGTCGAACCACGCGAAGTGTGCGTGGTTGGCGGAGGGGCGGCCGTTGGACGTGGCGTAGAGGCCGAGCTGGATGCTGGTGAACAGCGGGACGAGGAAAGTGGCTTCGACGGTGGTCAGGTCCTGCCAGGTGCCGCCGGGTGCCGTGTGGGCGAAGGTGTGGCTGAAGCCCCGGATGCGGACCCCCAGCTGAACGGGGCCCGGAGGGACGGGAGCGCATGCCAGGACGTCGGGCCCGTGGCGGAGGCTGAGTCCTTCCGTGGTGCGAAGGAAGAGCAGGTGGGTGTCGTCGTCGAGGACCACGGCGAGGCCCGCCTGTTCGTCCGGGGCGGCGGGGGTGAAGTGCAGTTCGGTGGAGACGTCGCAGTCGGGCTGTTCCTGGGGGCGGGCCAGGAGGGACGGGGTGGTGCGTTCGCCGAGGCGCTCGGGGCGGAGTCGAAGGCGTAGTCCCTCGCCGGTGGTCCAGAACCGCGCGGGTGGGGTGCGCAGGGTGTTCCAGTCGGCGGAGAGGGTGGCGAAGTCGTCGTGGAGGGGGCGGCGGAGGTCGGTGTGGACGACGGGGGAGAAGACCGGCCAGCCCTCGTCCCAGGTGATCCGGCTGAGGAAGGTCTCGCGGCCGAGGGCGGAGCCCGGACGGACACCCAGGAGGACGGCCCGCCAGTCGCCGTACGGGGTTTGGACGAGGTCGGCGTGCCCCGTGCAGGTGACGGGTCCCTCGGCGGGTGGCAGCACCGGGTTGCCGGGGGCGCCCTCGTACGGTCCGGTCACGTGGTCGGCGCGGGCGGCCACCACGCTGTGGTCCACATCGGTGCCACCCTCGGCGGTGAGCAGGAGATAGGTGCCGTCGGTCTTGTAGAGGTGCGGGGCTTCCGACCACCGGGCGCCAGGGTGGCTTCCCGACCACAGGACGTGCTCGGGTCCCGTGAGCCGTCGTTCGCGGGGAAGGTATTCGCGCATCCAGATCTCGGTGCGGCCGGCGGCCTCGTCCCGTACGCGGGCGGCGGTGAACCAGGCCCGGCCATCGCTGCCGCCGCTCCCGCCGTCGCCGTCGTCCGGCCCGTCGTCGAAGAACAGCGACGGGTCGAAGCCCTCGCCGTCCAGCCACTGCGGCTCTGACCACGGCCCCGCCGGGTCGGTCGCCGTGACGACGAAATGACCGGGGCCGTCCATCAGGGTGCAGACGAGATGGAAGACCCCGTCATGGTGCCGGATCGTCGGTGCGAACAGGCCCCGTGAGGGCTCGCACCCGGCGAGGTCGAGCTGGGACGCCCGGTCGAGGGCGGAGCCGATGCGCCGCCAGTTCACGAGATCGCGGCTGTGGAACACGGGAAGGCCGGGGAACCATTCGAAGCTGGACGTGACCAGGTAGTAGTCCGCTCCCACCCGGCAGACGGACGGGTCGGGCCGGAACCCGGGCAGGACGGGATCACCGGAGAACCGGGTCATGGAACCGGGACGATCTCGACCGGCACGGACAGCACCCGGTCGGCCGCCGGGTGACGTACCGGGCCCTCCAGAGTGAAGGATCCCTGGAGCGGAAGGTCTCCGCTGGAGCGTCCGACGAATACGCCGATCTCCCCGGGCTCCACTCTCCTGCGCAGGTCGAGCCCGCTGAAGGAGGTCCGGTCGGCATGGACGGAGAAGGTGATCCGGGCGGCCGCTCCCGGCCGCAGTACGACCCTGGCGAATCCGGCGAGCCACCGCTGCGGCCGGACGACGGACGCCACGGGGTCGGAGAGGTACAGCTGGACCACCTCGGTCCCGGTCACCTCGCCGACGTTGCGCGTGGTGACCGAGACGGCGACGGTTCCGTCCGTCGCGGCGACGGGATCCACCGAGAGCTCCGAGCAGGTGAAGCGGGTCCAGCTCAGCCCGTGTCCGAAGGGGAACAGCGGGGTCGGGTCCACCGAGCTCCAGTCGGTGTGCCCGCCGAGCCTGGCGTGCAGGTAGGTGCCGGGCTGTCCGCCGGTCCGGCGGGGGATGGAGACGGGCAGCCGACCGGAGGGTTCCGCGGCCCCGCTGATGATCCGGGCCAGCGCCGTCCCGCCCTCCTCGCCGGGGAAGAAGACCTGCACCACGGCCGATGCGCGCTCAGCCAGCGTGCCGAGCGCGTAGGGCCGTCCGGAGACGATGACCAGGACGGTCGGCACCCCGGAGTCCAGCACGGCGGAGGCGAGTGCGGCCTGGTCGCCGGGCAGGTCGAGGGTCTCGGCGTCACAGCCCTCTCCGGAGGTGCCCCGGCCGAACATGCCGGCCCGGTCCCCGAGCACCAGCACGTTCACGTCCGGATCGTCCTCGGTGACGGTGAACCCGGCAGCGGTGAGCGCCTCGCCGAGCGTCGGGATCTCCAGCCCGAGGTCGCCGGACAGCGCGACGTGGTTGGGGAAGGAATAGCAGCCGAGGAAGGACCGGGGGTCGTCGGCGTACGGCCCGCTGATCGCGACACGGCACGGTCGCAGCGGCAGGGTGCCGTCGTTGGCGAGGAGCACGGTGGACCGTTCGGCCAGGAGCCTGGCCAGTACCCGGTTCTCCGGCGGGTCGAGGTCGACCGGCACGGGCTTGACGGGTTCCCAGTCCGGGTCGAGCAGGCCGAGCTCGGCCTTCTGCAGCAGGACCCGTTCCGCGGCCCGGTCGATGAGCTCCTCGGACAGGCTTCCCGACCGCACGAGTTCGGTCAGCGGCTCGCCGTAGCAGCGGGCCGTGGGCAGCTCGACGTCGATTCCGGCGGTCAGCGCCAGGGCGCCGGCCGCGCCGCGCGAGCCGGTGACCCCGTGCCGGGTCTCCAGGAAGGAGACGGCGTAGTAGTCGGCGACGACCACGCCGCTGAAGCCGAGCTCATCTCTGAGGAGCCCCGTCAGCAGCCGTTCGTCGGCTGCCACCGGGACGCCGTCCACGTCGGTGTAACTGTTCATCACCGACCGGGCGCCTCCCTCGCGCAGTGCCCGAACGAAAGGCTCGACCAGTACGTCGGCGAACTCGCGCGGCCCCGCGGCGACGGGGGCCATGTTCCGGCCGCCGCGTGAGGCCGAGTACCCGGCGAAGTGCTTGAGCGTCGCCACGATCCCGGCGCCCTCCAAGCCCTGCACATAGGCGGTGCCGATCGCCCCGACGAGGTAGGGATCCTCGCCGATGCACTCCTCGGTCCTGCCCCACCGGTAGTCGCGGACCACGTCGAGCACCGGAGCCAGCCCCTGGTGGACGCCGACCCGCCGCATCCCCGTGCCGATGGCGGCGGCCATCCGGCGCACGAGCCCGGGATCGAAGGACGCGCCCCAGGCCAGCGGCCCGGGGAAGACCGTCGCCCCCAACGTCATGAACCCGGTCAGGCACTCCTCGTGAGCGACCGCCGGGATCCCGAACCGGCCGGATCCGGTCACCTGCCGCTGGAGCGAGGCGAGCCGCTCCGTCCCGGCTTCCGCGGTGACCGGAGCGGTGCCGAACACGCGGGTGAGCTGGCCGAGCCCGTGGGCGGCGATGTCGTCGAGGCCGGGCGCGGACTCGCCGGAATCGTCCTCCATCGGCGCGACCGGTGCCCCCGGATCCGAGGGCAGCGCCCAGAAGCCGGCGAGCTGACCCGCCTTCTCCTCCAGCGTCATCCGTTCCAGCAGATCGGCGACCCGTACGGACACGGGCAGGAGGGGGTCACGCCAGGGCTCGGTCAAGGAGTTCTCCTAGGGAGTGTCTCGTCGGTCAGGCCGGATGGGAGCGGCGTCCGGTGCCGTGCATCGCTAGGCGGAGGAGGGAGTCAACGCGGTGGGGGTCCCCCCGGACTTCGTCCGGGGGGACCCCACCCAGCGGTAGCTGGGGGACGTTGGCGACTGACGACAACGCGGCGAGGCGCGGTGCCAGACGCCGCGAGCCCGGCCTGACCGACAAGACACCCCCTAGAGACGGGGCAGGGCGGTGGAGAGCCGGACCTTGAGCTCGGTCGAGAGCTCCATCCGGGGGCTGACCAGGGGCTGGCCGTCCAGGAGCTGGAAGAGCGTGCGGGCGGCGAGCCGGCCCATCTCCTCCAGCGGCTGGCGCACGGTCGTCAGCGGCGGTGACAGCCATTCGCACATCGGCAGGTCGTCGAAACCGACCACGCTGAGGTCCTGCGGGATGCTCAGGCCGCCCTGCCGGGCGGCTTCGTAGACGCCCATCGCCTGCTGGTCGCTACTGGCGAAGATGGCGGTCGGCGGCTCGGGGAGGGCGAGGAGTTCCCGGGCGCGCTGGAACCCGCCCTCGTGCTGGAAGTCGCCGAACCGGATCAGGTCCCGGTCGACCTCGATCCCGGCCCGCTCCAGCGCGGCCCGGTACCCGTCGATGCGGGCCTGGCTGCAGAGCATCTCCTTGCGGCCGCCGATGGCGGCGATCCGGCGGTGCCCCAGGCCCAGCAGGTGCTCGGTGGCGGCGAGGCCGCCCGCCCAGTTGGTCGCGCCGATGCTCGGAACCCCATGGCCCGGCAGGTCGATCGGGTCGATGACGACCAGCGCCACCCCGGCCTGTTCGACCTGGGCGCGCTGGGCCTGGGTGACGGAGGCGGTGACGAGGATGACGCCGTCGCTGTGGTGCAGGACCGGCAGTGCGGCCCAGCTCGACGGCGTGGCCTCGCCCGGCGGGACGAGCGACACGACGGTGCCCACGCTCCGCTGGGCGCACTCGGCCTCGACGCCACGCAGTATCTCCACCGCCCACGCGCTGTCCAGACCGCCGATGATCAAGTCGACCAGGCCCGACCTGCGGGCCCTGCCCTGCCGGCCGGGGTGCAGGTAGTTGTGAGATCGCAGCAGGCTCTCGATGCGTTCGCGTGTCGCGGGTGCGACATCGGAGCGACCGTTGATCACCTTGGACACGGTGGCCTGGGAGACCCCTGCCTCCGCGGCGATGACGGCCAGGGTCGGACGCTGTTCGCTCAACTTTACTCCTCTGCATGCACGCCTGCGCTGGCGACATGTATCGCAAACTTTCGAAGAGTTTCCGGTCGGCGCGACGTGGTTGTCAAGCTCCAAGAGGGCTGCTCCTGAGGGAAGTTCGGTGAGAAGGCTTGACCGTGGCGCCCCACGTTCCTAGTTTGTGGCAGCACGAAATCGAGAATGTTACGAAATATTTTCGCGCTCGAACCGGCATCCCCCACCCCGGAGGTCCCATGGCCAGCACACCCCCGAGCCGACGAAGCTTCCTGGCGCTCTCGGGTCTGACCGCTCTGTCCCTCTCGCTGACCGCCGCCTGCGGTGGCGGGGAGTCCGGCTCCGCCTCCGGGCCGGCGGCCGATGGCAAGGTGACCTTCGCGTGGTGGAACATCGCCACGACGGAACCGGGCAAGTCCCTGTTCCCGCAGATCTCTTCGGCGTTCACGGCCACCCACCCGAACACGACGATCAAGACGACCTCGTTGGAGAACGAGGCGTTCAAGTCCAAGCTGACGGCCACCACTTCCTCGGGCAGGCTCCCCGACGTCTTCCAGACCTGGGGCGGCGGCGTTCTGCGGCAGCAGGTCGACGCGGGGCTGGTCGAGGACCTCACCGACGCGTTGGGCTGGGCGTCCGACCTCACCCCGGTCTCGCTGCAGGCCTATCAGTTCGAGGGCCGGACCTACGCAGTTCCCTACGACGTCGGCATGGTCGGCTTCTGGTACAACAAGAAGCTCTTCGCCAAGGCCGGAATCACCGCTCCGCCGGCCACCTGGGCCGAGCTCCTCGAAGACGTCACGAAGCTCAAGGCGGCGGGCGTCACTCCGATCGCCCTCGCGGGCAAGGAGAAATGGCCCGGCCACTACTACTGGGCCTACCTCGCGATGCGCGTGGCAGGCCTCCCCGCGCTGCAGCGGGCCGCGACCACCAAGGACTTCACCGGCGCCGGCTTCGTTCAGGCGGGCACCCGTCTCAAGGAGCTGGTCGACCTCCAGCCGTTCCAGACGGGCTTCCTCGGTGCGGGCTACGCCACCCCCGGCGGCCAGGCCGCGACCATGGGCAACGGCAAGGCCGCCATGGAGCTGATGGGCCAGTGGGGGCCGTCGGTCCAGAAGGACGCGGGCGCCGACCTCGGAGCGGACCTGGGCTTCTTCCCCTTCCCGACGGTCGACGGCGGCCTCGGCCGGGCCACCGACGTGTTCGGCGGTGGCGGTGGCTTCGCGCTGCGCAAAGGTGCGCCGAAGGAGGCGCTGGAGTTCCTGAGGTTCTTCGTTCTGGAGAACGAGTCCAAGCTGCTGGCCTCCAACGGCTACCTGCCGGTGGTCAAGGGCGCGGAGAGCCGGCTCACCGACCCCAACAGGAGGGTGGTGGCCGACAGCCTGGTCAACGCGACGGGCTTCCAGCTCTTCCTCGACCAGGCCTACCCGCCCGCGGTCGGCCAGCAGGTCAACGACAGCGTCGCCGACCTCATCGCCGGCAAGAAGACGCCCGAGCAGGTCACCAAGTCGATCACCGAGGCTGCGAAGGGTGCCTAGCCCCGTGTCCACGCTGACCGAGGAGCGGACGCAGAACGCCCTGACGGTGGGCCCGCCCGCCCCGGCACGGCCTCTCCTGCGCGGGTTGCACAGCTGGGCGTCGATCGTCTGGTTCCTCGTCCCGGCTCTGGCCCTCTTCCTCGTCTTCGTCCTCGCCCCGATCGCCGTCGCCGTCTACACCGGCTTCTTCAAGTGGGGCGGGACCGGCCCCCTGGACGACTTCGTCGGCTTCGACAACTACGCCAAGCTGTTCGACGATCAGGTCTTCCTGGGCGATCTGGAGCACGGGCTGTACCTGATCGCCCTGTCGATCACGGTGCAGTTGCCGTTCGCGCTGCTCACCGCGGTCCTGCTCAACCAGAGGCTGCGCGGCAGGGCCGTCTACCGGATGCTGTTCTTCGCGCCCTACGTCCTGTCCGAGGTGGTCACGGCGGTCCTCTTCACGATGATCTTCCTTCCTGATGCCGGCATGGCAGACCACCTCGCCGGCGCCCTCGGCCTGGAGGGGCTGCGGGGGAAGTGGCTCGCCGATCCCTCGACGGTCATGCCCACCCTGTTCGTGGTCATGACCTGGAAGTACTTCGGCTTCCACATGATGCTCTTCCTCGCCGGACTGCAGGGCATCCCGGGCGAGATCCTCGAGGCCGCCTCCATCGACGGTGCCGGCGTCTGGCAGCGCTTCCGGCACGTGACGCTGCCGCTGCTCGGCCCGACGATCCGGATCAGCGTCTTCCTTTCGGTCATCGGGGCCATCCAGCTCTTCGACCTCGTCTGGGTCATGACCGCGGGCGGGCCCAACCACTCCTCCGAGACGATGGCGATCTCGATGTTCCAGTTCGGGTTCAAGCGCTACCAGGTCGGGTACGCCAGTGCGATCAGCGTGGTGCTGTTCATGATCAGCCTGGTCTTCTCCCTCTTCTACCAGCGTTACGTGCTCCGCCGTGACCTGAGCGGGGCCATCACCTCGGGAGGTGGCCGGTGAACGCCCGCAGGACCGCGCGAGGCCTGTCGCTGCACGCCGTGGTCTGGCTGATCGGCGCGTTCGTCGTCGTGCCGCTCGGCTACGCGGTGATCTCCGGGTTCAAGAGCACCGGCGAGCTGACGACCAACCCGTTCGGGCTGCCCGGGCACTGGAGGACCGGCAACTACACCGGCATACTCGGCGACGGAACGTTCTGGCGGCAGATCGCCAACAGCGCGGGCATCGCGATCGGCACGACGTGCTGCACGGTGGCGGCGTCCGCGATGGCGGCGTTCGCGCTGGCCCGCTACGCCTTCCGGGGCAGGGAGCTGTTCTACACGCTGTTCACGATCGGGCTCATGTTCCCGTTCGCGGTGGCCGTCCTGCCGCTGTTCCTGCTGCTGCGCAACTTCGACCTGCTCGACAACCCGCTCGGCGTGATCCTTCCCCAGGCGGCCTTCGGGCTCCCGATGACGATCACCATTCTGAGGGGTTTCTTCCGGACGGTCCCGGCGGAGGTCGAGGAGGCGGCCGTCATGGACGGCTGCGGCAAGTTCCGCTTCTTCTGGAAGATCCTGCTGCCGATGGCGCGTCCGGCGCTCGGCACGGTGTCGGTGCTGGCGATCGTCGCGAGCTGGAACAACTTCTTCCTGCCGCTGCTGGTGTTCAACGACCCGAGATGGCAGACGGTCCCGGTCGGGGTCCAGCAGTTCCAGGGCCAGTACTCGACCGACTACGCGCTCGTCCTCGCCTACATCGTGCTCGCCATGATCCCCGCCCTCGCGTTCTACGCCGTCGCCGAGCGGCAGCTGATCGGCGGACTCACGGCGGGCGCCACCAAGGACTGACCCGTCCCGCTGCGACCCCACCCCCCGAGGAGACGTTGTGAAACGCCTGACCGCATCGGCATCCGCAAATTTGTTAGCGCTAACATCACCGGCCCGCGGCCCACCGCCTGAAACGTGAACTGCTGGACGCCCGGTGGATCCGCCGGCGTGACGGCCCCTGGCCGCAGCCGTTCCGCGGCCCGTCGGGGTCACCTCACTCCCACCCCCCTCGAAGGAGCTCTTCTGATGTGGTTTCGCCAACCGTCCCCGGTCCACCTGAGACGACGCCTGCTCGCCGTCATCGCGCCCTTGCTGCTCCTGGCCACCTGCCTCAGTGTCCAGCCCGCCGGCGCGGCGCCGGCCGTCGACACCGAAGCCTCGTACGTGCTGGTCAACCGCAACAGCGGCAAGGCCCTGGACGTCTACAACCTGGCGACCGGCGACGGCGCCCGCATCACCCAGTGGACCAGGAACGATCAGAACCAGCAGCAGTGGCAGTTCGTCGACTCCGGTGGCGGTTACTACCGCATCAAGTCCCGCCACTCCGGCAAGGTGCTGGACGTCCAGAACGGGTCCACCGCGAACGGTGCCCCGATCGTCCAGTGGGCCGACGTGAACGGGACCAACCAGCAGTGGCGGCTGGCCGACAGCTCGGACGGCTACGTGAGGTTCGTCGCGCGCCACAGCAACAAGGCCCTGGAAGTCCAAGGCGGATCCACCGCCGACAACGCGAACGTCGTCCAGTACGACGACTGGGGCGGCAGCAACCAGCAGTGGCGGCTCGTCCAGGTCGGCGGCGGCTCCGGCCCGTGCAGTCTTCCGTCGACCTACCGCTGGACGTCAACGGGCGCGCTGGCGCAGCCCAAGCCGGGGTGGGTCTCGCTCAAGGACTTCACCGTCGTCCCGTACAACGGCAGGCAGCTCGTGTACGCGACGACGCACGACACGGGGACGAATTGGGGTTCGATGAACTTCGGCCTGTTCACCAACTGGTCGGACATGGCCTCGGCCGGGCAGAACACGATGTCGACCTCCACCGTCGCACCCACGCTCTTCCACTTCGCCCCGAAGAACATCTGGGTGCTCACCTACCAGTGGGGTGGAACCGCCTTCTCCTACCGGACGTCGAGCGACCCCACCAACCCCCAGGGCTGGTCATCACCGCAGGTGCTCTTCTCCGGGGGCATCGCCGGCTCCGGAACGGGACCCATCGACCAGACACTCATCGGTGACAACGAGAACATGTACCTGTTCTTCGCCGGGGACAACGGCAAGATCTACCGGGCCAGTATGCCGATCGGGAACTTCCCGGGCAGTTTCGGCGCGACCTCGACCGTGATCATGAGCGACACGACGAACAACCTGTTCGAAGCCCCGCAGGTCTACAAGCTCCAGGGCCAGAACCAGTACCTCATGATCGTCGAAGCGATCGGCTCCCAGGGCCGCTACTTCCGCTCG
The DNA here is from genome assembly GCF_044745505.1 of Streptomyces sp. NPDC086989. NCBI lineage: Bacteria > Bacillati > Actinomycetota > Actinomycetes > Kitasatosporales > Streptomycetaceae > Streptomyces > Streptomyces sp. NPDC086989. The sequence goes on from NZ_JBIVAL010000007.1 coordinate 413,921, forward strand.
TTCACGGCCACCAGCCTGAACGGTTCATGGACGCCCCAGGCCGCGACCGAGAGCAACCCCTTCGCCGGCAAGGCGAACAGCGGCGCCACCTGGACCAACGACATCAGCCACGGCGAACTGATCCGCACCAGCGCAGATCAGACCATGACCGTGGATCCCTGCCATCTGCAGTTGCTCTACCAGGGACGCAGCCCCAGCTCCGACGGCGCCGACTACGGCCTCCTGCCCTACCGGCCGGGTCTGCTGACACTGCAGCGCTGACGACGAAAGTCCACAGAAGGAGAGGAACCCCGGCCGGTGCACGGCTGGGGTTCCTCGAGGCGGTGAGATCGGTCAGGAGGTGGGCAGGTCAGCGCCGCAGGGTCAGGACGGCCGGCCGGTACGGCAGTTGGTCGTAGGGGCCGCCGGCGGTGGGGGACTTGCCCTGGTACAGGAACTGCAGGTTGCAGGGGTCGACGGTCATGGTCTGGTCGGGGTTGTCGCGGACCAGGTCACCGTGGCTGACGTCGTTGGTCCAGGTGGCACCGCTGTTGGCCTTGCCCGCGAAGGGGTTGCTCTCGCCGGCGGCCTGCGGGGCCCACGGCCCGCTCAGGCTGGAGGCCGTGAACGAGCGGAAGTAGCGCCCGTTCGCGCCCCTCGCCTCAACGATCATGAGGTACTGGTTCTGGCCCTTGACCTTGTAGACCTGCGGCGCCTCGAACAGGTTGTCCGGCGTATCGCTCATGACCGTCGTGTACGACGAGCCGAAGTTGCCCGGGAAGTTCCCGATCGGCATGCTCGCCCGGTAGATCTTGCCGTTGTCACCGGCGAAGAACAGGTGGATGTTCTGGTCGTCGGCGATCAGGGTCTGGTCGATCGGGCCGGTGGGGGAATCGGTGCGCGGAATGCTTCCGGTGAACAGCGGCTGCGGCGCCGACCAGCCGTTGGGGTTGGTGGGGTCGCTCGACGTGCGGTAGATGAAGGGCCACGGGCCCCACTGGTACGCCAGCACCCAGATCTTCTTGGGCGCGAAGTAGAACAGCGTCGGCGCCACCGCGGGCTGGCTCATGCCGGACTGGCCGGCCGACGCCATGTCCGACCAGTTCGTGAAGGGACCGAGCATCATCGAGCCGTACGACGATCCCGAGAAGTTGGACCCGTAGACCAGGTGCTTGCCGTTGTACGTCACGGTGGTGAAGTCCTTCAGCGAAGCCCAGCCGTTCGCGGGCTGCGCCAGAGCACCCGTCGACGTCCACCGGTACGTCGACGGAAGAGCACACGTGCTGCCCGTCGGCGCGGGTGTCGTCGGGGCCGGCGTCCCGGACAGGCCGGTCCACTTCTGGTTGCCGCCGCCGGACCAGCAGGCGTACAGCTGGATCCTGGTGCGGTTGGCGGTGCCCGCGCCGACGGCGTCGAGGCACAGCCCGGACTGGACGCCGGCGATCATGCCGTCGGTGTTGATGTTCCACTGCTGGCCGGCGCCGCCGTTGCAGTCCTCGATGACCACCGCGGTGCCGTTGACGGTGCCGTTGGCCCTGGCGGCCAGGCACTTGTTGCCGTAGATCATCAGCTGCCTGTCGGCGGTGTAGGTCCAGCGCTGGTTGGTTCGTCCGTGACAGTCCCACAGCTGCGCCTGGGTTCCGTTGACGGTGGTGGAACCGTCGAGGTCGATGCAGCGACCGGAGGCGACGCCCTTGATCGTGCCGGTACCGGTCCCGTCGGCGGTGGCGGGGGCGGTCGCGAGGGCGTTCACGACGGCGGTGTAGGCGGCCTTGGGTTTGCCGTTGTCGTCGAACAGCAGGGGGCTCTCGCCGCGGCGCCACGAGTCGCGGTCGCGGACGCCCCATACCGTGATGCCGGTACACCGGGCCACGGACAGGCAGGCCTTGACCGTGTTGGCGTAGTGGGTGGGTGACGCCTGGGCGATGTCCAGCTCGGTGATCTGGACGTCGACACCGAGGGCGGCGAAGTTCGACAGGGTGGTCTGGAAGCTGGACGGCGGCCCGCCGGTGCCGAAGTGGCTCTGGAACCCGACGCAGTCGATCGGCACGCCGCGGGACTTGAAGTCCTTGACCATGGTGTAGACGCCCTGGGTCTTCGCGTCCGACCAGTTCTCGATGTTGTAGTCGTTGTAGCAGAGCTTGGCCGAGGGGTCGGCCGCCCGGGCGGTGCGGAACGCCTCCTCGATGAAGCCGTTGCCCAGCACGTTCTGGAACACCGAGCTGCGGTGCTGGGTGGAGCCGTCGGCGAACGCCTCGTTGACCACGTCCCAGGCGTAGACCTTGCCCTTGTAGTGGGTCATCAAGGTGGTGATGTGGTTGTTCATCACGCCGCGCAGCGTGTTCGCGTCGCCGATGGAGCTGACCCAGGAGGGGAGCTGCGAGTGCCAGACCGCGGTGTGGCCGCGCATGCGCTGACCGTGTGCCGCGGCACGGTTGACGATCTGGTCGGCGGGGCCGAAGGCGAATGTGCCGCGGGACGGTTCGACGGCGTCCCACTTCATCTCGTTCTCCGGGGTGATCATGTTGAACTCCCGGTCCGAGATCGCGGTGTACGCCGAGTCGCCCAGCCTCCCGGCAGCCACAGCTGTGCCGAAGTACCTGCCCGAGGGGGTCGCCTGCGTACCCAGGGTCGCCGCTCCGGCGGAGTCGGGGAGGAGCGTCACGGCGCCGGCCAGCAGCGCCGCGGCCGACAGTCCTATCGCCAGTGTCCGGCGGCTCCGTCCGAGCCGGTGCAGGCCCTTCATGACTCTCCTCGGGGATCGCGGGTCGCCTTGGGCGCTGTGACCGGGCGGGCACCGGCCGGTGCGGTCGGATCCGCCGCGGGGTGGCTGCGGTGCAGGACGCGGCGCCGTGCCTGCGCACCGGTCACCCGGGATTCGTGGGTGTGTGGGGTCATGGGAGGTGCTTTCTTCAGGAGATGCATTGCTGGGGGAGTGGGGACCTCCGGCGCCGGCACACGTGGTGAGCGGCGGGAAGGAACCCCACGAAGTGGAGGCCCCCGAACACGTGGTCGCGTAACGAAAAAGTCGAGCCGCCCCGGCGATTTCTCAGTGATGCATCTCGCAGGCAGAAAGCGTTATGCCGGGCCCCGCGGTCCGGCCGCCCTGTGGGAAGTACACGCCACCCCGGTCATGTGCGGTTCCGGGAGTGGCGCCGTGGCGGTCGCGGCGATCGGAGTGCGACTCGCTCCGGATGCTCAGGGGGTTGTCAGCCGAGGCCCCTTCGCACGATGAAGGAAGCCTGGTCGGCGAAGGCCCGGGTGCCGTCGGAGCCGTCGAGCCAGATCCCGCCGTCGCGGTGGCGGATGACCGATCCGGGATAGTTGTGCGCGTGGAGGGACACGGACCCGGTGACCGACCCGGCGCTCGGGCAGAAGGTGGCGTCTTCACGGAACAGTTCACTGCCGTCGTCGGTGCTCAGCCGGAGCCGCAGTTCACGGTGGCGCAGATAGCGGCCGTCGGCGGAGCGGAAGGTGACGCACCGTGCGTCGGCCAGCCCCCGGAGGACGGTGAACGTGACCCGCTGCCGCGTCTGCGTGCTGCTGGACGCCGAGGCCCGGCCGAGCGTCGCGAAGTCGTCGGCGTACGCGAGGTACAGGGCGGGTTCGTCCACGGACTCCAGTGTCTGTGCGCCCAGCGGAACAGCGGCCGCCCCGGCCGACGGATTCACCGGGGACGGTTCGGCCGGCGTGGTGGTGCTCGACGGGATCGCCGTGGGGTTGCCGCCCGTGGGAGCGGCGATGACGCCGGGCGCCCGGTGCGCCGGCTCGGGCCACGTCGCGTAGGTGGCGGCCCCGGCGACGAGCACCGCGCCGGTCGCGAGTCCCACCAGCTGATGAGCGGTCAGTGCAGGCAGTTTGGCGATCAGTGAGCCGTGCAGAGCGCCTCCACCCGCGCCTCCACCCGTCGCCGTGCCGACGGCGACGGGTGCCGCGGCCAGCCCGGCGGCGCTCGCGGCCGTACCTGACAGCAGACCCTTGGCGGCCAGCGCGGCGAGGAGTCCGGCCGGGACCGCCAGCGGCGCGAGGCTGAGGAGCAGCAGTTCAGCAGGGACCCGTCGGGTCGTCGTCGCCGTGCAGACCTGGCAGTCGCGGGTGTGCCGCGCGATCCGCTTGCGCCACACCGATGTACGAAGACCGTCCCAGCCGACGACGGTCTCGTCCAACCGCGGACAGCGCGGGCGGGCCTCCAGCGCGGCGACGACGGTCCGGCTGAGGTCCAGCTGCTCACGCATCCGTTGCAGGCGTACTCCGACGTGAGCGGCGGTGAGGCCCGTCGCGGCGGCGATGTCGTCGCGGCTCAGCAGTCCGGCGCACTCCTGCCACCACAGCGACAGCAGCACCCGATGGTCCGCGTCGAGCCACCGGCCGGCTTCGACGACCTGACGGCGCTCGTCCGACGCATGCAGACGCAGGATCGTCATGTCCTCGAGTTCGGCGCCGCCGTCCGGCATCTGGAGTGCCTCGTCGATGACCGCGGTCCGGTCCGCCAGGGCGCGTCGTCGCTGCCAGTGCGTGTTGATCTGTCGGAGCGTGATCGACACCAGCCAGGACCGGAAGCTCTCCGGGGCACGCAGGGCGGGCAGGTCGCGCACCACCCGCAGCAGGGTTTCCTGGACGACGTCGTCGACGTCGGCGTGTCCGCTCAGCGCTCGCCGGACGATGTTGTAGAGCAACGGCAGGTACGCGCGGATCAGTTCCTCGCGCGCCTGAGCGTCACCGGCCTGGGCCGCGACGACCAGCCCCGTGTGATCCGTATCCATGAGACCCATCCCCACCCCCTCAGGGGGCGATCCGCCGCGTACGGCGCAACACCTTGACGTCGGCAAGGGTATGCGGGCAAAGCCGGTGCTTTGGCCAGGGGTTGACGTCTGTGGTTCCAGCCGCGGCACCGGGCGTCGGACCCCGCAACCCATCAGCGCCCACCCGCACTTCGAGGCGACTTGAAAAAAGCTACCGGCTCAAGGCAACCCTTTGGCGGGCCTGTGACCACAAGGAGCCGGATCCGGTCGTCCGGTAGCCGGATCCACCTTTCCTCTGATGGCACGCAAGGAGAACACCCCCCATGAAGAACCCCACGCAGGGCGGGCACCGCGGGCGTCACCGCCGTCGCTGGACCGCGACCGGTCTGCTGCTCGGTGTGCCCGCCGTCCTCGTGCCGTACCTCGTGTTCGTACAGGAGGACTCGCGGGCGGCGACGGTCGACGGCGACGCCTACTACCGGTTGGTTTCCGTACGCAGCGGCAAGGCGCTGGACGTCAACGCCTTCTCCACCGCCGACGGCACCCGCATCCAGCAGTGGACCGACCAGAACACCGCCAACCAGCAGTGGAGGCTGAGACCCACCGGGGACGGCTATTACGAGCTGGTGAACCGCAACAGCGGCAAAGTGCTGGGCGTGGCGGGCGACGCGACAGGTCAGGCGGCCGCCGCCGAGCAGCAGACCGACAGCTCCTCCACCTCCCAGCAATGGCGGATCGACGACGTGAGCGGTTCCGACGCCGTCGTCCTCACCTCCCGCAGGAGCGGCCAGGTCCTGGACGTCTCCGGTGGCTCCACGGCCGACGGCGCGGCGGTCATCCAGTATCGCGGCCACGGTGGTACCAACCAGCAGTGGAAACTGGTGAGGACGGCCGAGACCCAGGCGTCCGGATCCGGACCGTACACGTGGCGGAACGCCCAGGTGGTGGGCGGCGGTTACGTCACCGGGCTGGTGTTCAACCAGCGGGAGAGCGGCCTGCTGTACGCGCGTACCGACATGGGCGGCGCCTACCGCTGGGACACCGGGGCCGAGCAGTGGGTCCCGCTGACCGACTGGCTCGGCGAGAAGGACTGGAACCTGCTGGGCATCGACTCACTGGCCACCGACCCCGTCGACCCGGACAGGCTCTACCTCGCCACGGGCACCTACACCAACAACTGGGCCGGTAACGGCGCGATCCTGCGCTCCAACGACCGTGGCCGCACGTTCCAGCGCACCGACCTGCCGTTCAAGCTGGGCGGCAACGAGGACGGCCGCGGGGCGGGCGAGCGGCTGGCGATCAACCCCGCGGACAACGGCACGCTGCTGCTGGGCACACGCAAGAACGGCCTGTGGCGCAGCACCGACCACGGCGCGACATGGAGCCAGGTCTCCTCGTTCCCCGTCAAGGACGGGGCGAGCAGCGGCGCGGGCATCTCCTTCGTGACGTACGGCCCGGCCGGCAGCAAGACGGTCTACGTCGGCGTAGCCGACAGGTCCACCTCCCTCTACCGCTCCACCGACGGCGGCAGCACCTGGCAGGCCGTCCCCGGGCAGCCCACCGGTCAGCTGCCCCAGCACGGCGTGGTCTCCGGTGACGGCTCGCTGTACCTGACGTACACCAACGCACTCGGCCCCAACGGCGTGACGGCGGGCTCGGTGTGGAAGCACACGCCTGCCGGCGGGGCGTGGAAGAACATCTCCCCGTCCCAGGGCGGCTACGGGTTCTCCGGTCTGGCCGTCGACCCGCGCAAGCCCTCCACGGTGATGGTCACCACCCTCGACCGCTGGTGGCCGCAGGACGAGATCTACCGGACCACCGACGGCGGCACGACATGGAAGGCACTGGCCGAAAAGTCGGTGCGGGACGCCTCCGCCGCTCCGTACGTGGGTACCGGGACCGGGCACTGGATGACCGCCCTGGCCATCGATCCCTTCGACTCCGGGCACGTGCTGTACGGCACCGGCAGCGGCATCCTGCGCAGCAAGGACGCCAACGCCTCCGACAACGGCGGCACCAGCCACTGGAGCGTGGGGGCCCGCGGGCTGGAGGAGACCTCACTGCTGGACGCGATCGCCCCGCCCGGCGGCGCCCACGTCGTCACGGCCATGGGCGACCAGGGCGGGTTCCGCCACGACTCCCTGACCGAGGTGCCCTCCGGGCGACTGCAGAACCCGATGATGAGCAACAGCACATCCATCGACTTCGCGCAGTCCAACCCCTCGATGATGGTCCGCGTCGGCCGTGGCGGTGCGCAGGACGGCGCCTACTCCACCGACGGCGGCCGCAGCTGGAACGGCTTCGCGTCAGAACCGGTGGCCGGCGCGGACAGCGGCCGGGTAGCGCTGTCCGCCGACGGCTCGGCCATCATCTGGACGCAGGCCGGCCAGGCCCCGTACCGCTCGACCGACAGGGGAGCGAGCTGGTCGAAGGTCAGCGGCCTGGGCACTGACGCCGTCGTCGTCGCCGACCGCTCCTCGGCCGGGACGTTCTACTCCCTGGCCGCCGGCACGCTCTACGCCAGCACCGACGGCGGGGCGACCTTCAGCGCCCGGGCCTCCAACCTGCCCGCGGACGGCCGGCTCAAGGCCGTTCCCGGGGTCCCGGGGGACCTGTGGATCGCCGGCGGTGGCCAGGGACTCCTGCATTCCACTGACGCCGGCCGCACCTTCACCGGGCTCGCCCCGGTGAAGTCCGCCTCGGCCCTCGGCTTCGGCAAGGCCGCCCCGGGCGCCGCCTACCAGGCCCTGTACCTGATCGGCACCGTCAAGGACGTCACCGGAGTCTTCCGCTCCACCGACAAGGGCGCCACCTGGCTCCGCGTCAACGACGACGCCCACCAGTGGGGCGGCATCGCCGGCACCGCCGTCATCACCGGCGACCCCGACGCCTTCGGCCGCGTGTACGTCGGCACCAACGGACGCGGACTCCTGTACGGCGACCCGTCCTGACCCCGACGCCCGGGCGGGGCGGCAGGCTCCACGGCCCGCCGCCCCGCCAGGGTCCAGAGGGTTCAACGGTGATCGGGAGGGCAGACGACGGCCACGAATCGGATCCGCTGGCGAAAGGCAGTCACCCATGCTGATGGCTCACCCGGCCGTGCTTCCTGGCCTCCTCGACCGGTACTGGGCGCTCTCGGTACTCGACGCCGCGGAAGGCGGGTCGCCCGTGCGCAGGGAGATGGAGGCCGTCGAGCGAGCGCTCTGCGTGTCCACCGGAACGACGGACGTGCACGCCGCCGTCATCGCCGCCCGCCACCAGCTGCCCGGCACGGGTACCTTCGACGACTCCGTGCTGGGCTCCGGCCGGTCGGTTCAGCCGTGAGTGGGCGCCGCCGGGCCTCAAGCGGGCAGAGGACTTCACCCGTTCGGATGTGAAGGGGTGCCGATCCGCTGGCTGCGGCAGAGGCTGGGCCCATGGCCGCCAAGCTGATCATCTACCCGCCCGACCAGCACGGCTGGCGACGTGTCCGCTATGACGGCGTCGCCATCGGAGTGGCACACCGCCCGGCCGATGTCCGGGCCTTCCTCGCCGCTGCCGGGATGGAGAACGCCGAGGACGTCGACCTGACCGACCCCGACTTCGTGGAGTGGCGTGGGGCCGGCCCCGAGGCGTGGGAACCGTTCCCCTGACTCGCCTCCATGTTCCAGTGGCGACTTCCCGTGGGGGGCCGCACCGGGCGGGGGCCGAGCGGTTGATCCCACGCTGACCGTGGACGGTCCGTGCGGCGACCAGAGGAGCAGCGCAGTGACTGAGACAGGCCCGTTCGTCGTGTTCGCGAACTTCCTCTCTGACTTGGCGGTGGATCTCGACGAGGGGCAGATCCTGACCACGTGGGCCCAGCAGGCGCCGCGGAAGGCGTGGCTGCTTCGGCCGGGGGACGTGTTCGTCACGCCCGTGCCGCTGAGCCGTGACTTCCTGCGGTACGTGTACGACCTGACGGGGGTGCCCCCGGATTCGGTGGCGGTCGTGGAGGTGCCCCCTGCCGGAGCCGTCCCGCTGGCACGGGCGGTGCGAGAGGCCGGCCTCGTCGAGCAGGTCCGGGCCCTCGCCGGTGACAAGGGTGCGGCGCTGCTGCCGACGGCGCTGGACGCGTCGGCGATCGAGTTCGCCCGGGACATCGGCATCGCGGTGCACCCGTACCCTACGGTCGAGGCTGCCGAGGCGGCGCTGCGGATGACCATGCTGCTCAACACGAAGTCCGGCTTCCGCGAGACGGCGTGGAAACTGGGCATGCGGCTGCCCGCGGGGCGGACGTGTCCTCGCGCGGAGACCGAAGGCGTGGCCCGCGAACTCCTGAGGGACCACGAGCGTGTCGTGGTGAAGCCCGACCGTTCGGCGGGAGGGCACGGAATGCGCTTCGTGTCCCGCGACGACCTCGGGGGCGGGGCGAGCCTGCCGCTCGACACGGTGGGCGGGCCCGAGGGCCTGTGGGTGGTGGAGGAGTGCCTCGACGTCGCCGAATCGGTCAGTGTCCAGCTGGAGGTCTCCGCCACCGGGACACGCGCGCTCTTCACCGGCGCGATGCGCACGGTGCAGGGCTCCTTCACGGGATACGTCTCCCCGCTGCCGCCGTCCCGGGCGCACGTGGCCGCGGAACTGGAGGAGTGGGGAACGGCCCTGGGCCGCCACCTGGCCGACCACGGCTACGCCGGGCCCTTCGGGCTCGACGCCCTGGTGGACACGGCCGGCGTCGCGTACGCGAGTGAGAGCAACATCCGCCGTACGGCCACCACCACACCCCACGCCATGGTCACCCGGCTGACCGCGGGATCGGCCGCGCCGCCCCCGGCGTGGGCGGTGGCGAAGGGCTGGACGCGCAACCCCATGGACTTCACAGGGGCCCTTGGCCGACTGCGCGCCTCCCGCCTCGCCTTCGATCCGGATCGCGGTGAGGGCGTGGTGCTGTACGCGGACGCGCCGCCCGACGGCCGTTCCTGGCGGTACGCGGTGATCGCCGGGAGTGCCGGGGACGTGGAGGAGCTGGAAACCGCCGTGGCCGAGGTCCTTGGATTCGAGGCTGGCTGACCCCCGGCCGGCCCGCTACCAGCGGTACCCGCGGCCGCTACCGCCCTTGGGCCGGGCGACGAAGCCGATCGTCGAGGCCTACGACGTACGGGCGACGCTCTGCCAGCCCGACCGGAGATCAACCAGGAGGCGGCCGGCATCCGTGAGGAGCGTGCCCTGCACGGCGTGTACGGCCGGGGAGGCTCCCGGGGAGGTCCGCTCCCGCCACTGCACCCGCTCAAGATCTGCGGCTGCCCCGTCGATCTCCGCGTCGAGCCGGTCCGCGTCCGTCGGGGAGGCCCGGCCGATCTCCTCCCGCGCGGTGGCCACGGCGCGCAGGACAGCGCTGAAGCGGGTCCGGAAGGTGGCCGGCAGATTCCCCAGCTCTCCACTGTCGAGGGCGTAGTCCACGGTTCGGGTCATGGAGCGCAGGTGGTCCATCCCGCGTTCGGCGACGGTGACCGCTTCCCGGGCGCGGGGGAGGGCCTCACCGGCGCCGCCGATGGTCCGGCGGGGGTTCATGCGGCCGTTTTCGATCTCGGTGTCGATGGCGTGGCGGATGCGCTCGCATTCGGCGGACAGCCCGTGCCAGTCGCGTCGCCACTGGCGCAGGTGGTCCCGGTCGGGATCGCCTGCCTCCAGGGTGTCGGCGAGGTCGTCGAGGCGCTGGGCCATGGTGGTGTAGAGGTCGGTGACGGCTTGCCGGCGACGGTGGGTGTGGCGGGCGGGGGCGAGAACGAGATGCGCGGCGAGGCCGCAGAGCGCGCCGATGCCCACGGAGGCGACCAGGTGGCCGATGTAGGCGATCTGTCCCTGTCCGGAGGAGAACGCGAAGAAGCCGACGACGGCCACCTGGGTGCCCTGCTGCCCGAAGCGCCGGATCCTGCCGATGCAGAGGGCGACCAGGGTGAGGAAGCCGAACGTCCACCCGTGGACGCCCGCCGAAGCCGCCAGGGATGCGGCGAGCGTGGCTCCCGCTGCCATGGCCAGCACGTACTGGACGCAGACGCGCACCGAGCGGTACACGGTGGCCTGCAGTGCCACCAGCGCGGTGAACGGCGCGAACGTCGACACCGCGGGAGGCAGCAGGTGGCGGGCCAGGACCCACGCCGCCATCGCCGCGACCACGGTCTTGGCACCGAGCAGGACCTCGTCCCGCTCGGCCCCGGCTCCTCGCGCCGCGCGACGCAGATAGTCGGCCCGCTCCGCGACCGCCGACCACATCCTCCGCACCGTAACCACCCTTCGGGGCAAGTTCGACCACCTCCGGTGCGCGCCTGCCCCGGTGATGGAGCTCGACGCTCGGACCGACGGGAACCTTCTGGCGCCGGAGGCCTCCACCGGGGAGAACGCTCGGGGCGGCGGCATGGCCGAGGGGAGGCGGGGCAGGTTCGCGGCATCTGACGGTTCGATCCACAGGCGGCGACATGCGAAGCGTAGGAGTGGAAGAGGAGCTGCTGCTCGTGGACGCGGACAGTGGTGCACCGCTCGCTGTGTCGGGGGCCGTGCTGGCGGCCGCGGAGCGCTCGGCCTGGCAGCGCTCCGCCACGAACGGTCGACGGGACCACGAGTTCGAGAAGGAACTGCAGAAGGAGCAGCTGGAGTTCGCCACGAAACCCGTCACCGAGATGGGTGAGCTGCAAGAGGAGATCGTCCGCATCCGCCGGGAGGCGGCCCACCACGCGGCGAGCGCCGGCGCCGTGGTGGCGGCGGTCGCGACATCCCCGCTGCCCGTCAAGCCGTCGCTGAACGCCGGGCCGCGCTACCGGTGGCTGGGCGAGCAGTTCGGCCTGACCGCGCAGGAGCAGCTGACCTGCGGATGCCACGTCCACGTGTCGGTCGCGTCGGACGAGGAGGGCGTCGCCGTCCTGGACCGCATCAGGCCCTGGCTGGCCGTCCTGACGGCGATCAGCGCCAACTCGCCCTTCTGGCAGGGCGAGGACAGCGGGTACGGGAGTTACCGCAGCCGGGTGTGGAACCGGTGGCCGTCCGCCGGGCCGGTGGACGTCTTCGGCTCCGCCGACCGCTACCACGAGCAGGTCCGCGCGATGCTCGACACCGGAGTGCTGCGCGACGAGGGCATGATCTACTTCGACGCCCGGCTGTCGGCCGCCTACCCCACCGTGGAGGTCCGGGTGGCCGACGTATGCCTGGACGCCACCACGCCGGTCCTGCTCGCCGCCCTCATCCGTGGCCTGGTCGAGACGGCGGCCCGCGCCTGGCAGGACGGGCGGCCTCCTGCCAGGATCGGTACGAGTCTGCTGCGACTGGCGTCCTGGCGGGCCGGACGCTCCGGCCTGGACGGACCCCTGCTGCACCCCGAGACCATGAGGGAGACGTCTGCCGAGGACGCGATCGATGCGTTGTACCGGCACGTGCGGGAGGCGTTGAAGGATCAGGGCGATGACGAGCGGGTCCGGGAAGCCATCGCGCACCTGCACGAGCGGGGCAACGGCGCCCGCACGCAGCGCCGGCTGCACGCCGACGGGCACGAACTCGCATCCGTCGTCACCCGGTGTGCGGAGGTGACGATCAAGCCGTGAGGCGCTGCGGCGGCTCGGGCAGGACCCCTGTCCGTGGGGCCGCCGCGAACGCGAGAGCGCCGCCCGGGACATCCGGCCGGGGGCCGTAGTGCTCCCGGTCGCCCCGGCGGACGCCGGGGCGACCGGTGCAGGCCCCGGCCGCTCACCTCAGGCGGAGTACGAAGCCGCTTCGGGGGAGCGTGGGCATGCGGGACAGAGGGATCCCGAGGTCCTGGTCGGGGACTTCGTAGTCGAGCCGCGCCAGTTCCGTCGCGATGGCCGCGAGTGCGGTGACGGTGATGTCCTCTCCGGGGCAGCGGTGGCCGCTCGCCGGGTCCCCGCCGCCTTGGGGCACGAGGTCGTCCAGCGAGTCCTTCGGTCCCTCGGGGCCGGTGAACCGGCGCGGGTCGAACCGGTACGGATCCTCCCACAGAGCCGGATCGTGGTTCTGGCCGTACAGGTCGAGCAGTACCAGTGCGCCCTGGGGAACGTGTGCCCCCTGCCAGGTCAGGTCCTGTGCCGCGAGGCCCGCCACGAAGGGCGCGAAGGGGTAGAAGCGCCGTACCTCGTGGGCGAACGCCTCGGCGTACGAGCCTGCGGTGCCGGCCCGCAAGGCGCCGCGGTGATGGGGCCACCGGTGCAGTGCGTGGGCGGCGAACGCCGCGAACCAGGCGATGGCGACCGTGGGGCGGATGATGTTCAGGAGCTCGACCGCGGCGGTACGGGGGTCCAGAAGGGTTCCGTCCAGGTCGCGGTGCCAGGCCACCGCCTCCAGTGCCGAACCCGTGGAGTCCGCCTCGGGGGTGGTGCGCACATCGGTGATGAGGCCGGCGAGGGCGTCCTCCTGGCGGCGCCGTGCCCGGCGGGCGCGCAGGTGGCGGGGGCCGGGGGTGGCGAATCCGTCGACCATGGACGTGCAGTCGCGGGCCAGGCCGGCGGCCGCCGCGTCGGAGAGCGGGACGCCCGCCCAGTCGCGGACGGCGAGTGCGAGGACCCTGGCGGCCTCGTCGAAGAGCACCACGCGGTCCTGCTGCCGATCGGCCATCGCTTCGCGCCACCGCCGGGTGACGGACTCGCCCAGCGCGGCGACCCCGGCGCCGTCCTTGAGGAGGGCGATGAACATCGCCTTGCGCACCAGGTGCACGTCTGCGTCGAGGGTGTGGACGGCTCCCTGACCGAAGAGGGTGTCCAGGACCGGGTCGGGCAGGGCCGCGGTGCGTACGACGTGCTTCTCGTCGTAGAAGAAGCTGACCGCGTCCGGGCCGCGCAGGGCGATCGCGGGCCGACCCATCAGGCGTGTCCGGACCGTGCCGTCGAGGCTGCCGCGCATCCGGTCGGGCAGCCACGCGTATCCGTGCACCAGGAGTGCGAGCGTGCTGTCGTTCCATGGGGCGGCGTTGACTTTCTTGGAGGTGGGCATGGAGCGCGCGTACCCGGCACGGCCCGGGGCACGCGTGCGACAGCCCGGTGTCACTCGTGCGTGGTCGAACGTGGCCGTATGCGTCGAACGCGGGGCGAGACAGCGGCGCGAGGCGGCGTATCCCGGGAATCAGAGGCCGGCCGCCGCCTTCTCCCGGTGGCGGGCCCAGGCCCGGGCGGTGATGCCGGGGTCGGTCAGGACGTCGGCCGCCGTGCAGGCCAGGGCTTCGGCGGCCGCCAGCATCACCTCGCGGCCCCGCTGCGAGGCGGCGGCGCGCGCGAAGGCGGGGGTGTGGTCCGATGCCTCGTCGCCCAGGATGGCGACGAAGGGATGGATGGAAGGGACCCGGCTGCTGACGTCGCCGATGTCGGACGAGCCCAGGAACACCCCGCCGACAGGCTGGGTGAGCCGGATTCCCGAGTGTGCAATGTGCACGCCGAACCGGTCCGAGAGCACGTCGTTGTCCCGGAAGTGGGCGTAACCCTTGCCCGCGCGGGTCACCTCCACCGTGGTGCCGGTCGCGGTCGCCACGCCTTCCGCCCAGGTGCCGATCTCGGCCACCAGCGCATCGAGGGCGGTGCTCGTGGCCGCACGCAGGCCGAACAGGCCTTCGGCGAAAGCCGGCACGATGTTGGTCGCGCTGCCGCCGTCGGTGACGATCCCCTGGACGTGTGCCCCGGACGGCAACCGCCTGCTCATCACGGCGGCGGTGTTGAACAGCTGGATGAGGGCGGCCAGGGCATCGATTCCCCGGGTGGGATCGCCCGTCGGATGTGCTGCCCGGCCGTGAAAGCCCACGCGGACCTGGGTCTGCGCGGTCAGCGGCGCCCAGGACCAGTCGTGCACGCCGGGGTGGAACATCAGCGCAGCGTCCACACCGTCGAAGACACCCGCTTCGGCCAGGGCGACCTTGCCCCCGCCCCGCTCCTCCGCGGGTGTCCCCACGGCGAGCACGGTGCCCTCGAACTCCTCCCCCCGTACGCTGCGCAACGCCAGTGCGGCCCCCAGTCCGGCCGCGGCGATCAGGTTGTGTCCGCACGCATGTCCCAGGCCGGGCAGCGCGTCGTACTCCAACAGCAGTGCCACGCAGCGTCCCCGCCCGCTTCCCGCGCGGGCGACGAAGGCCGTGTCGAGGCCGGCCGTGCCCCTCTCCACGACGAATCCCTCGCGCCGCAGGACGTCGGTGAGCAGGCCGGCCGCACGATGCTCCTCGTAGGCGAGCTCGGGATCCGCGTGCAGGGCGCGGCTGACGGCCCACAGATCGTCCGCCCGGTGGACGCACTCCCGCCGCAGTCGCCCGTACAGACCCTCGGACGGATCGCCCACGTCGCCCATGTCGTCTCCTCTGGCCATGGCGAATCGGGGAACACCCCCTACACCCCCTGCATCCTGACGGGGCGACGGAGCGCACGTGGTGCGCTGCCGGCGAAGTGGTCAGGGCAGGGGTGTGCCGCCGGTGGCGTTGACGATCTCCCCCGTGATGTAGCTCGCCTGCGGCGAAGCCAGGAACACGTAGGCGGGCGCCATCTCGGCGGGCTGGGCGGGCCGGCCCAGGGGTGACTGCTCGCCGAACTTCGTCGCGTCGGGCATGGTCGCGGGGATCAGCGGCGTCCATACGGGCCCGGGTGCGACTGCGTTGACGCGGATGCCGCGCTCGGCGAGCATCTGGGCCAGTCCGTGGGTGAAGGAGATGATCGCCGACTTCGTCATCGCGTAGTCGAGGAGGTGCGGGCTCGGCTGGTAGCCCTGCACGGAGGTGGTGTTGACGATCGAGCCGCCACGCGGCATGTGTTCCAGGGCTTTACGGGTCAGCCAGAACATCCCGTACAGGTTGGTCTTCATCACCCGGTCGAACTGCTCCGTGGTGATCGCCTCGATCCCGTCGGGCTGGGACATCTGATAGGCAGCGTTGTTGACGAGGAGGTCGATGCGCCCGAGTTCCTGCACGGCCCGGTCGATCAGGGCCTCGCACTGCTCCTCGTCCCGGATGTCACATGCGACCGGTACGGCCTTGCGGCCCGCCGCCCGGATCAGGCGCGCCGTCTCGTCCGCCTCGTCCGCCTCTTCGGGGAGATGGGTGAAGACGACGTCCGCACCCTCGCGGGCGAACGCCAGACAGACGGCCCGGCCGATGCCGGAATCGCCGCCGGTGACGACCGCCGCCCGTTCGAGCAGTGCGTCGTGACCCTGGTAGGAGTCCTCGCCGTGGTCGGGTCGAGGCTCCATCCGCTCCGTGGAGCCGGGATGGTCCTGCTCCTGGTCGGGAAAGGGCGGGCGCGGGTGGAGTGTCACCGGGTCGGGGCCCTGGGGCTCTTGCTGAGGCATGGGATCTCCCTAGGTGCCCTCGTCGGGCGGATCAGGGGGCGTCACGTCACCGGTCATGGTGTGCGCATCCGCACCCGGCCGCCATCTGGCAGTGGCGGCCGGCCCTGCGCATGCGGCCTGAACGGTCATGGAAAGGCGATGGGCGTCTACGCCCACACGCCGCAGCCGCAATCAGGCATGCCGGTGGGAGTGCCGGCTTCCGACGGCCAGGCGGTACAGGGCCAGGAGTATGACGGAGCCGATGATGGCCGCGATCCAGGTGGAGAGGTCGAAGAAGCCGTCGATGGAGTCGACGCCGAAGATGACCTTGCCGAGCCAGCCGCCGAGGAGTCCCCCGGCGATGCCGATGAGCATGGTGATGATGATGCCGCCCGGGTCCTTGCCCGGCATGATCGCCTTGGCGATGAGGCCGGCGAACAGACCGATGAGAATCCACGCGATGATGCCCATGATGTGTCTCCTGCTTCGTGAGGTGGGGCCTGGGTTACGTCGCTTCTTCACGCGTCTCTTGGTTTCAAACGTGCCTTTCGAACGCGCTCAGCGCGTCGCGGTTGGGGCGCCCGTGCCGGGGCATGCGGCACGCCGGGGGCGGCCGGCCGGCCGTGACTCGACGTGCGTGAAGGAGCGAGATCGTGTTGATGACTCACCCCGCGGTGCTGACACGTCTGGTGGAGGAGTACGAGAGGGAGTCGGCGCTCCGGGCCGCAGCTCCTCATGGACCTGTGCGCCAGCACATGGAGGACGTGGTCTACACGCTGTGCGTCTCGACCGGGACGCGGGACATCGACGCAGCGCTGGCCGTGGCGCGGGAGCAGCTGAACACGGCATGGCTCGCTGACGTGTGCGACCCGGGGGTGGCGGCCCAGGACGGTCGGACCTTGAGCGGTACGGCGGGATAGTCCGCCGTACCGGCCCCCGCCGTACCGGCCCCCGGCGGGCCGGTGCCCGTACCGGCCCCCGGCGGGCCGGTACGCCCTGCCGCCGTAGGCGCGCCCACCGTGCAGCTCCGTCCCGCCGAGAGACGACGCAACCGTTCTGTGCTGGGACTGGTACGGGCCGCCATCCGGAAGCCGCCGCGCGAACTCTGAGCCGACGCCTGGCCGGGAGCACCACCGGGGGTTTTTGCCGGGTTTCTCCTCCCCGGAGCGGGCAGGTGCGTGGTAGAGCCCGGTGGAAGGAGGACGTATGGACGCACCCGTGCTCGATCGGTCCCTGTCCCGCAGCGGACAGCCCACGACGTCGGCGCGCGACGCCACCCGCGCCTTCCTCCACCATGCCGCGCGCATCCGGCCGCCCGCCGCGCCGGGGAACGACGACGCCGTGCTCCTGATCGTGGGCGAGCTGGTGGCCAATGCCATGCGCCATACCCGTGGGCCCGCATTGCTGCACCTGGAACTGAACGGTGACCACATCGACATCCGTGTCACCGACACCAGTCCCGACCCGCCCGAGCCGCGCCCGCCCCACCTCGACGGGACCGGCGGGTGGGGGTGGCAACTGATCAACCACCTGACCACCGAGGTGCACATCGAACCCACCCCGGACGGCGGCAAGACCATCTGCGCCCGCGCCCCCTGGTAGGCCCGGTGGCACAGGGCCAGGCCGCCGCTGCCGTGAGCACGGCGAGGTTTCGATGGTCCGAAGATCGCCGGAACGCTGCATGAGGCCGCCCACCCTGGGCAGCCGCCGTATGACGTCCACGAAGCGGCCTTACGGGCGCCGCGATCCCGGGAGGTACGCGTGTCCAGTACGGCCCAGGCCCTCACCTTGGGAACTCTCGCCGACGGCCTCGTCGCCCTGCCGAGCGTCTACCGCCCGCAGGCGGACACCCACCTGCTCGCCGCGGCACTCGCCCGTGAGGAGCTGGGGCCCCGCACCAGCGTCCTCGAGATCGGCACCGGGACCGGCGCGCTCGCCCTGCACGCCGCTCGCAGAGGCGCCTCGGTCACGGCGGTGGACGTCTCCTGGCCGGCCGTCATGTCAGCGCGTGTGAACGCCGTGCTCCACCGGCTCCCCCTGCGCGTCCTGCACGGCGACTTCAGGGCCCGTACCGTCGGCCGGCGCTTCGACCTGATCTTGGCGAACCCGCCGTACGTGCCCGCTCCGGCTGTGACACTGCCCTCGCGGGGGCCGCAGCGCGCGTGGGACGCCGGCCCGGACGGACGCCTCGTGATCGACCGGATCTGCGTGACCGCTTCCGCCCTGCTGCGTCCAGGCGGCGCTCTGCTGATGGTGCACTCCGGCATGTGCGGGGCCGAGGAGACCGTGGACCGGCTGGCCGGGGCCGGGCTGTCCGCGCAGGTCACGGCGAAGGCGTCCGTTCCCTGGGGACCGGTCCTGCGCTCGCGGCGGATCTGGCTGGAGCGGCGAGGCCTGGCGAGCGAGGCCGAAGAGTGGGAAGAGCTGGTGGTCATCCGTGCCCAGAACCCCTGACGACAGCCCTTGCCCGGCCTACGGGGTGAGGCCCGCCCGCCGCGTGTCCGTGGACCCGCAGGGGCCCGTCCTCATCGAGGGCCCGGTCGACATCGTCCTGGACGATGGCACGGTCGCGCGCTCCGACCGCTTCACGGTCGCCATCTGCACATGCCGTCGCAGCCGTACGTATCCCTGGTGCGACACCAGCCACCGCCGCCGCGAGCGAACCACACCGCCGCCTGAGGACAGGAACCCGTGATGCACCCTCTCAGCCCGGACCCGGTCGCCCCGGCAGACGGCCGGAGCCCCCGTCTGGTGGAGGGGCGCGGCGAGTTGTCCGGCGCCGTGTCGGACGCCCTGCGGTCCGGGGGACTGCCGCGGTACGCCCCGGGGGCCGTACCGGCGGCCGACCCCTGGGGTGAGGACCTCCAGCTCGCCCTCTACCTCCTCTACGAGCTGCACTACCGCGGCTTCGACGGCGTGGACGACGCACGCGAGTGGGACCCGGACCTGCTCCGGCTGCGCCAGGCGATGGAAGAGCGTTTCCTGGACGCCCTGCGCAGCGAGCTGGCCGATGCGCCCCGAACGGTCGAGGAGGCCTTCGCCCCGCTGCTCGTCGAGCCCGCCGACCTCTCCGGCAGCCTGAGCCACCACCTGGCGACGGAGGGGGAGCTCTGGCAGTTGCGCGAGTACGCGGCGCTGCGCTCCCTCTACCACCTCAAGGAGGCGGACCCGCACGCCTGGGTCATCCCCCGGCTCACCGGGCGGGCCAAGGCCGCCATGGTCGCCATCGAGTACGACGAGTTCGGCGCCGGCCGCGCCGACCGCATCCACGCGCAGCTCTTCGCGGACCTCATGACCGACCTCGGCCTCGACCCCTCCTACGGCCGCTACCTGGACCATGCGCCCGCGCCCCTCCTCGCGACCGTGAACCTGATGTCCCTCTTCGGCCTGCACCGCTCCCTGCGCGGCGCACTCGTCGGCCACTTCGCATGCGTCGAGGTCACCTCGTCACCCGGGTCGAGGCGGCTGGCCAAGGCGATGCGGCGCTCCGGAGCCGGACCCGCCGCCGAGCACTTCTACGCTGAGCACGTCGAGGCCGACGCCGTCCACGAACAGGTCGTACGCCGCGAGGTCATCGGCGGACTCGTCACCGAGGAGCCCGCCCTGGAGGCTGACGTGGCCTTCGGCTGCGCCTCGACGGTTCTGCTGGAAGACCGGCTGGCCGACCACATCCGCCGCGCGTGGAGCCGGGGAGGGACTGCCTTGCGCAGACCGCTGCCTTAGGGTGCCGCCGTGCGGCGGCCGTGCGTCAGCTCTGTGCGGTGTCCTCGCCGGTCTGCCCGGTGGCCTCGGCGGCGCGTGCCTTCTCGCGCATCTTGCGCACCAGCTCCGCCTTCCTGTCGGCCGCACCCTGGCGGTCCAGGTTGCGGTGCGGGCCGTTGTTCTGCCGTTCGGCGCGGGACAGCTTCTTGCGCTGGCCGCCGCCCTGGCCCACGGGGTTGTTGATGTTCTTGCTGTCGGTCACGGGTTCTCCCGGGTCATGGTGTGAAGGCTACGGATTCATCGGCGGGACACGGGCGGCGACGGGACGGGCGGCGACGCCGAAGGACGCCGGCAGGGGCCCATACACGCCCTCACGCGTGAATCGGCCTCTGGGAAGAACATGACAAAGACGGTACCCGGTTCCCTCGCCCCCGCCCACCAGCCCTGTCGCCACCCGGGGGATCAGCTTCTGCCGACCCACGGCGGCGCGGCGATACTGAAGGTGAGCCGACTGCTCCGACCGCTCGACCTCTGGTCCCCGGTCACTCCGGGTGGTCGCCGCGGTCATGCGGCTGTGCGGTCCGTTCGGCAGGGCGAGCAGGTCGAAGGGTGGCAGCGATGGACGCACCGGCGACGGGGCCGGGTGAGGTGCCCGAGGACCCGTTCGCACTGCACAACTCCGCCTCGGCGGTTCTGGACGGCCACGGCCGCGTCGTCGGCTGGAGCGAGCGCGCACAGGAGCTCCTCGGCTACCCGCCCGACGAGGTGCTCGGCCGCACGGCCCTGGAGTCGTTGTCCGACCCTCGTGACCATGAGGCGGTCCGGGCCGCAGCTGCCGCGTGCGAGCGCGACCGGGGCTGGTCCGGCGTCCTGCCCGTCATGCACCGCAGCGGGCGACGGGTGGAGGTGGGTCTCCGCGTCCGCGCCGTGATCCGCGACGGCCCGGCCCGCGAGTGGTTCCTCGTCGCCGCCCCGGCCAAGGAGGTGCTCCAGTGGGAGACGGACCGGTCCGTCCTCGACGGTCTGTTCCGGCGCTCTCCGATCGGTCTGTCCGTCCACGCCCCCGACCTGCGCATCCTGCGGATCAACCGGGCGCTGGCCCGGTACACGCAACTCTCCGCGGCGGAGATCCGGAGCCGGACCATCGGCGACTTCCTCATCGGCCCGGATCTGAAGACCATCGAAAGCCGGCTGCGCAGGGTGCTGGAGACGGGCGCCCCCCTGATCTTCACCGAGCAGCCCTGCCGCCTGAGGAGCGACCCCGATCACGAGCGGGTGGTGTCGGTGTCCGCGTTCCGGATGGAGGACCCCTCCGGCGGGATCCTCGGAGTCACCCAACAGGTGGAAGACGTCACCGACCGCTACCGGGCCCGGCGGCGGCTCGCGCTCCTCAACCGGGCGAGCGCCCGCATCGGAACCACACTGGACCTCGGCCGGACCACCCGGGAGCTGGCCGACGTCGCCGTCCCCGACCTCGCGGACGCCGTCTCGGTGGATCTGCTGGAGTCGGTCGCCCGAGGCGACGAGAGCGCCGAGGAGGCGAGCGGACCGGTCCGCAGGATGGCCGTCCACTCGGTCATGGCGGAGGCGCTGGGGGTGATGTACCCCGCGGGAGAGGTCTTCCACTTCGACCCCCGTACGCCGCAGGCCAGGTGTCTCGCCGAGCAGCAGCCCATCCTCGAAGCGGAGCTCCGCAGCAGCCCCGGCTGGTACTTCCAGGATCCGGAGCGCACACGGCGCGCCTTCGAACTGAACGCCCACTCACTGATCGTCGTACCACTGACGGCCCGCGGTCTGCTCCTCGGCCTGCTCAGCCTGTGGCGGGCCGAGCGGCCCGAGCCGTTCGAGGAGGACGACCTCACACTGGCGGAGGAGTTCGCCGCGCGCGCCGCCGTGTGCATCGACAACGCCCGCCGCTACACCCAGCAGCACCAGGCCGCGGTGACCTTGCAGCGCAGCCTGCTGCCGCAGGAGTTGCCCGAATACAGTGCGGTCGAGGTCGCTCACCTCTATCTGCCGGCCGATGCCGCCACCGGCGTCGGCGGCGACTGGTTCGACGTCATCCCGCTCTCCGGAGCCCGCGTCGCCCTCGTCGTCGGCGAAGTCGTGGGCCACGGCCTGCACGCCGCGGCCACCATGGGCCGCCTGCGCACGGCCGTGCACACCCTGGCGGGCCTCGACTACGCTCCGGACGAGGTCCTCTCCCACCTGGACGACCTGGTCAGCCGCCTGGCGGCTGAGCAGGCGCCTGGAGACGGCCGCACGCGGGCCGGTCAGATCGTGGGCGCGACGTGCCTCTACGCGGTCTACGACCCCATCTCCCGGCGCTGCACCCTGGCCCGGGCGGGTCATCTGCCCCCCGCGCTGGTGGCCCCCGACGGTACGGTGAGCCTGCCCGACCTGCCCGAGGGGCCGCCGCTGGGGCTGGGTGGCCTCCCCTTCGAATCCGCCGAACTGGAACTCGCCGAGGGAAGTCTGCTGGCGCTGTACACGGACGGTCTGGTCGAGGCCCGTGGCTTCGACCTCGACGAGGAGATCGAGCGACTGCGAGGGGCCCTGACCGGGCCCGGCCGCTCGCTGGAGGAGACGTGCACGGCGGTGCAGAACGCCCTGTTGCCGGATCACCCACCGGACGACGTCGCACTGCTCCTCGCCCGCACCCGCGTGCTGGCGCCGGAGCACGTCGCCTTCTGGGAGCTGGCCGCCGAGCCGGCCGCAGCCGGCCGGGCGCGGCACCTGACGGAGACCACCCTGACCGGGTGGGGCCTGGGAGAGCTGGCCTTCACCGCCGAACTGGTCGTCAGCGAACTGGTCACCAACGCCTACCGGTACGGCGGCGGCACGCCGGTGACCCTGCGGCTCATCCGCGACCGCAGCCTGATCTGCGAGGTCTCCGACAGCAGCAGCACGGCTCCGCACCTGCGACGGGCGCGCACCACCGACGAGGGCGGCCGCGGCCTCTTCCTGGTGGCCCAGCTCACCGAACGATGGGGCGCCCGTTACACCCGGCGCGGCAAGACCGTCTGGACGGAGTTCCCCCTGGCCACGGCCACGGAGGGGCACTCCGCGGCCGTGGCGGACCGTGCGCTCGACGGGACGGCCCGTCAGCCGCCCACGTAGACGTCCTCCACGTAGCGGCCCTCCGCCACCAGCCCCCGGAGCCACTCCGAGGCCGCCGAACCGTCCTTCCCGCTGTAGCGGACGTACAGCTGCCGGAAGGCCTCGCGGACCCCCGGGGCCATGCGGGAGCCGTCCCCGCAGACGTGGATGCGGGCGCCCGCCTCGGTCAGCCGCCAGACCTCCTCACCCTCCGCCTTGATCCGGTGCTGTACGAACCGGACCTCGCCCTGCGGTGCCAGCGAGAAGGCGGGTCGCATGGACACGGCGCCCTCGCGGTCGGCGTCCTCCAGCTCCGCCCGGTGGAGGTAGTCCACGTCAGGGTGGTCGCAGCCGAAGTAGCACAGCGCGGGCGCCAGTTCGGCTCCCGACGCGCGCAGTGCACGACGGTCGGCGATCGCTCCGCGGAACGGAGCGAGCCCGGTACCCGCGCCGATCATGATGACCGGCGTCCGCCCGTCGTGCGGAATGCGGAAGGCCTCCCGGCACGGTTGCACCCGGGCGAGGACCGTGTCCCCGGGACGCACCCGGTGCAGGTACGAAGAGCCCACTCCGCGGAACACGCCGTCCCGGCCCGAGCGGTGGGGGGCTTCCAGGAGGGAGATCATCAGGTCTGCCTGCCCCGGACCTGCCGACGGGGACGAGGAGATGGAGTAGTGGCGGGGCCGCAGGGGCTCCAGCAGTTCCAGCAGGACGGGCCACGGCAGCCGGCCCCGGAGCGCGGGGTGCTCCTCGACGAGGTCCACGAGGCTGCCCGGGCGGGCCCCGTCGGCCCCCGCGGCCGCGGCCGCAGCGATCCGTTCCAGCGCGGCCCTCTCCGGCGGGCACGGGTTGTGCACGGCGAGGACGGCCGCCTGCTCGGCGGTCGCCGGGGCCTGCAGCTCGACGTACCGGGAGAGCAGTTCGCGCACGGCGACGGGGCGGTCCAACGGCAGGGCGGTCCGGCCGGGGCGGTGGGTACGGACGGTCAGCACCGAGTCCGGGTCCACGCCCAGGACCCGGGCCGCCCGCTCCACCTGCCCGGGGTCGTTGGCCGGGAGGACGGCGAGGTGGTCGGCGGTGCGGTAGCGGACCCCTTCGGGAAGAGCGACGCGCAGGAAGCGCTTCGACCTGCCGGCCGGGTGGCCGAGGTCGGCGAGGTCCCCGGTGTGCGTCACCGTCATCGGCTGGAGGTCGTACCGCCGGGCCAGTGCGTCGAGCGGCCCACCCGTGATCTCGACGACGTCGTACGCCGGGCCGGTGGCATCCTCCGCCCGGGACGCGGCCACGGACGCCGGGTCGCCGTAGCGCTCCAGCAGCGTGCGGCACAGGCCAGCGGTGAAGCCGCGTACCGCTCCCGCGAGGTCCCCGGAGGCGTCGGCCTCGGCACGGTCCATCAGGCGTACGGCACCCGCCGAGGCGAGGCGGCCGTCGATGAGCGCGGGTACCTGCTGGTAGGTGGCGGACCAGTTGCGGTCCCCGACACCCAGGACGGCGTAGTGCACGCCTTCCGCGGCACCGGGGGCCGCCTGCGTCAGCCAGGAGACGAATCCGGCCGCGTCGTCGGTGGGCCGTCCGTTGTACGACGCGGCGACGACGACCAGCGGCCCGTCCGTGGGCAGTCCGCCGTCACGGTGGTCGTCGAGTGGCGCGACACGCGTCCCGAAGCCCAGCTCCGCCGCCGTCTCGGCCAGGTCCTGCGCGTACGTGCGGCAGGTGCCGAAGTTGGATCCGTACAGCAGCGTCAGCGTCGTACCGGGAAGGGCCCGGGTGGGGGCGGGCCCCGCGGCGGGCGCCTGCGTGTTCTCCCCGTGGCCGGCCGGGAGGACCGCCGCGAGGCCCGCGCGGTTGCGGGAGCGGTCGGCCGGGCTGCGCCGGCCCAGGGTCAGCGTGAAGCCGTCGGGCTTGAGCGTGAGCGTCTCCTTGATGCGCAGCTCGTAGCGCCCCCGGTCGAGGAAGCGGTAACGGTGCACCAGCATGCCCAGCAGCATCGTCGCCTCGTGGAGGGCGAACTGCCGTCCGATGCAGGCCCGTTCCCCGGTGCCGAACGGCTTGTACGCGTGTGGGGAACGGGCCGCCTCCGCCTCGGCGGAGAACCGGTCCGGGTCGAACTCCTCGACGTTGTCGCCCCACACCGGGTCGCGGTGCAGCATCGGGGTCAGCACCAGCATCCGCTGCCCCGCCTTGACCGGGTGGCGGCCCCCGATCACGGTGTCGGCGCGCGCCTCGCGTGCGAACGCGGCGGCCGTCGGCCACAGCCGCAGCGTCTCGTTGAGGACCTGGCGCACGTAGCGCAGCCTGCCGATGTCCTCGAAGGCGGGCTCGGGGTCCGGGTCGTCACCCCACAGGGCGTCGGTCTCGGCCTGGGCCAGGTGCAGTACGGCCGGGTTCTTCATGAGGTGGTACAGCGCGAACGAAAGGGCGCCCGACGTCGTCTCGTGGCCCGCGATCAGGAACGTGATCACCTGGTTCCTGATGTTCGCCTCGTCGAGCACCTCGCCCGACCGGGGGTGCGGGGAGCCCAGCATCAGGCCCAGCAGATCGTCCGTCGAGGTGTCCCCCGACGCCTTGCGCCGCTCGATCACCTCGTCGACGACCCTGGCCAGGTAGGCGGCGTCCTCGGCGAACGCCGCGTCCTCGGCGGCGTGGTCCGCGCCGGGCACCCGGCCGAGCTTGGCCTGGCTGTGGGCGAGGGCCCGCACCAGTGCCCGGACGAACGGGTGCGGCTGCTCACGTTCGAAGGACGCGAAGTCGTAGCCGAAGCCGGACAGCCCGATGGTGTCGAGGGTCATCCGGGTCATGTCCTCGGCGACGTCCACCGGGGTCGAGACATCGGAGCCCGCGGCGAACCGCGCGTCCCAGGAGCCGATGAGCCGCTTCGCGACCCGCAGCATGTGCGGGTGGTAGGTGCGCATCGAGGTGAGGGCGAAGGCCGGGAGCAGGATGTCGTGCGCCTTGGCCCAGTTGGGCTCGTCGTTGTACGCGGTGAACAGTCCGTCGGCGGCGACCTCGCGTACGTTCTCGAGCGCCGGACCGATGCCCTTGGCGAAGCGCCGCTCGTCGGAGAGTTCCTCCACCAGCTCCGCCGCACTCACGAACACGGTCTCCCGATCGTGGAAGCGCTGGACGAAGACCGGACCGAGCCGGCGGGCGTGCCCCATGGCCGTCTGCAGCGGGGTGCTCGTCAGCCCCGGCCCGCTCACGTCGACGACCGGCAGGTGCGCAGCGTCGTCGTCCAGGGGTCCGGGGCCGGTGGTGTGCGGTTCGTTCATGGCGTCTGCCTCTTCTGGTCACGTCAGCCGTGTCGTGTCCACAGTGACGCGGCCGCCGGGGCGACGGCGGACGACGACTACCTATTCTTGTAGGGGTGATGTCCGCAGCGGGCCTTGATCGGGGGCAGTCGGCCGTGGCAGAGGGAGAGGGCGTGGCACAGCCGGCACGGCCTGCGCTGGGCGAAGCGGCGGCGGCCTGGCGGTCACGCTTCGTCAGCCTGTTCGACAGGGCGCCCGTTGCGCTGGCGATCAGCGACGCGTACGGCCTGATCCTCGGGGCGAACCCCGCGTTCGCCTCCGCATGGCAGCTGCAACCGGGAAAACTGGAAGGCCGCCGACTCCTCGACCTCCTCACTCCGACCAACGACCGGCAGTTGCTCAGGCTGGACGAGGCCCTGCGCTCGCGCCGCAGGTCCCGCTACCCGGTCGAGGTGAGCTGGCAGGTCCGGGGGGCGGCCCGGCACGGCCGCGTCACCGTCGAACCGGTCTCCGACCCGCAGGACGACGTCCCCCGCCTGCTCGTCTCGCTGACCGAGGAGGCGGGCGCAGACCGGCCCGAGCCGCCGCCGCAGTACCCGGCCGACGGCCTGGGCCCCCAGGAGGCGCGGATCCTGCCGCTCGTCGCGGCGGGGGCGTCGGGATCGGCCATCGCCCGCGAGGTGGGTCTCACCGTCGACGGGGTCAACTACCACGTGACCCGCCTCTGCCGACGGCTCGGCGTGCCCAACCGCCCCGCTCTGATCGCCCGCGCCTACGTCCTGGGCCTGCTGGACCCCGCGGCGTGGCCTCCGCGCGTGGCGGGTGCGGCCGGTCCGGAGCGGCCCTGAGGCACCGTCTGCGCGCCGTGCCGCGCACACCTCAGGTGCGGGGGGCGCGGCCCTTGGGC
Organism: Streptomyces sp. NPDC086989; assembly: GCF_044745505.1. Lineage (NCBI taxonomy): Bacteria > Bacillati > Actinomycetota > Actinomycetes > Kitasatosporales > Streptomycetaceae > Streptomyces > Streptomyces sp. NPDC086989. Next base: position 440,851 of record NZ_JBIVAL010000007.1, read on the forward strand.
TGGCGGGGTTCGGGGGAGTCGGGCGCGGGTGGGACGGGAAGGTCCGTCGGCGTGTCCACGGTGAGTTCGACCCGGGTGCCGTGATGCGTCACGGTGAGGGGCCCTCCGGACAGGAGCGTGTAGCGGACCGTCGACTGTCCCATGTCGAGGCGGATCAGCCGCCCCTGGACGCGGACGTTGAAGGCCAGCCGGGTCAGCGAGGACGGCAGCCGCGGTGCGAACAGCGCGGCGGCGTCCGGCTCGACGGGGCCCGCGATCCCGGACGGCTGGTCCTGAGGGTCCGCGGGCGGGGCGGGGCGGATGCGGCGCAGCCCGCCGAAGCCCTGGACCAGGGCGATCCAGGTGCCGGCGAGCGAGGCCATGTGGAGGCCGTCCCGGGTGTTGTGTTCGAGGTCGTCCAGGTCCATCAGCGCCGCCTCGCGCGTATAGGCCCAGGCGAGGCGCAGGTGTCCGGTCTCGGCGGCGAGCACGGCCTGGCAGCAGGCGGACAGGGAGGAGTCCCTGACCGTCAGCGGCTCGTAGTAGGCGAAGTTGCGGGCCTTCTCCTCGGCGCTGAACTCGTCCGGGCAGGTGAACATGGCCAGGACCAGGTCCGCCTGCTTGACGACCTGCTTGCGGTACAGGTCGAAGTACGGGAAGTGCAGCAGCAGCGGGTACTGGTCCTCGGAGGTGGCCTCGAAGTCCCAGGGTTCCTGGTCGGTGAATCCGGCGGACTGCTCGTGCACCCCCAGCCGCCGGTTGTACGGGATGGCCGTCCGCGCGGCGGTGTTGCGCCAGTCCGCGATCTCCTCGGCGCTGACGCCGAGGTCCGGTGCCCGGTCCGGGTGGAGCGAGACGGCGTCCGCCGCGGCGCGCAGGTTCCGCCGGGCCATGGCGTTGGTGTAGAGGTTGTCGCGTGCGATGGCGCTGTACTCGTCGGGGCCGGTGACCCCGTCGATGTGGAAGACGCCGTCGGCGCCGAAGTGGCCCAGTGAGCGCCACAGCCGCGCGGTGTGCACCAGCAGGTCGAGTCCGGGACCGCGCTGGAACTCCCGGTCACCGGTGGAGAACACGTACCGCTCGACGGCCGCGGCGATGTCGGCGTTGACGTGGAAGGCGACGGTTCCGGCGGGCCAGTAGGCGGAGCACTCGGCGCCGTTGATGGTGCGCCAGGGGAAGGTGGCTCCCTCCAGGCCGAGTTGGCGGGCGCGCTCCAGCGCGCGGGGAAGCGTGGATTGCCGCCAGGCGAGCGCGGAGGCGACGGTGTACGGCGCGGTGTGCGTCAGGACGGGCAGCACGAACGACTCGGTGTCCCAGAAGGCGTGGCCGTCATAGCCCGTGCCCGTCAGGCCCTTGGCCGGGATGGGGCGCCGCTCGCCGCGCGCGGAGGCCTGGTAGAGGTGGAAGAGGCCGAACCGGACCGCCTGCTGGACCTCTTCGTCGCCCTCCACCTCGACGTCGGCGCAGGACCAGAACTCGTCCAGGCAGGCCCGCTGTGCGTCGACCAGCCCCTGCCACCCGGTGGTGCGGGCCCCGGCCAGGCCGCCCTCCACCTGGTCGCGCACGGCGGGCAGGGAGCGCTCCGCCGACCACCCGTAGGCCACGAACTTGACGAGTTCGAGCCGTTGCCCGGGTTCGAGGGTGGCGGTCACGGTCAGCCGGGCCACGTCCGGTTCGCTCTCGGCGGCCCACGCGGTGCCGTCGGGGCCCTGCACGATGTGGTCGGCCGCCACCGCGACGCGCTGCCCGCTGGTGGCCGTGCTGTGGATGAGGCGCAGCCGGGTGCCGTTCGCGTAGTGCTCCTCGGGGAGCAGCGGGGAGTCGATGACGGCGGCCATGCGCGGGTCGCCCGAGGTCGTGGGCAACTGTTCGTTGGCGACGAGCTCGGACTGTACGGCGATGGTGGCCGGGCCGTTGACGGTCTCGACGCCGTACGAGATCACCGCGACGGCCCGCTGGGCCAGGGAGACCATGCGGTGCGAGGTCAGGCGTACCGTCCGGCCGGAGGGTGTGGTCCACTCCACGGAGCGGCTCAGGACGCCGGTGCGGAAGTCCAGGACGCGTTCGTGCGACAGGAGTTCGCCGTAGCGCAGGTCGAAGGGGTGGTCGTCGACGAGCAGCCGGATGACCTTGCCGTCGGTGACGTTGACGGTCGTCTGCCCGGACTCCGGATACCCGTATCCGGCCTCGGCGTAGGGCAGCGGGTGGCTGGCGTACACGCTGTTGAGGTAGGAGCCGGGCAGGCCGTGGGGCTCGCCCTCGTCGAGGTTGCCGCGCCAGCCGAGATGGCCGTTGGACTGGGCGAAGACGGATTCGCTCTGCGCGAGGACGCCGAGGTCGAGTGCCGTCTCCCGCAGCTGCCAGGGATCGGGCGCGAAGTTCTCGTGCGTGATCATCGGTGGTCCAGCAGCTCGGAGAGGTCGGTGACGACGACATCGGCGCCGTGCGCCCGCAGTTCGTCCGCCTGGCCGGTGCGGTCGACGCCGACGACGAAACCGAAGCCGCCCGCCTTGCCGGCGGCCACCCCGGCCAGCGCGTCCTCGAACACGGCGGCATCGCGCGGTGCGGTGCCGAAGAGGCGGGCGGCCGCCAGGTAGCTGTCGGGGGAGGGTTTGCCCCGCAGTCCCCGCTCGGCGATGGTGATGCCGTCGACACGCCCTTCGAAGAGGTCCTCGATGCCGGCCGCCACCAGCACGTCGCGGCAGTTGGCGCTGGAGGAGACGACGGCGCGGCGCAGACCCGCGTCGCGTACGGCGCGCACGTAGGCCACGGAGCCCTCGTAGGCCTCCACCCCCTGCTCGCGGATCGCGCGGAGCACCAGGTCGTTCTTGCGGGTGCCCAGCCCGTGGACCGTCTCCCGGTCGGGGCCGTCGCTCCCGGTGCCCTCGGGCAGCGTGATGTCCCGGGAGGCGAGGAAGGTGCGCACGCCGTCCTCGCGGGGGCGGCCGTCCACGTACTCGTCGTAGTCGTGCACGGCGTCGAAGGGCGCGAAGGGCGAACCGTCGCGCTCGGCGCGCTGCCGCAGGTAGCCGTCGAACATCTGCTTCCAGGCGGCCGCGTGGACCTTCGCGGTCCGGGTGAGCACGCCGTCGAGGTCGAAGAGGCAGGTGCTGATGTGGTCGGGGAGTCCCAGCATGGCGTCACTCACCGCCCGCGCCGGGCCGGTGCCGTTCGGGCAGGTGCCACCGGTGGGGGGAGACGAGGGAGGCGATGGCCTCGGGCCCCCAGGACCCGGGGGCGTACGGGACGACGGGTGGAGGCGCGTCCAGGAGCGGCGCGGAGACCTCCCACAGGCGTTCGATGCCGTCGGAGCGGGTGAAGAAGGACTGGTCGCCGAGCATGGCCTGGAGGATGAGGTGCTCGTACGCCTCCAGGGAGTTCTCGGTGGTGAAGGAGCTGCGGTAGTTGAAGACCATGTCGGCCGGGGCGAGCTGCATCGTGGGGCCGGGCTTCTTGGCGAGGAAGCGGGCGGTGATGGAGCCGGGGCCGGCGAAGTCGATGATAAGTGCGTTGGCACGGCCGTCGGCCGCCTCCCGGGCGTCGAGGGGGAACATGTTGAGCACGGGCTCGCGCAGGCCGAGGGTGACGACGTGCCGGCTCTCGGCCAGCGCCTTGCCGGAGCGCAGGTGGAAGGGCACGCCGGCCCAGCGCCAGTTGTCGATGTCGACGCGCAGCGCGACGAAGGTCTCGGTGTCGGAGGCCGGATCGACCCCCGGCTCGGCGCGGTAGCCGGTGTACTGGCCGCGCACGGCGTGGGCGGGGTCCAGGGGCCGCATGCTGCGGAAGACCTTGACCTGCTCGTCCCGCAGCGACTGCGCTTCGAGGGAGACCGGCGGTTCCATCGCGACGAATCCGAGCAGCTGGAACAGGTGCGTGACGACCATGTCGCGGAAGGTTCCGGTGCCCTCGAAGAAATGGGCGCGGCCCTGGATGTCGATCTGCTCGGGTACGTCGATCTGCACGTGGCTGATGTGCTCGCGGTTCCACAGCGGCTCGAAGAGACCGTTGGCGAACCGCATGGCGACGATGTTGTCCACCGCCTCCTTGCCGAGGAAGTGGTCGATGCGGAACACCCGGGACTCGTCGAAGACGGCGTGGACGGCCGCGTTGAGGGCGCGGGCGGACGCGAGGTCCGTCCCGAAGGGCTTCTCGACGATGACACGCGCGTCCCGGGCCAGCCCCGTGGCCCCGAGCAGTTCGATGACGGAGGTGAACGCCACGGGCGGGACGGCGAGGTGGAACAGCCGCCGCGGAGCGCCGCCGACGGCCCGCTCGGCCTCGCCCACCGCCCTCTCCAGAGGCCCGGTCGCGTCCGTGTCGGCCGCGCCGAAGGACAGGGCGGCCTCGAACTCCTGCCACTCGGGGCCCTCGGGCCGCGAGCGGCCGAACTCCGCCACGGCCTGGCGGGCGTGGGCGCGGAACTGCTCGTCGCTCAGGGCCTCGGCCGTCGGGGCCGAGCCGACGATGCGGTAGCGCTGCGGCAGGAGTCCCGCCTTGGCGAGGTGGAAGAGACCCGGCAGCAGTTTGCGCCGGGCCAGGTCACCCGTCGCACCGAAGAGCACGACGACGTGGTCCGCGGGGCGCGGCCCGGGCCGGGAGGCGGCGGGGTCCCTGTCCACGGAGGGCCCCCTCACGCGTCCCCCCCGGGGCGCTTCTCGGCATGGCCGCCGAACTCGCTGCGCATGGCGGACAGCACCTTGTCGGTGAACGCGCCGAGGCCCCTGGACTCGTAGCGCTGGTAGAGGGCGGCGCTGATCACCGGTGCGGGCACGCTCTCCTCGATGGCCGCCAGCACGGTCCAGCGGCCTTCCCCGGAGTCGGAGACGCGGCCCGTGAAGTCGTCCAGTTGCGGGGAGCGGGCCAGGGCGTCGGCGGTGAGGTCGACCAGCCACGAGCCGACGACCGACCCGCGGCGCCACACCTCGGCGACTTCCGCCACGTCGATCTCGTACCCGTAGGCGTCGGGATCGGACAGCGGAGCGGTCTCCGCGTCGGCGGTACGCGGGCGCAGACCCGCGTCGGCGTGCTCGATGATGGCGAGACCCTCGGCGATGGCGGCCATCATCCCGTACTCCACGCCGTTGTGGACCATCTTCACGAAGTGACCGGCGCCGCTGGGGCCGCAGTGGAGGTAGCCCTGCGGCGCGGTGCCCCCGGTCCGGGTGCGGCCGGGGGTGGGCTCGGCGCTGCCGGTGCCGGGCGCGATGGTGCGGAACACGGGGGCGAGCCGTTCCACGGGCTCCCGCTCGCCGCCGATCATGAGGCAGTAGCCGCGTTCCAGGCCCCAGACACCGCCCGACGTGCCGCAGTCGACGTAGTGGATGCCCTGCTGGGCGAGGGCCCGGGACCGGGTGATGTCGTCCCGGTAGTAGGAGTTGCCGCCGTCGATGACCGTGTCGCCGGGCTCCAGGAGCCCGACCAGCCGGTCCAGGGTCTCCTGGACCACGCCCGCCGGCACCATGAGCCACACGGCGCGGGGCCGTTCCAGCCGCTCGACGAGCTCCTCCAGCGAGAACGCCGGTGTCGCCCCCTCCCGCTCCAACGCCCGTACGGCGTCGGGGCCGAGGTCGTTGACGACGCACCGGTGTCCGTCCTGCATGAGCCGGCGCACCAGGTTGGCACCCATCCGGCCGAGTCCGACCATTCCGAGCTGCATGGGTGCGTCCGATGCCATCGCCGTGCTCCCGTTCTCCCGTTTCCCGGCCGCGGGGCCGCATGCCACGGCACGCGCCGTCCCGCGTGCGCGGCACCGCCCGCGCCCGCCCTTTCCCCCTCCGCGCCCACTGTGGCCGCCCACCACGGCCCCGGCACCCGGGACTGGGCCACTCGGCCCTGCCGGTGGTCCGGGGGCCGGGTCCCCGCGGCCCCTGCGGGGACCAGACCCCCTGGTGGGCGGGGATCCGGCCCGCTGTCCGTCCGGCCCGTCCGATGCCGGCCGTCCCCGGCGCCTCGGAGACCGCTCACGTTACGTCGGGACGACTGATGCCTGCCGCACGGCCGCCGCCATAGCGTCAGTGACGTCACCAGGCACACCGCACCACACGGCAGGCACCGAGCACCCACCGACGAAAGCAGGACGTGTGCGCAGGCTCACCTATTACGTCGCAACCACCCTCGACGGGTTCGTCGCGGGCCCCGACGGCCGGTTCGACCGGTTCGACCTCTTCCCCTTCGAGGGCGACCTCGCCGCCGCCCTGCTGGCGGAATACCCCGAGACGATCCCGGCCCACCGCCGGGGGCCGTTGGGCCTCGACGGAGTCCCCAACAGGCGGTTCGACACCGTACTGATGGGCCGTGCCACCTACGAGCACGGTCTCGCGGCCGGTGTCACCAGCCCCTATCCGCACTTGAAGCAGTACGTCTTCTCCCGCACCCTCGCCCCGCTCGACCCCGCCGTGGAGGTCGTCGGCACGGACCCGGTGGAGTTCGTCCGCGACCTCAAGGGCCAGGAAGGAGAGGGCATCTGGCTGTGCGGCGGGGCCGGCCTCGCCGGGCAACTGCGTGAGGAGATAGACGAGTTGGTCATCAGGTGTTACCCGGTCGTCATCGGCTCCGGCATACCGCTCTTCGACGCCCCGTTCCGCCCGGACTCCTTCAAGCTGACCGACTCCCGGGTCTTCAGCACCGGCGCGGCCCTCACCACGTATGCGAAGGAGACGGGCACCCCGGTGCTGATTCGCCCCACCACCGGCGCCGACCTCGACCGCGTCACCGCCGTGACGGTCGACGAGCCGGTCGGCTGGATCCCCGCCGACCGGTACCTCGGGGACCTCGCGGAGGGCATGTACCGCCCGGAGTGGACCTGGATCGCAGAGCAGGACGGCCGGGTGGTGGCCCGGGCCCTGTGGTGGGGCCGGGCCACCAGCGAGCACCCGGTCGCGCTGGACTGCCTGTACGTCGACCCCTCGGTCGCCGACCGCGCGGCGCTCGGGGCCCGGCTGATCCGCGCGGGCCTGCGGGCCTTCGCCGAGCAGGGGGCGGCCAAGGCGCCGCTCTACAACCTGACCCTGCCGAACGGCTGGCGGGACGACCCCGCCACGGTCGCGGCCGCGGACTGGCGGCGGGACGCCGCCCTGGCGGCCGGACTGACCGACGTCGTCGAACGGCTGCGTCTGGAATGGACTCCCGAGGCCGGACTCCCCGCCTCCAGCGGGCGCCTCGTCTTCACCGAGGGTACGGACGAGGAGTTCCTCGACGTCTTCCGGCGGATCGCGGTGGGCAGCCTGGACGGGGAGACCCGCCGGAACCTGGCGCTCATGGGAGCGGAAGCCACCGCCCGGGAGGAGGTCGACTTCTACCTCGACTGCCCGGGCGAACGCTCCTGGTGGCGCATCGCCCGCACCCCCGACGGCCGCGTCGCCGGGCTGGCCCTGCCCTCGGCGACGCCGTACAGCCGCAACGTCGGCTACCTGGGCGTCGTCCCCGAGCTGCGCGGACAGGGTTACGTCGATGACGTGCTGGCCGAGATCACCCGCGTGCAGGTGGAGGCGGGGGCCGAGCTGATCACCGCCACCACCGACACCGACAACGCGCCGATGGCCGCCGCGTTCGCCCGGGCCGGCTACCGGACCACGCAGACCCGGCTGATCTGGTCGGCGCCGGAACCGGGCCCGGCCTCATGAGGCCGGCCGCCTCATGAGGCCAGCAGGCCGGCGAGCTCGGTGCGGGAACTCACGCCCAGTTTCGGGAAGGCGCGGTAGAGGTGGTGTCCGACCGTGCGCGGGCTCAGGAACAACCGGGCGCCGATCTCCCGGTTGCTGGCACCGGCCGCCGCCAGCCGGACCACCTCGCGCTCCTGCGGGCTCAGCACGCTCATCGGGCCGCCCTCGCGAGCCGTCAGCCCGGTCTGCCCACCCGCAGCGCCGAGTTCCGTCCGGGCCCGGTCGGCCCAGGGCCGGGCACCCAGCCGTTCGAAACCGTCGAGAGCGGCGCGCAACGGGTCCCGGGCGTCGATCTGGCGCCGCAGGCGACGCAGCCACTCCCCGTACAGCAGCGCCGTACGGGCCAGGTCGAAGCCGCTGCCGCCCCGGTGCAGGGCCAGCGCCGCGACGAAGTGGGCCTCGGCCTCGCCGTCCGGGCCGGTCAGCGCCAGGCAGCGGCGGGCCGACGCGGCGAGGGCGTCCTGTCCCAGCGCCCCGGCCCACTCCCCGAGCGACCGGGCCGCCTCCGAGGCCCGCTCCGGGCGGCCGGCCCGCACCGCGGCCTCGATCAGATCCGGCAGCAGCGGCAGGCAGAGCAGCGGGTGGGCCACCTCCGTGCGGGCCGCCTCCAACCGCTCCAACGCCGCATCCGCCCGGCCCAGGCCGAGTTCGAGCACCCCCCGTGCCCACAGGGCGTCCGCCGTGCCCCGCCCCACCCCGCGCGGCCGGGTGTACTCCAGCGCTTCACCGGTCAGCTCACGGACCCGCTCCTCCTCGCCCCGTACGGCGGCCGGCATCGCCAGGGCGGCACGCAGGTGCGCGGCCCGGTGGGCCAGGTCGTGGTACTCGGCCAGCCGGAGCGCCTCGACGGCCCGTGCCGACGCCTCGTCATGGCGGCCCAGGGAGAGCTCCGTCTGGACCTGAAGGTGTAGCGCGGTGGGCAGCCAGCCGCTGACGCCCTGGTCGCGGCAGAGCGCGACGACTCCCGCGGCAGCCTCCCGGGCTGCTCGGTGATCGCCCGTCAACTGCAGGTAGATCCCGCTCATCAGACGGGCCGTCACACCGTGGGCCGGGGCGTCCACGAGTGCGCGGACCGCCTCCAGTCCGCCGGGCACGTCACCGCCGAACAGCCTTGCCGGTACGGCCAGCACGGGCACGGCGGGCGAGCGGAGCGCGACCTCCTCGATCAGCGCCGCGTCCCCGGCGCAGAACGCCGCGTGGACCGCATCGGTCAGCAGCGACGCCACCGTGTCCGGTCGCTCGGCGTCCGTCAGGTCCGCACTGTCGACCAGGATCCGGGCCGCCGTCGCCGGCCTGCGGTAGCCGAGCTCGACCACGGCCCGGGCACGCGCGAAGTTCGCCGCGACGTCCGGGTCCTCCAGCGGCTGCGGCACCCGGTCGGCCAGTGCGCCACACCGCTCGTCCTGCCCTGCATCGGCGGCCCGCTGCGCTGCCGACACCAGCCGCCGCGCCCGCGCCCGCGGATCCGCGGTGAGCTGCGCGGCACGCTCGTACGCGGCGGACGCGGACGCCATCGCCTGGCGGCTGTCGGCCCACTCGGCGACACGTTCCAGCTCCTCGGCGACCCCCTCGTCCGGACCGGTCGACGCGGCGGCCAGGTGCCAGGCCCGCCGGTGCGCATGGCCGGCCCCGCCCAGCACCCCGGCCAGTGCCCGGTGCGCGGCGATCCGCCGGGCGAGCGGGGCGCCCCGGTACGCGGCGTACCGCACCAGGGGGTGCCGGAACCGCAGCACCTCACCGGAGAGTAGGACGAACCCGGCGCGCTCGGCCGGCTCCAGATCCTCGACCGTGGAGCCGAGCCGGCCCGACGCACGCAGCACCACCGTGAGGTCCCCGGTGTCGTCGGCGGCGGCCACCAGCAGCACCGCCCGGGTGGCCTCGGGAAGCCGCCGGACCTGTTCCAGGAAGCCGTCCTGGAGCCGGCTCGGCAGTCCGGCGGCCGCTTCGGGCAGCGCGGAGGGGCCGAGCCGTCCGGCCCGTTGGGCCGGGGTGAGCGCGGCGGAAAGTTCGATCAGGGCCAGCGGGTTGCCGCGGGCCTCCTCGATGACGCGGTCCACGACGTACGGCGGCAGGTCCGGCACCAACTCGGCGGCAGCCGCCCGGTCCAGGCCCTCGACCGGCAGCCGGGGCAGCCCCTTCACGGCGGCGCCGGGCGCCCCGTCGCGGACCGCGAACAGCATCACCACGCCCTCCGCCCGCAGGCGGCGCGCGGCGAAGGTCAGCATGTCCACCGACGGCTGGTCGAGCCACTGCGCGTCGTCGACCAGGCACAGCAGGGGACCGGCGGCCGCGGCCTCCGACAGGAGCGAGAGCACCGCGAGCCCGACGACGAAGCGGTCGCGCACCCCTTCACCGCTCAGACCGAACACCGACCGCAACGCCGCCGCCTGCGGCCCCGGCAACGCGTCGACCAGGTCCCTCACCGGCAGGAAGAGCTGGTGCAGCCCGCCGAAGGCCATCTCCATCTCCGACTCGATGCCCTCGACCCGCAACACCCGCACACCGTGGGCCCGGTCGGCGGCATGGTCGAGCAGCGCGGTCTTCCCGATCCCGGCCTCGCCGTGCACCAGCAGGACACCACTCGCCCCCCGGCGGGCGTCCGCGAGCAACTGCTCGATCCGCTCCCGCTCCGCGTACCGCCCCCGCACGACCTACCCCCACGACCCCGTGCCGACCATCCGCCCGGGTCCGGCGGGACCCGCGACGGCCACCGGAGACTATCCCGACGGTCACCGCCCCGTATGGACCAGGGGCATGCGGGCCGCGTCCGTGACCAGGGGCTCGGCGGAGGCCGCAGCCGGCCCCACCCCCGTGTGCGCGGGGTGGGGCCGCCCGGGGCCGGTGTCAGGCGAGGGGGTCAGGCGAGGGGGTCAGGCGAGGCGGCCGGCGACGTGGTCGATGCAGGCGGTCAGGGCTTCCACGTCGGCCGGCTCGACGGACGGGTAGCAGGCCACGCGCAGCTGGTTGCGGCCCAGCTTGCGGTACGGCTCGGTGTCGACGATGCCGTTCGCCCGCAGGACCTTCGCCAGGGCCGCGGCGTCGATCCGGTCGTCGAAGTCGATGGTGGCGACCACGGGCGAACGCAGCCCGGGGTCGGTGACGAACGGACTGGCGAGGGGGGACTTCTCGGCCCAGGTGTAGAGGCGCGAGGAGGAGTCAGCGGTGCGTGCCGCCGCCCAGGCCATGCCGCCCTGACCGTTGATCCAGTCGAGCTGCTCGGCGAGCAGGACGAGGGTGCTCAGGGCCGGGGTGTTGTAGGTCTGGTCCTTGGCGGAGTTGTCGATGGCCACGGGCAGGGAGAAGAACGGCGGGATGTAGCGGCCGGAGGCGGCGACCGCGTGGGCCCGTTCGACGGCTGCGGGGGAGAGGATCGCGATCCAGAGGCCGCCCTCGGACCCGAGGTTCTTCTGGGGCGCGAAGTAGTAGGCGTCGCACTGGCTGATGTCGACGGCCATGCCTCCCGCCGCGGACGTGCCGTCGACGAGGGTGAGGGCGCCGTCGTCGGCTCCCGGCACGCGCCGGACGGACGCGGCCACGCCGGTGGAGGTCTCGTTGTGGATCAGCGCGTAGCTGTCGACCCCGGCCTCGGCCACCGGCTGTGCGCTGAGTCCGGGCTCGGCGCGGATGACCGAGGGCCCGGCCAGCCACGGCGTGGTGGCGGAGGTGGCGAACTTGGCGGAGAACTCGCCGATGACCAGGTGCTGGGACCGGTTCGCGATCAGTCCGAAGGCCGCGATGTCCCAGAAGGCGGTGGCTCCGCCGTTGCCCAGGACGACCTGGTAGCCGTCGGGGAGGTCGTACAGGTCGGCGAGTCCGGCGCGGATCCGGCCGACGAGCGACTTGACCGGTGCCTGCCGGTGGGAGGTGCCGAGCACTTCACGGCCGCCGGCCAGTGCTTCCAGCGCCTGCGGCCTGATCTTGGAGGGGCCCGCCCCGAAACGCCCGTCGGCGGGCAGGAGGTCGGCCGGAATGACGATGCTGGTCATGACGTTGTTCTCTGTTCTGCCGCCGCACGTCGGGCAGGCGTCGGGATTCGATTGCAACGGCATGCAGCGCTGGATGCCATGAGAAGGCGGGGAGACGGGGAAGAACTGACATTCCACGCGTCAGGACGAACGCGTCATGTCCCCTGGTCGGACGGGACGTTAGCAGCAGGTTTCAGCCGACGGCAACGAACTCCCGCCCCAACGACCGGCCAGGACAGGAGGCATGTCCGGATTCCCCGTGATCTGTAGCGGTCCGGTGACGCCCTCCCGCACGGCACGTGAGATGCGGCACACGTCGTCCCGGTCGGCGCTCGGCCCCGGCCGGCCTGCGGGGCCGGTCGGACCTGTGGGCGGCGAATCGTCATTTATGCTTCAGGGCGGCCCGCGGGGCGGTGGCGCTCGTCGCTGTACACGGCATCTGCGGAACGGTCAGTCCGGCCGGTCGAGGACGGACGGGGCCCACCTGACGCTGATCATGAAGATCTTGGGGAATCGAGTGACTTCCGGCGTGCGTCTCAGTGGTGCGGGGCGTCCTGCCCTCCCCGCCCGCGAACAGAAGATCCCCAGGGAGAAGTGAGGTATGCCAGTGATCTGCGTCGGAGGCATGATCGGAATCGGCAAGACGAGCGTGGCCGAGCTTCTGGCCAAGGAGCTGGGCAGCGAAGTCTTCTACGAGAGCGTGGACGACAACCCGATCCTCCCGCTCTTCTACACGGCGAGCCCCGAAGAGATCCAGGCGAAGCGCTACCCCTTCCTGCTCCAGCTCTACTTCCTCCAGACGCGGTTCGCCGCGATCAAGGAGGCCTACAAGCAGGGGGACAACGTCCTCGACCGGTCCATATACGAGGACTGGTACTTCGCCAAGGTCAATCACGACCTCGGCCGGATCAGCTCCCTCGAGATGCAGGTGTACGAGGGACTGCTCGAGGAGATGATGCGCGAGATCGACGGCCTGCCGTACCGCAAGGCGCCCGACCTCATGGTCTACCTCAAGGCCGACTTCGAGACGGTGCTGCACCGCATCGGACTGCGGGGCCGCGACTTCGAGCAGGACGACAGCCTCGTCGAGTACTACCGGACGCTGTGGTCCGGCTACGACGACTGGGTGCACAAGCACTACTCGGCCAGCGAGGTCCTCGTCATCGACATGAACTGCACGGACGTGGTGAACAACCCCGAGGACGCGGCCCGCGTGGCTCAGGAGGTCAAGGACGCCCTGGCGGCGGGCCGGCGCCGGGCCTGAAGCAGTTCCCGCACGGGCCGAACCGGCGGGTCACCGTCCGGCGACGGAGCCCTCAGGCGTCGCCGGATCCCGGGACGCCGAAGGTGATGGCACCGGAGGGGCACAGGCCGGCGGCCATCCGGGCGGCCGTGCGGTGTGCCGCGGGCGGCTCGGCGTCCAGCAGGAGTACGAGGCCGTCGTCGGGGTCCTGGTCGAAGACCTCGGGGGCGGTCATCGCGCACATGCCGGCGCCGATGCAGCGTTCGCGGTCGATGCTCAGGCGGCCCGTGCTCATTTCCCGTCCTCGTCCCAGGTGACCGGCAGGCTCTTCACCCCGTAGATGTCCGCGGCCTCCGGACGCAGGCGGACCTCGTCGGCCGGTACGGCCAGGCGCAGCGTGGGGAAGCGGTCGACCAGGGCGCGGAACGCCACCCGCATCTCGATGCGGGCCAGCTGCTGGCCCAGGCACTGGTGGATGCCGTGGCTGAACGCCAGGTGCCCCTCGTGCGGCCGCCGCAGGTCGAGGACGTCGGGGTCGGCGAAGCGGCCGGGGTCGCGGTTGGCGGTGTTGAACGACAGGACGACCGTCGTGCCGGCCGTGATGGTCTGGCCACCGACCTCGACGTCCTCCAGTGCCGTCCTCATGAACGTCTTCGCGACGCTGAGGTACCGCAGCAGTTCCTCCACCGCCCCGTCGGTGAGCGCGGGATCGGCGCGCAGCGCGGCCAGTTGCGCCGGGTTCTGCAACAGGGCGAAGGCGCCGAGGGACAGCATGTTCGCCGTGGTGTCGAAGCCGGCCGCCAGCAGGATGAGGCTGATGCCCTTCAGCTCCTCGTCCGTCAGATCGCTGTCGGTGAGTTCGCTGAGCACGTCGTCGGTGGGGTTGGCGCGCTTGGCGGCCACCAGCCGGGCGAGGTACTCCTGGGTCGCGGTGTAGGCCGCGATCAGCTCCTCGTCGCTCACCTCCCCGCCCATGAACGCGTCGATCTGTTCCTGGAAGGAGGCCCGGTCCTCGTAGGGCACGCCCAGGATCTCGCAGATCACGATGGTGGGGATGGGCTTGGCGAACGCGGTCACCAGGTCCGCCGTCGGTCCGGCCTGCTCCATGGCGTCCAGGCACTCGGCGGTGATCTGCTCGATGCGCTCGGTGAGCAGCCGCATCCGCCGCACGGTGAACTTGCCGACCAGCGGCTTGCGGTAGCGGCTGTGCTGCGGCTCGTCCATGAGGAGGAACTCGCCGGGCGGCGCGGGAGGGAGCTCGAAGTCGACCACGTTCAGCAGGTCCTTGCGGGAGCTGAACCGGGGGTCGGCCAGGACCGACCTGACGAGGTCGTATCCGGTGATCAGCCAGCCGGGTACGCCGCCGGGGTGGGTGTAGCGGCTGATGGGGCCGTGCCGGCGGGCCTCGGTCAGCTCGGCCGGCGGGTCGAAGGGGCAGCCGGTCCGGCGCTGCGCCGGAAGCGTCGTGACGGTGTGGAGGGACTCGCTCATGACCGTTCCTCGTTTCGCGCTGTGACGTGCTTCAGTTGTTTGGAAAGCTACGTTGCATTCACGAGATGGTCAATCGCTGCATTGCGTTGTGCCAGGTGAAAGCAGGTGAATCGGTGCAATGGCCTGCCGTCGAATGCAACGCACGTTGCAATGAGTGATAGTGAAGGCAATACGGATGCGGGCGGCGCTCACGCGTGCCCGTGACCGGTTCGGGTCCCCTCCTTTCGTGCTTGTTCTGACAAGTTCCGCGGCTTTCCCCCGCCGTGTCGAACCGTCGGGCCGGACCGCACGTGTGGTGCGTGGCGGCAAGCCGAGGCAAGTGGAACAGGAACGGGGGGATCGCCCTGATGTACGACGTGGACACCGCACCGGAGGAACGAGCCGGCGGACGGCTGGTCGCGGGCCGTTACCGCCTGATGTCCCCTCTCGGCACGGGCGGTATGGGCACCGTGTGGTGCGCCCGCGACGAGACGCTACAGCGCGAGGTCGCCGTCAAGGAGGTGCGTCCCCCGGCCGGCCTGCACGCCGGCGACATCGCACGGCTCTACGCCCGGCTGGAACGGGAGGCCTGGGCGACGGCACGGATAGCGGACCGCAACGTCGTGACGGTCCACGACGTCGTCATGGACGACGACCGCCCCTGGATCGTGATGGAGCTGATCCGCGGCCGGTCGCTGGCCGATCTGCTGCGGACCGGGGGCCCGCTCACCCCGCAGCGCGCCGCGCACGTCGGCGGCGAGGTGTTGACCGCGCTGCGGGCCGCGCACGCCGTCGGGGTCGAACACCGGGACGTGAAACCGGGCAACGTGCTGATCGCCGACGACGGGCGGGTGGTGCTCAGCGACTTCGGCATCGCCATGGTCGAGGGCAGTACGGCGTTGACCATGACGGGCGAGGTCGTCGGGTCCCCCGAGTACCTGCCGCCCGAGCGGGCGCTGGGACGGCCCTCGGGCCCCGAGTCGGACCTGTGGTCCCTGGGCGTGCTGCTGTACGCGGCCGTCGAGGGCAGCTCCCCGTTCCGGCAGGACACGGCGCTGAGCACGCTGCGCGCCGTCGTCGAGACGGATCCGCCGTCCCCGCGCAGGGCGGGCCCCCTCTCCGCCGTCATCGAGGGGCTGCTGCGCAAGGAGCCGGCCGAGCGGACCCCGGCCGAGCACGTCGCAGCCGCGTTGCGGACCGTCGCCCGTTCCGCGGGGGCCGCCGATCCGTCCGCGGATCCGGAGACCGTCGATGCGCCGGTCGTCGCTCCGGGCCCGGAGGCGTCCCCCGGAGCGGGCGCCGCACCGCTCGAAGCCGCCACGGCGGATGCGCCCGTCGCATCGCCCGCCGCGGCGCCGGTACATGCCGCCCCCCGGCGCAAGCGACGGGTCCGGGCCGCCGTGGTGGGCGGCGCAGCCGCGGCCGCGCTGCTCGCCGCCGCCTTGGGCTACGCCTTCGTCGAACGCGACGGGGGTGCGGACCGGAGCCCCGACCAGGTACCCGTCGGGGCGAGCGCACCCGAGGCGGCGACCGTACAGGTGTCCGTGGCGGGCTCGAACACCGCCTACACGGGTCCCTGCTCACCGCCCGCCGACCGGGCGCCCACGTTCACGGCGACCTTCACCGCCGCGGAACCGGTCCGGATCTCCTACCGCTGGGTGTCCGATGACGGCTCGGTGGTCGATCCGCAATGGCGCGTCATGACGCTCAGGGGAGGCGGGACCGGGGCCGGGGGCCGCGCCACGGGACGGGACACCGTGCAGGTGACGACGTACGCGAAGGCCGGAACGCTGAACAGCACGATCGGCGTGGAGATCCGCGATCCCGTCCGAGTCGTGTCGCAGCAGATCCCCTTCTCGGTGACCTGCCGGAACTGACGCTTCCGTCGCGCTCGGTGGTGTCCCCGCCCCGGGCCCCGCCGCATACCCCGTCGCCTGGTCCCACGGGAGGGGGACGGGCCGGTGCGGCGTCCCGGTCCGGCGGGGCGGGCAGGGCACGATGTCGCGGGTCCGCACGATCGGAACGGGAGTGGAGCATGGGCCTCATCCACATCGAGATGTTCGCGACCCTCGACCTCGTCGGGCAGGCGCCCGGCGGGCCCGACGAGGACCCGGTGGGCTTCCCGTTCGGCGGCTGGCAGGCACCGCTGCTGGACGAGGTGTCCGGCGCGCAGGTCGGCACCGCGTACCAGGGCACGGACGCCCTCCTCCTCGGCCGGCGGACGTACGACATCTTCGCCGCCTACTGGCCGCACCAGAAGGGCGGTGAGGACGGCGAGTTCGCCGCGCTCTTCAACCGCGTCCCGAAGTACGTGGCCTCCCGGGGCAAGCCCGACCTCTCGTGGGCCGGGTCCACGCAGCTCGGCCCGGATCTCGCCGGCGCGGTGCGGGAGATCCGCGACCGGCACGAGAACGTGAAGGTCGTCGGGAGCCTGAACCTGGTGCAGACCCTGCTGCACGAGAAGCTCTTCGACCGCCTCGACCTCTGGGTGCACCCGATCCTGCTCGGCGTCGGGAAGAAGGTGTTCGACGGCGGGGAGGTGCCGACGAACCTCACCCTCCTCGAACCTCCGGCAGCCGGCCGCAAGGGCACCGTGCTGCTGCGCTACGGGCTCGCGGACGGCACCCCCCGGACGGGGGACATGAGCGCACCCGACCGTGGCCTCGGCCGCGAGGACGGCCTCTAGACGGCGGCGGGGTGCGGCGGACACCACTCCGCCGCACCCCGTTCACCCCACGCGGCCGGGCCCCTCAGCGGTATCCGTCCGCTCCCGGACACCGGGCCTGGTCCCGGCGGCCACAGCCCCGGCCCCGGTCGCCTACGGCACGCGTTCGATGCGGGCGCGCCGGATGAGGTTCTTGCCGGGTTCGCGGACCTTGTCGAAGGCGGCGTTGTTGAGCAGGACGCAGCTGCCGGAGGGGCCGTTGACCGTGACGGTGGTGGCCTGGCCGTTGTCGAGGTTGGTGACCTTGAGTTTCGTCCCGACGGGGAACGTCCCGCTGGTCGCGGCCGGTGCCCCCGCTTCGCCCGACAGCGTGACCGTCGACCCGGGGCACACGACCTCCCCGCCGGCCGGCGGTACCTGCACACCCGCCGCGCCCGTCGCGCCCGCCGCGCCCGTCGCGCCCGCCGCGCGGGTCGGCGCGGCGGCGCCACCGCCCGCGCCGCCGCCACCGCCACCGGCCACGCGTTCGATGCGGGCGCGCCGGATGAGGTTCTTGCCGGGTTCGCGGACCTTGTCGAAGGCGGCGTTGTTGAGCAGGACGCAGCTGCCGGAGGGGCCGTTGACCGTGACGGTGGTGGCCTGGCCGTTGTCGAGGTTGGTGACCTTGAGCTTCGTCCCGACGGGGAACGTCCCGCTGGTCGCGGCCGGTGCCCCCGCTTCGCCCGACAGCGTGACCGTCGACCCCTTGCACACTACGTCGCCGGGAACGGCGGCGTTTCCGGTCGCCATCGTGGCGACGGCCGCGCCGGCCGCGACGGTTGCCGACACGACAGAGAACACGAGCTTCTTCTTGAGACTCATAGTCCGTTTCCTGGACATCCGCACTCCTCGATCCGTTGGACGACGTCCTCCCACCACGTCCTGGATACGGCCGTCGGCACGCTCAGAGTTCACTTCTGTCACGGCCCCACACATTTCTCAGACTGCCTTAAGGTCCGGTTGACGTGCCCTTAACCGGCAGCGGGCGTCAGGAGCGGCCGGCCGCCAGGTCCGCGCGCACCTTCCCGGGCCGCCGCGACGAGGGGGGAAGCAGCGACGGGGTGAGGACGGGGCCGCCAGGACGAGGCCCGGTCACCCGTGCCGTCCGACGCGGGCGGCCGCCGGTGCGACCACGAGCGGGCGCGGTGGGCAGGCCGCGCGGGGGCGGCGCTCGTAGCCTGAAGTGGGCGTGCGTTCCGTCCGGCAGCCGGTGACGCGGCGGGAGGCCGCCCCAGGCGGGAGGTTGTCCCATGAGCAGGCGTTGGACCGCACGTCTGGCCCTGGTGGCGGGCCTGGCGGCGCCCGTGGTTCTGCTGGTGGCCGGGGGCCTCGCGAGCCTCGTGCTGATGGCGCTGGGCTGGGCGGGGCTGGCGCTCACCGCCGCCGGCGTGTGGTGGATGCTCACCCACACCGGCTGGATCAGGGCGCTGGCCGTGCTGCTGGTGGTCGTCCCCCCGCTCGCCCTCCTGCTGCTGTACGCGACCGCGGGGCTGTTGTGGGTCGTGCTGGTCTCGCTCGCCCTGTGGGCCCTGGCCATCGCCGCGGCCAAGGCCGCCCTGGCGGCGGACGGCGCGCCGGGCATGACGGAACACCCCGCCGACCGGGCCGAGCGGCCCTACCTGATCATGAATCCGCGCTCGGGCGGCGGTAAGGTCGAGAAGTTCGGCCTGGCGGAGCGGGCCAGGGCCCTGGGCGCCGAGGTCTTCGTGCTCGATCCTGCCCGGCCGGACGACGTCGCCGAGCTGGCGCGGCGGGCCGTCGCGGACGGCGCCGACCTGCTCGGCGTCGCAGGCGGCGACGGCACACAGGCCCTGGTCGCCGCCGTGGCCGTGGAACACGACGTCCCGTTCATGGTGATCAGCGCCGGAACGCGCAACCACTTCGCCATGGACCTGGGCCTGGACCGGCAGGACCCGTCCCGCTGCCTCGACGCACTGACCGACGGCGTCGAACTGCACATCGACCTCGGCGTCATCCACGAGGGGAACGCGGTGCCCGGCAGCCCGGGGCGCGTCTTCGTGAACAGCGCCTCGTTCGGCGTGTACGCGGAGATCGTGCAGAGTCCGGCCTACCGCGACGACAAGGCCCGCACCATCCTGGAGATGCTGCCGTCCCTGCTGACGCAGGACGGCGGAACGCGGCTGGGCGTGCGTGCGGATGCGCTGGCCATGGACGGCCCCCAGGCCGTGCTGGTGAGCAACAACCCCTACCAAGGGGGGGATCCGGCCGGGCTCGGGCGCCGGGAGCGACTGGACTCCGGTGAACTGGGGGTGCTGGGCGTCGACGTCGCGAACGCCGCCGAAGCGGCGGAGCTGCTCCTGCACGGCGGGCAGGGCCGCGGTCTGACCACGCTCACCGCCCGGGAGGTCGTCGTGGACGCGGACGCGCCCGCCATCCCGGTCGGTGTCGACGGCGAGGCGCTGATGCTGTCCACCCCGGTGCGCTGCCGCATCGCGTCCGGCGTCCTGCGCGTGCGCGTGCCCCGCAACCGTCCCGGCGTGCCGCGCGCCACGGTGCCGATGGACTGGCGCCGGGTCCGGCGCCTGGCGCTGACCGTGGGACGGGCCGCGCGGGGACGCGGCGACGGCGGCGCCTGAGCGACCCGGTGCGGCCGCCCGCCGGGGCTCGAACCGCCCGCCGGGCGGTCACGTCTCGTCGGGGGCCGCAGGGCCGGCGGACCACTGCGCTCCGGTGCGCAGGCGGAACGCGGCGACGGCGGCCTCCACGGTGGGGAAGAAGTGCGCGGGGTCGATGGTACGGGTGAGTTCGTACCGCTCGATCTTGCGCCGTACGGGGTCCTTGAGCTCGGCGAACACGAGGTGGACGCCCTGCGCGTTGAGCGCCTCGTCCAGCTCCTCCAGGACGTCGGCGGCGGTGGTGTCCACGTCGGTCATGGGTTCCGCCGCGACCACGATCCAGCTCGGCGGCGGGTCCCCGCCGGCCAGTCGCCTGACCTCGTCCCGGAACGACCTGGCGTTGGCGAAGAAGAGCGGGGCGTCGAAGCGGTAGATGACCAGCCCCGGCAGCTGTTCGGCCTGCGGGTAGGAACGGACGTCGTGGTAGCCCTCCAGGCCCGGAACCCGCCCCAGCACGGTCTCGTACGGCCACCAGGCGCGCCGGAAGACTCCGAGGACGGACAGGCCCACGGCGACGGCGATCCCGGGCAGCACGCCGAGCAGGGCCACCCCCGCGAAGGCCGCGAAGCACAGCAGGAACTCCTCCTTGCGCTGCTGCCACAGACGTACCGCTCCGGGTACGTCGGCCAGGGACAGGGACGCGGTGATGACCACGGCGGCCAGGGTCGGCTGGGGGAGGTTGCGGAACAGGCCCGGGGCCAGCACGAGCATGAGGACGATGAGCGCCGCTCCGACGACCCCGGTCAGCTGGCTCCGGGCGCCCGCGCGTTCCGCCACCGCCGTCCGGGACCCGCTGGTGCTGACGGGGAAGCCCTGGAAGAGGGCGGCCGCCAGGTTGGCCGCACCGACGCCCGCCATCTCCTGGTTGCCGTGGACCTCCTGCCCGGTGCGGGCCGCGAAGGCGGACGCGTTGGAGATCGTGTCGGCCAGCGACACCAGGGCGATGCCCAGGGCACCGCCGAGCAGCGGCGCGAGGTCGGCGGCCCGCACGTCGGGGAGGGTGAACGGCGGGAAGCCCTCGGGCAGTACCCCGACCAGGCCGACTCCGTGCTCGGCCAGGTCGAAGACGGAGGCCGCGGCGATCGCCAGGACCACCATCACGAGCACCGCGGGGACCTTCGGCAGGAAGCGCTGCAGGACCAGGATCAACGCGATTCCGCCGAGGCCCACCGCGGCGGCGGCCGGCACCGCCGCCCCGTCGGCGAGCTTGTGCACCAGGCCCGCGCACTCGCCGATCAGGTTGTCCGCATCGACCTTGAAGCCGAGCAGCTTGGGCAGCTGACCGATCAGGATGGTCAGGGCCAGGCCGTTCATGTAACCGATCATCGTCGGCTTGGAGATCAGGTCGGCGACGAAGCCGAGCTTCGCCACCGAGGCCAGGATCATGACGGCCGCCACCATGACCGCGAGCATCGACGCCAGTGCGACGGCCCGGCCGGGATCCCCGTCGGCCGCCGCCAGCGGCAGCACGGTGGCGGCGATCATCGGCCCGAGCGAGGAGTCCGGGCCGAGCACCAGGATCCGGGACGGGCCGAACACCGCGTACCCGAGCAGGCACAGGACCGTCGTGTACAGGCCGGTGATGGCCGGCAGGCCCGCCAGTTCGGCGTACGCCATGCCCTGCGGCACCAGCAGCGTGGTCAGGACGACTCCCGCCACCAGGTCCTTGACCAGCCATGCGCGCCGGTACGACGAGGCCGCGCGGATCCCGGGGACCGACCGCAGGAGGGAGAGGACCTTGTGCCCGTCGTGCCGGGTGGTCACGGACGGACCTTCCTCAGGCGGCCTTCGCCCGGCGGGCCACCAGCTTGCCCAGCTCCCACACGAGCAGGAGCGCGAGGGCGGCCAGCAGCGCACAGCCGAACTGCCGCGCGTCGATCTCGGTCGTCCCGAGCAGGCGGCGGAACCCGTCCATCTGGGTCACCAGCACGGAGAGCACGAACTGGGCCAGGGCGACCCAGTTCATCTGCCTGCTGTCGAACGTCGACGGGGTCAGCACCGACTCCGTCTCACTGCGGCATTCGAAGGCGGCCACGATGAGGCAGAGCGAAAAGGCCGTGAACGCGATCGACTGGCCGGTCCCGACGCCGTCCCAGTGGCTCTCGCCGAGCCGGATCAGCGTGAGCAGGAGGACGGTGATCGCCAGCCCGCCCAGTCCGACCGTGACGAGCACGGGCCGGGTGAGCACCGACTCCCCGCGCGGCCGCGGCCGGCGCCGCATGAGCCCGGCGCTCTCCCGGTCGAAGCCGAGCGCGAAGCCGAAGGAGGCGTTGACGACGAAGTGGATCCACAGCACCTGCGGCGGGGTGAACGGCTCACCGGCGGCGATGTTGAAGACCGTCGCCCCGAGGAACGTCAGGACGAACGTGACCAGCAGGAGCAGCACGAACCGGATGTACTTGGTGAGGTTGTCGTAGATCGTGCGGCCCTGCTCCACCGCGTAGACGATGGTGGCGAAGTTGTCGTCGGAAAGGATCATGCGTCCGGCGTTCTTCGCCACGTCCGTGCCGCTGCCCATGGCGATGCCGATGTCCGCGGCCTTGATGGCCGGGGCGTCGTTGACGCCGTCCCCGGTCATCGCCACGACCTCGCCCTTCTTCTTGAGCGTGTTCGCGAGCAGCACCTTGTGTTCCGGCGCGACCCGCCCCACCACACCGATCCCCTCGATGCGGGCGAGCTGCTCCTCCTCGCTCATCGCGGCGAAGTCGGCGCCGAGAACGGCCTCGCCGGGAATGCCGATCTGGCGGGCGATCGCCGCGCCGGTGGTGACGTCGTCCCCGGTCACCAGGCGCACCCGGATGTGCGCCGCCTGGGCGTCGGCCACCGCCGCCTTGGCCTCCTCGCGCGGCGGGTCGACCATGCCGACGAGGCTGGTCACCCGCAGGCCGGTGACGTACGCGAGCAGATCGCCGTCCGGATCGAAGCCGTCCGGGTCCAGGTCACGGCCGGCCGCGGCCATCACCCGGCGCCCCTCACCGCCCATCCGCTCGCTCGCCGCCTCGGCGCGGCGCAGCAGATCGGCGTCCCACGGGACCGTCTGCCCCGCCGCCAGCGCGGTGGTCGCCCGCGCCAGCACCGCCGGGGCCGCGCCCTTGACGAAGCAGCGCACGACCTGCCGCCCGGAGGCGTCGGTGGCCGAGTGGAAGGTGGCCATCAGCTTGTACTCGGGGTCGAACGGGAGGGTGGCGAGCCGGGGGAGGGCGTCGCGGGTGGCGTCGGTGTCCAGCCCGGCCTTGTGCGCGAGCACCAGCAGCGCGCCCTCCGTGGGATCACCCACCACCCGGCCGCCCACCAGCTTGGCGTCGCTGGCCACCACGTACGGCAGGATCGCGTCCTCGATGCCCGCGGCGGACCCGGCGGCGTGGTGGACCTTCCCTTCGAGCCCGTAGCCCGTGCCCGACACGGTGTACCGGGCGGTGGGGCTCAGCACTTCGACGGCGGTCATCTGGTTCATCGTCAGGGTGCCGGTCTTGTCCGAGTTGATGGCCGACGTGAACGCCAGCGTCTCGACCGACGGCAGTTCCTTCACGATGGCGTGCCGCTTCGCCAGGTTCAGGCTGCCGACGGAGAGGATCGCCTGGGTCACCGTCGGCAGGGCCTCGGGGATGGCGGCGATGGCCAGCGAGACCGCGCTGACGAACAACACGTCCCACGCTTGGTCCCGCTGGCGGCCCAGGGCGAACATCACGATCATGGTGAGGCCCGCTGCCGCCGTGATCCACAGGGTCAGCCGGTCGAGCTCCTTGGTGAGCGGCGGCACCTCCTTCTCGGTGGCCGACAGCATCCCGGAGATCTTGCCGAGTTCGGTGTGCGCACCGGTCGCGGTGACGACCATGACGCCGCTGCCGTGGGTGACCGGGGTGTTCATGAACACCGTGTTGGTCTGGTCGCCCGGTGCGAGCCGGCTGCCCGCCAGCGGACCGGTGTCCTTCGCGGCGGGAACGCTCTCGCCGGTGAGCGCCGATTCGTCGATCTGCAGGGCGCTGGCCTCGATGAGACGTCCGTCCGCGGGCACCTGGTCCCCGGCGGAGAT
The DNA here is from genome assembly GCF_044745505.1 of Streptomyces sp. NPDC086989. NCBI lineage: Bacteria > Bacillati > Actinomycetota > Actinomycetes > Kitasatosporales > Streptomycetaceae > Streptomyces > Streptomyces sp. NPDC086989. The sequence goes on from NZ_JBIVAL010000007.1 coordinate 464,542, forward strand.
CAGCACGATGTCGCCGTCGACGAGCTGTTCGGCGGGGATCTCGGCCTCCCGGCCGTCCCTGCGCACCCGCGCCGTCGCCTTCATCATCGACTTCAGCGCGTTCATGGCGCTCTCGGCCTTGCCCTCCTGACGCAGGCCGATGACCGCGTTCAGCAGGGTCAGCACGATCAGCAGGATGGCGGTGGTCCACTCCCGGATGGCCAGCGAGACGATCGCGGCGGCCACCAGAACGATCTGCATGTAACTGCGGTACTGCGCCAGGAACCGGCGCCAGGCCGGGGTCCGCGCCTCCTCGGGCAGTGCGTTGGGACCGTTCGCGGTCAGGAGTTCCGCGGCCCGGGCAGCGGACAGACCGGCCGCGGGATCGACGCCGAACGCCGCCACGACCTCCTCGGGCGAGCGCGTGTACCAGCCGTCCCCGGCAGCCCGGGGCCGTTCCGCCGCGGAATCCGACCGCACTGTCATGGTGGTGCCTCCGATCCGGGGCCGCGGACGCATCCGGGCCGGTCGCGGGCCGCCCGAGGGCTGCCTAGCCGCGCTTCTTCTGCCGGGCGGCGTACGGGTCGGCCGGGGCCCCGGCGGGGGCCTCCCGCTCCAGGTTCCGTTTCGTGACGAGGAGGTCCTTGCGTGCCTCCGGCGCCACCTCCGGGTACTGCGGATCGATCTCCATCAGGGTGTGTGCGAGGACCGCCGCCGCGCAGATCCGCGCGAACCACTTCCGGTCCGCCGGCACGACGTACCACGGGGCCCACCGCGTACTCGTGGCGGACAGCATCTCGGAGAACGCGTGCTGGTAGTCGTCCCACCGGCCCCGCTCCCGGACGTCGGCGGCGGAGAACTTCCAGTTCTTCTCCGGCAGGTCGATCCGCTTCAGGAAGCGGGTGCGCTGCTCCTCCTTGGACAGGTTCAGGAAGATCTTCACCACCTTGAACCCGTTGTCCGTGAGATAGCGCTCCCACTGGTTGATCTCCCGGTAGCGGCGTTCCCAGATGTCCGGGTCCGGTCCGTGCGGCGGGAGCTTCTGCCGCAGGAGTACCTCCGGGTGCACCCGTACGACGAGGACCTCCTCGTAGTGCGAGCGGTTGAAAATGGCGATCTCGCCGCGCGCGGGCAGCCGCTGGGCGTATCGCCACAGGTAGTCGTGGTCGAGTTCCTCGGCCGAGGGCACCTTGAAACTGCTGACGCGCACGCCCTGGGGATTGACGCCGCTCATCACGTGCCGGATCGTGCCGTCCTTGCCCCCGGCGTCGAGCGCCTGGAGGCACAGCACCACGCCGTACGTGTCCTGCGCGGCCAGCCGGTCCTGGTACTCGGCGAGCAGCGACACCCCGGTCCGCAGCAGCTCTGCGCCCTGCTGCTTCTTCAGGCCGCCCTTGTAACGGGGATCGAAGTCCCGTTCCAGGTGCACCTTGGATCCCGGTCGCACCCGTAGCGGCTCGATGAAATCCGCGATGCGTTCGGCTCTCCCGTCCGCCATCACCCTCACCCCTCTCGTGGTCATTCTGTGCTCGACCCGTCAAGATCGCCCTCCGGCGGGTGCCGGTGGGAGAGAAAGGGTGACGGCTCCCCGTAGGTCAGGGCGTGTGCCGTGTGGTGGGGTCCGGGGCGGAGGCCGGCGCCGTGCCCGGGGACGGCTGCCGCGGAAGGAGTACCGCGGCGGTGAGTCCGGCGAGCCCGATCACGGCCAGCGTGATCATGGCGGCGGCGTAGGCGCCGCTGGTGAGCCCGGCGACCAGGATGGTGCCGGCCACGGCCGTGCCCAGCGAGGAGCCGAGGTTCGACACGCTGCGGGAGAGGCCGGAGATCTCGCCCTGCCGCTCCTCGGGGAAGCTCGACTGGACGACGTTGACCGAGGGGGTCAGCATCACGCCGAGGCCCAGCCCGATCAGCAGGAGCCCGGGGGTGAGGGCCCAGGGGTTCGGGGAACCGCCGGCCATCGCGATCAGGACGACGATGCCGGCGATCGTGACGACGAAGCCGGTCATGATGAGGGTGCGCTGGGGCCGCCGCTCGGCGAGCCGTTGGGCCCCGAGCGAGGACACGAGCAGGCCGAGGGTGGCGGCGGTGAAGATGACGCCGGTCTGGATGGCGTCGTAGCCGCGCACGACCTGCAGGTAGGCCGCGATGGTGAACGAGGAACCCATCAGCAGCAGCCACTGGACGTTCTGCGTGACGAGGCCCAGGTTGGAGGTGCGACTGCGGAACAGGCTGGTGGACAGCAGGGGTTCCTTCCCCGCCCGCTCCTTGGCCCGGACGGACCGGAAGAACCAGAAGAGCACGAGGGCGCCGAGGACGAGCAGGCCGATCATCAGCCAGACGTTGTCGTCGGCCGCGAGGATGCCCATGACGACGAGGACGAGGCCGGTGGCCGAGAGGACGGCTCCCGTGGTGTCGAAGCGGCGCGCCGGATCGGGCGGCAGGGGGTCCTCGAGACTGCGGCTCAGCACGATGATCACGACGATGACCAGGGCCTGGAACACGAAGGCCGCCCGCCAGCTCAGCCACGACGTGATGAGCCCGCCGATCAGCGGTCCGGCGGCGGCGCCCATGCCGCCCAGCGCCATGATGACGCCGAAGGCGCGGGCGCGTGAGGTCAGGTCCGTGAAGATGAGCGTCGTGAGGATGTAGACGGGCGGGATGAGCAGGGCCGTTCCGATGCCCTCCAGGATCGAGTTCCCGAGGATCAGCACGCCCAGCCCCGGGGCGGCGGCGCTGAGCAGGGCGCCGATGCCGTAGATGACGAGGCCGGCCAGGAGACAGCGTTTGCGGCCGTGGATGTCGGTCAGCTTGCCGCCCGGGATCATCAGTGCGGCCATCACCAGGAGGAAGATCGTGATGGCGGTCTGCACCCCCTGGACGGTGGTGTCGAGGTCCTCGCTGATGTCGTTGATCATCACGTTCATGTTGGACCCGGCGAAGCTGCAGATGAACTGGGCGAGCGCCAGCGGGGCGAGGATGCGCCGCTGCGCGCCGGACGGCCGCTGCGGGGTTCGTGCCTGGTCCACCGGAACCACCTCCACACGCCCGTCCACCACGGGCGCGCTCGTTTCAGACTGCGCCGGGCCCGGCCCCGGCGCACGCCGGGACCGGTCCCGTCACGGGACTGGCCCCGTCACGGGACCAGGACGACCTTTCCGGCGACCGTGCCGGACTCGGCCAGGCGCATCGCCTCCGCGACGCGGGCCAGCGGGATGCGGGCGGCGACCTGGGGGGTGATCTCGCCGCGCTGGAGGGCCGTGAACACCTCGGTGAGGTCGGAGCGCAGGCGCGCCCGGAAGCGGTTCCTGGCGTAGGCGCGACCCGCCCACACGTTGAAGAAGTACGCGCGGCGGCCGTTGGGCAGGCCGTTCCACAGCCATACCCGTCCGACGAGCTTGAGCACCGGCCACGAGCCCGAGCCCTCGTCGTCGCGGGTGGCGGCGCTGCCGTACGAGACGAGGGTGCCGCCGGGGGCCAGGAGCCGCCAGGAGTCCACGATGCCGTCGCCGCCGACGTGGTCGAACACCGCGTCCACCCCGTCGGGCGCGAGGGCCCGGACCCGCGCCGGGACGTTGCCCGAGCGGTAGTCGACGGGGGTCACCCCGAGGGCGCGCAGCGCGTCGTGGTGGCGGGTGGAGGCGGTGCCGATCACCCGGGCGCCCGCGGCGAGCGCCAGCTGGACCAGGATCGAGCCGACGCCACCGTTGGCCCCGTGGACCAGGACGGTCTGGCCGGCCCGCACCCGGGCCTTGCGGTGGAGCATCTGCCAGGCGGTGATGCCGTTGACGACCGCGGTCTCGGCCTCCGCCGCGCCCACGCCGTCGGGGACCTCCACCACGTCGGCGGCGTCGAGGGCGACGTGGCTGGCCCAGCCTCCGGTCTTCGTCAGGGCGGCCACCCGTCGGCCGAGCAGCCCCGGGTCGACGCCCCTGCCGACGGCCTGCACCGTGCCGACCAGGTCGTAGCCGGGGACGAAGGGGAACTCGGGCTGGTCGTAGTACCGCCCGCGGCGCATCTGCTGTTCGGCGAAGGAGACCCCGGTCGCCTCCATCGCGACCACCACCTGGCCGTCCGCCGGAGCGGGGACCGGCCCCCGGTGCAGCTCCAGGCCCTCCGGCTCGACCTTGCCCGGCAGCACGATCTCGATGCGCTCGACGGTGTTCATGACGGCCTCCAGGAGTTCGCGCCGATGACGCGGATCGGATGAGCGCTTCTCGTGTTCGTTAGAAGCTATAACGAGAATGAACGGGCATTGCACCGATGTCAAGAGCAGTTCGTTCGATCGCGAGTGGGCATGCCGATGGTGATAGCTTCTAACTCCCCAGAAGACGGGCTACGAGAGGTGGCCGGCATGGCCGGAAGTGCGCAGACCCCCCGCGGGCGGTACCGGCAGCAGGTGCGCGAAGAGGTCAAGGAGAAGGCCTGGCAGCAGATCGCCGGCTCCGGCGCGTCCGCGCTGTCGCTGAACGCGATCGCCAAGCAGATGGGCATGAGCGGGCCGGCGCTGTACCGGTACTTCGCCAACCGGGACGAGCTGATCACCGAGCTCATCCGGGACGCCTACCGCAGCCTGGCCGACGCCTTCGGGGCCGCCGGCGACGGGGGAGCGGACCGGCCCGGCCCCGCCGCACTGGCGAGGGTGCTGCGCCGCTGGGCCCTGGAGGACCCGCACCGCTACTTCCTCGTCTACGGCACCCCGGTACCCGGCTACCACGCACCGCAGGACATCACCGAGATCGCCGCGGAGATGATGTCCGTCCTCCTCGGTGCCTGCACGGCCGCCGCGCCGGAACCCGCCTGCGGCGGGGAGCCCCGCGCCTTCGAGGAACACCTGGCCGGACACCGCGAGTGGGCCGTGAGCCGTCCCGACGCCCCGCCGGCGGCCCTGCGGCTCGCGCTGGCCTTCTGGAGCAGGCTGCACGGCGTGCTGTCCCTGGAACTGGCGGGCCACTTCACCGGCATGGGCCTGGACCCGGCCCTGTTCTACGAGGCCGAGGTGAGCGCCCTGACCGACCCCCTCGGCGACCGGAGCAGGCCGCAAAACGGCTGACAACCGCCCCTGGGGGGTACAGAATTGCCCCAGCTGACGTCGGGGGGCGCTCATGGGTCGGGCATTGCGGGTGGGGATACCCGTTCTTCTGCTGGGTCTGTTCCTGTGGTGGGCCTCGTACGCCACCACGATCATCGCCTGGGAGCTCCGCAAGGTCTTCTCCTGGTTCGCCGCGCCGCTGCTGGCGGGCGCCCTCGCCGCACTGCTGTGGCTGGTGGTCAAGCTGGCGCGGAGGGGCAGGGGTTCGCCAGGCGGGGGCACCGCGGCGGTGGTCCTCGGATGGGTGGGCGGCTTCCTCGGGCTGGGCCTCGCGGTCTGGTGGCTGATGTACGGGCCGTACCTCCAGGACCGCGCGTACATGAAGGACGTACGGATCGTGAGCGAGCCGGTGCCCGAGCTGGCGGCCCGGGCGCCCTACCTGGTCGGGAAGGCGCAGGCCGCCCCACACCTCGGCGACGTCACCGGTGAGATCTCCGACATCACGTACCTGCCCGACTCGAACCGCTTCGCGACCCTCGTCGAACGGAGCGGCTGGCTGGCCGGATACGAGGTCGGTCTCGTGCAGGAGATCCCGCTCGGCGGCAACGGCCGCAGCCAGCAGCGCTGTGCGTTCGACGTGGACAGGGCCGACGCCCGGATCGGCGGCTGGTTCACCCACAACCTGGGCCGGAAGATCTCCGCGCAGAAGCGCTGGGTGCGCTTCGACGCCGACGACGCCTACGTGACCTGCTCGGGCGACACCCCGATCGTGGTCGTCCCGCTCAAACGCCAGACCGGGATCCTGGTGGTCACCGAGCGGCCCGCCGGTCTCGCGCTGTACAACGGCAGGACCGGGAAGCTCACGATCACCTCTGACACGACCGCGGTGCCCGGCCCGACCTATCCGCTGAGCCTCGCGGCCCGCCAGCGCGAGGGCACCGCCGCGGTCGGCAGCTTCAGCGACTGGTGGTTCGAGCGCAGCGGCTGGGACGCGTCCGAGGACGGGGCCAACGAGGGCAACGAGTCGGAGTTCACCCTCCAGTACCGCGACGGCAGCGGCCGCAGCGCGTACGTCACCCCGCTCACCCCGCAGGGGGAGGCCAGCTCGGTCGTGGCCGTGTCCACGGTGCCGACGCGGCACCAGGGCGGCGGGCTCGCCCCGATGACCGTCCACCGGCTCGATCCGACGTGGTCGTCGCCTAAGGCGCTCGTCGAGCTGATCAAGGCCGAGTACCGGGACGTCTGCTGCTACAACGAAGACCGGGTGTTCGAGGTCGTACCCACCGGCGGCAGCACCTGGACCGCCACGATCGGCAGCGAGCAGAACATCCGGTACCGGGTGGAGGGCAGGGGCCAGGTCGCCGGCCGCGAGGCCACCTGTCTGAAGACCGCCGACGGGGCGCTCGTCCAGTGCGCGTACGCGGCACCGGGCTCACCGGAGGAACAGGAACTCCAGCGCCGGGAACAGGAGAAACAGAGACAGAAGGACCAGGGCGGGCCGGGCCCCGCCCCCGGCGACCTCAGCACCTACACCCCCGAGCAACTCGCCGACCTCCAAAAACGCGTCTCCGACGAGGTCGTCCGCCGCCTGAAGGGCGGCTAGGCCCAGGTGCGGGCCGGCCCGGGGAGGGATGTCCCGCCCCGGGCCGGCGGGTCAGGCGGCCGACGCCGCGAGCTCGGGACGCTCGGCGTTCGCGAGGAGTTCGATCAGCGACGTGCGGGCGCGGGCCACGCGGGAGCGCACCGTGCCGACCGGGCAGCCGAGCGCGGACGCCGCCTCCGCGTAGGGCAGCCCCAGGACCTGGGTCAGGACGAACACGTCACGGCGTTCGGCGGGTATCGCCCCGAGGAGTTCCGCGAGGGCGATCCCGTCCTCGAACCCCGGAAGGCCGCGGGGCTGGGCCCGTTCGGCGGCGGACTGCCAGTCGTCGCGGTCCGAGATCCTGGGGCGGGCCGCCTTGTGGCGCAGGCTGTCGATGACGGTGCGCCGGGCGATCGAGAGCAGCCAGGTGCGGGCGGAGGAGCGGCCCTCGAAGCGGTGCAGGCTGCCCAGGGCGCGCAGGAAGGTCTCCTGGGTCAGATCGTCCGCGGACTGCGGATCGGCGCTGAGGTGGGCCACGTAGCGCCGGACGTCGCGGTGCAGCGCCCGTACGAAGCGGTCCACCGCGTCGGGGTCGCCGTCGCGGGCGGCGAGCGCCAGCAGGGTCGTCGGCTCGTCCGGGCCGCCGGTGTGGCGCGGCGGCGCCGTCTCGGCGACGGTCGGACGGGGAAGCAGGGCAGGGGTCATCGCCTGATGTCCTTCTGGGAATCCGGGATCCGGGATCCGGCGCCGCGCACGCACTGCGTGGCGAGGCGGGCCGGTGAGCGGTACGGCCCGCCGGTCGGCGGGTCCGATGACCGAGGCGTGCAGCGCCGTGGCGTCGCGCGCGTCGGTGAGCCGGCTGTCAGCTGACAGCGGTCCCGGGCGGTGGCCCCCGCGAGGTCAGGGAACGGACGAGCAGCAGCCCGCGCAGGGGGCGGACCCGGCGGTCCGGGCGCATCCGCAGGCGCGGCCGGCCGACGGGCGCGGGCAGGCGCAGCACCACCCGCAGCGGTACGAGGAGCAGCCCGGCCAGGGCCCGCAGGACCCGGAAGGCGCCCTGCTCCCCGTACGCGAGCCAGAGCCCGCAGAGCAGGGCGGCGAGCAGGTGTCCGGCCAGCATGCCGGCCGGTGACATCGGCAGGGAGCCCATGTCGTGCCCGGCGGGCAGCGGCAGGGGCACGGAACCCTGCGCCGGCACGTGCACCGGCACGGGCATCGGCGCCTGCATCGCCATGGCCGTGCCGCTGCCGGTCATCGCCCCCGTCACGTGGTGGACGTGGCCGCCCGGCGGGCGTGCGGCCGGACCGGCGCACAGCAGGTACCCGGCCCACCGCCGGGCGAGGGAGGCCCCCGCATCGCCCGCGGCGGCCGCCTGAGCCAGCGCGAACCCGGCGTGCAGGGCGGCCTGGACGGCGACGGTCGTGGACGTGACGGCCAGGAGCCCGCGTTCGCGGCCGGCCAGTGACCAGCCCAGCACACCGGTGGCGGCGGAGGCCGCCGCCATGGTCCACGCGGGGACGGGCGTCCCCGTCATCAGGACGTGGGCGAGGGAGGCGAGCAGCACGCAGGTGGCTGCGAACATCGCAGCCCGTGCAGCGCGACAGCATCGTCCCCGGGTCATGGCGGGCTCATCGTCGCACCCCTCCCGAGGCGGTCACAGAGGGGCGCCCGGAATTGGCATCACCGGACAAAACCCCATGTGTCGCACATCACAACAAGCCTTGGGAACCGGCACGTTGGCCGCCGCGACCACTGCCCTGGACACAAATGACAGGCGCAGCAAGGGAGTCGGCAGTGGCGCAGCACACGACAGCGGCGAACACCGCCGGGGCAGGCGCGGACGGCCCGCTCACGGCGCTGCTCACCGCCGCCATGGCCTTCTCGATGCTCCAGCTGTTCCTGCTCGGGGCGTTCGGCCCGCGCCTGGTGGATGAAGGGGGCCTCTCGCCGACCGTCCTCGGTCTGACCACGACGATTGGCTTCGGGGCGGCGGCCGTGCTCTCTCCCGTCGGTGGCCGCATGGTGGACCGGACGGGGCCGCGCCGCTCCCTCGTCGTGCTGCTGCTCGTCTCAGCGGCGGCGCTCGCGCTGATCGGCGCCGCGTCCGGCCCGGGGTTCCTGCTCGCCGCCGTCGCCCTGGGAGGAGTGCCCCAGGCGCTCGCCAATCCCGCGACCAACAAGGCGATCCTGGCCGCCGTCGCGCCCGCCCGCCGGGGAGCGGTGACCGGGATGAAACAGTCCGGGGTACAACTCGGGGCGTTCGCCGCCGGGTTGCCGCTGGCGGCGCTGGCCGCAGCCGTCGGCTGGCGCGGGGCGCTCTGGACGGCCGCCGCCGCGGCCGCCGCGGCCGCCCTCTGGGCACACCGGGCACTGCCCGCCGATCCGCCTGTGACACGGGGGCAGCCGCGCACGTCGCTGTTGCCGCGGGGCGCCGTCGCGTGGCTGGCGGTGTTCTCCCTGTTCCTGGGCTGCGGCATCGCCTCGGTCAACACGTACGTGGCGCTCTTCGGGGCCCGCGAGCTCGGCATGGGGCCGACCCAGGCCGCGGCCCTGGTGGCGGTGCTCGGCGTCGCGGGTGTCGCCGGGCGGGTCGGCTGGTCGAGGGCGGCCCGGCCGGGGCGCGCCGAACGGCTGCCCGCAGGACTGGCGGCCGGGGCGGTCCTGGCCGCGTCCCTGCTGGCCGCGGCCCTGTACGTACGGCCACTGGTCTGGGTGGCCGCCGTGGCCGTCGGCGTGTTCGCCGTCTCCGGCAACGCCGTCTCGATGGTGCTGGTGATGCAGCGGGCCGCCCCCGGCCGGGCCGGCCAGGACTCCGCGCTCGTCGCCGCAGGGTTCTTCGCCGGGTTCGCGATCGGTCCCCCGCTGTTCGGGCCGCTCGCCGAGGCGGGCCGGTACGGGCCGGGCTGGCTGCTCGTCGCCGGGGAGTTCGCGCTGGCGGGCGCCGTCGCGACGGCCTGGGCCGGGCGGGAGCGGCGCGGCCCGCGCACGGAGGCGGCGGCGTGAGCCCGGGCGACTGGGCCGGGCGGGCGCTGTCCGACGTCCTCGACCGGGCCGCCCGTACCCGTGCCGAGACCGGCGACCGGTTCCCGCTGTACGCCGACCCGGCCACCGGCCACTGGACGACCACCGGCCGCGGTGCGTGGACCGGCGGCTTCTGGGCCGGGCTGCTGTGGCTGCGGGCCCGGCACACCGGGGACGCGGACGACCGGGCGGCCGCCGCCGCGTGCACGGCGCGACTGGCCGGCTGGGTCGAGGCCGACACCGCCGCGCGCGGGCTGATCCTCTGGTACGGGACGGCGCTCGCCGGCGACGACGCCGGTGCGCGCGAGCTGCGGGCGGCCGGCGCACGGGCGGTGCTGGCCGCGCTCGACACCGGACTCGGGCTGGTGCCCTGGGGAGCGGCCTTCGGCGGCCCCCGGCTGCTGGCCCGGGTGGACGGCGTGCCCGGCACGGTCGCACTGCTGGCCACCGCGGGCCCGGACGGTGTACGGGCCGCCGCATCCCACCTGCACCGGCACCTCGACCTGTGCCTCGGTGCGGGCGGACGCACCGTACCGGCCTGGGAGTTCGATGCGCAGGCGGGCTGGCGGCCGTGCCCGGAGCCCCCGGCCGGCTGGAGCAGGGGGAGTGCCTGGCTGCTGCTGGCGGTGGCCGACGCCCTGCACCGCCCCGAGGTCGCCGGGACCGCCCCGGACCGGCTGCGGGCGGCCGCGGAGCGACTGGCCGACGTGTGGACGCGACCCTGCACCCCGCTCGTCCCGCCGGCGGACGAGGAACGGCCCGTCGGCCCGCTGGACACCTCCGCAGCCGCCATCGCGGCCGTCGCGCTGCTGAAACTCGCCCGCCTGCCGGGCCCACGCGCCGCGCAGTACGCGTACCGGGCCGCCGCCATCCTGGAACGCCTGGTCGGCGAGCACCTGACCCGGGGCATGCTCCTGGACGGCTGCTACGACGCGCAGCGGGGCATCGCGGTCCGGCACGAACTGGTGTGGGGCGACTTCTTCCTGGCCCTCGGCCTGGCCGCACTGACCGGGCCGGCCGGCCTCCTGGAGGTCTGACCGGCGCCGGGGCGCGCCGCCGCGCCTCAGGGTCCGTACGTACGGAGCACCCGGCGGGCCACCGAGGTGATGTGGAGTTCGTCCGGGCCGTCGAGGATGCGGGCCGCGCGGCCCGTGCGGAACAGCGCCGGCAGCGGGGTGTCGGGGCCGAGCCCGGCCGCACCGTGCACCTGGATCGCCGCGTCCGCGACCTGCTGGAGCATGCGGGCCGCGGCGACCTTGGCCAGTCCCACCTCCACGTGCGCGTCCCCACCCGCCCCGATCACGGCCGCTGCCTCGTGGACCAGCGGCCGTGTGGTGCGCAGCGCGAGCAGCGCCTCGAAGACGTGCCGCTGGACCAGCTGGTGACCGGCCAGCGGACCGCGCGACCCCGTACGGGAGCCGGCGCGCCGGCACATGAGGTCGAAGGCGCGCTGGGCCTGGCCGAGCCAGCGCAGGCAGCGCAGGGTCCGGCCCACCTGGAGCCGCTCCCCGGCGATGGCGAGGGCCTGTCCGCGCTGCCCGAGGAGGTGGTCGCCGGGCACGACGACCCCGTCGAACCCGATCTCCCACTGGCCGGCGGCCCCGAACACGGGCAGTTCGCGTACGACGCGGAAGCCGGGGGAGCCGGTGGGCACCACCAGGAGGGAGAGGCCTTCGCGGTCGCCGGGCTCCCCGTCGGTCCGGACCAGGACGGTGACGAGGTCCGCCCCGGCGGCACCCGACACGAACCATTTGCGGCCGGTGACCCGCCAGCTGCCGTCGGGCTGTTCCTCGGCGCGCGTCACCGTACCGGCCGGGTCGGTGCCCGGGGTGTCCGGCTCGGTCATCGCGTAGCAGGCGCGCAGCTCCCCGGCCGTCAGGCGTCCGGGGTACAGGGCGCGGATCCGGTCGCCGCCGTGCCTGCGGAGCATCGTGGCATCGAGCAGGGACGCGGAGCCGAGGGCCGCCGGTCCGTGGTCGCTGGCCCCCTCGGCCTCGGCGAGCCGTGCGTACCGGGCGAAGGCAAGCCCCTGACCGCCCAGTTCGGCCGAGTGCGGCAGCGCCCACAGGCCCTCTTGCTTCGCGAGGTCCTGCAACTCCCGCAGGGCCGCGGCGCCGTGCACTCCACCCGCGTCGAGCACGGGCTCGTACGGCATGACCCGACTCCGTACGAACTCCTCGACCCGGTCCCGCAACCCGGCTTCTCCGGGGTGCGGTTCGGGACCTGCACCGCCGGCCTCCCGGCCGGCTTCCTCTCGGTTCTGCACCACTTCCTCCAACGCCCTGGGAACCCGTGGGAGCAGCCGTCCGACTGTCTCCCCGGGGAACTGGTCGGGCGCGTACCCGCCCGGGTTCCCGCGTCGAGCACATCCGGGGCGCCGGTCACCGCCGCCGCGCCAGGAGAAGAGGAGAGGCATGGCGTCACCAGCCGTCACCCGCACGGTCCGGCCGCTCGAAGGACTGCACCTCGCCGCCTCGGGGCCGCCCGGGCTGCTGGGCCCGGCCGTGGAGCATCTGGAGCTCCTCGGCGCGGACACGAGGACGGGCCCGAGGACGGACGCGAGGACGGACGCGAGCATGGAGACGAGGGACTCGGGAGCGGGCCCGGGCACGGCCGCGAGCGCGGGCGCGGGACGCAGGACCGCCGGGTCCGGCGACGGCCGTACGGCGCGCCTCACCCTGTCCGGCGCCGGGTTCGACCCTCAGGAGGCGTCCGTGCGCTGGTCGGCCCGTCCGTCGGACGGCATGGGCGACGAGGCCACCGTTCAGGCGGCCACCGGCATCATGGCCGTGCACGGGCGGCGCGACGGCGCCCCCCGTGGGCTGGCCGTCGACTACGCCACCACCGCCACGGGCGTCCTCGCCGTCTCGGGACTGCTCGCCGGGCTGCTGGCCCAGGCCCGGGGCGGCCCGGCCGGCAGGGTGTCCACGAGCGCCGAGCGGGCCGGACTGCTGGCGGTGTCCCAGTATCTCGCCGCGGCCGGCGCCGATGAGGGCGAGGCCGTCGAACTCGCCCCAGGAGGACCGCCGTTCACCTCCTCCGACGGTGTCGTCTTCGAGCTGGAGACCCTGGAGCCGGGTTCCTGGGCCGCGTTCTGGCGGGCCCTGGAGGCCCCCTTCGACGCCGTCCGGGCCGGGTGGCGGCCGTTCCAGTTCCGGTACGCCACGGCCTGCGCCCCCTTCCCCCCGGCCCTGCACACCACGGCGCGCACGCACACCTGGCGGCGGATCGAGGGCGCCGCCGCGGTCTCGGGAGCCGAGGTCTGCCGGCTGCGGACCCTCGACGAGCGCGCCGCCGAACAGGACGGCGCCCCGCCCTGGTCCCTCGCCCCGTACGGATCCGGCCCCCGGGCCCGGACCGGCCCCGCCACCGCGCCCTCCGCGGCCCGTCCGCTGGCCGGCCTCACCGTCCTCGAAGCCGGCCGCCGGATCCAGGCCCCGCTCGCCGCCCACCTGCTGGGGCTGCTCGGCGCCGACGTCGTACGGATCGAGCCGCCGGGCGGCGACCCGCTGCGCGGCATGCCGCCCGCCTGCTCGGGGATCTCCGCCCGCTGGCTCGCACTGAACCGGGGCAAGCAGGCCGCCGAGGTGGACATCAAATCCGCCGCGGGCCGCCGCCGGCTGCGCGAGATGGCCGCCGGGGCCGATGTCTTCCTCCACAACTGGGCCCCCGGCAAGGCGGCCGCGCTCGGACTCGACTCCGCGCACCTGGCCGCCGTGAACCCCGCGCTCGTCTACGCGTACACCGGCGGCTGGGCGGACCGCGTCCCCGACGCCCCGATGGGCACGGACTTCATGGTCCAGGCCCGCACGGGCGTCGGCGAAGCCGCCCGCCCGCGGGACGAGGCCCCCGCGCCGTCCCTGATGACCCTGCTCGACGTCCTGGGGGGACTCATGGGAGCCGAGGCCGTACTGGCCGGGCTGCTCCTGCGGGAGCGCACCGGGTCGGGCGTCCGCGTCGACTCCTCGCTGCTCGGCGCCGCCGACGCCCTCACCGCCCCCGCCCTGCGCCGGGCGCTGCGCGGGCAGGAGCCGCGCCGGCCCGCCGGATTCCGCCGGCCGCTGCGCACCGCGGACGGCTGGATCGCCCCCACCGACGCCTGTGCGCCCGCGGCCGCCGCGTACGACCTGCGCGCCCTGCCCACCGGCGCGGCCCTGGCCCAGCTGCGCGACCACGGCCTGTCCGCGACCGCGGTCACCACCGACCCGGCCGACCTGCACCACGACCCGCGCTTCCCCGGCTCGATCAGCCGCGACGCGCACGGTGCCCCCGCCGTTCCCGACCCCTGGAGCTTCGCATGACCGTCGCCCTGCACGACCTGCTGCCCGCCGGCCTCCGCCGTGCCTGGGCGGCCGACGGGACCTGCCCCGACCTCGACCTCTACAGCCTGTTCCGCGCCCGGCAGATCGCCGACCTGCACGCCACGGCCGTCATCGATGCCAAGGGCGCGCTCTGCTACACCGCCCTGGACCGCAAGGTGCGATGTCTGGCCACCGGCCTCGCGGGCCTCGGCATCCGGTCCGGCGACGTGGTCGGCGTCCAGCTCCCGGGCGGCCGGAACGCGGTCATCGCCGAGCTGGCCCTGGCCGCCCTCGGCGCGGTGGCACTGCCCTTCCCGGTCGGCCGCGGCAGCCTGGAGGCCGGGAACCTGCTGAGCCGGGCCGAGGCCGTCGCGGTCATCGCCGCCGTCGAACACCGCGGCCACCACCATGCCGCCGAACTCCGGGCCCTGGCGGATTCCCTGCCGGCCCTGCGCCACGTCATCGCCGCGGGACGGACGGGAACCGCCTCTGAAGGAACGATTCTCCTCTCCGAGTTGCTGCGCTCCGACCCGACCGAGTTCGTTCCGGCCCGCCCCGACCCCGACGGCGCCGCCCGCATCCTGGTGTCCTCCGGCTCCGAAGCGGAACCGAAGATGGTCGCGTACTCCCACAACGCGCTTGCCGGCGGCCGGGGCAACTTCCTCGCCTCGCTCATGCCCGACGCGACCCCGCCGCGCTGTCTGTTCCTCGTACCGCTCGGGTCGGCGTTCGGATCCAGCGGCACCGCCGTCACCCTCGCCCGGCACGGCGGAACCCTGATCCTGCTCGACCACTTCACCCCCGAGGCCGCCCTCGCCGCCGTGCGCGAGCACCGGCCCACGCACGTCCTGGGCGTCCCCACGATGGTCCGCATGATGCTGGACCGGCTCGGACACCCCGGGTCCGGCGGGGGAGAACTGCCCTCCCCGACCGCCCTGGTCCTCGGGGGATCGGCCCTGGACGAGACCACGGCCGAGGACGCCGCCCGCGCGTTCGGCTGCCCGGTCGTCAACCTCTACGGCTCGGCGGACGGCGTCAACTGTCACACCGGGCTGCGCCGCGAGGTCCCGGACGCCGACGGGACGGGCATCGTGGCCGGCCGCCCCGACCCCCGCGTCGCGGACATCCACATCGCCGACCCGGACACGCACGAACAGCTGCCCGACGGCGAGATCGGCGAGATCATCGCCCGCGGCCCCATGACCCCCATGTGCTACGTCGCCTCCCCGGACCTGGACGCCCGCTACCGCACGCCCGGGGGCTGGGTCCGCACGGGAGACCTCGGCCTGATCGACGGGGACGGCGTCCTGCACCTCGTCGGCCGCCTCAAGGACATCGTCATCCGCGGCGGGGCCAACATCAGCCCCGCCGAGGTCGAGCGGGAGCTGGCCGCCCACCCCCGGATCCGGGACGTGGTGTGCGTCGGAGTCCCGGACCCGCTGATGGGCGAGCGCCTCGCGGCCTGCGTCGTACCGCGCGGCCCCGAGGCCCCCACGCTCGCCTCGCTGGCCGCACACCTCACGCGCCGGGGCCTCGAACGGCGCAAACACCCCGAGCGGCTGCTGGTCCTGGCAGAACTCCCGCTCACCCCGGCCGGCAAACCCGACCGCACCGCCCTGCGCGAACGGCTCGCGGGGGCGGCCACCGCACCCCCGCTCGCCCATGCGGGCTGACGGCACGACGGCACGACGGTAGGACGGAACGACGGAACGACGGAACGACGACGGGACCACCGGATGAACCGCAGGAACCTGCTCCGCGCCTCGACCGCGATCGGCGCCGCCGCAGTGGCGGGCGCGGCCACAGCGCCGGCCTCCGCGACGCCACCACCGACCGCCGCGAATCCGGCCGGACCGCTGCGCGTACAGGTCGTCATGTACGACGGGGTGGAGGAGCTCGACTTCGCCGCCCCCTACGAGGTCTTCTGCGCCGCCCGCTTCTTCACGGACCGCGCGGTCGACGTCCGCTACGTCACCGCCACCGGCCCGGGCACGGTGCAGGCCGCGTACGGGACCCAGGTCCGGGTCGAGCACGCCTGGGCCCCGGGCTCGGCGGACGTCCTTCTCGTGCCGGGCGGCGGATACGCGCGCCGCGACAGCCCCGGGGTGTGGGCCGAGATCCGCAGCGGCGTGCTCCCCCGGAACCTGGCCGCGGCGGTCCGCCCCGGCCTCACCCTGGGCGCCGTCTGTACGGGAACCATGCTGCTGTCCGCCGCCGGAGTGACCCGCAACCGGCCCTGCACCACCCACCACAGGGCCCGGCCCGACCTCGAACAGCAGGGCGGCATGCTCAAGAACGCCCGGGTCGTCGACGACGGGGACCTGGTCACGGCGGGCGGCATCACCTCCGGTCTCGACCTCGCCCTGTGGCTCGTACGCCGGGAACTCGGTGCGGACGCGGCGACGAACGTGGAGTCCATGCTGGAGTACGAGGCGCGCGGCACGGTCTGGACGCGGGCCGCGGCCCGGCTGCCGTAGGCGCGGGAGGCGCAGGAGGCATCAGAGGCGGGAGGGGCGGGAGAGCACTTCGGTGCTCTCCCGCCCCTCCCGCTGTGCCCGCGGGCCGTCAGGAACCGCCCATGGCCTTCTTCAGGGCGGCCGCGGCATTGCGGTAGACGGGCAGCAGGTCCAGGTCCTCGCCGGGATAGTTGACGATCTCGACCTGCTTGGCGCCCGAGTCGGGCAGCACGGTCCCGGTCGTCATGTGGGCGTTGTCCAGGACCAGCGCCGGCTTCTTCCCCGAAAGCTCCGCGAGCTGCGCGGGGGTGACCGCTTCGGGACCGTACGTGCCGACCTGGGTGGCCCCGGCCAGCTCGGCCGACCAGGTGGTGAACACCTGGCTGACGACCGCCGGGCTCCGCCCGCCCGGCCAGGCCCCCCGGACGTCCTTCGCCAGCTTCGCGTACTCGGCGTCGAACGAGGCCGTCCACTGCGCGGCCGCCGTCTCCGTGCCGAACAGCTTGCCCAGGCGGGCCACTTCGGACCTGGCCCTGCCGGAGTCGTTGTCGAGGTTCACCTCGACCAGCTTGGCCTTCGAGCCCGCCGCCTCCTTGATCTTCGCCGCGTACGGCTCGAACGGCGCGTACAGCACGAAGTCGGCCTTGCCGACGGCTGCGAGGTCGGACGGCTTGGGGTCGTAGTCCGGGGCGTGGTGCACGGACTGGGGCACGATCACCTTGACGTCCTCGGCTCCGGCGGCCTTGGCGAAGGCGCCCTCCCAGCTGGTGGTGACCACGACGACCGGTTTCCCGCCGCCCTGGCCGGGTGTGCCGTCCTTCGATGCGGTGCCGTCGCCGGCTTCGGCCCCGCAGCCGGTGACGAGGGCGAGTGCCGCGCTCAGTGCGAGGAGGGAAGCGAATCGGACGCGGGTGCGCGCCATGTGGGGATGCTCCGTTCGGGAACGAGATGGACCGCGAGGACGACCGTCCCGGCGGTGAGGACGAGGACCGGCCCGGGCGGCCAGTCGAGACGGAGGGCGACGAGGAAGCCCGTGAGGTTCACGGTCACTCCGATCCCGACCGCCCACAGGGTGATGGACCGCAGCGAGGTGCCCAGGCGGCGGGCCGCGAGAGCCGGGAGCAGGGTGAGGGCGTCGACCAGCAGCGCGCCGGTGAGTTTGATCGCGCCGGCGACCGCCACGGCGACCAGGACCAGCAGCACCACGGTCAGCGCCCGCACGGGAACCCCGGAACACTGGGCGAGCTCACGGTCGTACAGGAGCAGGGCCACGTCGCGCCGCCGCCACCAGAACAACCCCGGTACGAGGGCCGCCAGCGCGCCGAGCACCACGAGGTCCGCGGTCCCCACCGACAGGATCGACCCCCACAACAGGGCGAACGCACCGGAGGCGTTGACCCCCGACACGGCCAGGACGAGCAGCGCGGCGGCGATGGCCAGGCTCATCAGCAGGCCCATCGCCCCGGACAGCCCGTCCGGGGTCCGGGCCAGCGGAGCCACTCCCGCCCCGGCCAGCGCGCAGGCCACCAGCGCGCACAGCATCGGGTCGAGCCCGGTCAGCAGCCCGACCGCGATGCCCAGCAGGGCGACGTGCATCATCGCGAACCGGACCGGCATGATGTCGAGCCCCACGATGACCACCCCGATCACCGGCAGGCCGGCCGCCGCCAGCAGCAGGGCGAATCCGGCCCGCTGTACGGGGACCAGTTGGAGCAGCTCGCCGAGAGCGGCGCCGGCGAGGATCACCCGGCCTCCCGAAGCCGGCCCGCGGCCATCTCCAGCACGCGGTCGCAGCGCTGCGCCAGTGCCCGGTCGTGCGTGACCACGACGAGGGTCACCGGCAGTGCGGCCAGCACGTCGGCCGCCTCCTCCTGGCCGCCGAAGTCCAGTGCGGCGGTCGGCTCGTCGGCGAGCAGCACCTCGGCCCCGGCGGCCACCGATCCGATGGCCCGGGCCAGGTACATCCGCTGGAGCTGGCCGCCGGACAGCGTGTGCAGCGGCCGTCCGAGCAGCGCGCCGACCCCCAGCTTCCGGGCCGCCTCGGCGGCCTCGGCCGGTGCGCCGCCGCTGGCCAGGAGTTCGTCGCCGAGGAGCGGGAAGCGGCCGGCCGCCGGCTTCTGCGGGATCCATGCGCAGCACCGCCGCCGCCAGGCCCACTCCGCGGCCGAAGCGGTGCCGCGGCCGCCGACCAGGATGCTCCCGGACACCTGGCGGTGCAGTCCGAGGACCGCGCGCAGCAGCGTGGTCTTGCCCGAGCCGTTGGTCCCTGTCAGTGCGACGCGCTCGCCCGCTGCGATCTCCAGGTCCACGTCGGCGACCGCCTCGACGCGGCCGTGGCGGCAGGCGACCCCCCGCATGCGTACGTCCAGTCCGCCCATCCGTGGCCCTCCCGTGGTTGCCGGAGCCGGGCGCCGGCCGGCGCCCCGATGGGGAGTTGGTCGGACGGCGGGCCCCTCCGGTTCCGGGCCGGTCAGGCGGAGTCCGGTCCGCCGCGGTCCGGTCCGGGGGAGGCCGCCGGGGCCGGGGCCGGGTCGTCGCCGCCCAGGTCGAGCCGGAACGGCGGGTACTCGTCCGTCATCAGCGCGGCGTAGGCGGCGACGCGCAGCACCCACCGGTTCAGCCCCACCACCAGGTCGAACAGGTCGCGCGGGTACTTCTCGGTGAAGGCGAGCGCCACCGCCGCGATGAGGGAGAGCAGCGTGATGAGACCGCCGCCGGCGCACCGGCCGTGGTGCATGCCGCCGGTGAAGAAGCCGATGACCAGGTACTGGGGGATCGCCAGGAGCCACCACTTCACCAGGACCAGCGGCCGGGACAGGCGTTCGGGGTAGGCGATCTCCAGGCGTGCCGGATAGCCGGGCTCCGGGCCGAGGCTGAAGGGCGGGTACCTGTCGGTCGCCAGGGCGCCGTACGCGTAGTACGAGACCCGCCACGACCAGCGGAGCACGCCGACGTTGAAGTCGAACAGGCCGCGCGGATAGCGCTCGGTGAACAGGATCGCGAAGAAGGCGATCACGCTGACCACGACGAAGGCGATCCACAGGAAGACCAGCACGATGTAGTGCGGGATCGCCAGGAGCCACTTCACCAGCCAGAGCCACCGCGACAGCGGGGCGTCCAGGTAGGCGTTCACCCTGACCGAGCGGTGGGCGGAAGCGTTCGCGGGCATGTTGCGTCACCGTCCCTGCCCGTGTCCGGCGTCGTGAGCGACCGGAGCGGGGCACCTCCATCATCCGCGCAGCGGGGACCGGGCTCCACTCGGACCCCGCGGGCCGATGTCCCGATGTGACAGACAACCGTCATTGCGGACGTCCGGCGGCACGGCCAGGATGGACGCATGTCCACGCCCCACCGCGTCGTGATCGCGGTCTTCCCCGATGTCGACCTGCTCGACGTCACCGGTCCCGCCGAGGTCTTCGCCCTCGCGGGCCGGGAGGCCGGGCGCCGGCTGTACGACGTGCGCCTGGCGGGTCCGGACGGCGGCCAGGTCACCACCTCGGCCGGCGTCCGGCTGGTCACCGACCTCTCGTTCGCCGAGGTCGGCGCCGCCGTGGACACCCTGGTGGTGCCCGGCGCCGTCGAGGCGGCCGAGGAGGGCCCGGTCGCCCGCGTCGACGACGAGGTGGTGCGGTGGATCGCCGCCACCGCCCCGCACGCCGCACGGGTCGCCTCGGTGTGCGTCGGCGCGCACCTGCTGGCCGCGGCCGGCCTGCTGGACGGGCGCCGCGCCACCACCCACTGGTCCACCGCCGCCCAGCTGGCGGCCGAACACCCGCGGGTCGAGGTGGACCCGGACCCGATCTTCGTACGGTCGGGCCGGGTGTGGACCGGGGCCGGGATCAGCGCCTGCATGGACCTGACCCTGGCCCTGGTGGCCGAGGACCACGGCGAGGACCTGGCCCTCGCGGTCGCCCGGCAGCTGGTCATGTACCTCAAGCGGCAGGGCGGCCAGAGCCAGTTCAGCGTTCCGCTCAGCCGCCCGCCCGCCTCCCGCAGGGACATCGACGCCCTGCGGGCCCACATCACCGACCACCTCGGCGCGGACCTGTCCGCCGCCGCGCTCGCCGCCCGGATGTGCATGAGCGAGCGGCACCTCGCCCGGACCTTCCGCAAGGAGCTGGGCACCAGCCCGGCGGCGTACGTGGAAGCGGTACGGGTGGAGGCCGCCCGACGGCTGCTGGAGACCACCGACGAGCCGCTGGAACAAGTCGCCGCGGCAGCCGGTCTCGGCTCGGTGGAGACCCTGCACCGGGCCTTCCGCAAGCAGATCGCCACGACCCCGGCCGCCTACCGGCGCCGGTTCCGCACGGCGCACTGACCCTTTCCCACAGCCACCACGCACCACCCCCCACGCACGCACCACCCAGCACGCACCACCCACTGCCCGGCGCACCCGCGCCGGAGCACGGCTTCGCCGTGCCCGCTTCCCGCTTCCCGACCCGAAGGACGGTCCACCATGTCCGCATCCGCATCCGCATCCGCATCCGCATCCGCGTCCGCCGTGCCCGTGCCCGCGTCCACCACGCTGCGCGAGCTCCTCGGCCTCCCGGGCGAGCTCCCCCGCCTGGCCGGGTCCACCGTCGTCATGATCGACTTCCAGAACACCTACCGGTCGGGGGCGCTGGCCCTGGAGGGCGCCGAGCAGGCCCTCGCGGCGGGCGCCCGCCTGCTGGCGGCGGCCCGGGCCGCCGGGACCCCGGTCGTCCACGTCGTCAACGACGGCGGCGAGGGGACCCCGTACGACATCCGGGCCGAGATCGGCTCCATCAGCGCGGAGGTCGCGCCGCGCGAGGGGGAACCGGTCGTGGTCAAGCAGGCCCCCAACGCCTTCCACGCCACCGAACTGGAGAAGACCCTGCGGGAGCTGGGCGCCGGCCCCGACCTGGTGATCGCCGGATTCATGACGCACATGTGCGTCACGTTCACCGCCCAGGGCGCCTTCCACCTCGGCTACCGCCCCTGCGTCGTCGCCGACGCCACCGCGACCCGCGCGCTGACCGCGCCCGACGGCAGCCCGGTGTCCGCCGCAGCCCTCCAGACGGCGAGCCTCGCCACGATCGGTGACCTCTTCGGCACGGTCGCCCCGACGGCCGGGGCCCTCCTGGGGTGAGGCCCGCCCCGGGGTCAGTGGACGACGCTGAAACTGCGCCAGGGCAGGGCGACCGGGGCCGTCACGTCCGACAGCGTCGTGGCGACGTAGATGCCGTCGGCCCCGGCGACCTTCCTGCAGTCCAGCGTCGGGTACAGGATGATGTCGACGAGCGTGTTGTTCTCGACGTGCGTCGCGCCCTTCGGCAGCGCGATCTTGTGACAGCCCACCACCGGCGTGTTGGAGTAGCTCAGGAAGACCGGCGAGTCGTTGCCGCGGAACGTGAGCACGCCGACGGTGCTCCGGCCCAGGCCCGAGCAGGCGGTGACCGTCAGCAGCAGTGCTGCGGCCGCGGTGATGACGCCGATACGCCGACTGTGGGACATGGCGCGGTCCTCGTCTGTGCGGTGGTGGATGGCCTTGCGCACAGCCTGCCCCGGCGGGGCGCGGGCGGCATCCGGTGCGCGGCCGGGCGGATGAACGCGGCGCCGGGGGGAAGGGAGTCCGCCATGACCGACCTTCGCATCGGCGTCCTCGGGTTCGGGCTCCGCGGCAGCCTCGCGCGCACGGCGCACCGGCCGGGCCGCGGCGCCACCGTCACCACCGTCGCGGATCCCGGTCCGCGGGCCCGGGCGGCGGCCGCCGCGGCCTTCCCGGGCGCGCACGTCACCGCCGATCCCCGGGCGGTGACCGAGGGCCCCGGCATCGACGCCGTCCTCGTCCTGACCCCCGACCACACCCATGCCGACCTGGCCTGCCGGACGCTCGTCGCCGGCAGGCCCGTCTTCGTCGAGAAGCCGCTCGACATCTCCGTGGAGCGCTGCGACGAGATCCTGCGCACCGCCCGCGCGACGGGCACCCGCCTGTACGTCGGGCACAACATGCGGCACATGCCCGTGGTGCGCACGATGCGCGCACTGATCGCGGCCGGGGCGATCGGCCGGGTCAGGACCGTGTGGGTACGGCACTTCGTGGGCCACGGCGGCGACTGGTACTTCAAGGACTGGCACGCCGAACGCCGGTACACGACGGGCCTGCTGCTCCAGAAGGCCGCCCACGACATCGACGTGCTGCACTGGCTGGCCGGCGCCTACACCGACGACGTCCAGGCGATGGGCGACCTCATGGTCTACGGGGACAACCCGCACCGCCGTGCCCCCGGTGAGCCCAGGGGCGACGACCGGCCGCCCGAGGGCCAGGAGGACGGCCACTGGCCCCCGCACACCCAGCGCGGCCTCAACCCGGTCATCGACGTCGAGGACGTCTCGCTGCTCAACCTGCGCCTCACCAACGGGGTGCTCGCCGCCTACCAGCAGTGCCATTTCACCCCCGACTACTGGCGCAACTACACCGTCATCGGGGACGCCGGCCGCCTGGAGAACTTCGGTGACGGCCCGGGCGCCGAGGTCCGCGTCTGGAACAGCCGGCGCTCCGGCTACCGGGCCGGGCCGGACGCCACCCACACCGTCCCGGACACGGAGGGCGGCGGTCACGGCGGCGCCGACCCGCTGCTGATGGACGAATTCCTGCGCTTCGCCCGCCACGGGGGAGCGACGGACACCTCGCCCGTCGCCGCCCGGATGGCGGTCGCGGTGGGCTGCCTGGCGACGGAATCCCTGCGCTCCGGGGGCACGCCCCGACGGGTACCGCCGCTCGACCCGGCCCTGGTGGCGTACTTCGACGGGGGCCAGAGCCCCTCGGCACACCACTGACCGGCCCCCGGCCGGGGTGTTTGTGCCCAAGAGTTCCCCAAGGGCGGGCCTGTCTGCGGATCCCCGGCCCGGTGGGACCTACGTTGCCCGCATGAGCGTCCTTGCCGAGCGTCACCGGGCCGACGGGACCCACGGACGGCGCGCGCTGGTGCGGGGCGCCCTGACCGGGGCCGTGGCCCTGGGCGCCGGTCTGGCGGCCGGCGGCGGTTCCACCGGGGCCGGCTCCCGGAGCGGCCCCTACGGTCCGCGGCCCGGCACCCCCGAGGCGGCGCTGCGGGAGCTGGCCGCGGGAAACGCCCGCTGGCGCACCTTCCACGAGCGGCACCCCGACGCCACCCGGACCGTACGTCAGGCGCTGGTCGGGGGACAGCACCCGTTCGCCGTCATCCTGGGCTGCGTCGACTCCCGCGTACCGCCGGAGCTGGTCTTCGACCAGGGGCTCGGCGATCTGATGACCGTACGGTCCGCCGGTGAGGTGCTGGACGACGCCGTGCTCGGGAGCATCGCGTTCGGCGTCGTGGAGCTGGGCATCCCGCTGGTGGTCGTCCTCGGGCACCAGTCCTGCGGGGCCGTGACCGCCGCCGTCCGCGCCACCGAGCGGCTCGACCAGCTGCCGGGCCACCTGCGCTACCTGGCGCAGCAGATCCGTCCGGCCGTCGACCGGACGCTGCGCCGGGACGCGCGCGTCGATGCCGCGGTCACCCAGAACGTACGGCTCGTCCGCTCCCGGCTGGCGGCCGAGCCCGATCTCGCCGCCCGGGTCGCCGCCGGGAAGCTGGCCGTGATCGGGGCACGGTACGAACTCACCAGCCAGCGGGTGCGCCGGATCCGCTGAGCGGATCTCCGCGGCCGCCAGCACCCCGCCCGGGGACGGTCAGGTCTCCTCCGGGCCGGACAGGGGCTGCTCGGACCAGATGACCTTCCCCTCGGGTGTGTACCGGGCTCCCCAGCGGCGGCTGAGCTGGGCCACCAGGAACAGGCCGCGGCCCCCTTCGTCGGTGGTCTTGGCGTAGTGCAGCCGCGGCGAGCTGCTGCTGCCGTCGAAGACCTCGCAGGTCAGCACCCGGTCGTGCAGGAGCCGTACCCGGACCGGCTCGGCGCCGTGCCGGATCGCGTTGGTGATGAGCTCGCTCAGCACCAGCTCGGTCCCGAAGGCGAGCTCTCCCAGGCCCCACTCCTCCAGCTTCTCCACGGCCACGGCCCGCATGGCCCCGACCGCGCTCGGCTCGAACGGGACCTCCCACTCGGCGATCCGCTCCGGGGGCAGGGCCGAGGTCCGCGCGACCAGCAGGGCCACGTCGTCGCGCGCACGTACCGGCAGCAGCTGCTCCAGGACCGCCCGGCAGGTCTCCTCGGGCCTGCGGTCCGCGTGTGCCAGGGCCGCGCGGAGCCGTGCCAGCCCCTCGTCGATGTCCCGGGCCCGGTCCTCGATCAGCCCGTCGGTGTAGAGCACCAGCTGGGTGCCCTCGCTCAGGTCCAGCTCCGCCGACTCGAACGGGAACCCGCCGAGCCCCAGCGGCGCGCCCGCGGGCAGCTCCGGGATCTCCACCGTGCCGTCCGGGCGCACCACCGCCGGCGGCATGTGGCCGGCCCGCGCCACCGTGCAGCGCTGGGTCACCGCGTCGTACACGGCGTAGAGGCAGGTGGCCCCGATCAGGCCGCCCTCGGCCCCGTCGCCGTCCACGCTCTGGTCGATGTACTGGACGAGGTCGTCGAGGCGGGCGAGGAGCTCGTCGGGCGGCAGGTCCAGGGAGGAGAAGTTCAGGACGGCCGTGCGCAGCCGGCCCATGGCCGCGGCGGCGTGCAGGCCGTGCCCGACGACGTCGCCGACGACGAGGGCGACCCGGGCGCCCGGCAGCGGGATCACGTCGAACCAGTCGCCGCCCACCCCCGACTGCGCGGGCAGGTAGTAGTGCGCGACCTCCACGGCGCTCTGCTCGGGCAGGTCGCGCGGCAGCAGGCTGCGCTGGAGGGTCACCGCGAGGGCGTGCTCGCGGGTGTAGCGGCGCGCGTTGTCGATGCTGACCCCGGCGCGGGCGACGAGCTCCTCGGCCAGTGTCAGGTCCTCCTCGTCGAACGGCTCCTTCTCGGCGCGCCAGAAGTTGACCACGCCGAGGACGACGCCGCGGGCCTTCAGGGGCGCCGTGATCAGGGAGTGGACGCCGTAGTCGATGATGGCCCGGGCCCGGGGCGGGTCCTGGGCGTGCCAGCCGGGCGCCTCGGTCAGATCGGTCACGAGCTCGGCGCGGCCGCTGTTCAGCCCCCGCGCCTGGGGCGTGGACGGCAGGAAGTCGATCAGCCGGCCCCGAGGGTAGAGCGGCACGTCCTCCCGGATGCCGCTCACCCCCGTCCGGCGCAGGTCGATCTTGACGCTCGTGGGCTCGTCGCCGAGCAGGACGGGTTCCGCCAGATCGACGGTGACGAAGTCCGCGAAGCGGGGGACGGCGACGTCCGCGAGCTCCTGGGCCGTCTGCTTCACGTCCAGGGTGGTGCCGACGCCGACGCCCGCGTCGTACAGCAGCCTGAGCCGTTTGCGGGCCGCCTCGGCCCGGGTGCTGAGCACCTGCATCTCGGTGGAGTCGCGGATGGTGACGGCCGTGCCCTCGGGCCTGCCGCGGGGCCGGGTCGGACGCTGGTTGACGACCAGCAGCCGGTCCCCGGCCTCGTGCACCTCGTCGGTGGCCACCCGGCCGGACAGCAGCAGGTCGGCCATCTGCCGGTCGAGCCCCGACAGCTCCCGGATGTGCTGGCCCTCGGCGTCGGGCGGCAGCCTGAGAAGACGTTTCGCCTCGTCGTTGGCGAGGAGCAGCCGGCCCCCGCCGTCGGTGATCAGCACGCCCTCGCGGACGGAGTGCAGCACCGCGTCGTGGTGCTCGTACATGCGGGTCATCTCGAGGGGGCCGAGCCCGCGGGTCTGGCGGCGCAGCCGCCGGCTGATCAGTGCGGCGCCGGCGGTGGCCAGCGCCAGGGCGACCGCGCTGGTGCCGAGGATGAGGGGCAGCTGCCGCTGGAAGACGCCCGTGACGTTCTTGACGGTGAGCCCGGCCGACACGAGGCCCACGACCGGGCCGCCGTCCTTGTACGGGTCGGCGAAGACGGGCACGACGGCCTGGATCTCCTGGCCCAGGGGGCCCTTCACGCTCTCGGTGTACACCTGGCCGGCCAGGGAGGGCGCGATGGTGCCCACGAACCGTTTGCCGATGCGGTCGGGCAGCGGATGGGTGTAGCGGATCCCCTGGTCGTTCATCACGACGATGAAGTCCACCCCGGCGTCCTTGCGCGTCACCTCGGTGAGCGGCTGGAGGATCTTGGAGGGGTCGGGTGCCCGGAGCGCCTGGCGCAGCCCCAGCGAGTGGGCGAAGGTCTGCGCGACCGCCACCGAGCGGGTCCGGGCCTCGCGGTCCACGTCGTGCCGGGACTGGAGTACGAGGGCGAGTACGGCACCGGCGGCGAGCAGCACCACGATCGCCACCTGAAGGACGAAGACCTGTCGGGCGACGCTGCGCGGGCGCTTTTGGCTCAGTGACCGCACCGACGTCCCCGGCACGGGTTGCAAGGATGGGCCACGAGACCATTTGTAGCACTGTCGGTGGTCCGCGGCCGGGCGCGCCGCGACCGCGGCCCGGGCGCGCCGTCAGTCGCCGCGGCTCTCCCGCCAGGTCCTGAGGACGTCGTCGACGTCGAACTCGGTGAGGTGGAGGGGCGGTCCCGGCGGCGGCCTGCGCAGGGCCGCGCGGATCTTCTCGTTGACCGCGGTGAGGATGTCGCGCGCCTGGCGCTCCGATCGGGCCGCGCGCACCGCCTCCAGGGCGTCCTCGGCCTCTTTGCGCAGGGCGAGCGCCGGCGGCAGGGCGGCGAAGCCCTCGCGGTGCATCTTGTCCTTGATCCACCACAACTCGTCGTACGGGGCGTCGATCGCGGCGAGGGGCTTGCCGTAGCCCGGCAGCTTCTCGAATTCGCCGCGCTCGGCGGCCTCCCTGATCTGCCGGTCCACCCAGGACTCGACGCTCACGCCCGGTGGCTTGCGCTCGGTCACGGTCCCTCCTCGACGTCCCTGCGGTCAGCGTAGCGCCGGGGCGGCCGTCGGCCCGGGAATTTATCTTGACGTCAAGATTATTCTCCGGCAGGCTGCGCAAAGTATCTCGACATCGAGATACTTTTACCGGGGGATGCGGAGGAACGGACATGAGGCGGCAGCGCGGTGCGGGGAAGCGGACGGGCGGGCGGGACGGAGCCGGACTGCTGGCGCAGTTGCGGCGGCCACCCGGCGGCCGGGACGCCCGGATCATGCTGTTCGCCCAGTTGCTGGACCGCACCGGGACAGGGGTGTGGGGCGCGTCCTGCGTCCTGTTCTTCACCTTCGTGACCGGTCTCGACGGGCGGCAGCTGGGCCTGCTGCTGGGCGCGGCCGGAGTGGCGGGCGTCGCCGGCTCGCCGCTGGCGGGCCACCTGGCCGACCGCTTCCCCGTACGCACGCTGCTGATCGGTTGCCACCTGCTGCGCCTCGGCACGATCAGCGCGCTGCTCGTGGTCACCCGCTTCGACGTGCTGCTGCTCGTCGTCGCCGTGACCTCGCTCGGCGACCGGGCCGCCAAGATGCTCGAGATGCTCTTCGCCACGCGGGCGGCGGGCGAGCGGCGCGGCACGTACCAGGCGCTGTCGCGGAGCGTGGCGAACGCCGGCTACGCGCTGGGCGCGGGCCTGGCCGCCCTCGGCCTGGCCGTCGGCACCCGCGGTGCGTACCAGGTCCTGATCCTGGGCGACGCGCTGTCGTTCCTCGCCGCCGCGGCGCTGGTGTGGCGCACCCGGGAGTGCGGCGCAGGCCGGCGGGGTGCGGCCCCCGCGGCCGCCGCACCGGGGGCGGCCGGTGCGGCCGCGGGCCCCGGTGGGGAGGCCGCCGGCGCCGGAACCACGGCCGCCGATGCCGGTGCCCCGGACGATCAGCCGCCGGCGGCCCGGAGCCCGTGGCGGGATCGCGGCTATCTGCGGTTCGTGCTCCTGGACATCCCGCTGTGCCTGGACGACTCGATCCTGGGGGTCGGGCTGCCCCTGTGGCTGGTGGGCCACACCGACGCGCCGCACGCCGTGGTCCCCGCCTTCCTCCTCCTCAACACCGTGCTCGTCGTGGTTCTGCAGATGACCGTGTCCGCGCGGGTCCGCCTGCCCCGTCAGGCCGCCGCGGCCGCCCGGCTGTACGGGCTGGTGCTGCTCGGCTGCTGCGCGCTCATCGCCCTCACCCCCCGACACGGTGCCTGGGCCGCCTCGATCGCCCTGCTGGCGGCGGCCGGGCTCGTCACGGCCGCCGAACTGCTGCGCTCCGTGAGCTCCTGGGAGCTGGCCGTTTCCCTCGCCCCCCGGGAGGCGAGGGCCTCGTACCTGGGTGTGGCGGGCATGTCCCAGTCCCTACAGAAGTCGGCCGGGCCGGTCCTGCTGACCGGCGCCGTGATGACGGCCGGGCCGGCGGGCTGGCTGGTGCTCGGTGCCGCGGTCGCCGCCGTCGCCGTCGTCCAACGCCGTTCCGCGCTGCGGCGACTGGCCGCCATGGGGGCCGTGGAGGCCGGCCGGACCGCGGGGGCGGTGGACGCCGCGCCGGCCGGCGCCCCCGCCCGGACGGGCGGCGATCCCGCCCCGGTGTCCTGAGATCCCGCTTGCGCCCCGCGTTTTCCCGACCAGATTCCCCAGTCGAAGGGACAAGTTCCCCTATCTCCCGGGAACGGCGGAAATCTAGCCTCGCTACTGCCTGTCCGCGACTGGGATCACTGTGCGAGGGGGAAGCGTGGCTGTTCGGGAGGTCGGTGTTCTGGCGATCGGTGCGGGGCCGGCGAATTTGGCGCTCGCGGTGGCCATCGAGGAGTCCGGATCCGCCGAATTGGCGGACGGAACGCTGTTGTTGGAGCAGGGCCCGGACGTCAAATGGCAGCGGGACCTGCTGATGCCGTGGGCGCGCAGCCAGGTGTCCTTCCTGAAGGACCTGGTGACGCTGCGCAATCCGTCGAGCAGGTTCACGTTCCTCAATTTCCTGCACGAGCAAGGCCGGTTGGACGAGTTCGTGAACCTGGGCACCTTCCACCCGTACCGGTGGGAGTTCTCCGACTACCTCCAGTGGGTCGCCACGTCGCTGGAGAGGGTGGAGATCCGTTACGGCGCCCGGGCCGCGCAGGTCGACCCGGTGGTGGACGCGGACGGATCGGTGTCCGGGTGGCGCGTCCTGCTCACCGACGGGGACGAGATCCGCTGCCGCGATCTGGTGGTGGGCGGCGGCCGTGACCCGCGGGTCCCGGAGGTGTTTTCCTCCCTGCCCGACGACCGGCTGATCCACAGTGCGCAGTACCGGACGCGCATTGCACGCATTCCACGGGACGAACCCGTCCGGGCGGTCGTGGTCGGCGGGGCGCAGAGCGCGGCGGAAATGTTCTACGCCCTGCACGAGAACCTGCCGCAGAGCCGGGTGACGATGCTCGTCCGGTCGATCGGGCTGCAGAATTACCAGACGAGCAAGTTCGT